>NZ_JBXWRU010000004.1:0-605225 GCF_059613085.1 Ruegeria sp. BHSC029
AACACTCACTCAAGATGCCCCCGGTCTCTCCCAGGCGTCTCAACCGTCTTTCCAGTCCGTCAGGCCGTCCATCCGACCAACCAACACCGCCTCAGCAGCGCCGGTGAAGGGGTATTTACGGATTAGGTCCGGGACCTGCAACCCCCATTTTGAAAAAACTTCGCAATTCTCGGCGGATTCTTTGCGGTGTTAATAAAAACAATAGGTTAGCTTAACAATTCCCACGGTATTCCCCATTTTTGCGGTATGCGCCGTCCATTTTTCAGGGTCCCTCTACGCGGTGCGGATGGAATCGTCGCCGCGCGTCTTGGCAAGACCAGGACTCGGACACGACAAACGCCGCCACGGTTTCCCCTGGCGGCGCTGATCATGGGAGCTGTTCCGCCCTCAAGTCAGGTCGAAGCGGTCCGCGTTCATCACCTTGGTCCACGCCGATACGAAGTCACCGACAAATTTGGCGTCGGCATCTTTCTGGCCGTAAACCTCGGCCAGAGCCCGGAGTTGTGAATTGGAACCGAATACCAGGTCAACGCGGGTTCCGGTCCACTTCACCTCACCCGAAGCCCGATCCCGGCCTTCATACACTCCTTTGGCGTCTGCCGCCGGCTTCCATTCGGTGCGCATGTCCAGCAGATTGACAAAGAAGTCATTGCTCAGAACCCCGACCCGGTCTGTCAGGACGCCATGCGCCGTGCCACCGAAATTCGCACCCAGAACGCGCATACCGCCGACCAGGACGGTCATCTCGGGTGCCGACAGGGTCAACAGTTGCGCCTTGTCCACCAGCAACTCTTCAGGAGACACGCTGTACTCCTTGCGCTGGTAATTCCGGAACCCATCCGCGATCGGTTCAAGCGGGGCGAAGGATTCAGCGTCGGTCTGGTCCTGCGTGGCATCCGTACGGCCGGGCACAAACGGAACATCGATGTCATGCCCGGCAGCCTTGGCGGCCTTTTCGATCGCCGCAACGCCGCCCAGCACGATTACATCCGCAAGCGAAACCTTCTTGTTGCCGGACTGCGCGGCATTGAACTCGGCTTGTACCGCCGCCAGAGCATCCAGCGCCTTGGACAGTTTCTCGGGCTCGTTGACGTCCCAGTCTTTCTGGGGCGCTAGCCGGATGCGGGCGCCGTTGGCGCCACCGCGCTTGTCCGAGCCGCGGAAGGTCGAAGCTGAGGCCCATGCCGTCGCGACCAGTTCCGACACCGACAGGCCACAATCCAGCAGCCGGGCTTTCAGGTCGGCCACGTCCGCGGCATCGATCAGATCATGGTCCACCGCCGGCACGTTGTCCTGCCAGATGAGCTCTTCTGCTGGCGCCTCGGGACCGATGTAGCGCGCCTTTGGCCCCATATCGCGATGGGTCAGCTTGAACCAAGCGCGAGCGAAGGCGTCGGCGAACTCGTCGGGGTTTTCGTGGAACCGCTTCGAGATCGGCCCATAGATCGGATCCATGCGCATCGCCATGTCGGCGGTGGTCATCATCGTCTTGACCTTTTTCGACGGATCATGCGCAGCTGGTGCCATGTCCTCTTCCTTGACGCCGACCGGCTCCCAGATCCACGCTCCGGCAGGGCTTTTGGTCAGGTTCCAGTCATAACCGAACAGAAGGTCGAAATAGCCATTGTCCCACTTGATCGGGTTCGCGGTCCAGGCGCCCTCGATTCCGCTGGTCGTGGTATCGTCACCCTTGCCTGTGCCGAATTTGTTGATCCAGCCAAAGCCCATCTCTTCGATCGGCGCGGCCTCGGGTTCGGGGCCGACCAGCGCCGGGTCCCCGGCACCATGCGCCTTGCCGAATGTGTGGCCACCGGCAACCAGTGCGACGGTCTCTTCATCGTTCATTGCCATCCGGGCAAAGGTGTCGCGAATGTCACGGCCCGAGGCCAGCACGTCCGGCTCTCCGTCCGGGCCTTCGGGGTTCACATAGATCAGGCCCATCTGCACGGCGGCCAGCGGATCTTCCAGATCGCGCTCGCCCGAGTAGCGGCTGTGCGGGTTTTCGGTCGGGGCCAGCCATTCGGTCTCGGCACCCCAATAGATGTCCTCCTCGGGCGCCCAGATATCTTCCCGGCCGCCGGCAAAGCCGAAGGTCTTGCCGCCCATCGATTCAATGGCGCAGTTGCCGGCCAGAATCATCAGGTCGGCCCACGAAATCTGGTTGCCGTATTTCTGCTTGATCGGCCACAGCAGACGACGGGCCTTGTCGAGGTTGCCGTTGTCCGGCCAGCTGTTGAGCGGCGCGAACCGCTGGTTCCCGGTCGAGGCGCCGCCCCGCCCGTCAGCCGTCCGGTAGGTGCCGGCGCTGTGCCAGGCCATGCGGATGAACAGACCGCCATAATGGCCGTAATCCGCCGGCCACCAATCCTGCGAATCCGTCATCAGGTCATACAAGTCCTGTTTCAACGCGTCATAGTCGATCTTCTTGAACGCGTCGGCATAGCTGAAATCTGCCCCCAGCGGATTCCCGGCCGGCTGGTGCTGGTGCAGGATCGCCAGGTTCAGCTGGTTGGGCCACCAGTCCCGGTTCGATCGGGTTCCGGCGCCGTGCATGATGGGGCATTTGCCCGTGTTGGGGTTGTCGCTTCCGTCCATCTTAATCTCCGATCCTGGCTGGTGTCTGTCTGTTTGCGAGGCAACCGTGCGTATGGCACGTCAAAAAGGGGCGGACCGCAGTCCGCTGGAATACCCCGAGTCATAGCAAATCCCTGTCATGAGAAAAAATTTTGTTTTCGGATTGATTTGATAGGTATTGATTATGGCTCTGCCGTGATCTTTCAAACCGATCCCCATCCACATGACGCGGCGTTCCCCTCCGCCCCGATTGCGTTTTGCCGCCGGTGCTTCAAACTGCGGGCCGTGACGCGCGACACCGCGCGGGCCACAGGGGAGGATCGCCATGCAATTCGACTACGTCATCGTCGGCGGAGGGTCCGCGGGATGCGTGCTGGCCAACCGTCTGAGCGCCAATCCGGGCACGCGGGTCTGCCTGCTCGAGGCGGGCGGGGGCGGGAACGGCATTCTGGTGCGGATGCCTGCCGCTGTGGTTGCCATGCTGCCGGGGCGACCCAAGATCAACAACTGGGCCTTTGAAACGGTGCCGCAACCGGGGTTGAACGGGCGCACGGGCTATCAGCCGCGCGGCCGGGCCCTGGGCGGGTCCAGCGCGATCAACGCAATGCTCTATGTGCGCGGGCAGCGGCAGGATTTTGACGGCTGGGCCGATCTGGGCTGCGAGGGCTGGGACTGGGACAGCGTTCTGCCCTACTTCAAACGGTCCGAGAACAACGAACGCGGCGCGGATGACCTGCATGGCGCCGACGGCCCGCTTCAGGTGTCCGACCAGAAAGAAGAACGCCCGATCACGCGCGCCTTCGTCGAGGCCGCCGCCCAGTTGCAACACAAGGTGACCGACGATTTCAATCGTGGCGACAACGAAGGCGCGGGGCTGTACCAAGTCACCCAGTTCCATGACCCCGCCAAAAACGGCGAGCGGTGCTCGGCCGCCGCAGCCTATCTGTTTCCAGTCATGGACCGGCCCAACCTGACGGTCATCACCGGGGCGCAGGCGCGCGAGATCACCTTTGACGGCCACCGCGCCACGGGCGTGATCTATCGCCAGGGCGGCAAAGGCGCCGATCTCACCGTCACCGCCACGCGCGAGGTTCTGGTCTGCTCGGGCGCGCTGAAATCGCCGCAACTGCTGCAGTTGTCGGGCATCGGCGACCCCGAGGACCTGAGCCCGCATGGAATCGTCGTCCGCCATGCGCTGCCGGGCGTGGGCAAGAACCTGCAGGATCACCTGGATTTCATCCTGGCCTACAAGACAAAGGACACCGACAATTTCGGCATCGGCGCCGCCGGTACGGTGGGGCTGATCAAGCACCTTTTGCGCTGGCGCAAGACCGGGGTGTCGATGGCGGCCACCCCTTTTGCGGAAGGCGCGGCCTTTCTGAAGACCTCTCCCGATCTGGACCGCCCCGACATCCAGCTGCATTTCACCATCGCGCTGGTAGATGACCACGCGCGCAAACTGCACCTGGGCTACGGGTTCAGCTGCCATATCTGCAAACTGCGCCCCGAAAGCCGCGGCACCGTTTCGCTGCACAGCGCCGACCCCTTTGCCGCCCCGGCGATCGACCCGGCCTTTCTGTCCGACCCGCGCGATCTGGACACGATGATCAAGGGCGCGCGGATGACGCGCGAAATCCTCGAGGCACCGGCCCTCGCCAAATACCGCCACAAGGAAATGTTCGGCACCGACACCGCCCGGACCGACCCGGATTGGGAAGGCCATATCCGCGCGCGGGCCGATACGATCTATCACCCCGTGGGCACCTGCAAGATGGGGGTGGACGATTTGGCAGTGGTCGATCCGCAGCTGCGCGTGCGTGGGCTGCAGGGGCTGCGGGTGGTCGATGCCTCGGTCATGCCGACGCTGGTCTCGGGCAACACCAACGCCCCCACGATCATGATCGCGGAAAAGGCCACCGACATGATCCTGGCGGATGTGGTCTGATCAGTCGCCGTTCAACGTCTGATCCGCGTGCAGCGCCTCAAGGCCCACGCGGTAGTTGGGATATTTCAACGTCACGCCCAGATCGGTCTTGATCCGGTCGTTCCGAACGCGCTTATTCTCGTTGTAGAAACTGCGGGCCATCGGCGTCAGGTCGGCCGTGTCGAAATCCACCGTAGGCGGCAGCGGCAGGCCCTGAAGTTGCGCGGCATAGCCGATCACGTCCTGTGGCGGCACCGGTTCGTCATCGCATACATTGTAGATCGCGCCCGGATCAGGACGTCGCATCGACGCCTCGAGCACCTGCGCAACGTCTTCGACATGAATACGAGAAAACACCTGCCCCGGCTTGATGATCCGCCGCAGACCGCCTTTTTTCAGCTTGGAAAACGGCCCCCGGCCCGGCCCGTAGATGCCCGCAAGGCGAAAAATGTGCAGCGGCAGGCCGGGGATCGCGGCCCAGTCCTGCTCGGCCCGCAACCGCCAGCGCCCGCGCTCGGCCGTGGGTGTCGCCGGCGTGGTTTCATCGACCCAGTCCCCCTGGTGGTCGCCATAGACGGCGGTGGTCGACAGGTACCCGACCCAATCGAACTGACCGGCGCGCGCGGCAATCTCATCCCGCAGGGCGGCCAGAACCGGATCTCCCTTGGCCGTGGGCGCGGTCGAGATCAGCAGATGCGTGACCCCGTCCAGGTCGGGGGCCTCGCCCGGCCAGACCAGCGGTTCGGCCCCGGCGGCGCGGATGGCGTCCTTCTCGGCGGCATCGCGGGTGGTTCCGACGATGCGCCAACCCTTGGGGGCCAGCCGGCGCGACAGGGCGCGGGCGGTATAGCCGTGCCCGAATGAAAAAAGCGTTCCAGTCATGGTCCCTTGATGATCGCGCCGCGGGCGGGATGCAAGCGCCGGATGGCCGCACTTGATTCGAATCCCCGCCTGCGCCTTCATGGTGTCATGAGTGATGACAAACCCAGCCTGCACGCGGCCTATGCGCTGAAAACTCCGGCAGACAACAAACGGCTCTATGCCGAATGGGCCGGAGATTACGATCGCGGATTCGCCGCGCGCGAGGATTACCAGCTGCATATTCACACCGCCCGCGCTTTTGTCGGCGCAGGGGGACAGGGTCCGGTGCTGGATGTGGGCGCGGGAACCGGCCTGTGCGGCGCGGTTCTGGCCGATCTGGGTGTGGGGCCGATCGATGCCACCGACATCAGTGCCGAGATGCTGGACAAGGCGATGCGCAAAGACATCTACCGCGACGCGATCGAGGCCGACCTGAACGAGGGCATCCCCGTTCCGCGCGACAGTTATTCGGGCATCGTGTCGTCGGGTACCTTCACCCACGGCCATCTGGGCCCCGAGGTTCTGCCGGCCCTGCTGCGGGTGGCCCGGCCCGGGGCACAATTCGCCTTTTCGATCAACGCCAAACACTTCGAGGCGCTGGGATTTGCAACCGCCTTCGACAAGCTGCAGGCCGAGGGCTGGATGGAACATCTGGCTCTGACCACGGTCCGCATCTACGGCGATCTGGCCGCCGGCCCCAACAAGGACGACACCGCGCTGATCGCCCTGTTCGAGAAAACCTGAACCGCCTCAGCGGCCTTTCCAGACCGGGTCACGCTTTTCGGCGAAGGCGCGGGCGCCTTCCAGATTGTCCTCGGAGCCATAGAGCACATCGACCGTCCGCAGTTGCCGCTTGGTAATACGGTTCATGATGTCCTGGAACTTGGAATCTTCGGCCTCGCGCACGATCTCCTTGATCGCGGCATAGACCAGCGGCGGGCCGCTTGCCAGCAGGCGCGCCAGCTCCCATGCCCGGTCCATCAACTGGTCAGCCGGGACGATCTCGTTGACTAGCCCCCAGCGATGCGCCTCTTCGGCGTCGAACCAGCGGCCGGTCAGCAGCAGTTCCATCGCAATGTGATAGGGGATGCGCTTGGGAAGCTTGACGCTGGCCGCGTCCGCCACCGTGCCCGAGCGGATTTCCGGCAGGGCAAAAGTGGCGTGATCGGCGGCCAGAATCATGTCGGCGCTCAGGGCCAGCTCCAGCCCGCCGCCGCAGGCAATCCCGTTCACGGCGGCAATCACCGGCTTGTTCATGTCGCGCAACTCCTGCAGGCCGCCGAAACCGCCAACGCCGTAATCGCCGTCCACCGCATCGCCTTCGGCTGCGGCCTTCAGGTCCCAGCCTGGGCAGAAGAACTTCTCGCCGCCCCCCGTCAGGATCGCCACCCGCAGGTCGGGGTCATCGCGAAAGTCGCGGAAGACCTCGCCCATCACCCGGCTGGTCGCCAAGTCGATCGCGTTCGCCTTGGGCCGGTCCAACGTGACCTGAAGGATTGCACCATCGCGGTAGGTTTTGATCGGGTTCATGGTCATGCCTTTCGGATCAGGGCATCAACGGCGACCACACTGTCGGCCGCGCAGATGAGAGGGTTGATTTCAACTTCGTCCACGACCGCCGCGTTGGCAATGACGTAGTTCTGCACCGCCATGGCCACCCGCACGACCGCATCGATATCCACGCCGGGCTTGCCCCGATATCCGCTCAACACGGGCGCACAGGCCAGCTTGCCCAGCGCGTCGCGGACCGCAGACGGCGTGGACGGGATCAGGATCGAGGTCGAGTCGCGCAGGATCTCGGTCAGAACCCCACCCGCCCCAAGGGTCAGCACATAGCCATGCGCCGGGTCGCGGGTGACGCCGATCAACAGCTCGACAATCCCGGCCGGGGCCATTTCCTCGATCAGAACCTCATCGGTGCCGATTGATCTCGCGACCTCGGGCAGATCTTGTGCAGAAATGCCCAGCCGCACCGCGCCATGTTCGGATTTGTGCGCCAGGCCAACGCCTTTCACCGCAAAGGACCCGCTCAGACCGTCCACCGCCTTTTCCGCCCGATCCGCCCGCGCGACGACCGAGCGGGGAATCGGCACGCCGCAAGCGGCCAGTTCGGCCTTGGCCTGGGCCTCGGTCAGAGCGGTTGTGGCCGCATTGGCGGCGGGCAGCAGAACCGGCTCCTGCGGTTGGGGATGCGGGCAGGCCGCAGCGCGTGTCGCCGCCAGCGCCTCACGCAGCCCGGCAAAGGGCACGACACCGCCCGCCATCAACCGCTCGGCTACGTCCTCGGGCATCAGTTCCGGCAAGGTCGCGGCCACGGCAAAGGGACGACCGGTTTCGCTTGCGCAGGTCAACGCCGCACGGGTGGCGCAGTCCCAATCGGCGGCATCGGTGTGAGGGTAGTCAACGATCGAGATCGTCATCGCCACATGCGGCCCCGTCATCGCCGACCACGCCCGTGCCATCGCGTCAGCGTCGCGCCAGACATAGGTGTGGTAGTCCAGCGGATTGGCCAGCGCCACCATCGGCCCCAGCGCCGCGCGCAGGCCCGAGACCTGATCCGCGGTCAGCGGCGGAAAGTGCAGGCCGGATCCTTCGGCCATGTCGGCGGCCAAGCTGGCCTCGCCACCGGAACAGCTGATCGTCGCCACTCCGGTCCCGTCCAGCGGCCCGGTGACATGCAACAGCTTCAGTGTTTCCAGAAACTCGGGCACGTCCCCCAGCCGCGCGATTCCCAGCCGGTCCAGAAACGCCTGCGCCCCGGCATCGTCCCCCGCCAGCGATGCCGTGTGCGAAATGGTCGCTGCCTGCGCGTGTTCCGACCGCCCCACCTTGAGCGCCACGATCGGCACGCCACGGTCATGCGCCTTGGCGGCCAGCGCCTCCCACTTGCGCAGGTCGCCAAAGCCTTCGACATGCACGCCGATGGCGGTGATCCGGTCATCCTCCAGCAGCGCCATGGCGATCTCGGCCTGATGGGTTTGCGCCTGATTCCCGCAGGTCAGCATGAAGGCCAGTGGCAGCGCCCGGCGCTGCATGGTCATGTTGATGGCGATGTTCGAGCTTTGCGTCAGGATCGCGACGCCCCGGTCCACCGGGCGCATCCCGTGCTGGTCGGGCCAGATCGCCACCCGGTCCAGACCGTTGACGAAGCCGTAACAGTTGGGTCCGAGGATCGGCATGTCCCCCGCTGCAGTTACAAGCTGCACCTGCAAGTCGGCCCCATCGGCGTCCTCGGCCTGCGCCTCGGTAAAGCCCGAGGCGAAACACACCGCCCCGCCCGCGCCGATGCGGGACAGAACCTCGACCGCCTCGATGGTGGCGCGGCGATTGATGCCGACAAAGGCCGCGTCGGGCGCTTGGGGCAGGTCCTCGATCGTGGCAAAGACGCGCTCGCCCGCCACCTCGTCGGCCTTGGGATGCACCGGCCAGACCGGGCCGGTGAAACCCAGTTTCCGCACCTGCCGGATGACCTCGGCGCACCATGCGCCCCCGCCAATCACCGCCAGCGAGCGGAACCCTAGCATCCGCCTCAGCGCGGCGAGCTTTCCCGGCGCGAGCGCACCCGCCGCGCCGCTCAGGCCCGGCGTCATGTTCACGCCCCCAACGCGCGCAGCAGGTCGCGGCTGATGATGTGGCGCTGAATTTCGCTGGTGCCGTCCCAGATCCTCTCCACCCGGGCATCGCGCCAGAAGCGTTCCAGCGGATAGTCGTCCATCAGCCCCATGCCACCATGCACCTGGATCGCCGCATCGGTCACCCGCGCCAGCATCTCCGAGGCATAGAGCTTGGCCGAGGCGATCTCGCGGTTGGCGGGCAGGCCCTTGTCCAGCCGGTCGGCGGCGGCCAGGGTCAGCAAGTCGGCGGCGTCGATCTCGGTGATCATGTCGGCGATCTGAAAGCTGACGCCCTGAAACTTGCCGATCTTCTGGCCGAACTGTTCGCGGGTGGCGGCATAGTCCAGCGCATAGTCGAAAGCCCGCCGCGCTCGACCCACGCACATGGCCGCCACGGTGATGCGGGTGGCATACAGCCAGGTGTTCATCACCTCGAACCCGCCATCGACCTCGCCCAGCACCTGCGCATCCGGCAGACGGCAATCGTCGAAGTCCAGCACCATGTTCTTGTAACCGCGATGACTGACCGACTTGTAGCCGTCGCGGATGGTGAAGCCCGGCGTGCCGCGATCGACCAGAAAGGCGGTGATGCGCTTCTTGGGACCTTTCGGCGTCTGATCCTCGCCCGTGGCGATGAAGACGATGATGAAATCGGCATGTTCCGCGCCCGAGATGAAATGCTTGGTGCCGCTCACGACCCAATCGCCACCGTCACGCACGGCCGAGCATTTCATGCCCCGCACATCCGAACCCGCGCCCGGTTCGGTCATCGCCAGCGCGTCCATTTTCTCGCCGCGCACGGTGGGCATCAGATAGCGCTCGACCTGATCGCCCTGACAGGCCATCAGGATGTTCTGCGGCCGCCCGAAGAAATGGTTCAACGCCATCGACCCGCGCCCCAACTCGCGTTCGACCAGCGCGAATTCCAGATGGTTCAGCCCCGCGCAGCCGACGCTTTCGGGAAAGTTGCAGGCGTAGAAGCCGAGTTCGATCGTCTTGCGCTTGATCTCGTCGGCGATCTCTTTCGGTACATCGCCGGAGCGCTCGACCAGCTCTTCGTGGGGATAGATCTCATTCTCCACAAAGCTGCGGACAGTCGAGACGATCATCTCCTGCTCGTCGGTCAGGCCATATTGCATCGCGGGTCTCCGGTTTCTGGGCGTGCGATAATCCTGACGCGGCTTGAGGTCGCAATAATGCAGAACTAGACTTCAATCATGCAGAGATGGACCAAATCACCCGCCGCACCGCAGCGATTCGGGGTACTTCTGTTCGACGGGTTCTCGAACCATTGCCTGGCCAATGCGGTCGAGCCGCTGCGCGCGGCCAACACGCTGTCGGGGCAGCGACTGTATGACTGGCAATTCCTGTCACTGGATCCGAGGCCGGTCACGTCGTCCTCAGGGTTGCAGGTGGCACCCCATGCGGCGCTTACGGATGCGGATGGGGATATGCTGCTGGTGATGCCCTCCTACGGGTTTCAAGCACATGGTGGTTGGCGCACCCAGGCGGGGTTGCGTGCGGCGACGCGGCGCTTTCGCACCCTCGCCGGGCTGGACACCGGCAGTTGGTTGCTGGCCCAGGCCGGATTGCTGAACGGCCACCGCGCCACGATCCATTGGGAGGAACTGACCGCGTTCACCGAGCGATTCCCTGAAGTCGAGACCTGCCGCGAGCGCTATGTCATCGACGGTGACCGCATCACCTGCTCGGGCGCCATGGCCGCCTTTGATCTGGTGATGCACCTGATCGGGCAGGATCACGGTCAGGCGCTGGCACTGGAAGTCGCGCAGCTGTTCATGACGCGCGACTCCGCCCGGTCACATTCCGGCGGCGCAGGCTCGGCCAGTTCGCATGTCAACAAGGCGCTGGCACTGATGCAGGAAAATCTCGAGACCCCTCTGCCGATCCCCGAGATCGCCCGGCGCGTGGGACGGTCGCAAAAAGCACTGGAATCCCGGATGCGGGCGGACTTGGGGGCCGGGCCGGCCAAGGTCTATCGTCGGATGCGTCTGAACCTTGCGCGCAAGCTGGCCGCGGAAACCGACCTGAGTATCGCCGAAATCGCTCTGCGCGCGGGCTATGAAGACCCCAGCGCGCTGACCCGCGCCTTTCGGGCCGAGTTCGGTCTCAGTCCACGAGCCCTGCGCAGCCGGTCCGGCTAGGTATACATCTGTTTCTTGTAGGCCCGCGTCCGCGTCGTCGCCTCGGCCGACCCGTCGTGGTAGGTGCCGAACCACTTGTCGAACGGGATCTCGGACGTGCCGTAGTTGCACTCGAAATACCGGTGGTGCAGCTGGTGAAAGAAATCGCCTGCCCGCGCGGCATCCGTGTCCCCTGCTTTCAGCTTTTCGAACCCCGAATGGGACAGGACCGGGCTGATCTGCTGGAAATAGACATGAAACAGCAGATGCAACGGGTTTGAGGGCACGATCAGGTGGATGAAATAGGTCGTGAAATACAGCAGATTCTCGTACCAGTGGTTCGAGATGCCCGACCACGGCCCAACATTGACGTTGCGGTGATGAACGGCGTGCACATGCTTGTACAGTTTCGGGTGATGCTCCAGCCGGTGCACCCAATAGAAATGCAGACCCGACCACATCGGAATGAACAGCATCCAGACCACGCACCAGACCGGCGCGCTGGCCCAAGTGACCGTTGGCGCATACCCGTTGGCCATCGCCCAGTAGATACCCCATTGATAGACGGTCGCCACCGTCATGGCGCTGCCCAGGGTCCACCAGATGTTGTCCCAGACCTGATTGCGGAAGGTGAAGGTTCCGTTGTCGCGGGTCAGGTCGCGGCGATCGAACTTTTTGTACATACCCTGCCCCTTGCGCATGTAGAGCCACCAGTGCAGCCCACCCGCAACAAGGATCTGAGGCACCATGTTCAGCAGCCAGACGCGGAACATCCAGCCGGGCGCAAAGCTTTGCATCGCCTCGAGCGGCGGCAGGAACAGCACATAAGCAATCACGGCCAGCCCCATGCACAGGGTCAGCGCTGTGATCGGCAGCCACGCCCCGGAATACCATTTCAAAACGGCGATCGGGCGCGGTGGCCAACTGAACAAAGGGTTCAACGCAACAGGGTCAGACGGCCGATAGTGCCAGCGGGCGGCTTCGGGATCATGCGGGGCATCGGTCATGATAAAACCCTCTAGGTGGCGTAGTCCGAGCCTTCCGCATCCAGGACGGCCTTTATTTCACGCAGATGCGCCTCGGCCTGCCCCGGGTAGTCATCCAGCTCCTGCGCGGTCTTTTCGGCGATCTCGTCCGAAAGCACCCGCAACGGCCGGCCCGTCTGAAGGGCGCGTACATAGGTCTCGGCGGCGCGCTCGAAATAATAGAGTCTGTTAAAGGCATCCGCTGCATTGTTGCCAATCACCAGCACACCGTGGTTGCCCATGATCATGACCTTCTTTTTCGGGTCTTGCAGCATTGTCGCGCAACGCTCACCCTCGCTTTCAAAGGCCAAACCGCCGAATTCGTCATCAATGACATAGCGGTTGAAAAAGGTTGCGGTGTTCTGGTCGATCGGCGGCAGGTTGCTGTCGGCCAAGGAGGCCAGGACGGTGGCAAAAATCGAATGCACATGCATCACGCAACGCGCATGCGGGCATCTCCGGTGAATCGATCCATGCAGACCCCATGCGGTCGGGTCCGGTGCTCCGGGCTTGCTCATCGTGTCGGGATCGTTGGCATCCAGCAGCAGAAGGTCCGAGGCGCGGATGCGCGCGAAATGCATCTGGTTCGGGTTCATCAGGAACTGCGTGCCATCCTCGTTCACGGCAAGGCTGAAGTGATTGGCGACCGCTTCGTGCATGTTCGACCGCTCGGTCCAGCGGAAGGCGGCGGCCATGTCCACGCGCTCCTGCCAATGGTCGATATTCGGCTTCAGATTGGTGACGCTCATCCGGGGGCTCCATTCGGCTTGGACAGGTGGCTGGTGAAAACCGTGCCGGGCCGGGGCGCAATTGACCAACGAAAAAATTGGCGTTTTGGCATTAGCTGAACTTATGATTGGATTATGAAACCCCGGACTCCCCTTCCCCCGCTTGGCTGGCTGCGCACCTTCGAGGCCGCCGCCCGCCACCTGTCGTTCACCGGCGCGGCGCGCGATCTGAACATGACGCAAAGCGCCGTCAGCCAGCAGATCAAATCGCTCGAGGGCTATCTGGGCCAGCCTCTGTTTCACCGCCGCCCCCGCGCATTGGAACTGACCGAGGCCGGAATCACCTATCTGCCCGTGGTGCGCGAGGCGTTCCGGACGCTGGTGCGTGGCACCCAAGCTGTGACCGGGCAGCAGGAAAATACCGTACAGGTGCAGTGCAACATCACCTTCTCGGTCAACTGGCTGGCCCCCCGCCTGCCCGCCTTCCGCGCGCTGCACCCCGATGTCCGCCTGAACATCTTCACCGAGTTGTGGGAGCCGCGCGAGATGGCCGAAGGCGCGGCGGTCGAGATCCGCTATTCCCTGCGCCCAGCCGACACGGTCCGCACCGAGCTTTTGCGCAGCGATCACTACTACCCCGTCTGTGCCCCCGACTATCCGGTCACGCTGGAAACCCTTCAGCAGCAACCGCTGTATGATTGCTCAAACCTGCTGTCGAACTGGGCCAGCTGGGCCGAAGATCAGGGTCTAAACTGGGAAAATTCGCCGATTACCTATGCCACGACCTATATGGTCGGCCTGTCCGTCGCGATGGCCGGCGGCGGGCTGTGCCTGGCCCATGACACCATCGCAAAGCGCCTGCTGGACGAAGGCCGCCTGATCGCACCCTTTGAACATCGCGCGCCGATGCCCGAAGCCTATTACCTGCTGCTGTCGCCCCAGGCCGAGGAGACGCCGGGTGCCGTGGCCTTTGCCGAGTGGATCAGGGCGGAAATCGCGGCCGAGCAACACCGCGCCTGACTTTCAGCCGTCCTTGGGGCGGCTGGCGACCCAGGCATAGCCGTTCTCGCACAGAATATAGGTCTCGCGCAGGCCATGGGGCTTGTCGGTCGGCTCCTGCAGGACGACCGCGCCAGCGGATCTGGCGCGCCCCGCCGCCTCGTCCGGGTCGGTGTCGTACAGGTGAATCTCGATCCCGCCACCGCGCGGGGGCGTTTCGGGAACCAGCCCCAGCAGCGGGTTGGAATGATAGGTGCCGTCCGAATGCAACTGAAACACCTGATCGCCATAGGTGACGATGGCGAAATCCGCCGTCACCTGATGGGATTTCAATCCAAAAACAGCCTCTAAAAAGGCGCATTCCGCCGGGACGTCGCGCACCAGCAGGTTCAGCCCGATCCCGCGCAGGCTGCGGCCGAAACTGTCCGCATCTATGGTTTCGTAATCCATGTCCCTACCAGACCCCGCATCGCAGCGCGGATCAAGCATTTGCTGCCCCGCGCCCGGTCGGATGACGGTTTCATGAAGGTGGCACGGCAGGGGTTGCACCTTCCGATGCATTCGGGAAAGTTGTGCCATGGAATACGCACCCTTCCCATCCTGGCCCGACGTCGCCCCCCGCCTGATCGCCGTTGCCGCCGGCCGCGAAGCCGCCGACATGGTCATTCGCGGCGGGATCTGGATCAACGTGCACAGCCGCGAGGCGCTGCCCGATCACTCCATCGCCATCGCCGAAGGTCGCATCGCCTATGTCGGCCCCGACGCTAGCCATTGCATCGGCCCCGACACGCAGATCATCGAAGCCAAGGGCCGCTACATGATCCCCGGCCTGTGCGACGCGCATATGCACATCGAATCCGGCATGCTGACCCCGGCCGAATTCGCCCGCGCGGTGATCCCGCATGGCACCACGTCGATGTTCACCGACCCGCATGAGATCGCCAACGTACTGGGGCTGGACGGCGTGCGGATGATGCATGACGAGGCGCTTATACAGCCAGTCAACATCTTCACCCAGATGCCGTCCTGCGCGCCCTCGGCGCCCGGGCTGGAAACCACGGGCTACGAGATCACCGCCGAAGACGTGGCCGAGGCGATGACCTGGCCCGGCATCATCGGGCTGGGCGAGATGATGAACTTTCCCGGTGTGATCAACGCCGACCCCAAGATGCTGGCCGAGATCGCCGCCACCCAGCGCGCGGGCAAGACGGTGGGCGGGCACTATGCCTCGCCCGATCTGGGGCCTGATTTTGCCGCCTATGTCGCCGGCGGCCCGGCGGATGACCACGAAGGCACCTGCGAGGCCGACGCCATTGCCCGCGTGCGGCAGGGGATGCGGTCGATGATGCGGCTGGGCTCGGCCTGGTATGACGTGGAAAGCCAGATCACCGCCGTCACCGAAAAGGGGCTGGACCCGCGCAACTTCATCCTGTGCACCGATGACTGCCACTCGGGCACGCTGGTGAACGAGGGTCACATGAACCGCGTCGTGCGCCATGCCATCGCCTGTGGCTGCGACCCGTTGATCGCGTTGCAGATGGCCACGATCAACACCGCCACCCATTTCGGGCTTGAGCGCGAGATCGGCTCGATCACGCCGGGCCGCCGGGCGGACGTGATCCTCAGTTCGAACCTGACTGAACTGCCGATCGAGATGGCCATCGCCCGCGGACAGGTGGTGGCCGAGAACGGCGCGATCACGGTGGATTGCCCGCATTTCGACTGGCCTGGCCGGGCACGCAACACGGTGCATCTGGGCCATGCCCTGACCGCCGCCGATTTCGAGATCTCCGCGCCCGAAGGCGCCAATCGCGTGCGTGCAAACGTGATCGGCGTGGTCGAGAACCAGGCCCCCACCCAGGCGCTGAAGGCCGAGTTGCCCATTATCGGCGGGCTGGTCGAGGGCGAAGGCGATGTCTGCCAGATTGCGCTGGTCGAGCGGCACCGCGCCACGGGCGGCGTGACCAACGCCTTCGTTTCGGGCTTTGGCTATCAGGGCCGGATGGCCATGGCCTCGACTGTGGCGCATGACAGCCACCACATGATCGTGGTCGGCACCAACCGCGATCAGATGGCGCTGGCCGCCAATCGCCTGGCCGAAGTAGGCGGCGGCATCACCATCTTCCGTGATGGCGAAGAGCTGGCGCTGGTCGAACTGCCCATTGCGGGCCTGATGTCCGACAGCCCTGCCGCGGACGTCGCGGCCAAGGCGCAGAAAATGGTCGAGGCGATGCAGGCCTGCGGCTGTCAGTTGAACAACGCCTATATGCAGCACTCGCTGCTGGCCCTTGTCGTCATCCCCGAACTGCGGATATCCGATCTGGGACTGGTGGATGTCCGAACATTCGAAAAAATTGACCTTCTGGAACCCCTCGCATGACAAAAATAACAACTCCCGACCCACGGGACCCCGAGATTTTCACCGATGCCGCCGCAGCCGTTGCCCGGCTGGAAGAGCTGTATAACGAGGCCACCGCCTTTCTGTGCGAAAGCTTTGCCGAGGCGATGGAAAGCGGCGCGCCCAAGGTCCGGTACAGAGCCTATTACCCGGAAATCCGTATCCGTACGGCGTCCTACGCGCATGTGGACAGCCGCCTGAGCTTTGGTCACGTGTCCGAGCCGGGGGTTCATGCCACTACCGTGACCCGCCCGGATCTGTTCCGGTCCTACCTCACGCAGCAGATCGCGCTGCTGATCAAGAATCACAACCAGCCGGTGACCATCGGCCCCTCGACCACGCCGATGCCGGTGCATTTCGCCGTGGCCGGCAACCCCGATCTGGTGGTGCCGCATCAGGGTGCGGCGGGGTTCACCCTGCGCGACGTGTTCGACGTGCCCGACCTGACCACCACCAATGACGACATCGTCAACGGTGTGCACGAACCGCAGGATGGCGTCGGCCCGCTGGCCTTGTTCACCGCGCAGCGCATCGACTATTCGCTGGCCCGGCTAGCCCACTATACCGCCACCGATCCGGACCATTTCCAGAACCACGTTCTGTTCACCAACTACCAGTTCTATGTCTCGGAATTCGAGAACTACGCCCGCGCGCAACTGGCCGACCCGAACAGCGGCTATACCAGTTTCGTCTCGACCGGGAATGTCGAGATCACCGACCCCGACGCGCCGCTGGAACAGCCGCTGAAACTGCCGCAAATGCCGACCTATCACCTGAAACGCGCCGACGGGTCGGGGATCACGCTGGTCAATATCGGCGTCGGCCCATCCAACGCCAAAACCGCCACCGATCACATCGCGGTGCTGCGACCACACGCCTGGCTGATGGTCGGCCACTGTGCGGGGCTGCGCAACACGCAGGCTCTGGGGGATTTCGTGCTGGCCCATGCCTATCTGCGCGAAGACAAGGTGCTGGACGACGATCTGCCCGTCTGGGTGCCGATCCCGCCGCTGGCCGAAGTTCAGGTCGCGCTGGAACGCGCCGTAGCCGAAGTGACCGAGCTGGAAGGCTATGAGCTGAAGCGGATCATGCGCACCGGCACGGTGGCTTCGGTCGACAACCGTAACTGGGAACTGCGCGACCAATCCGGCCCGGTGCAACGGTTGAGCCAGTCGCGCGCGATCGCGCTGGACATGGAAAGCGCCACGATCGCCGCAAACGGCTATCGCTTCCGCGTGCCCTACGGCACTTTGCTGTGCGTGTCCGACAAGCCCCTGCATGGAGAATTGAAGTTGCCCGGCATGGCGTCCGAGTTCTATACAACCCAGGTCAGCCGCCATCTGGCGATCGGAATCCGCGCGATGGAACACCTGCGAGGCATGCCGCTGGAACGTTTGCACAGCCGGAAATTGCGCTCGTTCGACGAAACGGCCTTCCTCTGACGCAAAAAAGCAACGAAATCCCCATATTTTTTGGGGTTTCGGTGCTACTATTCGTTGTGTTCGCCCACAATATCCCGTTACAGTTACGCGGTGAGGCCCAATAGATCGGGCACGTTAAGGAGACCAAGAAATGGCAAAGCCTATGACGAAGACTCAGCTGGTTGCTGCTCTCGCTGAGGAAATGGGAACCGACAAGAAATCCGCGAACGCGGCGCTGGAGGCGATCACTGGCCTGATCACCCGCGAAGTTTCGGCCGGAGGCGCTGTGACCCTGCCGGGCGTCGGCAAGATCTACTGCCGCGAGCGCCCCGAGCGTCAGGTTCGCAACCCGGCCACTGGTGAGACCTTCACCAAAGAAGCCGACAAGGTTGTGAAGATGACCATCGCCAAGGCCCTGAAGGACAGCGTCAACAGCTGATCCGCGCCTTAGGGAAAACGATCAAGGGCCGCGATTTCGCGGCCCTTTTTCTTTGGTATTTGTTTACCGGGTCCGGCGGGCCGAGGTCAGTGAACAGTCTCGACCTTGTGGAAATCCAGATCCCGATCTTCGGGCATCGAGTCGATGCTCATCACCTCTGTGCGCTTGACGACCAGGATATAGACCACGCAGGCGAGGTAGAGGCCAACCACCACGGCGCCGATCCACTGAATCTGCAGCCACTGGCTCTGGAACAGAAGCGTCAGCACAAACAGAAGCACCACATTGCCGGCAACATAGGCCGTCTTACCGAAGCGTTCGACCGTCATGTTCAGGTTGTCGGTATAGAGCCTGATCAGCGAGTCCAGTGAGTTGATCACGAAGGTCACGCCGACGATCACCATCGCGATGTTGGTGATGCCTGCGGTGCTGATGCCGTTCAGGTGATAGTAGTAAAGCACGCTGAACCAGATCGCCAAGGGGATCGACGGAAAGATCAGCAGCGCCGCCAGCAATTGCCAGGTGGTCAGCCCTCCGACAAAGCGCGAGGTGAACTGACCGATCATGATCGACCAGGCAAACCACCAGAACAGGTAGAAGGCGTGATAGTCGGTCAGAGGCAGTATGAACTTGTGGATATTGGCGAAATACGCCCCGATATTGCTGCTGGTTTCCACGAAACCCGCAACGCCCATACCGGCCGCGGCCCACATGCCAAGGATCAGCGCCAGAAACAGAAACGTCGAGCCGACAGAAAGAATCCGCACGTATTTCAGGTCAGTCGAGGAATAGGCCGCGGCCAGAATGACGACAAATACGATGATGTAAAACGTGGTCACCACGGACTCGCCATCACCAACTTCGGGCAGGTATCCGGGCAGGTAGATCAGGAACAGGCTGGCGGTGAAAGCGCAGGTCCCGATGATCACCACATTGTTGATCAGCTTGACCACCGGGATCTCAAAGAACTGCACTCGGGGCTCGATGACGCAGAAATAGAAGGCCGTCAGGAAATAGAAGGCCCAGATCAGGAAACCCCAGAACCCGAACTCGACCGCCAGCGGGTTTGCGAACGCATAGGCCGGATCTTCGGCATAGCCTCCGAATTCGGTGAGTGGGAACATGATCAGCCCGACATCCAGGCCGGATGTGAACAGGATCGCGATGAAAGTGAACAGATGTACAGGTGTCACGCCCACGCACCGCAGGTTCCACCATTTCACGACGAAGAACGCTACCAGCCCAAGAGCAAGCAGGACCCCGAATGACAGGATGTATTCCAATAGCACCGACAAACCTCCCTTTAAATGTCAGATCACCGAGCGGATATCTTTAATTGGCTAGTCAATCAATAAAACCGGCACCCACGGAAAACTTGCGCGCTCCATGTGTCTTTTTTGACGCTCGGGCGCTTGTGGCCCGAGAGAAAATCGGAAACAGTCGCCGCATATTCAAACAGGAGCGGTCATGGATCTGCGCGCCATCGCCATGGGGCTGGCCTTTGCCTTCATCTGGTCGTCGGCCTTTACATCGGCGCGGATCATCGTCGCGGATGCCTCGCCGCTGTTTTCACTGGCGGTTCGCTTCCTGATTTCCGGCATCCTGGGTGTCGCAATCGCCCGGGCTATGGGCCAGAGCTGGCACCTGACGCGGTCGCAATGGCATGCGACCATCCTGTTCGGAATCTGCCAGAATGCCCTGTATTTGGGTCTGAATTTCTATGCGATGCAAACGGTCGAAGCCTCGGTAGCGGCGATCATCGCCTCGACCATGCCACTCTTGGTGGCGCTGGCCGGTTGGCTGCTGTTCGGGGAACGGTTGCGCCCGCTGGGTGTCGTGGGTCTGCTGGCCGGGTTCGCTGGCGTGGCCCTGATCATGAGCAGCCGGATCAGCGCAGGGATCGACCTGTTTGGCGTTGCCCTCTGCGGGCTGGGCGCGCTGGCGCTGACCTTCGCCACGCTGGCCGTGCGCGGGGCGACCTCGGGCGGGAATTTCATGATGGTCGTCGGTTTGCAGATGTTCGTCGGCTCGGCGGTTCTGTTTGTCGCCGCCCCGTTGTTCGAGACGATCTATGTCCGCCCGACCTGGCCGCTGGCGCTGGCCTTCACCTACACGACCCTGTTCCCCGGCCTGCTGGCCACGCTGATCTGGTTCCTTCTGCTCAACCGGATCGGGCCGATCCGCGCGGCGACCTTCCATTTCCTCAACCCGGTGTTCGGGGTCACGATCGCCGCGATTCTGCTGGGTGAGCGGTTGGGCGCAATGGATGCCGTCGGCGTTGCGGTCACCACGCTGGGCATTCTGGCTGTGCAGTTGTCACGCCAGCCGGTTCAGCGCAGCAGGGCCTCGACCTGACGGCGCAGCTTGCGGGAGTCCGGCCGGGTCGTCGACCCAAAGGTCGCGACGACCTCGCCTTCGGAGCTCAGCAGAATCTTGTTGAAATTCCAGCCCGGCACAAACCCGGTTTCGGCCGCGACCGCCTTGTAGAACGGGTGGGCCTGCGGACCGGTCACGGGGGTGATGTCGGTCATGGGCAGGGTCAGGTCATAGTTCAACTCGCAGAACTCCTTGACCTCGCTGGCGGTTTCCAGTTCCTGGTTGAAGGAATCCGATGGGACCGCCAAAACCACCAAACCCTTGGGCCCATAGGTGTCCTGCAGCTTTTGCAGCCCGGAATACTGCCCGGTAAACCCGCATTGCGAGGCCGTGTTGACCACCAGAACCGGCTGGCCGCGCCAGTCCGACAGCGACAGCGTGCCGCCGTCGATCGATGGGAATTCTCCGGACACGGGCGCGGCCTGCACCGTTCGACCGATCAACAACAAGGCAGACAACAGCAACATTCTGAACATGGCGTGACCTCCTCTTTGGTAATGATACGCTCGAAGCACGGCGGCAGATCACCCGCACGATCGCGCGAGCCGGGTGAAACAGGGCTTTGCTTTTGTCGCGGCGCACCCCAAATATCTCGGCAACGTATGCAATGCCGGAGGACCCATGCCCAAATATCCCAAAGATCCATCGGTTGTCGCGGCCCTGTCGCCCGAGGAATTCCACGTCACCCAGCGCAACGGGACCGAACGCCCCGGCACCGGAAAACACCTGAACAACAAAGAACCCGGCATTTACGTGGATATCGTATCGGGCGAGCCGCTGTTCGCCTCGACCCACAAATACGAGTCGGGCTGCGGCTGGCCCAGTTTCACCAAACCCATCGTGCATGACCACGTCACCGAGCTGGAGGACCGCTCGCTGGGCATGATCCGGACCGAGGTCCGCTCGAAACACGGCGACAGCCACCTGGGCCATGTGTTTCCCGATGGTCCGCTGGATCAGGGTGGGCTACGTTACTGCATCAACTCCGCCGCGCTGCGGTTCGTCCATCGTGACGACATGGAGGCCGAGGGCTATGGCGAATACCTCGATCAAGTGGAGGACCCGAAATGACCGAACAACGCGCCGTTCTGGCCGGAGGCTGCTTCTGGGGCATGCAGGACCTGATCCGCAAGCTGCCCGGCGTTCTGCGCACCCGCGTCGGATATACCGGCGGCGACGTGCCCAACGCGACCTATCGCAACCACGGCACCCATGCCGAAGGAATCGAGATCTGGTTCGACCCCGCGCAGATCACATATCGCGATCTGCTCGAGTTCTTCTTCCAGATCCACGACCCGACCACCGTAAACCGTCAGGGCAATGACATCGGAATGAGCTATCGCTCGGCCATCTATTACTGCGACGAGACGCAGAAACAGATCGCGCTGGACACGATCGCCGATGTGAATGCCAGCGGGCTGTGGCCCGGCAAGGTCGTGACCGAGGTCGAACCCGTGGGCGATTTCTGGGAGGCCGAGCCCGAGCATCAGGACTACCTTCAGCGTATCCCCAACGGCTATACCTGCCACTTCCCGCGCCCGGACTGGGTTCTGCCCAAACGCAGCAGCGCCGCCGAATAAAGGTCAGCCGACGGCCACCCGCGGGCGGCCGCTGGCTTCGACGGTCAGCATCGCCTCGACGAAGACATCCTTGCCTTCGATCCGGGCGGTGCGGATGTCGCGGTTGACGATCACGCGGATATCCTCGGCCCCGGCCTCGCGCACGGCGCTTTCGGTCTCGCGCCGCAGTTCGGCCTCCAGCAGGGCCAGCGCGGGTTCGGGTTCGGGGAAATCCTGCGGCCCGTCGTTCAGATGCACGCGGTACCGGCCTTCGGACGGAGCGGTCACCGTGCCCGCTCGCCGCATGGTCAACCGCCCCACGACGGCCCCGATCGCATTGGCCACCCCGGCATGGTCGGGCAGCACCATGGTACAGCGCAGACGCTCGCCGACCGCCGGGTAATAGCTCGGCGCCGAGGCTCCCAGCCCGACCACATCCACGTTCAGCCTCGTGTCCAACGCCAGCAGACCGCGATGCCCGTGCAAGCCCCGCCGGGTCAGCACATGGCGCGCCAGATCCTCGGGCGGCAGGCCGAACGCCTCGGCCTCTTCCGCAAAAGCAGTCTCTAATAGGGTCAAAACGGTCTGTTCGGTCAACTGATCCACGATCATCCCGGCCAGTTCATCGGCCGAGCCCGCCAGCCGGTCGCCCGACCCCACACGCCGGCGCGCAATCAACTCCAGCGCCTTGCGCGCGGCACCCTTATCCCAATCGGACAGGCGCCCCAGAACGTGGCTGGCATCCGACGGCGTCACCCCCGAGACCTGAACGATCCCGCGATCCACCAACCGGGTCAGAGCGCCGTTTTCCATCCGCGTGCGCAGCAGGGCGCTCAGGGGCAGAACCCTGTCCCCCAGCCGCTCCAGCAGCCCCGCCTCGCGCGGTCCCAGACCCTCGGCGTGGATGCCGGGCACGCGGCGGGCGAAACGGGTGTCGTGCTCGCCCACCGTGGTCGCGCGCAACTGCTCGTCCAGCGCGGCATGGACCACTTCGGGCGCCTCAGACGCGATCAGCGACACCGGCAGCACCCGGCGCGGACCCAGGAAAACGCCGCCGCGCAGGCCTTCGGTCACCACATGCACCTGGCTGTCACCGCCCAGACCATGCGTGCGCATCGCCACCGCCTCGACCATGGTGCGGAACCCGCCGACCCGGGCGCCCGCCGGGTCGATCGCCGGCTTTCCGTCGCGGATCAGAGCCACATCGGTCGTCGTCCCTCCGATATCCGACACCAGTGCGTCCTGAACTCCGGTCAGCCAGCGCGCCCCCACGATCGAGGCCGCCGGACCGCTGAGAATCGTTTCGATCGGCCGCTCCCGCGCCTGCTCGGCGCTCATCAAGGCGCCATCCCCACGCACCACCATCATCGGCGCGTCGATGCCCAGCTCGAGCAACACAACCTGCGCCCGGCCGATCAGGCGGTCGATCATTCCGATCAGACGTGCGTTCAGCACTGCCGTCACCGCACGTTTCGGCCCGTTCAACTTGGCCGACAACTGATGCGAGCAGGTCACCGGCGCGCCGGTTTTCTCAGTGATGATCCGCGCGACCTCAAGCTCATGCGCGGGATTGCGCGTGGCAAACTGGGCCGCAACCGCGAACCCGGAAATCCCGGACTGCTGGTCCAGAAATTCGGTCAACGCCCCTGTATCCAAAGGCGCGGCCTCAGCCCCGGCATGGCTGTGCCCGCCCGAGATCACCAGCGCCGGGTCACCCTTCAGCGCATCGCGCAGCCCATGCCTGTCCAGATCGCCGTCCCGAAATCCGACATAGATCAGCGCGACGCGCCCGCCTTGCCCCTCGACCAGCGCGTTCGTGGCCAGCGTCGTCGACAGCGACGCCATCGAGATCTGAACGGGCGCGACCTGCGCCTGGTCCAGCACCGCCCGGATCGCCCGCCCGACGCCGATCGCCAGATCCTCGCGTGTGGTCAGGGACTTGGCCGAGGCGATCACCTCTTCCTCGTCCCGGATCAGCACCGCATCGGTGTAGGTTCCACCGGTATCCACGCCCAAAGCCAACGCCATCGGGATCTCCATCCTGTTCGCAGTCACGGGTGTAGCGGTTTGAACCGACGCGTCCAGCCTGTTTGCGGCATTCACGACAGTTGTTCGACCGCCCAGCGCGCCGCGTCGGCCACCGTGGGGTCGGCATCCTCGATCAACGCCTGCGCGACCGGAATCAACTCCGACGACCCGGAATTGCCGATGGCATACAGAACGTTTCGCACGAACCGGTCGCGCCCGATCCGCTTGATCGGAGAACCCGAGAATCTGGCCCGGAACGCCGCATCGTCCAACCCGGCCAGTTCCGCCAGCGGCGGCGCCATCAGGTCTTGGCGCGCGGCATATCGGATGTCACTGGCCGCCACCGCGAACTTGTTCCACGGACAGGCGGCCAGGCAATCATCACAGCCATAGATCCGGTTGCCCAGCTTGCCGCGCAACTCCTGATCCACCGGCCCCTTGTGCTCGATGGTCAGATAGGAAATGCAGCGCCGCGCATCCAGTTGATAGGGCGCCGGAAAGGCATCCGTCGGACAGGCATCCAGACAGGCCCGACACGACCCGCAATGATCCACTTCCGGCGGGTCCGTCGGCAGGTCCAGAGTGGTGAAAACAGACCCTAAAAAGGCCCAATTGCCCCAATCCCGGCTGACCAGATTGGTGTGTTTGCCCTGCCAGCCCAACCCGGCCGTATGGCCCAGTGCTTTCTCGGGCACCGGCGCGGTGTCGACGAACACCTTCACCTCGCCCCCGGCCTCGGCAATCAGCCACCGGGCCAGCCGCTTCAGCCGCTTTTTGACCAGATCATGGTAGTCTTTGTTCTGTGCATAGACCGAGATCGTCCCGCGATCGGGTCGGCCCAGAACCTCGGTCGGATCATGATCCGGCGTGTAACTCTCGGCCAGCATGATGACCGAGCGCGCCTCAGGCCACAGCTCCGCCGGATCCCCCCGCCAATGGGCGCGCTCGGCCATCCAGCCCATCTGCCCGTGATAACCGGCCGCCAGAAAGGCGGCCAACCGCGCAGGCACTTCCGGCACGTCCCAGGGTCGGCAGATCCGGCACGACACGAACCCCTCGGCCCGGGCCTGCGACACCAACCTGTCCTTCAATGCCGTCGCGCTGTTCATCTGGCCCAAAATATCCTCGGGGGTGAATTGGCCCAATGGGCCAAGAGGGGGCAGACCGCCCCCTGCCCCAACCTATCAGAAATCCAGGTCGGCGTAATGGGCGGGCGGGCGGAAGCCCGGCACCTGATCCGCCAGAATCGACCGGAAGGCCGGGCGAGACTTGATCTTGGCGTACCAGTCCTTGACCACATGGCTGCGATTCCAGTCCACGTCCGAAATATAGTCCAACGCCGACAGATGCGCGGCAGCCGCAAAATCGGCCAATGTCATCTGATCCCCCGCCAGCCAGCGCCGCTGATCCAGCAGCCAGGCCATGTAATCCAAGTGGAACTTGATTGCCCGCGCGCCTTCCTTGACGTTCTTGCTGTCGGGATAGCCCTGACCGGTCACTTTTTTGTTCACCCGCTCGTACAGCAGCTTGGATGTCACCTCATGGTGGAATTTGTCATCAAACCAACTGACCAGACGGCGCACCTCGAACCGTGCTTCCGGAGTTTTCGGCATCAATGCGGGTTCCGGCCGTGTCTCTTCGATGTATTCGCAGATCGCCGCGCTTTCTGACATCACCCGGCCATCCAGCCGCAGAACCGGGACCTTGGCCGCAGGGTTTCTGCGCAAGAAGTCCGGGGATTTTTCCCAGTACTTTTCCTCGACCAATTCGACTTCGATCTTCTTTTCCGCCAGGGACAGGCGGACTTTTCGACAAAAGGGGGACAGGGGAACGTGAAACAAACGCGCCATGTGGATCCATTCGAACCAATTGAGTACCGCTCAGCAATAGCCGCTGACGGGCAGAAGTTTCAATCCTCGAAGCAATCTGCGCGACCATCTGCGCGGATGGTGGCCGCTCCATCGCGGATCGCGGCGGCTCGTCTGCGGGTGTAAACCGACGGGTCCGTGACCGAACGGTTTCGCGGTGACGGAAGGATTGCCGCCAGCCGCGCCGCCTGCACCGGGCTGAGTTGGGCGGAACTGACTCCAAAATTCTTGCGGGCGGCCGCCTCGATCCCGAACAGTCCCTCACCGGTCTCCGCCACGTTCAGATACACCTCGAGTATGCGCTTCTTGCTCCAGAGAATTTCGACGACCGGGGTCATAGAGGTCTCAAGCGCCTTGCGCACCCAACTGCGCCCCTGCCACAGAAAGACATTCTTGACCACCTGCTGAGAAATGGTCGACGCCCCGCGGTTGCCACCATCTTCAAGCGCATCGCGGATCGCGTTTACGTCAAAGCCCCAATGCAGGCAGAAATTCGCATCCTCGGCCGCAACGACCGATCGGGCCATGACCGGAGACATATCCTCGATCGCGACCCATTCCCTGTCCACCTTGCCGAGGCGGCGCCACTCGGACCAGATCGTATGGGTGATCGGCGGGTTGACCACGGTGTAAAGCAAAACAAGCGCCACGAACGCCGCGGCCAGAGCCCCAATGACACGCAGTACCCACCGCCGAATCCGAACGATGAGCGTTTCCGTTTTCCGAGACCGGGTTGCCTTTTTGGACTTACCGCGGGATTTGCGCGCTGCTTTCTTCGCCATGTTCCTGCTATACGCCGCAGCACCGGTATTTGGAACGGAATTATGACGCGATCAGCCGCCCTTCGCGCGGGCGCACCACCGGACGGGCGGTTTTCGGACCACCATCTTCCACCGCTGCCAACTGCGGGAACAGTCGCAACAGCTCGGCCTGGGTTTCCCGGTCAGACCGCGTAACGGCGTGGCCGGGATAGTAGCTTTCGCTTTTGGCGCCGTTGGCGATGACGATCTCGTGTTGGTCGAACAACAGGTGGAAATACTCGATCTCGCCGCCTTCGACCCGGGTCACCGTCGTGCCGTTAACCAGGGAATGTGCGGCAATCAAAACCTCGGGGTGGCCGTAGAAATAAGCCGCGCGCCAATCGTCGATCAGCATCCGGTGTTGCGGCGAGAACAGAGTGTCACGGTCCAGTCCCAGGACCCCCGCGGCAAAGCGGATGGGGGCGGCGTTGCCCTCGGCCGCAACGGTGGTTCTGCCAACCCAGATCAGAGCCCGCGCGCCGTTGTCGACCGTCGTGACCAGGTCACCGGCCTGCAGATCTTCGACGCGGCGCAATCCATCGGGTGTTTTTATCATTGTTCCGGCAGTAAAACACGGCGGCCCAAGCTCACCCGGAACCACCAAGGGACCTTCGGTATTGACGAAAGTCGTCGAGACTAGCGTCCCCTCTTGCAGCACCTGACCGTCCGTCGGGGTGAACACGCGGCTGCCATCAGCCAGATAGAAGGTGATTCCCGTGTAGGTGACGTTTCCCACACCGGACACGTTGATCGTCACCGTGTCGCCCGGCCAGGATCGGGTGACATCAATGCCGTTGACCGAGTCATTGTCGGAACTGTCGATGTCGCCATCGTCGTTCTGGTCGACCAGATTGTACTTCTCAACCGTCAGAAGGGTCCCCGTTGCCGGCGGGCTGGCCGGATCCATGGCAAAGAACTGGTCAAGATAGGTCGTGGGCATGCGACGACTCCCTGGCGAAATTGGTGGCAAGCGGAAGCATTGGCGAAATTTCCAAACTTTCCGTGTACAGGCCTAGCGACACGCAATGTTTTTTCAAGAAATCCGGAAACGGGAGGGCAGAAAACGAAAACCCCGCGTGTCTTTTCAAACACGCGGGGCAGGCTTCACAGGCGGTCTTACTCGGCCGGAACCGCCGCTGCCTCGTGGCTCAGCGGGTGGCTGAGTTTGTTCAGCATTTCCTTCGGGCAGACCTGCAGGAAGTTCGACAGCTCGACATCCCAGTGCTGCAGGATATCGGCGGCCTTGCGGCTGCCGGTCTCCGCGGCGTGGCGCTCGATCAGCGACTTCAGCTGCATCTCCCAATGCTCGACCGTTACGGGGCAGGTCACCAGGGTTTCCATGTTCATCAGCAGCTGCGCCTTGCCTTCGGGGTCGTACAGATAGGCCATGCCACCCGTCATCCCCGCGCCAAAGTTCGCACCGATGTCACCGAGGATCACCGCAACGCCGCCGGTCATGTACTCACACCCGTTCGAGCCGCAGCCCTCGACCACCACGGTGGCACCCGAGTTGCGCACGGCAAAGCGTTCCCCAGCACGGCCAGCCGCGAACAGGTACCCGTCGGTCGCGCCGTACAGGACCGTGTTGCCGATGATCGTATTCCGGTCGGCCTGCAGCGGGCTGACCTGCGGCGGGCGCACGACGATGGTACCGCCCGACAGGCCCTTGCCCACATAGTCGTTGGCGTCACCCGACACTTCCAGTTTGAGCCCCGGCGCGGCGAAGGCGCCCAACGACTGACCGGCCGAGCCTTGCAGTTTCACATGCAGATGGTCGGGCTGGAATGTGTTGCGCATCCCAAAGTTCTGCACGATGTGGCTGGACACGCGGGTGCCTACCGTCCGGTGCGTGTTCTGCACGGCATAAGACAGCTGCATCTTCTCGCCATCCTTCAGGAACCGCGCAGCGTCGCGCACGATTTCAGAGTCCAGCGTATCAGGCACCGCGTTGCGGGGCTTGTCACGGTCATAGACGATGTTTTGCGCGCCATCGACGGTGATCAGCAGCGGATTCAGGTCCAGATCGTCCAGATGCGCCGAGCCGCGGCTGACCTGCGCCAGCAGATCCGCCCGACCGATGATTTCGTCGACCGACCGTGCGCCGAGGCTGGCCAGGATCTCGCGCACTTCCTGTGCGTAGAAGGTGATCAGGTTCACCACCTTGTCGGCATTGCCGGTGAACTTGGCGCGCAGGCTCTCGTCCTGCGTACATACGCCCACCGGGCAGGTGTTTGACTGGCACTGGCGCACCATGATGCAACCCATCGCGATCAGGGCGGCGGTGCCGATGCCGTACTCCTCGGCCCCCATCATCGCCGCCATGACGATGTCGCGCCCGGTGCGCAAGCCGCCATCGGTCCGCAGGGTTACCCGGTCGCGCAGGTTGTTCATCGCCAGAACCTGATGCGCCTCGGTCAGGCCCATTTCCCACGGCAGGCCGGCATATTTGATGCTGGTCGCGGGGGATGCCCCGGTGCCGCCATTGTGGCCCGAGATCAGGATGATGTCGGCCTTGGCCTTGGCCACCCCGGCGGCGATCGTGCCCACGCCCGAGGACGCCACCAGTTTCACCGTCACCTTGGCGCGCGGGTTGATCTGCTTGAGGTCATAGATCAGCTGCGCCAGATCCTCGATCGAGTAGATGTCGTGGTGCGGCGGGGGCGAGATCAGGGTCACGCCCTTGGTCGAGTGGCGCAGGCGCGCGATCAGATCGGTAACCTTCATGCCAGGCAGCTGGCCGCCCTCGCCGGGCTTTGCACCCTGGGCCACCTTGATTTCCAGCTCTTCGCACTGATTGAGGTATTCGGCGGTCACACCGAACCGGCCAGATGCCACCTGCTTGATCTTGGCCGAGGGGTTGTCGCCATTCGGCTCGGGCACGAAGTGTGCGGGATCTTCCCCACCTTCACCCGAGTCGGATTTCGCGCCGATCCGGTTCATCGCCACGTTCAGCGTCTTGTGCGCCTCGGGGCTGAGCGCGCCCAGCGACATGCCCGGGGTGACAAAGCGCTTGCGGATCGAGGTGATCGACTCGACCTCCTCGATCGGGATCGGCTTGCCCAACGGTTTGAAATCCATCAGGTCGCGCAGGTGGATCGGCGGGTTCGCCTGCATCTTGGCCGAGTACTGCTTCCACAGCTCGTACGAGGCGCGGTTGCAGGCCATCTGCATCATGTGCATCGAGGTCGCTTCCCACGCATGGGTCTCACCCGATTTGCGGGCCTTGTAGAAGCCACCGATAGGCAGAACATCCAGGCCACTCTCCCAGCCTTTGGCGTGGATTCCTTCAGCCTTGGACTGAATGCCGGTGACGCCGATGCCGGAAATCCGGCTGGTCATGCCGGGGAAATATTCGGCCACCATGGCGCGGCTCAGGCCCACGGCTTCGAAATTCAGGCCGCCGCGATAGGACGAGATCACCGAGATGCCCATCTTGGCCATGATCTTCAGCAGGCCCTGGTCGATCGCCTCGCGGTAACGCGCGACGTTTTCAGTCAGGCTGCCTTCCAGCAACCCGCGTTCGATCCGGTCGGCCAACGAATCCTCGGCCAGATAGGCGTTCACCACGGTCGCGCCACAGCCGATCAGCACCGCGAAATAATGCGGGTCGATGCATTCCGCCGAGCGCACGTTGAGCGAGCAGAAGGTCCGCAGGCCCTGACGGATCAAGTGCGAATGCACCGCGCTGGTGGCCAGGATCATCGGCATCGCCACTTTGCCGGGGCCGGAATACTGGTCGGTCAGCACCAGGTGACCCGCGCCCGAACGCACGGCCTCCTCCGCCTCGGCGCGGATGCGGGCCAACGCGGCGCTCAGCGCGCCGTTGCCGGGTTCGAAGGTGCAGTCGATCTCGGCCAGCGGCGCATCGAAATTCGCCACCAGTTCTTCCCACTGCGCGTTGCCGACAAAGGGGCTTTCCAGCACCACGATCTCGGTCTGGCTGCTGTCCTCGTCCAGCACGTTCTTGAGGTTGCCGAACCGCGTCTTCAGCGACATCACGCGGTATTCGCGCAGGCTGTCGATCGGCGGGTTGGTCACCTGGCTGAAGTTCTGGCGGAAGAAATGGCTGAGCGGCCGGTACTGTTTGGACAGAACCGCCGAGGGCGTGTCGTCGCCCATCGAGGCGATCGCCTCTTTGCCATCCTCGGCCATCGGTGCGAGGATCTGCTCCAGTTCCTCGACCGTGTAGCCCGCCGCGATCTGGCGCTTGCGCAGTTCCTCACCGGTGAACAGCGGCTTTTCGGCGACCTCCGCCAGCTTTTCGTCCAGATCGTTGATCTTGCTGACCCATTCGCCGAACGGCAGGGCCGCGGCCAGCTTGTCCTTGATCTGCTTGTCGCGGTACAGCTTGCCCTTCTTCATGTCGACGGCCAGCATCTGGCCCGGACCCAGCGCACCTTTTTCCTTAACGCTGGCCTCGTTGATCGGGACCATACCCGCCTCGGACCCGGCGATCACCAGACCGTCGCCGGTGACGACATAGCGCATCGGGCGCAGGCCGTTGCGATCCAGCCCGGCGCAGACCCAGCGGCCATCGGTCATGGCCAGCGCGGCGGGGCCGTCCCACGGCTCCATCACCGAGTTGCAGTAGGAATACATGTCGCGCCAGGACTGCGGCAGTTCCACCGCCTGTTTCGACCAGCTTTCCGGCACCAGCATCGTCTTGGCCATCGGGGCCGAGCGGCCCGCGCGCACCAGAACCTCGAACACCGAATCCAGCGCCGCCGAATCCGACGATCCGCCGGCGATGATCGGCTTGATGTCTTCGGCATAGTCGCCAAAGGTCGCCGAGGCCATGCGGATCTCGTGGCTTTTCATCCAGTTGATGTTGCCCTTCAGCGTGTTGATCTCACCATTATGGGCCAGCATGCGGAATGGCTGCGCCAGCCACCATTGCGGGAAGGTGTTGGTGGAATAGCGCTGGTGATAGATCGCAAAGGCCGACTCGAAGCGGTCGTCCATCAGGTCGGGGTAGAACACGGCGACCTGCTCGGCCAGCATCATGCCCTTGTAGATGATCGACCGGCAGCTGAGCGAGGCCAGGTACAGACCCGAAATCCCCGCGGCGGCGGCGGCTTTCTCGATCCGGCGGCGGATGACGTACAGCTCGCGCTCGAACGTGTCCTCGTCAACGCCCTTGGAATTCGAGATCAGGATCTGCTCGATCTCGGGCCGGGTCGCGTTGGCCTTTTCACCCAAGCAGGTGACATCCACCGGCACGTGTCGCCAGCCATAGATGTAGTAACCCATCCGCAGAACTTCGGTTTCCACGATGGTCCGGCAGCGCTCTTGCGCGCCGAAATCGGTGCGCGGCAGGAACACCTGCCCCACGGCGATCAGCTCGTCCATCTTGGGCTCGTGCCCGGTGCGGCGGATCTGGTCATAGAAAAAGGGGGCCGGGATCTGCACATGGATGCCCGCGCCGTCGCCGGTCTTGCCGTCGGCATCCACCGCGCCGCGGTGCCAGATCGCCTTGAGCGCATTGATCCCGGCCTCGACCACCTTGCGGCTTTTCTTGCCGTCAACCGAAACCACCAGACCGACCCCGCACGAGGAATGCTCCTCCTGCTCGGAATACAGGCCATTTTCTGCCATCCACTTGCGTTTGGCTTCCTCGGCCCGGACCCAATCGGCATCATATTTCGTCATTGGCTGTCTCCTTCTTCCGACGGGGCGTACATGGCCATGACCTCGGCTTCGGTCATCTGGCGGCGCTCACCTGCGAACGCGTAACCCTCGGGCTTCTTGTCGATGTAAAGTTCAAGTTTCAGCGTGTTGCCGGCCGCGTTGTCGAACAGGCCGGCCGCGATCTGTGTCTGGCCGTGCATCTCGCCCGGCAGGGTGATCCGGTACCACAGGGCCGATCCGCATTCTTCGCAGAAGGCGCGTTCGGCCCAGTCGGACGAGGTGAAGGTCTTGACCGGCCCCAGCGCCGCATAGCCCGGCTGCGCCGGAAAGGTGACCAGCGCGCTGCTGGTCCAGCGGCGGCACATGTCGCAATGGCAGGCGCCCAGCGCGTCGCGGGCGGGGGTCGCGGTCACGGTGACCGCGCCGCACATGCATTGGCCTTGCAATTCGGGCATCCTGTCCCTCCTGTCGCTGGGCAGTAGGTTATTCTGCGGCAAGCGCAGCCTTGCCGTTGAACCGGTCGATGATGGCTTGCGCGCAGTCGCGGCCGTCGCGGATCGCCCAGACCACCAGCGAGGCACCGCGCACGATGTCACCAATGGCATAGACGCCGTCCATCTCGGTCTCGCCGGTTTCGAACGCGGCCTTGATGGTGCCCCAGCGGGTCACGGGCAGGTCGGGCTGGTCGAACAGGGTGGGCAGGTCCTCGGGCTCGAAGCCCAGCGCCTTGATGACCAGATCGGCTTCTTCGACGTAATCCGCGCCTTCGATCACTTCGGGGGCCTGGCGGCCGGTGGCGTCGGGTTGGCCCAGGCGCATCTTCTGCACCATCACGCCGGTGACCCGCTCGTCGCCAACAAACCCCTTGGGCGCGCTGAGCCATTCGAAGATCACGCCCTCTTCCTCGGCGTTCTGGGTTTCGCGCTGCGAGCCAGGCATGTTTGCCCGGTCGCGGCGATACAGGCATTTGACCGAGGTCGCGCCCTGGCGGATCGAGGTTCGGACGCAATCCATCGCAGTATCACCGCCACCGATCACGACCACCTTCTTTTCCTTGGCGTTCAGGCGGCCATCGTCGAACTCGGGAACCGCGTCGCCAAAGCTTTTGCGGTTCGAGGCAGTCAGGAAATCGATCGCCTTTTCGATACCGGGCAGGCCACTGCCGGGCATGGACAGATCCCGCGACTTGTAGACGCCCGTCGCAATGATCACGGCGTCATGTTTGGCGCGGATATCGGCGAACTTGGCAGCGTCGACGTCACAGTTCAGTTCAAAAGTGACGCCGCCCTCGGCTAGCAGGTCGTTGCGGCGTTGAACCACGTCCTTTTCCAGCTTGAAGCCCGGAATGCCGTACATCAGCAGGCCGCCCGCGCGGTCATAGCGGTCATAGACCGTGACCTGGATCCCGGCCCGGCGCAGCATGTCCGCCGCCGCCAGACCACCGGGTCCGCCCCCGATGATGCCGACGCTTTCGGGGCGTTCGGCGGTTGGAGCGACAGGTTTGACCCAGCCTTCCTCCCACGCGGTGTCGGTGATGTATTTCTCGACCGCACCGATGGTGACAGTGCCATGGCCCGATTGCTCGATCACGCAGTTGCCTTCGCACAGTCGGTCCTGCGGGCATATACGTCCGCAGATCTCGGGGAAGGTATTGGTGGCCTGGCTGGTCTGATAGGCTTCTTCAAGCCGTCCGGTGGCGGTCAGGCGCAGCCAGTCGGGGATGTTGTTGTGCAGCGGGCAGTGCGACTGACAATACGGCACACCGCATTGGCTGCAACGGCTGGCCTGCTCGGCGGCTTTTTCGGCGGCGTATTCGGCATAGATTTCATGAAAGTCCGCTCTGCGATCGGTTGCGGCGCGCTTTTCAGGCATGTCACGATCGATCTGCACAAATTTCAGCATCGGTTGCTTGGCCACGGTCAGACTCCATGAATTGGCTTGGTCGGATTTCTTTATGCGAAGCCAATTCGGATGAAAAGTCAATTGTGCTGACCTAAATTGGAAAAAATCGGAAAGATCGATCTCTTTGGGCGACTTTCTGTTCATTTTTAGGACCACTTCGGACCTAAATCCTGACTTTCCTTTTGCTGATCGCGCTTATACGCCTTGAATGCAAAGAACACGGGCGCAAACACGGGCGGGCAGATGAGTCTTTTTCAGCTGATTCTGGTGGCGATCATCCAGGGGATCACCGAGTTTCTGCCGATTTCGTCATCAGGCCACCTGATCCTGCTGCCAAGCCTCACCGGAATGGAAGACCAGGGCCTGGCCATCGACGTCGCGGTGCATGTGGGCACATTGGGCGCGGTGGTTCTGTATTTCTGGAGCGACGTGAAACTGGCCCTTGCGGGCCTGCCACGTGCTTTGCGCGGGCGCATCGACACCCCACAGTCCCGACTGGCCCTGGCGTTGATCGTAGCCACCATCCCGACCGTTATCGTTGGTGCCATCCTGCACCTGACCGGCCTCAGCAGTGCGATGCGGTCCGTGGCGGTGATCGGGTGGACGATGTTGGGCTTCGGACTGCTGCTGTATTGGATGGACCAAAAAGGCCCCCAGACCAAAGAGGCCGGCGACTGGGGGCTGCATGACGCGGTTATTTTGGGTCTGTGGCAGGTCCTGGCGCTGATTCCCGGCACCTCGCGGTCGGGGATCTGCATCACCGGCGCGCGACACTTGGGGTATACCCGCGAGGACGGCGCGCGCATCGCGATGCTGATGTCAATCCCTACAATCATCGCCTCGGGCGCGCTGCTGTCGTTGGACGTGATCGGGCAGGCCAACGCTCAGCTGGCCAAGGACAGCGCCATTGCAGCCGTGTTCGCCTTTGTTTCGGCCCTGTTGGCGCTGAACCTGATGATGCGTCTGCTGCGTAGCGTCAGCTTCACGCCATATGTGATCTATCGCGTGATCCTGGGTACGATCCTGCTGATTGTCGCTTACAGCTGATCAGATGCGCAGGTTCCGGGCCGAGTTCTGGATGTCGTCGTACTGACCCGACGGGCGGAATTTCCACAGGTATTCCGGCAGAACCGATTCCAGCGAAGCAGGCTCGATCCCCAGATCGGCAAAACCCTTCGCTCCTTCGGACACCACATTGTCACGGCGCAGGTTCTTCAACTGGTCGCGGGTCAGAATGTTGTTCGGAAACAGCTGGAAGCTGATGAATTTCAGCATGTCCAGAACCCCGGCCATGATCCGCCCAACCCAGAACGGCAGACCGATGATGATGCGGCGGCGGTGGATCACCCCGAGCATCTGCTGCATCAGCTCACGGAAGGTCTTGGCCTCAGGCCCACCCAATTCGTAGACGCCCGGTGCGGCCTGACCCAACACACCCTTGACCGCGGCCTGCGCCACGTCATCCACAAACACCGGCTGGAACCGGGTGTCGGCACCAAAGATCGGTAGGAAGGGCGAGATACGGGTCATGCCGGCGAAACGGTTGAAGAACTGATCTTCGGTCCCGAAGATCACCGAGGGTCGCAGGATCACGGCATCGGGGATATGGGTCAGCACGGCAGCCTCACCTGCCGCCTTGGTGCGGGCGTATTCGCTGTCGGAATTCGCGTCAGCACCGATGGCCGAAATGTGGACCATACGGGAAATGCCTTGCTCGGCCGCCAGACGGGCGATGCGGCCCGCGCCTTCGGCTTGCACGGCGCCAAATCCATTCTTGCCCAGTTCGTTCAGAACGCCCACGCAGTTGACGACCGCATCGGCGCCATGCATCGCACTGGCCACCGAGGCATCGTCGCGGATATTGCACAGAATGGGCTCGACCTGGCCCACGACGCCATAGGTCTTGACGAAGATTGCCTCGTTCGGACGGCGGACCGCCACCCGTACACGCCACCCTTCGTTCGCCATGCGTCGCGCGATATAGCGGCCGACGAATCCCGATCCACCGTAAATCGTGACCAGTTTGGACATGGTTGGGCTCCTGCTGTGTAGGTCTTGTTCCGATCTACCGCTCCAAAGCCCGGCAAACAAGGCGCAATAACGCCGCGCATAAGGCAAAAAACACTGCCGGAACCGACGGGATCGCGCCGCGAGAAGGTGACCGAAAAAAAACTTTCGATAATCCGTTCGAATCCTGTTGACGCCCTCGGCGAGTAGGCTTAAACGCCCCTCCACGACACCTGCCCAGGTGGCGGAATTGGTAGACGCGCTAGCTTCAGGTGCTAGTGTCCGTATGGACGTGGAGGTTCGAGTCCTCTCCTGGGCACCATATCCCCGAAAAGATTTGACGACCGCGCAAACCACCCTCGAACGGGTGGTCGGCTCTCATTCCGTCTTCTGCAATTCCTCCATCTCGCGGCGACGGATCTTTGCCTGAGACCGCACCCGCTTGATGAATTGCTGGGGAAGGTCCGGTCCGCGCAGCGCCGCGTAGGCCTCGCTGGTCGGGTCGCCGATCAGGTCGGCGTATTTGACCCATGTGCAGAAGGCGAAGACATCGCGCAGGCTCACATGCTCACGGGTGTTGCTGTCCCGGGCCTGTGCCGGAAGCTTGATCGACCTGAAATAGGCCTTTTCGATAGCGGGCCATTGCGGATCGGGAACGAACTCGGGCGCGTCATCGGTTTCCGGAAATTTGAATGCTTGATACTTCTGCCCGTATTCCGAACATCCGTGCGAGATCTTGCTGCTGATTCCTTCAATGCCATGCTTGGCCTGAAGATCGCGGAACGCCTGCAGGCAGGCGCGCACGTCATCAACGGTGTCGCAATAGATATAGGCCTTGTACGGAAATTTGATCCCGTCGCGCAGCTCGATCATGCATTTGCGGGCGTTGTCATTGGGTAGATCCAGCTTAAGCAACAGGGCATAGGTCTGGAACATCGCACGCAGGTCATGCGGCAAAATCTGTACCTTGTAGCAGTCATTGCAAAGAGCCGGGATAGCGCCGGTCTCTTTGAAGAAGTCCAGAAAAACGCCGCAATAGGCGTTCTGCCCGCGTACCTTGAGGACGCGCCCGGAAAAGACCTGCCCGATCGGCACCGCTTGCGAAACGCCGCGGCTTCGCAATGCAGCCAACCATGCGCGGTACTGTTTGACCATGTGCTCGGGCTCAAATAGATCCGCCTGCCAATCGGCGCCCAGCGAGGTAACGATGTCCGCTTGTGCCGCAGAGAAACGCCCAGCCGAACCCGGAGCCTTGGGCGCATGTTCCAGCCGTGTGACCAACTGACGAATCGACTTGAGGTCAGCGGGCTTCATCACCAGCCAATTCTCAAGTTCGGCAATTTTCGAGGTGGGGGGCACCACTGTCTCCTGCTGCATCATCGCCAAACGCTATGCAGGTGCATACCCCCCTCACGCAATTCGTCAACCGGAACGGCGCCGGGCGCCTGCGTCAGGCAGCGGTTTGCGCGGCAACGACCTCGCCGAACCGGGTGAAGAACTTGCCCGAGAGCTTCTTGGCCGTTCCGGCAATCAGACGACTGCCCAACTGGGCGATCTTGCCCCCGACATCGACCTTGGCGGTATAGGTCAGAACGGTCTCATCACCATCTTCGGTCAGCGTGACGTCCGCACCACCCTTGGCAAAACCTGCGGCTCCGCCCTTGCCCTCGCCCACCAGCGAAAACCCGTCGGGGGCGTTGGTCTGGTCCAGCGTCACCTCGCCAGCGAACCGCGCCTTCACCGGGCCGATTTTCAGAACCACCTTGGCCTCAAGCTCGTTGGGGGCGGTCTGGGTCAGCTCTTCGCAGCCCGGGATGCATTCACGCAGAACCTCGGGATCGTTCAGCGCGCGATAAACCGCGTCCCGGGGGGCCGCGATGCGAATTTCGTCAGTCAGTTCCATTGGGTATTCCTCTGCTCAGCAACATCTGGGAAAGACGCGCAGCGCCTGTTCCGCGGCATCCTCGGGGGTTTGAGCGGGCCGGGGCGGCCATAGCCGCGCCACCCAGCTACGCAAGTTTTTCATCATGAGTTGTCTCCTCGGCGGTGTCCGCATTTCGCCAGCGCACGATCTCGGCCAGGATGGACAACGCGATTTCATGCGGATCAATGGCCCCGATATCCAGCCCGGCAGGCGACTTCAGGCGCGCAACCTTCTCGGTGTCCATGCCCTGCGATACCAACCTGGCCGACAGCACCTTTGCCTTGCGCTGGCTGGCCACCATCGACACCCGCCTTGCCGGCGTACCCAGCGCCGAGGCCAACGCGGCCCTGTCGTTCTGGCCTTGCGAGGCGACGACCACAAAATCGCGGGGCTCAACCCCCAACGCATCCACGTCGTTTGGGTCGAAACATGATTGCGCCGCTTCGTCGCTGGCCTCAAACGAAACGAATACGCGCAACCCGGCCAATGCCGCATGAGCCGCCAACGCATGGGCAATCGGGGTATCGCCAAAGATCACCAGGCGGGGTGCGTGTTGATAGGGTTCGACCAGCAGATCGACCGTACCGCCGGATGGGCAGCCACTCTTGAAGGTCTGAACGCCATCCGGATCGGTCATTGCCACCACCTTGTCCGAGGGTTTCATGCGGATCATCCGCGACGCACCGCTGGCCAGCGCTTCCTGTGCCGAGGCGCGCACCGCCCGCTGGACACAGGCTCCGCCCAGATGGCCGAGAATCCGCCCGTCCCGGGTGATCGCCGCCTTGGCGCCCGCCTTGGCCGAGGTCGCATCTGCCGTCCGCACCACCGTTGCGACGCAGAACGCCTCGCCGCTGCTGCGCAACTGGTCAATCGTGTCGAAAATGTCGAAACCAGGCATGATTGGTTCCTCTCAAAACTTTTGAAACTCGGGCTCCAACGCGGCCAGCGCGTCGAGCGTGTTTGCCGGAAGGTGCGCATCCAGATGGGGCAAGGCGGCCTGCATGGCGGCGGCGACGGGCTGATAATTCTCCCAACCTTTCAGAGGGTTCAGCCAGACGATCCGGCGCGCCTTGCGCCGGATCCTCGCCAAAGCCGCGCCCAGCGCCTGCGGGTCAGAACTGCAATAGCCATCCGAAAGGATCAGCACGATGGTGCGCCCATTCAGCGCGCGCGCACCGTATCCGTCCAAAAACCTTTCGAGACTGCCGGAGATGTCCGTGCCGCCGCCAAAACCTTCGGCCATCAGTGACAACCGACCAGCGGCGCGCAAGCTGTCGTGGTCCCGCAATGCATCGGTGACCCGCATCAACCGCGTGTGAAACAGATAGGCATCCGCATCCGTGCCGCTGGCCACAAGGCCCTTGAGAAAGGCCAGAAATACACGCGAATAGACAGTCATGGACCCGCTGACATCGCACAGCGCGACAATCCGCATCGGGCGAGGCGGTCGGGCACGGCGAAACAGCTCCAAAGGCTCGCCCCCGCGCGCAAGGCTTGCCCGCTGGATGCGACGCATGTCCAGCGCCGGACCCCGCCGCGCCTGTTTGCGCCTGCGCGAACGTCGATCCCGGATCGCCCGCGCCAGGGCAAGCGCCGCGGCTTCGGCCCGGCGCAGGGATTGCTCATCCATCAACTCGCGCAGATCCCGGCGTGACAGGTTGTCGGTCCGGGTTGCGATCAGCTTCCCGTCCGTTCCTTCGGCCTGTCCATCCCCGGAATCCGGGGTGCTGGCATCCTGAGCATCGGGGGAATCGTCAGCGGAATCTCCGCGATCTTCGGTCTGCCAGATCATCGGCTTGGCCGACTGGACCTTGACATGGGTGTTCTGTGCGACACCGTTCCGCTGCTTGCCCGCGTTGAACCAATAGGCATCGAACAAATCGTCAAAGCGCCGCCAATCCTCGGCATCCCCGGACATCAGGGCACACAAGGCATCCCGCGCCTGTCCGACATCGGTGGCCTCGACCGAGGCCAGTGCGGCCAGCGCATCTCCGGTCTCACGCGGTCCGACCCGCAAACCGTTCCCGCGCAGATGCGCCACGAATCCCGCCATACGGTCGGCCAATCCGTGCGCTCGCGATGGAAACCGTGTTACCTGCATCACGCGACCTTTCCGATCAGGCGATCCATCACCTCGGGTGGAACGGCATCATAGTCCGCAGCGGTCTTCAGCAGACAGACCAGTGTGGCCTGTACGGCCTCGGGCGTTTGGGACAGATCATTCACGCCAAGACCCGACAGGGCCGCGGCCCAGTCGAGCATTTCGGCAATGCCGGGTGTCTTTTCCAGATCTTCCTTGCGCAGGTTCTGAACCACTCCGATGATCTGGCGCGCCAACAGCCCTTCGACTTCGGGCATCCGTGCCCGCAGGATGGCCATTTCGGTCTCGCCGGACGGATAGTTCAAAAAGCTGTACAGACACCGCCGCCGCAGCGCATCCGAGAGATCGCGCGTACCGTTCGCGGTCAGAATGACGATGGGTCGCGTTTTGGCGGAAATCGTCCCCAGTTCCGGGATCGTGATCTGAAAGTCCGACAGGATTTCAAGCAGGTAGGCCTCAAATTCTTCATCGGCCCGGTCAATCTCATCGATCAGCAGAACGGGCGGATCATCGGCGCTGATCGCCTCCAGCAACGGCCGCTTCAGCAGATAGTCGTCGGAAAACAGCTGGGCCTCGCTGGTTCCGCCGCGCGCCTCGGAGGCACGGATGGCCAGCAGCTGCCGCTGGTAGTTCCACTCATAGATCGCGTGACTGGCGTCCAATCCTTCGTAACACTGCAAGCGGATCAAACGGGTGTCGCGCCACGCCGCCAACGCCTTGGCCACTTCGGTCTTACCGACACCGGCCGGACCCTCCAGCAGCAGCGGTCGTCCCAGAGTCTGGGCCAAATGCAAAGCCATCGCCAACCGGTCGTCGGCAACATAGCCCTGCTGGGCCAAACCGTTCTGAACGTCACTCAGTGTCACACCAGGGTCCAATCTTCGTTTGACCAAAATATCCCGAGGGGGTCGGAGGGGGTCAGCACCCCCTCCGTTCGGTCGGACCGGGCCCCGCCGGTCCGAAACCGATTACCCGTGCATCCCCAAGCCGTTGGCGATCTTCCAGATCCGCCAATGGTCATGCGGCATGTGGCTCTGAACCAGGCCAAACGGTCGGAACGCATCATGCACCGCATTCGAGAACGCCGGCACGCCACCCACATTCGGGCTTTCGCCGACACCCTTCGCGCCGATCGGATGATGCGGCGAGGGGGTCACCGTGTGATCGGTCGTATAGTTGGGCGTTTCCCAGGCGGTTGGCAGGAAGAAGTCCATCAGCGTGCCGGTCTTGACGTTGCCCATCTCATCATAGGCAATCTCTTGACCCATCGCGATGGCCAGCGCCTCGGTCACACCGCCATGAACCTGACCTTCGATGATCATCGGGTTGATCCGGGTTCCGCAATCGTCCAGCGCATAGAACTGCCGGACTTCCCATTCGCCGGTATCGACATCGATCTCCATGACACAGATATAGGCGCCGAACGGATAGGTCATGTTGGGCGGGTCATAGTAGCTGACGGCCTCCAGACCCGGCTCCAACCCCGGGATGGCCTGGTTGTAAGCGGCAAAGGCGATCTCTTTCATGGTCTTGAACCGCTCGGGCGCGCCTTTGACCGCGAACCGGTCCACGTCCCATTCGACATCGTCGTCGTGAACCTCAAGCAGATAGGCCGCGATCATCTGCGCCTTGGCGCGGATCTTGCGTGCAGCCATGGCTGTTGCAGCCCCCGCAACCGGCGTGGACCGAGAACCATAGGTGCCCAAGCCATAGGGCGCGGTGTCGGTGTCTCCTTCCTCCAGCGTGATGTCGTCGGCTGGAAGGCCGATCTCGCTGGCGATGATCTGGGCAAAGGTCGTGGCGTGACCCTGGCCCTGTGAGATCGTCCCCAGCCGCGCGATGGCTGACCCGGTCGGGTGGATGCGGATTTCGCAGCTGTCGAACATCCCCAAGCCCAGAATATCGCAGTTCTTCACAGGCCCTGCCCCGACGATTTCGGTAAAATGCGTCAGACCAATCCCCAGAAGCTTGCGCGTCTTGCCGGCCTTGAAGTCCTCGACCCGCTGTGCCTGTTCGGCACGCAGATCCTCGTATCCAACCGCAGCCAGCGCCTTGTCCCAGGCGGTGTGGTAATCGCCCGAGTCATATTCCCATCCCAGCGCGGACTGATAGGGGAACTGGTCGGCCTTGATGAAATTGATCCGGCGCAGCTCGGCCGCGTCCATGTTCAACTTGATGGCCAGAACCTCGATCATCCGCTCGATGAAATAGGCGGCCTCGGTCACGCGGAAGGAACAGCGATAGGCCACACCCCCCGGAGCCTTATTGGTGTAGACGCCGTCCACGGCCAGATAGGCGGTCGGGATGTCGTAGGACCCGGTGCAGATGTTCATGAACCCGGCCGGGAACTTGGTCGGGTCGGCGCAGGCGTCGAACCCACCGTGGTCCGCGGTTGTATGACACCACAGGCCCGTGATCTTGCCGTCTTTGGTGGCGGCGATCTTGCCCTGCATCCAGTAGTCGCGGGCAAAGGCGGTGGACATCAGGTTTTCCATCCGGTTCTCGACCCATTTCACCGGTTGACCGGTGACGATCGAGGCCACGACCGAACAGACATAACCCGCATAAGCGCCCACCTTGTTGCCGAAACCGCCGCCGATATCGGGGCTGATCACCCGGATATTGTGCTCGGCCAGGCCCGAAATCAGGGACACGACGGTGCGGATCGCATGCGGCGCCTGAAAGGTGCCGTACAGCGTCAGCTTGCCGGTCACCTTGTCCATGCTGGCCACGCAGCCGCAGGTCTCAAGCGGGCAGGGGTGTGTCCGGTGGTAATAGACCATCTCCTCGGCCACCACATCGGCTTCGGCCAGAACGGCTTCGGTCGCGTCCTTGTCGCCCTGTTCCCAGGTGAAGATGTGGTTGTGATGCTTGCGCGGCCCGTGGGCGCCTTCGGTCTGACCTTCCAGATCTTCACGCAGCACCACGTCAGATTTCAGCGCCTCGAACGGGTCGGTCAGAACCGGCAGTTCCTCGTATTCGACTTCGACCAGTTCGACGGCATCCGCGGCGACATAGCGGTCTTCTGCAACCACATAGGCCACCTCCTGGCCCTGGAACAGGACCTTGCCGTCGGCCAGCACCATCTGCTTGTCGCCGGCAAGCGTGGGCATCCAGTGCAGACCCAGCGGCGCCAAGTCCTCGGCCGTCAGAACGGCCACGACACCGGGCACGGCCAGAGCGGCCTCTTTGTTGACACTGACAACGCGGGCATGGGCATAGGGTGAACGGACAAAGGCGCCGAACAGCATTCCGTCCAGCTTGATGTCATCGACGTAGTTGCCCTTGCCTTGGGTAAAGCGCACGTCCTCGACGCGTTTGCGAGAACTACCCATCCCCTTGAGGTTGGCGGCGCGTTCTTCGGGGGTCATGGTCTGGTCGTTCATTCCGCGGCCTCCTTCTGCGCGTTCAGCAGGTCAGCCGAGGCCGAGATCGCCTTGACTATGTTCTGGTACCCGGTGCAGCGGCAGAGATTGCCGGCCATGCCAAAGCGGATTTCTTCTTCGGTCGGGTTGGGGTTTTCCTGCAGCAGGCGATGCGCGCGGGTGATCATACCCGGCGTGCAGAAACCGCACTGCAGCCCGTGATGCTCGCGGAACATTTCCTGCAACACACCAAGGCTGCCGTCGTCATTGGTCAGCCCTTCGACGGTGGTGATATCGGCCCCGTTCACCTGCGCCACGAAGGTCGTGCAGGATTTGACGGATTTGCCATCAATATCCACGGTGCAGGCTCCGCAGTGGCTGGTTTCGCAACCGATATGCGGGCCGGTGATTTTCAGATCCTCCCGCAGGAAGTGGATCAGCAACGTGCGCGGCTCGGCCAGGCCCTCGACCTGCTTGCCGTTCACGGTGAGTTTGACATGCATCTTCGACATCTGTGTTCCTCCCCTCAGCCCGCGCGGCTCTGCGCACGGTCGATGGCGCGGCGCAGCATCACGGCGGCCACGTGTTTCTTGAATTCGACGGGGCCGCGGTTGTCGGCCACCGGGTCGATCGCCTCGAGCATCGCGGCCACGCAGCCGTCGACATCGCCCGAAGCCAGTGCCGCGCTGGCCGCGTCAGACCAGACGGGCGTGTCGGACAGGTTGGTCATCGCCACCGATGCCTGACCGTTGCCAACCATCACTGCGGCAGCCGCGGTTGCGTAGTCGCCGATCTTGCGTTTCTGCTTTTCATAGGCCTGCCCGACACCGGGGCCGGGAACAGTGATGGAAATCCGTGTCAGGATCTCCTCGTCCTCGCGGGCGGTAAAATAGGCCGCCTCGTAGAAATCGCGGGCCGGGACGTTGCGGGTGCCGTCTGGGCCGGACAGTTCGAACGACGCGTTCAGGCACTGCATCAGACCCGGCATGTCATTGCCCGGATCCCCGTTGGCCACGTTCCCGCCGACCGTACCCATGTATCGCACCTGCGGATCCGCGATCTGCAGCGCCGCTTCGCGGATCAGCGGGATCGCGTCGGCCAGACCGTCGTGGGTGATCAACTCGTGCTGCGTGACCATCGCGCCCAGGGTCACAGTATCGGACCCGACCTCAATGCCTTTGAGTTCCTCGATGGCCTGCAGGTCGACCAGATGGCCCATCTCGGCCATGCGCAGCTTCATCATAGGGATCAGGCTGTGCCCGCCTGCGATCACGCGCGCTTCGTCCCCGTGTTCCTGCAGAATGCCGATGGCCGAGGCGATGTCGCCTGGCCGGTGATACTCGAAACCGGCTGGTATCATGTTTTCCTCCCTTGGCCCGTTCACGTCGGGGCCTTGGGATTAAGCAAAGTCCTGAGGGCGTGCGCAGGCTATCGCGCAGGAACGGGGGGCGCGGGTTGTTTCACGAAATGCGAATGGGCTGCACGAGTTGCGATCAGAGGCCCAGCGCCTCGCGGATGTCCGTCAGGCGGGATCGGCTGACCGGCACCTTGCTGAGCGCATCGACCTGGTCGAAATAACAGGTGCCGTTGTCCTTGTGCCGCTCAAACCGGGAAACGTGTCTGGGGTTCACAAGGTAACTTCGGTGGGCCCGCAAAAAGCCGTCTGGTTTCAGGCGGGTTTCGGCCTCGGTGATCGACCAAGGGCAGAACAGTTTCTCGGCGCCCATGTACAAAACGGTGTAGTGCCCCTCGGCCCGAATGGCGGCGACGCGCGCTGGTTCGGTGAAAAAGGTCTGGCCCTCGCGCTCGAACGGGACGCCGGCGCGCAGAGCCGGTTCCGGCTGCGGCGCTTCGACCGCCGGCTCGGGCCCGAAAAAGGTGATCCCGGTCAGCAGAAATGCCCCGCAAATCAGGAACACCGCAACGGTCACCCCCATCGCAAGAACCTGATTGTTCAAAGCCGGGCCCGCGCCACCTGCGTTGTCACTGGCGGTAAAATCGGTCAGGCCCGTGGCGACGAAGTGCATGGTGAACACGGCCAGGCCGAAACAGACGGTGCCCAGCAGGATATTGCGCTGGGTGCGATTGTCGTAGGCAACCCAGATCGCCAGCACTGACAGCACCACCGAGGCCACGGTCGCAATCGCAACGTCTGATGCGGTGTAGACGGGGCGACACAGCTCCATCCCGGCCATGCCGATATAGTGCATCACCACGATACCAAGACCCACGATCACACCCGCGCCGACAATCGTGCCCGGGCTACGCGCGCGAAAATGCAACAGCAGCAGCGCCAGCCCGACCATCAGAATGGCAACCAGGGCCGAGATCAGAGTGATCAACGCGTCATAGTAAAACAGGATCGGCAGTTGCAGGCCCAGCATGGCCACGAAATGCATCGACCAGATGCCGCCGCCCAGAATGACCGCAGCTAGGGCGACGACGAACTTCCGCCTCTGGTCATCCAGCTTTGAAGCACCATGCGTCAGATACAGGCCGGTGAACCCGGCCATGAGTGCGACGGCCAACGAGGCCGCTGCGAGCCAAGCGTTATGCGAGTAATCCAGCATTTCGGTTTGCACGCCCTCCCCGACGCGAGAGTGACGTTAGCAAAGCGAAGTGTCTGGGACAATCGGCAGGCGGACCCTGCAGGTCACGGGCCGGCAAACGATCCGCCGCCCGACCATTTCGGCGGGCGGCGGACAGGCAGATCAATCGCTGATCGCGCCTTCTTCGTCACGACGCTGGTGCATCTTGGCCTTGACCCGGGCGCCCACGATCAGGGGCAGGACAAAGCCGATGATCGCGATCGCCCACAACCCGATGGACAGCGGGCTGTCGATCAGGGTCCACCAGTTGCCATTGTCGATGGTCACGGCGCGACGCAGGTTGTTCTCCATCGCGTTGCCCAGCAGGGTACCCAGAATGATCGGCACCAGTGGCACGTCCAGCTTGCGCAGGACCCAGCCCATCACGCCGAACCCGATCATCACCAGCAGGTCAAAGCTGGACCCGGAAATGCCGTAGATGCCGACAAAACTGACCATGGCCACGATCGGCATCAGGATGCGCGACGGGATCATCAGCACGCGGGTGAACAGGCCCACCATGGGGATGTTCATGGCCAGCAGCATGAAGTTGGCGATGAACAGCGCCGCGATCAGGCCCCAAACCACATCCGGATTCTGGGTGAACAGCAGCGGCCCGGGCGTGATGTTCAGCGCCAGCAGCACCGCCAGCAGTACCGCCGTGGTACCCGACCCCGGAACGCCCAGCGCCAGCATCGGTACCAATGCGCCTCCGGCGGCGGCGTTGTTGCCAGCCTCGGGCGCGGCCACGCCGCGCGGATCACCGGTGCCAAAGGTGTTTTTCTTGTCCACCAGCCGCTTTTCCATCGAGTACGAAATGAACGACCCCAGTGATGCCCCGGCCCCGGGAAGAACCCCGGCGATGAAGCCCAGGAACGAGGTGCGCAGCATCGTCGGCGTGCAGCTCTTGATCATCGACATCGGAGGGTAGAGCTTGCCGATTTTCAGCTTGCTGCCCTCGGCGTCAGACCCGCCATGCCGGTGTTCGAGGAAAATGAACACCTCGGACAGGGCAAACAGGCCGACGATGGCCACCAGGAAATCGATCCCGTCGTACAGATGCACTTCGCCATAGGTAAAGCGCGGCACGCCCGTTTGGGTATCAACGCCGATGGTCGCCAGCCCAAGCCCCAGCGCGGCGGCAAAAGCCGATTTGGCCTGGTTGGTCGACGACACACCGCCCAGCGTCATGAACGCCAGCGCAAAAAGGGCAAAATATTCGGCCGGGCCGAACAGCAATGCCACTTTGACCAGCTGAGGCGCCAGCAGGATCAGGCCCCAGGTCGCCAGGAACGCGCCGACAAACGAGGCGATACCCGACAGCGAAAGAGCCTCACCCGCCAGGCCTTTTTTGGCCATGGGATGCCCATCCAGACAGGTCATCATCGCAGGCTCGTCGCCTGGGATGTTCAGCAGGATCGACGAGATCCGCCCCCCGTACATCGCCCCGTAATAGACACTGGTCAGCAGGATCAGCGACGGTGTCGCGCCCAGCCCCAGCGTGAAGGCCAGTGGGATCAGGATGGCCACGCCGTTCGACGGGCCCAGGCCCGGCAGCGCGCCCATGACCGTGCCCAGAAAACAGCCCAGAAGGGCCAACATCAGGTTCTGCCAAGTCAGCGCGATGGCGAACCCATCGGCCAAGGATGCAAAAGTTTCCATGATCGCCCCCTAGAAACCCAGCGGCCCTTTGGCCAGCGACAGGCCCAGAACCAGGTGGAAAATGACGTAGATGCCAACCGAGGTGCCCACGCCGACCAGAACGCTTTCGATCGGACCCGACCCCAATCGCCAGGCCAGGTAGGCCGCGGCAAAAGCCGTGGCGATGACGAAGCCCAGTTCGGGCAACAATTCGGCATACAGGATCATGACCACCACCGCGGCGGCGATCTCGACCAGACGGCCAAGGGCCGGCCACTCCGGCTCGGCGTCCGGGCGCAGGGCGATCACCGCGCTGGACACGCCCAGAATGGCGGCGATGATCAAAGGAAAGGCCTTGGGCCCAACGGCATCGGACAGAAAGCTTTCTTCGATCGCCAGCGCGGATATCGCGAAACCAATGGCAAGAAGAAGTCCGACAACCCCGAAGATGCGGTCACTCATCGGTGTCTCCTGTTGTTCGGGAAAAAAGAGTGCGGGCGCCACGCTGTCGCGGCACCCGCCTGCACGTGAGTGGTGCGGTTACTTGATGATCCCGATCTCTTTCGAGATGGTCTGGATCTGACCGACGGACTCGGCAACGAAGTTCTGGAAGTCCTCGCCCTGCAGGTCCAGCGGAGCCAGACCGTTGGCGGCCATCACTTCTTTCCACTCGTCCGACGCATACAGGTCACCGATTTTTGCGACCCAGTCGTTGTAGGCCTCGTCCGACATGCCGCCCGGAGCGTAGAAACCGCGCCAGTTGGCGCCGATGGCATCCACACCCTGTTCCTTGGCGGTCGGGAAGTCAGCGAATTCACCGGGCAGACGCTCGGGCGCCAGAACCGCGATCACTTTGATGTCGCCGGAATCCACGAAACCCTTGGCTTCGGAAATGTCACCGGTAAAGGCCTGGACCGAGCCGGCCAGCAGCTGGGTCACCGCCTCGCCACCGCCGTCAAAGGCGATGTACTTGACCGAGCGGACATCGTCGATGCCATAGGCGTTGGCCGCGATCAGCACCTTCAGGTGGTCCCAGCCGCCCACGGCCGAACCGCCAGCAACCGAAACCGAAGCCGGGTCGGCTTTGATCTGGTCCAGCAGCTCGGGCAGGGTGTTGACGGGGCTGTCGGCAGCCACGGCGATCACGCCATAGTCGGCGCCGATCGCGGCCAGCCAGCGGACCTGATCCATGGTGTTGCCCGGATAGGCGCCCTGGGCCAGACGGGTTGCGGTTGCGGCACTTGCGGCGACAATCAGGTTGTTGTCGTCATTGCGCTTGTTCACCACCTCGGCAAAGGCCACGCCACCGCCGCCACCGGCCAGGTTCACGACCTGCATGGTCTGGTCGATCAGGCCCAGATCCTGCAGCGACTTGCCCACCTGACGGCAGGTGAAATCCCAACCACCACCGGGGTTTGCCGGTGCAATACATTCCTGAGCGCTGGCGGCAAAGCCGGTCAGGGCGAATACGGCAGCGGCTACGACGCCGCCGGTTCCAAACAGTTTCATTTGGTTCTCCTCCTAGGGTCTTCTTGGCCTGCTGTTACGCAGACGAAACCGGTCCCTGCAGGGAGCCGGGCGCGCAGCCCTTCCTTGCAGGTTGATTTTCTTTAACGAATAATGCTGTCACGAACCTGTCATGTTGCGACGGGCGTTCGGGGGGACAATGCGCGTATTGATGATCGAAGATGCCGAGGATCTGGCCGAGGGCGTCGTGGCCCATCTGGGCCGGTCCGGTGTCGTCTGCGATCTGGCGACCTCGGTCGAGGCCGCGCGCGATTTCCGCGCGGTCCAGGGCTATGACGCGATCCTGCTGGACATCAACCTGCCCGACGGGTCGGGCCTGGGCTTTCTGGACGAAATCCGTGGCGGGGGTGACCGCATTCCGGTCTTGATGCTGACCGCGCTGACTGCGGTCGAGGACCGGGTAGCCGCGCTGGACAAAGGAGCCGACGATTATCTGGGCAAACCCTTCGACCAGCGCGAGCTCGAGGCGCGGCTGCGCGCGCTGGTGCGCCGAGATGCCGACCGCAAGAGCGAGCAGATCACGCTGGGCCCGCTGGTCTATGCCCCCAAGGACCGCAGCGCCACGCTGGGCGGCAAACGCCTGAACCTGACCGCGCGCGAGGCCGCCGTGCTGGACGCCCTGATCCGGCACGAGGGGCAGTTCCTGTCCAAGGCCCGACTGTACGACTCGCTGTACGGGTTCGAGGATGCCGATGTGGGCGTGAACGCGATCGAACTGTATATCGCCCGGCTGCGCAAGAAATTCTCGGGCAGCGGCGTGGCCATCACCACCCAGCGCGGGGTCGGGTACCGGATCGGCCTGCATGGTTAGGCCGCCCCTGCCCCACAGCCTGACCGCCCGGGTGCTGAGCGCGGTGATGCTGATCCTTGTTCTGGGCGGCGTGCTGGTCGGCCTGTCGATCTGGGCCAACGGCCGGTTGGCGGCCCGTCAGGCCTATGACCGGCTGCTGCTGGGCGCGGCCAGCGACATCGCCGAATCCGTGCGCATCCAGGACGGCCAGCCCATCGTCGACCTGCCGGTTTCGGCCTTTGAGCTGCTGGCCCAGGCCCCGGATGACCGGATCTATTACGCGGTGCGCGGGCCCGACGGGCGCTTCATCACCGGGCTGGACCCGGACACGGTGATCGCGCCCCCGCAGCCCGTCAGCCAGTCGGCCCAATATTTCGCGGCAGACCTGAACGGGGAACCGGCCCGGTTCGTCCGACTGCCCCGCCTGTTCGCCGAGCGCGACTTTTCCGGCGAAGTCGAAATCGTGGTCGGGCAGACCTTGCTTGCGCGGCGCGCGATGACCGCCGGGCTGATGCTGGATGCCCTGCTGCCGATGGCGGCTGCCGGCGCGTTGCTGCTGATCATGTCCTGGTTCGTCACCCGTTCGGCGCTGCGCCCGCTCGAGGCGATGTCGGATGACCTGATCCGCCGCGACCCCTATGACCTGACGCCCGTGGCCAGCGACGGGCTGCCGCGCGAATTGCAGGTCATGATTGCGGCGATGAACCGGTTCATGGGACGGCTGGACCGGCAGGTACTGTCGATGCGCAACCTGATCGCCGACACCGCCCATCAGTTGCGCACCCCGGTCGCGGCGATCCGGGTGCAGGCCGAAATCGCGCAGGCGGATCCGGATGCCCCAGCTCGCCACCGCGCGTTGGACCGGCTGCTGAACCGGACGCGGTCGCTCGGGACACTTCTGGATCAGCTTTTGTCGCGCGCGATGGTCATCCACCGCATCGACAGCGCCCCGCGCCGGCCGGTCGATCTGCGCGAAGTGGCACTCGAGGCGCTGGAGCAGAGCGACCACGAGGTGATCGCCCCCGGTGTCGAGGTGCATCTGAAAATCGGGGAAGACCCGGTCTGGGTGCGGGGCGATGCGTTTTCGCTGGGCGAGGCCACCAAGAACCTGCTGGGCAACGCGCTGCGCCACGGCAAGGCCCCGGTCAGCATCGGGGCCAGCCTGGACGGTGACCGCGCCGTTCTGTGGGTGCGCGACAGCGGCCCGGGGCCGGACATGTCGGTTTCTGCCCGGCTGGGCGATCGGTTCAACCGCAACGCAGGCTCGGGCGAGGACAGCAGCGGGCTGGGCCTGTCGATCGTCAAATCCACCGCCGAAGCCTTTGACGGCACCGTCGAGATGACCCGCACCGATGGCGGGTTTCGCGTATCGCTGAACTTTCCGGCCGCCACCGAAGGAACAGGCGCATGATACGGTTTCTGATCCCGCTGGCCCTGTGCCTGCTGACGTTGGGTACCCGCACCGCGGCGCAGGAAGCAGTTACCGAATTCGGCACCGGGCCCACCCCCCTGCTTGTGCGCTCGACCACGGATATCGGCATTATCCGCCCGGTGATGGAACAGTTCGCGGCGCAGAACCCAGACCTGACCATCACCTATGAACAATGGGGCTCGAACGCGCTGTTCCAGCACAGCAAGACGGCCTGCAAGACCGGCCACAGCCCGGCCGATGCGGTGTTTTCCTCGGCCGTTCAGCAGATGGTCTGGTTGGTCAATGCCGCCTGCGCCCACCGCTACAGTTCGGCCCAGACGCAGGCGCTGCCCCCGGCCCGGCGCTGGCGGGACGAGCTGTGGGGGATCACCACCGAACCCGCGGTCATCGTCTACAACAAGGATCGTCTGGACGATCTGGAGGTGCCGCGCAGCCGCTTTTCCCTACTGGACGCGATGCGCACCCGCCCCGACCTTCTGCGCGGCCGGGTGGCGACCTATGACATCGCGGCCTCGGGGCTGGGGTATCTGTTTGCCTATGGCGACAGTCTCGAGGCGACCACCTTCGGGTCACTGATCGAAGGTTTCGCGCGCATAGATGCCATCGCCACCTGTTGTTCCGCCGAGATCATTCGCGACGTTGCCGAGGGCCGGTTCCTGATCGCCTACAACGTGCTTGGCTCATATGTCGCGAATGCCCAGGACCCGGCAGTTGGGGTGATCCTGCCCGAGGACTACACCCTCGTTCTGTCCCGCGCCTTTCTGATCCCGAAGAATGCAGGCAACAGCGCTGCCGCAGCCCGATTGCTGGATTTCCTGCTCTCTGCACAGGCACAGGACTTGCTCGCAACCTCGGGGCTTGTGTCCCGGATGGACTCGGCCGAGACCGGACTGACGCCCAGCGCACGACGGTTCATCCCCCTGTCGCCCGCCCTTCTGGTGGCCAGCGACCCGAACCGCCGGGCAGAGTTGTTCAAACTGTGGAACGACGCGTTCGAGGTCGAAACCGCCCGCTAGGCCGGTTTCGGTCCGGCGTCTTCGGTCTCAGGCTCTTCGGGGGCCTGATCAGCCATGCTGGCGTCGACAATCTCGGGCTCGGGGATATCCTCGATCTCGGCGTCCTCGGCCATATCCGAGCGGTCTTCCAACGCCCCCACGATCAGAGGAAGCATATGAACACCCGTCGCCGTGGTGATCTCGGGGGTTTTGGGCGTCTGCCAGCTGAGCGTGTCAAAGCTGTGACAGTTGGGGCAGACCGGCGCCCATTCAGCCTGGATGTCATGGCAGTTGTCGCAGACCCATTGCGGCCCGCGAGGCGCATTCAACGCTTTGGCCAGCCAGCCCTGTACCACCGCGTCCGAGGCCCCTTCGCCGCGCTCGATGGCGGCCATCAGGGTATAGGCTCGAGCATCGGCACCTTTCTCGACCACATCGCCAAGCGCCCGGCGGGCCTCGGGAAAGTCTTCGGCGACGATGTTCAGCTCGGCCAGGATCAGGCGCGTTTCCAGATGCTCGGGATGGATGCGCGTCAATGCCGTAAAGCGCTTGACCCGCTCCTCGGCGGTTTCGTCGGGCACGATCTCGGCAAAGGCATGGGCCAGATCCGGATGCGGCTGCGCTTCCCATGCCTTTTTGAGAATCTTTGTCGCGGCGCGCGGCTTGCCCTTGGCGATGTAGGCCCGTGCGGCCATGGCTGCCGCCGGCACCAGGTCAGGTGAGAGGCGGTTCGCTTCGATCGCGCGCTCCTGCTGTTCGACACTGGCGGTTTCATCCAGAATTCCCTTGGCCTCGGACAGGGCCAAAACTGCGTCGCGTCGCTTGAACACATCACGCGGCAGCGCGCCGGACTTCAACTTGGCGGTCAGGGTCGACCGTGCGCCGGCCCAGTCCTGCGCCTTGGTCTGCAGTTTCAGAAGCACATCCTGCGTTTCCTGATGCCGCGGCTTCAGCGCCAGTGCTTTTTCGGCGAGTTTGCGCGCGGTTTCGTCGTCGCCCTCGGCCAACTTCTGTTTCATGATTCCGCGCACGCCGACGAAACGTGTGGCCTGATCCGTCACCAGTTTCTTGTAGGTTTCCGAGGCCTTCTTGGTGTCACCGACCATTTCTGCCGCCTGGGCCACCAGAAGGTTCGTCAGTTCCGGCTTGTTCAGCAGCCGTTCTGCCTTGTGCGCCATCGTCATGGCCGTCCGCCCCTCGCCCGAGGCCAGCGCCATCAACCCGTCAGCCAGCGCCTGATAGCCTCGTTTCTCGCGGCTGCGGTCGAAATAGCGCGAAAGGGCAGTTTCATCACCGTTGAGGAATTTCAGGGTCGCAATCAGCAGGTTGAGCAGCTTGAAGAACAGCCAAACCGCTAGAACCAGCAGGCCCAGCGCGATCACCGACTGCAGCGGGCTGAGCGTGACCTCGGTTCCCATCGCGGTGATCTGGATGCCACCGCTGGTTTCCATCAGAACGCCTGCCCCCATGGCCAGAAGGCCGACGATCGCGACAAAAACCAGGATCTTCAACAATGACCAGAGCATGGCAGGCCCCTCAGTTCGAGTTCACGCTTGTCACAAGCGCATTGGCGGCTTCGACCGCGGATTGGCGGGTTTTGGCAGCCGCGATCCATTCGGCCATGGCTGGCTGCGCCGATTCCGGAAGCGCGCCCAGCTCGGTCAAGGCCGTGCTGATGTCACCTTTGCCCAACGCGGCCTCCGCTCGTGACAGGATGGCGTCGGGATCATTGCCGTCTTTTGGCGAAACGGACCGGGCGCCGGTTTGTCGCTGAAGAAAGGCGACAAGGCCCGTTCCCTTGTCGGCTTCGCGCGCATCCGCCAGCGCAGTTCGGGCGGCAGGCGCAAAACTCTCGCGCAGATCCGTCAGTGTCGGCACACCTTCGCCGGCCGGAGCGGACAGGGTTTCCGGCACCTGCACGCCGCCGGTCTGCAACTGGGCCACCAGATCGGCATAGGGTGCGCCGGCATCCAATTGACCCTGAATCTTGGACAGCGCGGCCAGGTTCTCTGCCGCCTGTGCCCGGGCTTGGGTCTGCGCGTCCAGGGTTTGCGCTTCGGCGACCATCTTTTCGACTTCGGCACGCTGGGCGGCCAGCGACTCCTGCAGCTTCTTCAGCTCGGCCTCGACGGCCGCAACGGTTTCGGGCGAGGCGGCGTCGGTCAACGGACGTGCCTCAAGCTGTGCGACGCGTTGCGCCAAGGGGTCGAGCTTGCCGGACAGATCGTCGACATTGGATTTGAGCGCGCTAAGATCGCTTTCGACCGGTGTCAGCTTGGCGCTCAGCGCCGCGATATCTGCGGACGGGTCGGGAACTTCAGACATTTGCTTGCTCAGGTCAGCCAGTTGCTGAGCCTGGTCGGACACCTTGGTCTCAAGCGCTGCAATCGCCTCGGACGGATCGGACCCCGCCGGCCAAAGCAGATCGCTGCGTCCGGCGGCGAACCCCAGCACCGCCGCGATGACGCCACCGATCAGCGCCGGCATGAACCCGCTTCGCTTGGCCTCAGGTTGCTGATCGGTTGCCGTAGCCCGATCGGCTTCGGCTTCGGCTTCGGCTTCGGCTTCGGCTTCGGCTTCGGCTTCGGCTTCGGCTTCGGCTTCGGCTTCGGCTTCGGCTTCGGCTTCGGCTTCGGCTTCGGCTTCGGAAGGGCTTTGTTCAACCCGATCTTCCGGGTCAAGCGTGTAGGCGTCAGTCTTGGCGTCGACCGCTTCGGGCACCTCCTCGACCTTGGGGTCGTCGGCCGGTTTCTGGTCTGTGTCTTTCTTGGCAGCCACCGTCACTTCCCCCTGTCGATTCCCATAAAACCTGACGCGCAGACGCGTCCAAGTTAATCCGCGCCCATCGCACCCTCAAGCCGGATCGCGTATTTAACGAGTTTTTTCACGGCTTTCCGCATTTTCTTGGGCGTCGGGCGTTTGGCAATCCGCAAACAGGCAATCGCCAAGTTTTCAAGGGGCTCGGCGGTCGGTCCGCTCATCGCGGCGACCAAAAGCGGCGCCGGTCCGGGCCAAAGGTCGGCAAATTGTCGCGCGGTCCGCGGCGAGAACAAGGGCGCAATCACCGGGGCCGAACCAGCCGCAGCCGCCCGGGCCTCGGGCGTCAAAGGCAGCAAATGCTGGCGATAGACCGGCTGTTCCCGCACGGTCAGGCCCAGTTCGGTCAGCCGGGCCGCGATGTTTCCCCGGCTGTGTTCGCCGCGCAGATGCAGCAGCGGGCTGTCCGGGCGCTCTTTGAGCAGTTTGGCGACCAGTTCCTCGGCGGTTTCGCCGGCCATTCGGGCCTCCCACCCGGCCTGGCGGGCCGTTTCGGTGGTGGCCGGCCCCACGCAATAGGCGGGTAGATCGCGGCGCACATCCTGCGCCGCGGCGGCCGCCACGCCATTGGCCGAGGTGAAGATCAGGCCCCGAATTCCAGTCGTGTCCACCGCCTGTTCCATCGGTCGGATATCCAGCAGCGGGGAATAGACCACCTGAACCCGCGACCGCAAACGTTCGGGCAGCTGCGCCACGAACCTTTCCGAGGCGGCGCGGGGGCGGGTCATCAACAGGTACACGGGCGGGCGTTCGGGCCTTGAGGATTGTTTGCTGCGGCGCGGGGTGATACCCCGCGACCAGATCATGATGCAATGGTTCAGGCCGATGGTGCAAACACTTACCGTTCTGGGATTGGAAAGCAGCTGCGACGACACGGCGGCGGCCGTGGTGCGGCAGACCGAGGGCGAACCGGTGCAGGTTCTGTCTTCGGTCGTGCATGGCCAGACGGACCTGCACAGCGCCTTCGGCGGCGTGGTGCCCGAGATCGCGGCCCGCGCGCATGCCGAAAAGCTGGATGTCTGCGTGCAGCAGGCGTTGGAGCAGGCGGGCCTGACTCTGCAGGATATGGACGCCGTGGCGGTGACCGCCGGGCCGGGGCTGATCGGCGGGGTCATGTCCGGCGTGATGTGCGCCAAGGGGATCAGCGCGGCCACCGGTCTGCCGCTGATCGGCGTCAACCACCTGGCCGGCCATGCGCTGACCCCGCGCCTGACGGACGGGATCGCCTTTCCCTACCTGATGCTGCTGGTGTCCGGCGGGCACTGCCAATACCTGATCGCCCACGGTCCCGAGCGGTTCACCCGGCTGGGCGGCACCATCGACGACGCCCCGGGTGAAGCATTCGACAAGACCGCGCGCCTGCTGGGCCTGCCCCAGCCCGGTGGCCCCTCGGTCGAGGCCGAGGCGCGCGAGGGCGACCCCAAACGCTTTCGCTTTCCGCGGCCGCTGCTGGACCGGCCCGGATGCGATCTGTCCTTTTCCGGTCTCAAGACCGCCTTGATGCGGATGCGCGACCAGATCGTGGCCGAAAAAGGCGGACTGACGCGTCAGGACCGCGCCGATCTGTGCGCCGGGTTCCAGCAGGCGGTTGTGGATACGCTGGCCGAAAAGACCCGCCGCGCCATCGCCCTGTATCTTGAAACCAACCCGGCCGAGCCGGTCATCACCGTGGCCGGGGGCGTTGCGGCCAACACAGCCATTCGGTTCGCGTTAGAGTCTGTTTCCGCGGATGTCGGCGCGCGGTTTACCGCCCCTCCGCTGCACCTGTGCACCGACAATGCGGCGATGATCGCCTATGCGGGATTGGAACGATTCCGGCTGGGCGCGCGTGACGGGCTGGACCTGACCGCCCGTCCCCGCTGGCCGCTGGACCAGACTAGCCCGGCCATGCTGGGCGGCGGGCGCAAGGGGGCCAAGGCATGAGCGTCTCGGTCCTTGGGTCGGGCGCCTTCGGAACCGCGCTGGCGATCTCACTGGCGGGCAAGGGTCCGGTCACCTTGTGGGCCCGGTCGGACGAACAGGCGCAGACGATGCAGGCGACCCGCCGCAACGACGCCCGTCTGCCCGGTGTCACCCTGCCCGACGCCATCACGGTGACCGCTGAAATCACCCTGGCCTGTCAAAGCGACGTGTTGTTGCTGGCCGTGCCCATGCAAAAACTGCGCGATGTCCTGTCGGACCATGCGGCGGACCTGCAGGGTCGCACCCTGGTGGCCTGCTGCAAAGGCATCGAACTGTCCACCGGCCTCGGTCCGATTGCCGTGATCGAACAGGTGCTGCCCGGTACACGCACTGCCTTGCTGACCGGGCCCAGCTTTGCCGATGACATTGCCCGCGGGTTGCCGACGGCGCTGACACTGGCCTGCGCCGACGTGGATTTGGGCACCCGGCTGCAACAGGCCCTGACCACCGCCAACCTGCGGCTCTACCGAACCACCGACGTGACCGGGGCCGAACTGGGCGGCGCACTGAAGAACGTGATGGCCATCGCCTGCGGAGCCTGCATCGGCGCGGGTCTGGGGGACAGCGCCCGCGCGGCCCTGATGACCCGCGGCTTTGCCGAGATGCAGCGCTTTGCCGCAATGCGCGGCGCCCGGCCCGAGACGCTGATGGGCCTGTCGGGTTTGGGCGATCTGGTCCTGACCTGCTCGTCCGAATTGTCGCGCAACTTCCGGTTCGGCCTGTCGCTGGGCCGCAGCGAGTCCTTTGACGCCGCGACCACCGTCGAAGGCGTGGCCACGGCAAATGCCATGGCCGCCATCGCCGCGGCCGAGGGGCTGGACATGCCCATCTGCCAGACGGTGGCGCAGCTCAGCCGTGGCGCCTACAGTGTCGCCGAGGCCCTGCAATCCCTGCTCAATCGCCCACTCAAGGAGGAATGACATGCTTATCGCCCTGATCGCCCGGGACAAGGACGGCGCCCTGCAGACCCGGCTGGACAACCGCGCCGCGCACCTGGCCTATATCGAAGAAACCGGCGTGGTCGCACAGGCCGGGCCGTTGCTGAACGGCGATGCCATGATCGGGTCGCTGGTCATCCTGGATGTCGAGGACCTGGCCGCCGCACAGGCCTGGGCCGACAACGACCCCTATGCCAAGGCCGGTCTGTTCACATCGGTCGAACTGATCCCGTGGAAGAAGGTCATCGGTTGATGGCGTATTGGCTGTTCAAATCCGAACCCTCGACCTGGAGCTGGGACCAGCAGGGCGCCAAGGGCGACGCGGGCGAAGAATGGGACGGGGTGCGCAACTATCAGGCCCGCAATTTCATGCGGCAGATGAAGCTGGGCGACCAGGGGTTTTTCTACCATTCGCAGAAGGACAAGGCGATCGTCGGCATCGTCGAGGTCTGCGCCGAAGCTCATCCCGACAGCACCACCGACGACGACCGGTGGGATTGCGTGGACATCAAGGCGGTGCGCCCCTTCGCCAAACCGGTCACGCTGGACCAGATCAAGGCCGATCCGCGACTGAACGACATGGTGTTGGTGAAAAACTCGCGCCTGTCGGTGCAGCCCGTCTCAGATGCTGAATGGGCGGTGATCTGCGAACTGGGCCAGACCCAGGCGGATTGAGAAAAAAGGGAAGGCCCTGACGATGCAGAACCTTCCCTACCCCGCGTGCTCCCTACTCACCACACGCAAAGAAATCTCTGGTTCTGACCGTCCTGGTCACGGGTTGAACGTACCCCAGAACACGGCGGTTTTTCAAACATGAAATCAATAGATTATGATTCAAATGCAAAACGCCCGCCGAACCAGTCGGGCGGGCGTTTCCGAATGTCGCGGCGGGATCAGCCGTAGACCGACTCTTTGCCGAAATGCTTGGTCAGCATGTAGTAGATGACCGCGCGGTATTTGTTGCGTTCGGACTTGCCGTAGGTTTCGATGACCTTGTTGATCGCTTCCATCAGCTCGGGGCCATCCGACAGGCCCAGTTTCTTGATCAGGAAGTTGTTCTTGACCGTTTCCAACTCGCTTTCCTGGCTGGCGGCCACGGTTGCGGCATCCGCGTCATAGATCGACGGCCCGCAACCGATCGTCACCTTGGTCAGCAGGTCCATGTCGGGGTCCATCCCGCACTTGTTCTTCAGATCATCCGCGTATTTGGCGATCAACTCGTCGCGTTTTCCCATTGTCCTCTCCTGTGTGGGTTGGGTTCCGGCCTTTGCGGCGCTGGCTGAACGGTAACGGCTGACAGCTTTTCAACAAAGGGAAAAATCCTACGGTTTCCCCCCAAGGCAGGGATACGCGCACCTTCGGGTTGATCATTGTTTCAGTTTTATTTAACATTTTAGTTAATCACTGAGTCGAGGAGACTGCCATGACCATCGCCCTACCGAACGAAAGCGCCGAATACCGAACCGCCCGAAATGCTCTGTTGGCCGCCGAAGCCGATCTGCGTGCGCGGGTCGAGGAAGTGGCCGCGCTGCGCCGGACCTTGCCCAAGGGCGGCCAAATCCCGCAGGATTACGCTTTTCGGGACCTCGGGGGCAAAATTGCCCCGATTTCAAGCCTGTTCGGTGATCATGACACTCTGGTCGTGTATTCGCTGATGTTTGGCCCCAAGGCGCAGGACCCCTGCCCCATGTGCTCGGCCTTTCTGGACGGGCTGACCGGGCAGGTCGCACATCTGACCCGAAAAACCGCCTTTGCGGTCGTGGCGCAGAATACACCGGATGCCTTGGCTGCGCTGAGCCGGCGCATGGGCTGGCAGGATCTGCCGCTGTATTCCGCGTTGGATACAACGTACCAGCAAGACTATCTGGCCGAGACCGAGGACGGAAACCAGTTGCCGATTCTGAACGTGTTTCAACGCGATGCGGATGGCATTCACCATTTCTGGAGCTCCGAGCTGTTCTTTCAGCCCAGCGACTGGCATCCACGCCATGTCGATGCTGCCTGGCCCCTATGGAACATTCTGGACCTGACGCCGCAGGGGCGCGGCGATTTCGTGCCGCCGCTCCGCTGAGCGCAACAAAAAAGGCGGCCCAAATGGCCGCCTTCTCCGCGTATTTCTGACGGATCAATACCGGTAATGCTCGGGCTTGAACGGGCCTTCGGGCGTAACGCCGATGTAATCCGCCTGTTCCTTGTCCAGCTTGGTCAGCTTGACGCCGATCCGGTCCAGATGCAGGCGTGCAACCTTCTCGTCCAGGTGCTTGGGCAGGATATAGACCTTGTTCTCGTACTGGTCGCCTTTGGTGAACAGTTCGATCTGGGCCAGAACCTGATTGGTGAACGAGGCCGACATCACGAAGGACGGGTGTCCGGTGGCATTGCCCAGGTTCAACAGACGGCCTTCGGACAGCAGGATGATGCGGTTGCCCGAGGGCATCTCGATCATGTCCACCTGGTCCTTGATGTTGGTCCATTTGTGGTTTTTCAGGCTGGCCACCTGAATCTCGTTGTCGAAATGGCCGATATTTCCGACGATGGCCATGTCCTTCATCTCGCGCATGTGCTCGATGCGGATCACGTCCTTGTTGCCGGTGGTGGTGATGAAGATGTCGGCGGTCGAAACCACGTCTTCCAGCAGAACCACCTCGAACCCGTCCATGGCGGCCTGCAGGGCGCAGATCGGGTCGACCTCGGTCACTTTCACGCGGGCGCCCGCGCCGCGCAGCGAGGCGGCCGAGCCCTTGCCCACGTCGCCATAACCGCAGACCACGGCAACCTTGCCGGCCATCATCGTGTCAGTGGCGCGGCGGATACCGTCGACCAGCGATTCCTTGCAGCCGTACTTGTTGTCGAACTTCGACTTGGTGACGCTGTCATTCACGTTGATCGCCGGGAACGGCAGTTGGCCGTCCTTGACCAGCTGATACAGGCGGTTGACGCCGGTGGTGGTTTCCTCGGACACGCCCTTGATCTGATCGCGTACCTTGGTGAACCAGCCCGGGCTGGCGGCCATCCGCTTCTTGATCTGCGCCTTGATGACTTCTTCCTCTTCCGAGGACGGGACGGGGATGATGTCCTCGCCCGCTTCGGCGCGCGCGCCCAGCAGGATGTACAGCGTGGCGTCGCCGCCATCATCCAGGATCATGTTCGGGCCGTCTTCGAACAGGAAAGACTTGTCGAGATAGTCCCAATGCTCTTCCAGAGTCTGGCCCTTGATGGCAAAGACAGGAATGCCCGCCTCGGCGATGGCCGCTGCCGCATGGTCCTGGGTCGAGAAGATGTTGCACGACGCCCAGCGCACATCCGCGCCCAGCGCGACCAGTGTTTCGATCAGCACGGCAGTCTGGATCGTCATGTGCAACGACCCGACGATGCGCGCCCCTTTCAGCGGCTTGTTGTCGCCGTATTCCGAACGCAGAGCCATAAGGCCCGGCATTTCGGTTTCCGCGATATCCAATTCCTTGCGGCCGAACCCGGCCAGTGAAATGTCTTTGACGATGTAGTCGCCAGCCATCAGATGCTCCATTCCGATCAACAACGGTTTGGGCAGCCCCTAACACCGTTGGGGAAAAGTGGCAATGTGGGTGGCAGTGGACCGCGAGCGGCGCTCAGTTCAACTGCGCGTCCCCTCGGCTTGAATCTTTGGGATCGCTTCAAAGAAATCGGTGCCGGCGGCGACAATGCAGCTGATGCCGTTGGCGTGGGTCACCAGAACGGTATAGGTCCCGCTTTCGCGTGAGGCCCATACCTCCATGACCGTTTGTCCGCCTCGCGAGTTCTGCAAGCCGCCAAAGGCAAGCTCCTCTGAATAGGATTGCTGCAGTTTGGCGATCACATCTCCGCGCAAGGCACAGTTCTGTGCCAATGCAGGCGGCGCTGCCGCAGCCATTCCAAAGACAAGTGCCAGTCCGAATACACGCTTGAACATGACAGGCTCCTTTCGGTTGGGTTTCAATCCGAGAGGGGCACACTGGGAGGAGCGCGTGCCCCCCTCAGTCTTCATGTCGTGATCACAAGGTGCCGGTTCAAAGCACGATTGCTCAAGAAATTGTTGGCAGCCAGTGATCAGGATGGCTTAAGCATAGCATGAATCCGGGTCTCGGGCACGGTGGACAAGATGGGGCATGGCAGAATGGCAACACAACCCAGGGCATGGCAACGGATGCTGTCGGGCCGCAGGCTGGACCTGCTCGACCCGACACCGGTGGATATCGAGATCGAGGATATCGCCCATGGGCTGGCTTTCGTGGCGCGCTGGAACGGCCAGACGGCGGGCGATTTCGCCTATTCCGTGGCCGAGCATTCCCTGCTGGTCGAAGAGCTGTTCGGCCGGATCGCCCCCAAGGCGCCGGTGAAATGGCGGCTGGCGGCGCTGCTGCACGATGCGCCGGAATATGTGATCGGCGACATGATCTCGCCGGTGAAGGCCGCGGTCGGCCCGGGTTACGGCGCGCTGGACGACCGGCTGGCGGCGGCAATCCACATCCGCTTCGGCCTGCCCGCCGCGGTGCCGAAAACGGTGAAACGTCAGATCAAGAAAGCCGACAAAATCAGCGCGTGGATGGAGGCCACCCAGATCGCGGGGTTTTCCGAGGCCGAGGCAACCAAGTTCTTTGGCCGACCGGACGCGGCGGTGATGGAGAGGTTGCAGATCACACTCAGGCCGCCGGTTGAGGTTCGGCAGGCATATACGGCGCGGCATGCGGAGTTGCTGGCGGAGCTATGAAACTCGAATGGTAACGGAATCTTGCTTGCCCCCAGCCGCATATTTGCCTTTGCGGCGCCCACGCAGTCCGTGTGTCTAAACTCCGAAGAACGGCCTCATTTACTCAATATCGTACCGCAGAGAAGACACTGCTTGAGCCAAAAAGAGCGGCTCCAGCGTTCGTCGGTTGACAGAAGAACAGCACCGTCAGTCTAATGAGGCGCAACCGAGCCGAGTGATCGTCGTTGTATGAAACGCCTCAGAATTGGAACTTCGGATCTACCGCGCGCATTCCGGCTTCTGTGTTTATCCACGATGATGTTGCTGGGAGCGGCTTCGTGCGGCCGCCCGCCGGAATTGGTAGGGATCGATAATCCAAGACTTCCTGCATCTGAGGTAAAAGAGGCCAAGCGCCAAACAGTCTTCATTGCCACGACGCGTCAAGCGTCCGGTGCAGAAGGGGTCTTCTTTTCCGGTGACCGCGGTGAGGGTTTGGGTTTGGCTTCAGTAGTCGTCACCATCCCGCCAATTCACAAAGCAGGGAAAATTGAAAGAGCCAGCTCTCTGCCACCTATTGCCTCAAAGCACTTCACCATAGTTGAACCAAAAGTCTATGTTTCGGAAGCCGCCTTTGTTTCTGAAATTGACAATCAGTTACTGAACCTCAGCGTTTCCGACAGAAACGTTCTGGTCTTTGTGCACGGCTATAACACGACCCTGAGCGATGCCATCCTTAGATTGGCACAGTTTGTCGAGGATACCGAGTATGACGGGATCCCCGTATTGATGTCATGGGCGTCTGCTGCAGAGACTCTGAAATACGTCTACGATATCAACAGCGCCCTCGCTGCCAGATCAGACTTTTTGAAAGCCGGTGAGATCATTTCGCGATCACAGGCTCAACAATTTGACATACTCGCGTTTTCGATGGGAGCGTTCCTTACGATGGAAGCCATCTCACAAGCCGAAATTGCTGGCGAGTTTAATCCCAACAAAAAAATTCGAAACATAATTCTGGCAGCACCCGATATCGATTTGGCGGTATTCGAAAGCCAGCTCTCAACTATCACCCACGACAATCAGAAAATCTTTGTTCTCGTATCCTCGGACGACGGAGCCTTGAGTTTTTCGAAGTTCATTTCTGGCGGAGTCGACCGTGTTGGCGCGGCCGATGCAGCCGAACTCGCAAGGTCAGGAGTCACCGTTATTGATCTCAGCCAAGTCCAGGACTCTCAAAGCACAAGTCACTCGAAATTTGCTTCGTCCCCTGAGGTGGTTCGAATTGCTGGTGAAGCAATCCGCACAAGCAGACGGACCGGCAGGCGTTCCACTACAGAACTTCAGGACCTTATTGGCGAAGGTTCAGTGGAAGTTGTAGGCGAACCTTAATTTCTTGATTTCCCAAGCCTGTTGCCAGAATAGTGCCGATCGGCAAAAAGCTACCGCGGGCTGCGTTTCGCCAGAATCCGCTGCAAGGTCCGGCGGTGCATGTTCAGACGCCGCGCTGTTTCCGAGACGTTTCGGTCACACAGCTCGTAAACCCGCTGGATGTGCTCCCACCGCACGCGGTCGGCGCTCATGGGGTTTTCGGGGGGCGGGGGCAGTTCGTCGCCCTTGGCCAGCAGCGCGTTGGTGATGTCGGTGGCGTCGGCAGGTTTCGACAGATAGTCGGTGGCGCCGATTTTCACCGCCGCCACGGCAGTCGCAATTGCACCGTATCCGGTCAGAACCACGACCCGGCTGTCGGGGCGCTTTTCCCGCAGCACCTCGACCACGTCCAGCCCGTTGCCGTCCTCGAGCCGCAGGTCCACCACGGCAAAGGCAGGCGGGCGGGCGGTGGCGATCGCGCGTCCGGCGGCGACGGAACCGGCGGTTTCCACCTCGAACCCGCGCTTTTCCATCGCTCTGGCGAGACGTCTCAGAAACGGCTCGTCATCATCCACCAGAAGCAGGGATTTGTCGGGGCCGATGTCAAGCTGAGCAATGTCTGCCATGGTGTGGTCTTTCTGCTATTTCATGCCGGTAGGCTTTGAGATGAGTATTAGCAGCGCCACACCAAAGGTCAAACCGACGGTTACTCTGCCGCCTGGTCCACAAAGCAGGCAACGGTGTCGGCCATCTGCTCGGCCGTCGCGTCGCGTTTGAAAAACTCAAGGAACCCATCCTGCGGCGTGACGAGGTAGGTAAATGTCGAATGGTCGACGAGGTAGTACTCGTCGCTCTTGTCCTGGGCCTTGTAATAGGTCTTGTAGGCCTGGCTCGCGGCCTTGACCTGTTCCGGCGTACCGGTGAGGCCAATCATCTTTTCATGCAGGTTGTAGGCAAAATCCCCCACGACGTCGGGGGTGTCCCGGTCTGGGTCCACCGAGATGAAAATCGGAGTGACCGAATAACCGCGCTCGGTCAGCAGGTCGACGGCCTCGGCATTGCGGGTGGTGTCCAGCGGACAGACATCGGGGCAGAAGGTATAGCCGAAATAGATCAGCGAGGGCTCGGTGATCACGTCCTTGTCGGTCACGGTTTCACCCTTGGAGTTGATCAACTCGAACGGGCCGCCGATGGTTGCGGTACCGCCTGCAATCTGGCTGGACCGGCACTGCGCAAACTTGTCGTCAGAACCGCCGCCGCGCGTCATCAGCCACATGGCGCCCAGGCCCACGGCCAGCACGACGGTTGCAAGAATGGCATAAAGGCGGGTCATGGCGAAATTCCTGACACATGGGGTTGTTGATCGGTTCGGCCGGGACACCTATCAAGTTGACCAGCGGACGCAACAGGACATAATCGCCCGATGACGGATTCCAACACCAGCCTCTGGCGCGGACAGGAACGCAGCAGCTGGATCCGGCTGCGCACGCTGATCCTGCTGCGGTGGGTGGCAATCATCGGCCAGATCACGGCCATCACCGTTGCCCAGCAGACCTATCACGTCCAGCTGGAGCTTGGGCTGTGCTACCTTGCTATCGGTGTTTCGGTCATGGGCAACCTTACCGCCATCCTGCTGTTCCCGCAGAACAAGCGCCTGTCGGAATTTGAAAACTTCCTCATGGTGATGTTCGACCTGCTGCAGCTGGCTTTCCTGCTGTATCTAACAGGCGGTCTGAACAACCCGTTTGCCCTGCTTTTGCTGGGCCCCGTGACGATTGCGGCCAACGTCATGAGCACCCGGTCGACCCTGATCATCGGGGGCGCCGCAATCGTGCTGGCGACGCTTCTGGCCCAGTTTCACCTGCCGCTGCGCACCGATCTCGGCCTTGTTCTGGACATCCCCGACATCCTGCTGTTCGGCAACTGGGCCGCCATCGTGATCGCGATCGTATTCATCGGCGCCTATTCGCACCGCATCAGCGCCGAAGTTCAGTCGATGTCCGAGGCGCTGGCCGCCACCCATATGGCCCTGGCGCGCGAGCAGAAGCTGACCGACCTCGGCGGCGTTGTCGCCGCCGCCGCGCACGAGTTGGGGACCCCACTGGCCACGATCAAGCTGACCAGCTCGGAACTGATCGAAGAATTGGACGACCGCCCGGACCTGAAAGAAGACGCCGCCCTGATCCGCGAACAGGCCGACCGATGCCGCGACATCCTGCGCGACATGGGTCGGGCCGGCAAAGATGACCTGCACCTGCGCCAGGCACCTTTGTCCGCCGTGATCCACGAGGCGGCCGAGCCCCATATACACAGGGGCAAACAGGTACATTTTGACGAAGGCCCGGGGCCTGACGGGGATGTCCAGCAGCCCTCGATCCTGCGCAAGCCCGAGATCATTCATGGCCTGCGAAACCTGATCCAGAACGCCGTGGACTTTGCCCGCGCACAAGTCTGGGTCGAGGCCGAATGGACGCCGGACCGGATCACGGTCAGCATCATGGATGACGGGCGCGGTTATCCGTCACACATCATCGGCCGTATCGGTGACCCGTTCATGCGCCGCAGACGCGCCGAAAGCGATCTGCGCACACGCCCCGAATACGAGGGTATGGGGTTGGGCCTATTCATCGCAAAAACGCTCTTGGAGCGCAGCGGCGCCGAACTGAAATTTGCAAATGGGTCAGACCCTTACCAGGCGGTGACGGACCAGGCCGAGCGACGCGGCGCGATCGTGCTGGTGACATGGCCGCGCAAGCTGATCGATGCGCAGACAGGCGACAACCCGGTGCCGTCGGGCGTGAACGAACGGTTCCAGGTCTGAGTTAAGACACCGTTAACTATTTAAGCGCAAAGTCGGGTCCGGTTTGTTTTTGGGGTAGGCGGCACTGTGGCCGACTGGATCATACTTGCGGCGATCAGCCTGGTTTCGTCGGGCTTTGCCCTGCAGTGGCTCATGCCGCGCCGTCCGCGGCGCGGTGACAATTTTGGTTTGTCTGCGCCGGCTTCGTTGTTGGATGCGGTGTTTCTGTTCAACGGAAGACGCCTGATCAGCCACTCCGACATCGCCCTGTCCGGGTTCGAGGCGGTGAATGACTGGGATGATCTCAGGCGCCTGCTGCAGCGCGACTTTCCGGCCTTCCCCGAGACTTACGAAACCGTCCGCCAGCAGGGCAGTATCGTGGTTTCGGCCATAGATTGTACAGTCGAGCGCGAGGTTCGGTGTGAATGGATCGACGGCATCGTCCGGGTGCAGTTGCGTGATCTGACCGGCATCACCGAACCGACAAGGAGGGATCCGAACGATCCGATCCGCCTCGCCATGGATCGCGCGCCCTACCCCGTGTGGCTTTTGGATCATGCCAACAAGGTAAGATGGTGCAACGCCGCCTATGTTGCGCTGGCCCGCAAGGCGCGCGGGCAGGACACGGATCTGACCCAACCCATGTTCCCTGAACTGACCGAAGACGCGCGGCCCGGCAAGAAGACCCGCGTGTCAATTCCGGTGAAGGACAGCAGCAGCAAGCTGTGGTTCGATCTGACGCTTGTGGGGCTGGACGAAGGTCACCTGCATTACGCGGTCGACGTAAACGCCATTGTCGAGGCCGAGACCGCCCAGCGCAAATTCGTCCAGACGATGACGAAAACCTTCGCGCAGCTGTCGATCGGCCTGGCAATCTTTGATCGAAACCGCCAGTTGGCGCTGTTCAACCCCGCCTTGATCGACCTGACCGCATTGCCGCCCGACTTCCTGAGTTGCCGGCCGAATATCTCAAGCTTCTTTGACCGCCTTCGGGATCAGCACATGATGCCCGAACCCAAGAACTACCGCAGTTGGCGCCGGCAGATGAACGATCTTCTGGAAGCAGCCGAGGACGGAAACTATCAGGAAACCTGGTCACTACCGTCGGGCTCAGTCTATTCGGTCAGCGGTCGCCCCCATCCCGACGGCGCCGTCGCCTTTCTGTTCGAGGACATCACGGCCGAGATCACCCTGACCCGCCGGTTCCGGTCCGAGATGGACCTTATGCAGTCAATCCTCGACAAGCTTGCGGACGCCGTCGCAGTTTTTGCCGATGACGGGACACTGGCTTTCACCAACTACGCCTACCAGCTGCTGTGGGGAGACTCGGACGAGGTCGGCTTTGAACCAGCCACGGTTCTGGACGTCACGCGCCAGTGGCAGTCGCAATGCCAGGCCAATCCAATTCTGGGTGACATTCGGGACTTCGTGGAAATGCGCAACAACCGGGCCGAGTGGAGCTCTGATCTGTACAAGCGCGACGGCACCCGGCTCTTGTGTACGGTCAGCCCTATCCAGAATGGCGCAACCATCGTCCGGTTCACGATCGAACACGCGCGTGGAGAAACGCCGGATATGTTGCAGATCACCGCCTGAACCGGGTTGCAGAGGGTTCGGCCCCCGTTCATTGTGGCGCCATGAATTCGCCCGCTTCGATCACTCTGACATCACCGGAAGAAACCGCCGATCTGGCCAGCCGCCTGTCCGCCCATTTGGCGCCCGGCGACGTTATTTTGCTGGACGGCCCAATCGGCAGTGGCAAAACCCATTTTGCACGCAATCTGATCCAATCGGCCCTGCCTGTGCCCGAAGATGTGCCATCGCCCACATTCACGCTGGTTCAGGTTTACGAGGGTGAAGCCGGCGAAATCTGGCACTCCGATCTGTACCGGCTTACCTCGGTGGATGAGATCGAGGAATTGGGCCTGACCGGGGCCTTTGATACGGCGATCTGCCTTGTGGAATGGCCTGACAAGCTGGGTCCGCTACAACCGGCCTCGGCCCTGTTGGTGCAGTTTCATGCCGACCCCGCTGCCGAAGAAACCCGACACCTGACACTGACGTGGTCCGACCCCAAGTGGACCGAAAAACTGAAGAGGATCGCATGACCAACCGCGCAGTTCTGGCCGAGGCGCTGGTCGCACGGACCCCTTGGGCCAAAGCCTCTCGCGCGCCGCTGGCTGGAGACGCCTCGAACCGCCGGTATGAACGCCTGACCGACCCGGATACCGGGCGGACCGCCGTTTTGATGGACGCGCCCCCGGACAAGGGGGAAGACGTGGAACCGTTTGTCAGGGTGGCAGAATACCTGCGGTCCGTCGGTCTGAGCGCGCCCGAGATTCTTGCCGAGGACGCCGAGAACGGGTTCCTCCTGCTGGAGGATTTCGGCGACGACCTGTTTGCCCGCCTGATCGAGAAGCAGCCGGAGGTCGAGCGTGAATTGTACGAGGCCGCAACCGACGTGCTGATCCATCTGCACTCTGGGCCCCTGCCCTCATTGGACAGCTATGACCCGTCCCTCATGGCGGAATTGTCGGCTCTTGCCTTCACCAAATATGCCCAAGGGATACAAGGCGCCTATGACCAAGACGCCCATGATCGTTTTCAGCATCGGTTCGCCGACATATTGCTGCAGGAAACCTCGGGCACGCGGGTGGTGACCCTAAGGGACTACCATGCCGAGAACCTGATCTGGCTGCCTGAGCGCGACGGGGTCTGCCGGGTCGGTCTGCTGGATTTTCAAAGCGCAATGCTGTGCCATCCCGCCTATGACCTGATGTCGTTGCTGCAGGATGTCCGCCGCACTGTGCCCGCCGCAATCGAAATGAGCATGGTCAACCGCTACATCACGGCAACAGGTGTGGATGACCACGATTTCCGCACGGCGTACAGTGTCCTCGGCGCCCAACGCAACCTGCGGATACTGGGGGGATTTGCCCGCCTTGCCACCGACTATGGCAAACCGCACTACGTGGATCTTATCCCGGCGGCCTGGGCTCATCTGATGCGCGATCTCGAGCATCCGGCGCTGGTCTCGGTCGCGGATCTGGTTCGGCAGGCGCTGCCATCCCCAACGCCCGAAAACCTTGCAAGGCTGAGGGCCGGATGACCGATACACCCGAGGCCATCATGCTGTTTGCCGCCGGTTTCGGCACCCGCATGGGCGCGTTGACCCGCACCCGACCCAAGCCGCTGATCCCAGTGGCCGGACGGCCGCTGATCGACCATGCGCTGGACCTGACGGATGCGCTAAGGCCGCGCCGGGTGGTCGCGAACCTGCATTACCTGGCTGATCAGCTGACAGATCATTTGGCGCCACGTGGTGTCCTGCTTTCACACGAACAGCCGGACATCTTGGAAACCGGCGGTGGATTGCGCGCGGCCCTGCCGCTGCTGGGTCCGGGGCCGGTTTTCACGATGAACACCGATGCGATCTGGTCCGGGCCCAACCCTTTGGAGTTGCTGAAGGCGGCTTGGGATCCGGCGCGGATGGACGCTCTGTTGATCTGCGTGCCGATCGCACAGACGATCGGACATGCAGGCCTCGGAGATTTCAGGATCGACCCCCAAGGCCGGCTTGAACGCGGGCCGGGTCACGTCTATGGCGGCATTCAGATCCTGAAGACCGACGGTCTGGCGGACATTCCGGAAAAAGCGTTCTCGCTCAATATCTTGTGGGACAGGATGCACCGCGATGGCCGGCTGTACGGTCTGCAGTATCCCGGGCGCTGGTGCGATGTGGGCCGGCCCGAAGGCATCGCCCTGGCCGAGGAGATGCTGGCCGATGTTTGACCCCAGCGCCACCCCCCGGGTCTTCGCGGTGCCGCCCGGTGCGGATTTTCCGCAGGCACTGGTGCGTGGGCTGCGGGCGCGCTGCGACGGCCACCCGCCCGAGGCACTGGCCCGCGTGCAACTGGTGCTGAACACCCGCCGCATGGCCCGCCGCGTGCGCGAGCTGTTCGATCAGGGTCCGCCCTGCCTCTTGCCCCGCATTTCGCTGGTCACCGATCTGGGCGAAAGCGTCGATCTGGATCAGGTGCCGCCCGCCGTACCGCCCTTGCGTCGCCGGCTGGAACTGACGCAGCTGGTGGCGCGACTGCTGGACCAGCAACCGGACCTGGCCGCGCGGTCGTCGCTGTTTGACCTTTCCGACAGCCTCGCTGCCCTGATCGAAGAGATGCAGGGCGAAGGCGTCCCGCCCGAGGCGATCCGGCAACTGGACGTGACTGACCTGTCGGGCCATTGGGCACGGACGCAGGCCTTCATCGGCATCGCCGACCAGTTCCTGAAGACCGAGGATGGCAGTCTGGACGTGCAGGCCCGCCAACACCGCGTGGTCGAGAACCTGATCGCCCGCTGGCAGGACGCGCCGCCGCAACACCCCGTGATCCTGGCCGGGTCCACCGGCTCGCGCGGGACCACGCTGATGCTGATGCAGGCGGTGGCGCGGCTGCCGCAGGGGGCGCTGATCCTGCCGGGGTACGATTTCGACCAGCCCGCCCACGTCTGGGAACGGTTGGATTCGGCAATGACCTCGGAGGATCACCCGCAATACCGGTTCCGCAAGCTGATGACCGAACTGGGGATAGGGCCGGATCAGATCGCATCCTGGACCCCGGACCAGCCCCCCTCGCCCGCGCGCAACCGTTTGGTTTCATTGGCATTGCGCCCTGCCCCGATCACCGATGCCTGGATGAGCGAAGGCCCGCAGCTGCGCGATCTGGATGCCGCGACTCGCAACATCACCTTGGTCGAGGCGCAATCGCCGCGGGCCGAGGCGCTGGCCATCGCCCTGCGCCTGCGGCAGGCGGCCGAGACCGGACAGACCGCCGCCCTGATCACGCCCGACCGGATGCTGACCCGCCAGGTCAGCGCCGCGCTGGACCGCTGGGACATCCTGCCCGATGACAGCGCCGGCCTACCGCTGCAACTGTCGCCACCGGGCCGGTTCCTGCGCCATGTGGCCGGGCTGTTCGCGCGCCGTCTGGATGCCGAGGCACTGCTGACCCTGCTGAAACACCCTTTGTGTCACAGCGCCGGCGACCGCGGCGCGCATCTGTTGCACAGCCGCGATCTGGAACTGCACCTGCGCCGCAATGGGCCGCCCTTCCCCGACAGCGCCAGCCTGACCGGCTTTGCCGCCGAAAATGACGTGCCCGACGCGTGGGCCCAGTGGCTGATCCGCAATTTCTGCGCCCAGCAGATCAGCGGCACCCTGCCCCTCACCGACTGGGTGCAGCACCTGCGCGATCTGGCCGAAGCGATTGCCGGTGCCGGAACCGACGGCGCGGGCGAGTTGTGGGACAAGAACGCGGGCCAAGCGGCGCTGGCGGTGATCTCGGGACTTGCAGACGAGGCCGAGCACGGCGGCGAGATGACGGCGCTGGATTTCGCCGATCTGCTGGGCGCGCTGCTGGCCGGGCAAGAGGTCCGCGACCGCGACGCCCCCCACCCGCGGATCATGATCTGGGGCACGCTCGAAGCGCGCGTTCAGGGTGCCGACCTGCTGATCCTGGGCGGGTTGAACGAAGGCAGCTGGCCCGAGGCTCCCGCGCCAGACCCCTGGCTGAACCGCCAGATGCGCGACCGTGCCGGCCTGTTGCTGCCGGAACGGCGAATCGGCCTGTCGGCGCATGATTTCCAGCAGGCCATCGGCGCGACCGAGGTCTGGCTGACCCGCGCGGTCCGCTCGGATGATGCCGAAACCGTGCCGTCACGCTGGCTGAACCGGTTGACCAACCTGTTGCAGGGCCTGCCGGATCAGGGCGGCCGCGCGGCGCTGGAACAGATGCGCGACCGGGGCAAGACATGGCTGCGCTGGTCCGAGATGCTGGAACAGGCGCCCCGGATCGCCGCCGCACCGCGTCCTTCACCGCGCCCGCCGGTGGCCGCGCGCCCGCGCCGCCTTTCGGTTACCGAGATCAAGCGGCTGATCCGCGACCCTTATGCGATCTATGCCAAGCACGTCCTGCGCCTGAAACCGCTGGACCCACTGGTACAGGCGCCCGACGCCCTGCTGCGCGGCATCGTGATCCACGAGATCCTGGAACATTTCGTCAAGGACAGCGTGCTGGACGGTGCGCTGCTGACCCGCGACAACTTCCTGAAACGGGCCGAGGCGCTGCTGGATCAGCATGTCGCCTGGCCCACCGCCCGGAAACTGTGGCTGGCGCGGCTCGAGCGGATCGCCGACGACTTTCTGCGCGCCGAGATCAGCCGCCGCAGCGACGGCGGTCCGATCGCCTTCGAGGCCAAGATGCGCCTGACGCTGGAACCGCTTGGGTTCGCCCTGAATGGCCGCGCCGACCGGATCGACCGCAACAGCCGCGGCGCGCTGACCATCATCGACTACAAGACCGGCACGCCACCCTCGGAGTCGCAGCAGGCCAAATTCGACAAGCAATTGCTGATCGAGGCCGCGATGGCCGAGCAGGGCGGGATTGACGGATTTGACCCGATGGCCGTGGCCAGCGCCGTGTTCATCGGCATGGGCGGCACCTACAAGGAGGTCCCGGCACCCCTGGACAAAGAGCCGCCCGACAAGGTTCTGGCCGAGCTGAAAGAACTGATTTCTGCCTACTTAGAGCCTGATCAGGGGTTTTCGTCGCGCCGGATGATGCACAAGGACAGCGACGTGGGCGACTATGACCACCTGGCGCGGTTCGGCGAATGGGACCGCACCGCCGAAACCAAGCCCGAGGATCTGACATGACCCCGCGCGACGATGCGACCGAACGGCAGGTTCAGGCGGCGCGGCCCGATGCGTCGACCTGGCTGGCGGCCAATGCGGGCTCGGGCAAGACGCGGGTTCTGACCGACCGCGTGGCGCGGCTGCTTCTGGACGGCGTACAGCCGCAGCACATCCTGTGCCTGACCTACACCAAGGCCGCCGCCAGCGAGATGCAGAACCGCCTGTTCAAGCGGCTGGGCGAGTGGGCGATGCTGGACGACGCGGCGTTGCTGCGGCAACTGACCGAACTGGGCGTCGAAGGGGTGATCGACCCCGACCGCCTGGCCCGGGCCCGCACCCTGTTCGCGCGCGCCATCGAAACGCCGGGCGGGTTGAAGATCCAGACGATCCACTCGTTCTGCGCCTCGCTGCTGCGGCGGTTCCCGCTCGAGGCCGGGGTCAGCCCGCAGTTTTCCGAGATGGAAGACCGCGCCGCGGCCCTGCTGCGCGAGGAAATCGTCGAGGATTTCGCCGAAGGCCCCCAGGCCAGCCTGATCGAGGACGTGGCCCGCCACATCACCGATACCGGCTTTGACAAGCTGACCGCCGCAATCACCCAGAAGCGCACCCTGTTCACGCCCGCGCTGCAATGGCCCGACTTGCTGGCCCGTTTTGGCCTGCCCGAGGGGTTCGACGAGGACGCGCTGCTGGCGCAGGTGTTTCTGGGCGGCGAGGTCGAGCTGATCCGGTCGATACTTCCGGCGCTGGCGGGCGGCGGCAAGACCGACGCCAAGGCGGCCGAGAAACTGTCGGGCTTCACCGAACCCGCCTTGGGTCAGTTGCCGGAGCTGGAAGACGTGTTCCTGACCGGAAAATCCGCCAAAGAGCCCTTTACCGCCAAGATCGGCAACTTTCCCACCAAGGCGCTGCGCGAGGGGGTTCTGGCGGGGCAGATGGATCCGCTCGAGGCACTGATGCGGCGGGTCGAGGCCGCGCGGGAAGGACGACTGGCGCTGGCAGCTGCGCGCAAGTCCATGGTTCTGCACCGCTTCGCGGCGGCATTCCTGCCGGAATATGAGCGTCGCAAGCAATTGCACGGCTGGCTGGATTTCGACGACCTGATCCTGCGCGCGCGCCTGCTGCTGAACGATCCGGCGGTGGCCGCTTGGGTTCTGTACCGGCTGGATGGCGGCATCGACCACATCCTGGTGGACGAGGCGCAGGACACCAGCCCCGATCAATGGGATGTGGTCGAGAAACTGGCGCAGGAATTCACCAGCGGCGAAGGCGCACGATCAGGGGTCGAGCGCACGATCTTCGTGGTCGGCGACAAGAAACAGTCGATCTATTCCTTCCAGGGGGCCGACCCGCAGGCCTTTGACCGGATGCAGGCCGAATTCGGGCGAAAACTGCAGGAATCAGGCTCTAAACTGTGGGATTGGACGCTGGAATACTCGTTCCGTTCCTCCAGCTCCATCCTGTCGCTGGTCGATATTCTGTTCGAAAACCGCGCCGAGGCAGGGTTTCAGAAAGAGTCGCAGCACCGCGCCTTCAAAGCCGATCTGCCGGGCCGGGTCGATCTGTGGCCGGTGGTGGAAAAGGTCGAGGACGCGGACGAGGGCGACTGGACCGATCCGGTCGATCGGCCCGCGGCGCAACATCACACGGTGATCCTGGCCAACCAGATCGCCGCGCGCATCAAGGCCATGATCGACGCCGGCGAAACCATCCCCGAAGACAGCCCCACGCGCGGCACATTCATGCGTCGCAAGGTGCGGCCGGGGGATTTCCTGATCCTGGTGCAGCGCCGCTCGGACCTGTTCGCCGAAATCATCCGCGCCTGCAAGGCCCAGGGTCTGCCGATCGCAGGGGCCGACCGGCTGAAGGTGGGCGCGGAACTGGCGGTCAAGGATCTGGCCGCGCTGCTGAGCTTTTTGGCCACGCCCGAGGATGACCTGTCGCTGGCCACGGTGCTGAAATCGCCGCTGTTCGGCTGGTCCGAGCAGATGCTGTTCGACCTCGCTCATCGCCGGCAGGAAAGGTACCTGTGGGCGGCGCTGCGCCAACGCACCGGGGATTTTGCCGAAACGCTGGCTGTGTTGAACGATCTGCGCGGGCAGGTGGACTTTCTGCGCCCCTATGACCTGATCGAACGGGTGCTGACCCGCCATGACGGCCGTCGCAAATTGTTGGGCCGTCTGGGTGCCGAGGCCGAGGACGGCATCAACGCGCTACTGTCGCAGGCGCTGGCCTATGAGCGGTCGGACATTCCCAGCCTGACCGGTTTCCTGGTCTGGATGCAGACCGACGACCTTGAGATCAAGCGCCAGATGACCGGCGTGGGTAACATGATCCGGGTGATGACGGTGCATGGCTCGAAAGGGCTGGAGGCGCCGATCGTGATCCTGCCGGACACCGGCAAGCGGCAGCCGCCCCGCGATGCCGAGATCATGGTCGCCGACGGCACACCTCTGTGGAAGGTGCCCGCCGACCTGTCGCCCAGCCTTGTCACCCGTGCCCGCGAAGACGCGCGCCAACGCGAGGAGAACGAGCGGCTGCGTTTGCTGTACGTCGCGCTGACCCGGGCCGAGAAATGGCTGATCGTGGCGGCTGCCGGCGATCTGGGTCGGGACGGGTCCAGCTGGTACCAACTGGTCGAAGAGGCGATGGACCGGGCAGGGGCCACCGAGATCCCCGGCACCGGCATCCGCCGTCTGGCGCATGGCGATTGGGAGGGTCTGCCACTGGACCATCGCCCGACCCCGGAACCGGTGCAGGATACCCTGCCGGACCTGTTCCACCGGCCCGCGCCCGAGCCGACGCCCGATGCCGAGACGCTCAGCCCGTCCGATCTGGGCGGGGCCAAGGCCCTGCCGGGCGAGACCGGACTTGAGGAAGAGGCCGCCAAGCTGCGCGGCACCCGCCTGCACCTGCTGCTCGAACATTTGGCCCAGGCGCCGCGCGACCGGTGGGATCAGCTCTGCGCCCGGCTTCTGCCCGATATGCAGGACGGTGACCGCCGCGACCTTCTGGCCGAGGCGGCGGGCGTGCTGATCGCACCGGACCTGACCCCCGTCTTTGCCCCAGACGCGCTGGCCGAGGTGCCGGTCTCGGCCACTCTGGACGGTCGCCGGATCCACGGGGTGATCGACCGGTTGATCGTGACGGATGACGTGGTGCAAGTCATTGATTTCAAATCAAACGCCACGGTTCCCGATCGGGCCGAAACCTGCCCCGAGGGCCTGCTGCGCCAGATGGGCGCCTATGCCGCCGCGCTGTCGCTGATCTATACCGGCCGCGAGATCCGCACCGCGATTTTGTGGACGCGGACGGCGCGCCTGATGTGGCTGCCACACGATCTTGTGACAGATGCGCTGGTGCGGGCCCAGATATCTTGACCTCCCCAATTGGCGCACCTACGTTCGACTCCCAACCGCATGTCATTCAGGAGACAGAATATGTCGACCGTAGCCGTAACCGACGAAACCTTTGACGCCGAAGTCAAGAACTCGGACGTCCCCGTCGTGGTGGATTTCTGGGCCGAGTGGTGCGGACCCTGCAAGCAGATCGGCCCCGCTCTGGAAGAGCTGGCGGCCGAATATGGCGGCAAGGTCAAGATCGCCAAGGTCGACGTGGACAGCAACCCCAACTCGGCCGCAGCCATGGGCGTACGCGGAATTCCCGCGCTGTTCATCTTCAAGGACGGTCAGGTGGTTTCGAACCGCGCAGGCGCTGCCCCGAAGGCCGCCCTGCAAAGCTGGATCGACGAATCCATCTGATACCGAACGGAACTCAAAAAAAGGCGCCCCTCATGGGGCGCCTTTTTTTGTGCATGGTCTGCGCAAAAAGAAAAAGCCGCCCGGAAATCCAAGCGGCCATTCGTCTTTAGTCGAATTCGGTCTGAATTCAGATCTTTGCGATATCTTCGCGGACCAGACCGATATCTTCCAGCTGGGCATCGCTCAGTTGCGACAGCAGCTTGCGGGTCTTGCGGGCGGTGTTCCATTCGGCGACAGCTTCGAACGCGTGCGAGATGCTGTCCACTACTCGCAGGATGGTAGCTGCTCCGAGCGGCGCATGGATGTTTGCGGTGGTTGCCATTTGCGCATTCCTTTTTTGAAACAGCCGACCCTGTGTCGGTTGTAAGCCTCATCTAGTCTTGCGACAGGCGACTCACAATTGCTGGTCCGACAACCCCGTGATGCACGGATTGCATATCTTTTGGGCAGTTTGAGAACGGGTTGCGCGGATCGCGCCTCCGGCCCATATAGGGCATCAACGGATACGGAGGCTTGAATGGCGGAGAACGACTTTCCCGGTTGGCACGGCACCACGATCATCGGCGTCAAGAAAGGCGGCCAGATCGTCATCGCGGGTGACGGGCAGGTCAGCCTGGGCCAGACCGTGATCAAGGGCACCGCCCGCAAGGTGCGGCGCCTGTCGCCCGGCGGCTTCGAGATCGTCGCCGGGTTCGCCGGCTCGACCGCCGACGCCTTCACACTGCTGGAACGGCTGGAAGCCAAGCTGGAGGCCACGCCCGGTCAACTGGCCCGCGCCTCGGTCGAACTGGCCAAGGACTGGCGCACCGACAAGTACCTGCAAAAGCTTGAGGCGATGCTGATCGTCACCGACGGCCGAGATCTATTCGTGATCACCGGGGCCGGGGACGTGCTCGAGCCGGAACATGACGTGGCGGCGATCGGGTCGGGTGGCAACTTTGCCCTGGCAGCTGCGCGGGCGATGATGGACAGCGACAAGTCGGCCGAGGAGGTTGCCCGCGAGGCCATGGCAATTGCCGCCGACATCTGCGTCTACACCAACGGCAACCTGACGGTTGAGAGCATTTCGGGCTAGGGGTCAGGCCAGCAGGGCCGAAATCTCCTTGCCCTTCCACCGGCGGTGCATCCCGATCAGCCCCAGAATGGCCGAGGCGATCACGATGTAATAGGGCAGGCGGATATCGATGCTCATCAACCCGCCGCCGATCAGCGACATGATTCCACCCGCCAGGCAGAACACGGCCGTGGTTACGCCCATGACCCAGCCCTGATCCGCCTCGCTGACCGACGAGGAAAACAGGCCCAGAAGGGTCGGGTAGGCCACGCCGAACAGGAAATAGAACAGGAACACCGGCACGTAGCTGAGCACGCCGCTGGGGCTGAAGGCAAAGGCAAAGCCGCAGATCACCATGACGATCAGCGAAACATATATGATGTTGTGCTTGCTGAACCGTTCCTGCGCGGGTTTCACGAGAAACGTACTTGAGAAGGCCAGCGCCACACCAATGACGACCATGGCCATGCTGCCGCCGATCACGCCGTAACCAAAAGCGCTGGTCAAGAAATTGTCCACAAACACGTAGAAGGTGACGTTCGCGATCATGAAGAACGCGTAGACGGGCAGGATCTTCAGAACCATGGGGTGGCCACGTACGGCGACCAGGCTGTCGGTCACATCGCGGGGGCGAAAGACGAAGGGTTCGCGTTCGGTTCGGGTATCCTTGAAAAAGAACAGCACCAGCAGGATCGCGATAAGCACCAGGACAAACGCGCCGTAGAATGGGGTCTTGAGCGTGGCAACGCTGCCCAACAGCGCCGCATCCGACAGGACCGCTCCGATGATCGGGCCGCCGACCAGGCCAAAGCTGACCCCTGTCACGATATAACCCATGTTCCGGTCACGATCGGCCGCATCCGTGCTGCCGTCGATCATGGCCGCCTGCGCAATGGGCTGGTTTCCGGCCGTGAACCCGGTGATCGACCGGCCCACGATCAACAGGATCAGGCTGTTGAGATACAGCGCCGCAATGGTGATCGCATAGCCGGCCAGCGCGCCGCCCAGGCAGACCAGAAGTGCATTCTTGCGCCCGATGGAGTCCGAAACTTTCGAGACATAGACGACGCCCAGAAACCAGGACAGGAAGAAACACCCGATCACCAGACCGTAGTAGAAGTGACGGCTGCCCATTGGCGTGCTTTCCGGCAGAAAGCCCGATTTCGTCTCCATGATCAGCGAGTTGATGATCGGAAAAACCAGCCCTTGGCCGATCAAGTCCACGAACACCACGAACAGCAGGGTAATCTTGGCAATCTTGGACATTTCACTCTCCGGGTCCCGCGCACATTCCGCCAACCCTATCAGAGGACACCGAAATCTCCCAACACGGAGGTCAGGAAAGAATTGCATTGGCGCCGGGTCATTGTTAACCAACGCGGCCAAATGTGCGGTCTCGGTTGTTTTTGCCGACCCCGTGCTTACCTAAGCCGCAGCTGACTGCCGACCATCGAAAGGACTGCCCTGTGACCGACCTGACCCCGCGCGAGATCGTCTCGGAACTGGATCGTTTCATCATCGGGCAGAAGGACGCCAAGCGCGCTGTCGCCGTGGCCCTGCGCAACCGCTGGCGGCGCAAGCAGTTGCCGGATGACATCCGCGACGAGGTCTATCCCAAGAATATCCTGATGATCGGACCCACCGGCGTGGGCAAAACCGAGATCAGCCGCCGCTTGGCCAAGCTGGCCCGCGCGCCTTTCATCAAGGTCGAAGCGACCAAATTCACCGAAGTCGGCTATGTCGGCCGCGATGTTGAACAGATCATCCGCGATCTGGCCGATGCCGCTATCATCCAGACCCGTGAATACATGCGCGAAGAGGTCAAGGCCAAGGCGCATCAGGCTGCCGAGGACCGCGTGATCGAGGCCATCGCCGGCTCGGACGCCCGCGAGAGCACCCGCGAGATGTTCCGCAAGAAGCTGAAATCCGGCGAGCTGGACGACACGGTGATCGAGCTTGATTTGGCCGACACGTCCAACCCGATGCCGATGTTCGACATTCCCGGCCAGCCGGGCGGTCAGATGGGCATGATGAACCTGGGCGACATTTTCGGCAAAGCTTTCGGCGGGCGCACCGTCAAGCGCCGCATGACCGTGGCCGAAAGCTATGACATCCTGATCGGGGAAGAGGCCGACAAGTTGCTGGATGACGAGGCCGTCACCCGCGCGGCGCTGGAATCGGTCGAGCAGAATGGCATCGTATTTCTGGACGAGATCGACAAGGTCTGCGCCCGGGCAGAAACCCGCGGCGGGGATGTCAGCCGCGAAGGGGTGCAGCGCGACCTGCTGCCGCTGATCGAAGGCACGACCGTGTCCACCAAGCATGGCCCGGTCAAGACCGACCACATTCTGTTCATCGCGTCGGGCGCCTTCCACATCGCCAAGCCCTCGGACCTGCTGCCCGAACTTCAGGGCCGCTTGCCGATCCGGGTCGAGCTGCGTGCGCTGACCGAAGAGGATTTCGTGCGCATCCTGACCGAGACGGACAACGCGCTGACCCGCCAGTATACGGCTTTGATGGGCACCGAAAACGTCACCGTCAGGTTTACCGAGGACGGGATCGCCGCGCTGGCCCGGATCGCCGCCGAGGTAAACCAGAGCGTCGAGAATATCGGCGCCCGGCGCCTGTACACCGTGATGGAGCGCGTTTTCGAAGATCTGTCCTTTGTCGCGCCGGACCGTGCCGGTGCGGAAATCGTGGTCAACGCGGCCTTTGTCGATGAAAACCTTGGTGAGCTGACCAAATCCACGGACCTGAGCCGTTACGTTCTGTAACATGATCAGCCGGTTTTTGCCGGTTGGTCCTGCGCAATTATCTGGACGCGTCGGCAGGTTACGCTATGCGTAGCACGTACTGTTGGTCTGGGATCGATCCGTGCTGCGCTATCTGATCATTTTCGTCACGGTTTCCGTTTTGGGAGGCTGCGTTGATCGATCCATCTCGGTCACCTTGCCCGAAGCGTTGGACGTCGGAACGGCGCAGACCGTGTTCGCGGCCACCACCCGCGCACGCGAGGCCGACGGCTCATACGGGTATCGTCGCGCTGACCGCCTGCAATTCCTCGAAACCACAGTCTCGATCCCGCCGAACCACCGACCGGGGACGCTTGAGTTTTCCTATTCGGACCCGAACCCGAGCCGGCAGTTCGTTTTGGCAGGTGTGCGCGAATTTCCGTCCGAGCAGGATCTGAAAGCGCGGCTGAACGGCGCCAAGGAAGTCACGATTTTTGTTCATGGCTACAACGCCACCCAGACCGAGACCGTTTTTCGCGCGGCTCAGTTGGCTCACGATATCGGCCTGCCTGGAAAGACGTTGGTCTATTCCTGGCCCAGCCGAGGGGCCGGATCGGGCTATGCCTATGATCTGGACAGTATGCTGTTTGCCCGCGACGGGCTGCAACAAACCATATCTACGCTGAAATCCCTGGGCGTCCCGCGCGTGCTGATCGTTGCGCACTCGATGGGAGGCGCGCTGACCATGGAGATGATGCGCCAGGCCGAGCTGCGCGAGCCAGGCTGGTCGCGGCGCAATCTGGAAGGTGTATTGCTGATCTCGCCCGATCTCGACGTTGACGTGTTCCGGTCGCAGATGGCGGTGATCAAATCTCCGCCCGAGCCATTCGTGATCATGGTCTCGCGCAAAGACAAGATCTTGAACGTGTCCGGACGCCTGCGCGGAACTGCCAAAGGCGAGCGGCTGGGCAACATCAGCTCGACCGAGAAGCTGGCGCAGTACCCGGTCAGCATCATCGACACCACGGCTTTCAACAAGGATGCGGAGTCCTCGCATTTCGTGGCCGCCACATCTCCGGCACTTCTGTCGATTCTCAACGCGGCGGGCCGGGTCAGCAGGACCTTTGGCCGGGATCAGGGCGGCATTGATCTTCTGGTGCCGCCGGCCGTGCGAAACGATGCCGGCGCGACCGAGGTTGTTCTGACCGAAACCGGGCAGGTGCGGGTCAGCACCCCGTGATAGGGCGAGGGGTCCGCCTTTTCCTTGCGGACAATGCTCCGTGGTTGGGCGCGGGGGTCTTGCTGACCTTCATGTCCAGTTTCGGGCAGACCTTTTTCATTTCGATCTTCGCCGGGCAGATTCGGGCCGAGTTCGGCCTCAGCCACGGCGCATGGGGCGGTCTTTATTCCTTGGGCACGACTGTTTCCGCGATCGTCATGATCTGGGCCGGAGGGCTGACCGATATTTATCGTGTCCGCGTGCTGGGTCCGGCTGTCCTGCTTGGGCTTGCGTGTGCCGCGCTGGCGATGGCGGTCAATCACTGGGTGATCCTGTTGCCCGTGGTGATCTTTCTGCTGCGTCTGTTCGGCCAGGGCATGTGCAGCCACATTGCAATGGTTGCGATGGCCCGGTGGTTCACGGCCACGCGGGGCAGGGCACTCTCCATCGCAACGCTGGGATTTGCCGTCGGTGAGGCCCTGCTGCCCGTGCTGTTCGTCGCCGCCATGGCCTTTGTCGACTGGCATTTTCTTTGGGCGCTCTCCGCCGCCATCGCGTTGTTGGGAATACCGGCGTTGATGCGGATGCTGCGTCAGGAACGGACACCACAAAGCCTGGCTCGGGAAACCAGCGCGACCGGGATGCTTGGGCGGCACTGGACCCGGCGCGAAACGCTATTGAACCCGCTTTTCTGGTTCATGATGCCGGCGCTCATGGGGCCTTCGGCATTCATTACCGCGTTCTTCTTTCACCAGGTCCATCTGGCGCAGACCAAGGGCTGGGCCCATATCCAACTGGTTGCGTTGTTTCCGGTCTATACTGGGGTGTCGATCTTGGCGATGTTCGCCTCGGGCTGGGCGCTGGACAGATGGGGCACGGCGCGGATGATGCCGTTCTATCAGCTTCCGATGGCTGCCGGGTTTGCCCTGTTTGCGTTTGTCCAGACAATCCCCGGCGCCGTTATCGGTTTGTCCTGTCTTGCCATTTCGGTCGGCGCCAACAGCACGCTGCCCGCCGCGTTCTGGGCCGAGTTCTACGGCACCCGTCACATCGGCGCGATCAAGGCGATGGCTGCGGCCGTCATGGTGCTGGGGTCTGCTGTCGGGCCCGGCCTGACTGGCGGGCTGATCGATCTGGGCGTGCCGCTCAGCACGCAGTTCCTGTGGGTCGCCTGGTTCTTCGTGGCGACGTGCGGCATAGTTTGGATCGGTATTCAGAGGGCGCGACGACTGCTTTAGCGGATCCGCCTCAGATACACGTAGTAAGCCCCATCACCGCCATGGCTGATATGGGCCGGACTGACCTGAAGAACCGCTTGGGCCAGGGGCGGCAAATTCAACCACTGAGGCACCTGGTTGCGCAGCACGCCGCGGGGCGTCGGGATCGGGCCAGGTTCGTCCCTGTCCTTGCCTTTGCCGGTGACCACCAGAACCAGTCGTTTTCCCGATGCCTGCGCCGACAGGATGAACCGGATCAAAGCGGGGTGGGCTGTGTCGACCCGCATTCCGTGCAGATCCAGCTTGCCTTCGGGTTTCAGCTTGCCGCGTTTCATCCGCGCAAAGGCCTTGCTGTCCATCTGTACGGGTGCGGCGCGCAGGCTGTCGCCGATTGCGGGCTTCAAGCTGTGACCGCGTCCATTTGTCGGTGCATTCTGACCCAGTTCAAAGGTGTCTATCCGCGCTTTGGGGGTTTTTCGCGGCTTGGGCTTCGGCAATGTCGATGGGTGAACGGATTGGGGAATCTCCGGGTGCAGCCGCTCGGTCTGCCGGGTCACCTTGTGCCACAATTCAATCTCGTCTTCAGTCAGCTTGCGGCGGGTCATCAGAACTCATCCGGCAGCATGGCATAGGCGCGTTGGATCGGCAGCAGAACGATCATGCGGCCGGGATCCTTGAGCTGGCCCGCTGCCTGTCCTGCGGCGTCCCCGGTTCCGAAAAAGATGTCGGCCCGTTGTGCGCCTTTGATTGCCGAGCCGGTGTCCTGTGCGATCATCAAACGCCGCAGCGGAGTCTTGCCGTCTTTTTCAACCCAGACCGGCGCACCCAACGGGGTATAGGCCGGGTCCACGGCTATGCTGCGCATTGCGGTGATCGACCGGTTCATTGCGCCCAAAGGCCCGCGGTCTGCAGCCACCCGCGAAACCTCGCGGAAAAAGACGTAGGACGGGTTGTGCATCAACAGCTCGGTCCCAATCTCGGGGTTCTTGCGCACCCAGGACTGGATCATCCGGGCGCTCACATCATGCGCACCCAGAATACCGCGCCGGACCAGCTCAACCCCAACCGACCGATAGGGGTGGCCGTTGGCCCCGCCATATCCAACACGCACCGAACTGCCATCCGGCAAACGGATGCGCCCCGAGCCTTGAATCTGCAGAAAAAACAACTCGACCGGGTCATCGACCCAGGCGATTTCCAAGCCGCGGCCCTTCATCACGTCACTGGTCAGCAACTCGCGCCGACTGAGCCATTGCCCAGCCGCCCGCGCCTCGGGCGGCATCTTGTAGACCGGGTATCTGTAGGTTTCAGTCCGCGTCCGCGAGCCGTTCAATTCCGGTTCAAAATATCCGGTGAACAGCGGGGCCTTTTCATCCTCGATCAGGATGGGCCGGAAGAACAGTTCGAAAAAGGCGCGCGCGGCATCGGGCTCGTATGTCCGTGCGGCTGCACACAACGAACGCCAGTCCGGATCGTCCAGATCCCCGCAAGTGTCCAGAAAAACGGACAAAGCCGCGCCGTGGTCATCCTCGGCCCAGCCATCAAGGTCAGCAAATGACAGGATGGATCGCGTCGCCTCAGCTCCGGCGGCATTGGCGGCGGTCAGAACCGCCACCAGCATCAACGACCGGAGCGTTCCGATCATGCGTCCGTGGCGACAAGCAGCCAGTTCGGATCATCCGCGCCCATGACGCGAGCAAAAGTCCAGCTGTCCTTTTGGCGCTTGATCGTGTTGGGGCTGCCTTCGATGATGTCACCGCCCCGGTCACGCACGACCGACGTCAGCTCGCCGACGAACCGCACAGTGATCTCGGCGCGGTTTGAATCCTTGTCGAATTGTGCATCCACCAGGCCCATCTCACGCACACCGATGAACTCGGCCTCGATCGTCAGGCCCTTGTCCTCGCGATCGGCGACAACCGACACGAAGGTTTCGAAAACTTCCTCGGACAGGAAGGGCTGGATTTCATCCAGATTGCCCCGCTCGAACCCCATGACGATCAGCTCATAGGCGCCACGGGCGCCCTGCAGAAACTCGCTGACCGAAAAGCTGGGCTCGACTCGCTTCATTGCGGCCAGCGTCTGCGCCAATTCGCTGTCTTCGGGCACATGGTCGGTAATGTCACGATCCGGACCGCCGTCGATCACTTCGAAATCACGACGCGACTTCCCGGTGTCGGGTTGCTGCGGCACCGGTGGTTTTTCAAAGCCTTCGCGCGTGCCCAGCACGCTTCTGAGACGCAGGATCAGGAAGATGGCTATGCCAGCCAGCACCAGAAGCTGGATCAGGGGTGAATTCATTTCGTCCTCTTTTCAGCACCGAGACTTTGTACACGCGGCCTCGTGCCACTATGTAGGTGACAGTTGGTGGCAAGTCCACAGCCCGGCCTATGGGAAAGGATAGCGCATATGTATCTGTTCTTGGCATTTTTATTGGTGCCGATCATCGAAATCGCCCTTTTTATCCAGGTCGGCGGTCTGATCGGCCTGTGGCCGACGCTGGCGATCGTGGTTTTGACCGCCGTTCTGGGTACCGCGATGGTGCGGACACAAGGTCGCATGGCGATGGGTCAGCTGCAGCGCGCCTTTTCCGAACTGGACGACCCGACCGAACCGCTGGCCAATGGTGCAATGGTCCTGCTGTCGGGCGTTCTGCTGATGACGCCCGGGTTCTTCACCGACGCAATCGGCTTTGCGCTGCTGGTTCCCGGGGTGCGGGCCGCGGTTTTTCGGTATCTCAAATCACGGGTCACGATTACCCAGTTCCAGATGGGCCCCGGCCCGCAATACGGGGCGGCGCGCGATCCGTTCGGTGGGGATGACATCATAGATGGAGAGTATTCGGAAGTGCGCACAAAACCCGCACAACCGTCGAAATGGGTGGAAGGGCCGCACCAGCATTGAGGTGCCCGGCCCAACTTGGTAAGCAGTGGCGAATTTAAATTTTGGAGCGGATCCATGACCGAAGAAACCGCCGCCGGCACAACCGAGCCCCAGGCAGCCCCCCAAATCCAGATGCGCATTCTGGGACAGTTCATCCGGGACATGTCCTTTGAAAACGTGATGGCGCAAAAAGGCGTCTCGGGCGACGTGCAGCCCGAGATCTCGGTCCAGGTGAACCTGGATGCGAAAAAGCGCTCGGCCGACCACCAATATGAGGTGTCGATCAAGCTGAACCTCAAGTCCAAGGCCAAGGGTCTGGAGGACATCCTGTTCCTTTGCGAGATCGATTATTGCGGCCTGTTCCACGTGGAAGGCGTGCCGAATGATCAGTTGCACCCGTTCCTGATGATCGAATGCCCGCGGATGCTGTTCCCTTACCTGCGCCGCATCGTCAGCGACATCACCCGCGACGGTGGCTACCCACCGGTCAATCTGGACAACATCGATTTCGTCGGTCTGTACCGCAACGAGTTGATGCGCCGTCAGGCCGAGGCGTCCGACAAGACCGAGGCGTGATCAGGCAACCCGCATCTGACCCGGGTCAGGTGCGGGACCACAGGGCGTTTTCGCCCAGCTTTTCGACAAATGCATCATGCGCAGCGCGCTCATCCTCGGTAATCCGGGGCTGCAGTGGGTTGGGCCGTGGACCGGGGCGCCAAATGTCGCCACCGGTTGAGCTTTCGGCAGACGTCGAAGACAGGCCAAAATCTGGTTGGCGTCCGCCGATGAGCTCCAGATAGACTTCTGCCAGGATTTCCGAGTCGAGCAACGCGCCGTGCAGAACCCGGTTCGAGTTGTCGATGTTGAACCTCCGGCACAGCGCATCCAGCGAGGCGGGCGAGCCGGGAAACCGCTTGCGCGCGATCGCCAGCGTGTCCAGCGCCTGCTCCATCGGGATCGGAGGCAGGCCCATCCATCCCAATTCGGCATTGAGAAACTTCATGTCGAATGAAGCGTTGTGGATCACCAGCCGTGCATCCCCCACGAAATCGCGGAAGGCCTGCCCGACCTTCGCAAAGACAGGTTTGTCCTTCAGGGTGATCTGGCCCGGTTCGGCAGGTTGCGGCGGCTCCAGCAGGTCAGGGCCGATGCCGTGCACGCCGAAGGCCTCGGCCGGCATCGAGCGTTCGGGGTTGATGTAGACGTGATAGGTCTCGCCCGTGGCGACGTGGTTCCACAGCTCGATAGCCCCGATCTCGACGATCCGGTCGCCGCTTTCGGGATCGAATCCGGTGGTTTCCGTATCCAGTACGATTTCACGCATCTGTCAGTCCTGCCCTGATCTGCCTGACCACATCCTGCACCTGTGCGCGGGCATGGTCCAGAGTGTCGGTGACGATCACGAAATCCGCCCGCGCGCATTTTTCGTCATTCGGCATCTGCTTGGCGCGGATCTGCTCGAACTGCGCCTCGGTCATCGTGCCCCGCGCCATGACGCGGCGTTTCTGCTCGTCCGGGGGGATCGAAACGCAGGCCACCGCATCCATCTGCGCGTCGCCGCCGGCTTCGAAAAGCAATGGGATGTCAAAGACAAGGATGTCCGACTTGGCCGCCTGTCGAAACGCCTCGCGATCCTGGGCCACCAGCGGGTGCACGATGACTTCGATCCGTTTCAACGCGGTCGGATCGGCACCGATGATCCGTTTCAGGACATCACGGTTGACAGCGCCATTCTCGATGGCCTCGGGAAATGCCGCGCGGATCGGCGCGACCGCCGCGCCGCCGGCCGCGTACAGCCGATGCACCGCGGCGTCGGCATCCCAAACGGCGCAACCTTCCTGCGCGAACAGGTTGGCGGTGGTGCTTTTGCCCATGCCGATCGACCCGGTCAGACCCAGCGCAAAGCTCATCCCAGAACCGCTGCGCGGGTTTCTTCCGTAACCTCGGGGCGCAAGCCGAACCACCGCTCGAACCCGGGCACCGCCTGATGCAGCAACATGCCCAGCCCATCGACGACGGTACAGCCCGCAGCCTCGGCCTGTTCCAGAAGGCGGGTCTTCAACGGCGTGTAGACCAGATCAGTCACCACCGTTCCCGGCTGCAACCCGTCCAGCGGGACGCGCAGCTCGGGCTGACCCTGCATACCCAGCGACGTGGTGTTCACCACCAGTTCGGCGTTTTCGATCACGTTTCCGGCCTGGACCCAATCGACCACGGTGATGCGCTGGCCAAATTCCTCTTTAAGGTGATCGGCGCGCGACCGCGTGCGGTTGGTCAGCAGGATCTCGGGCACGCCGGCCTCGGCCAGCGCCTGCAGCACCGCCCGCGCGGCCCCGCCCGCGCCGAACACCACCGCCGGGCCATCCTGCGGCACCCAATCCGGCGCGCCCGCGCGCAGGTTCTGCATGAACCCGTACCCGTCGGTATTGTCTGCGTGAATCGAGCCATCGGACCGGAACACCAGCGTGTTCGCCGCCCCGACCACCGAGGCGCGGTCCGACACATGATCGGCCAGGCGCAACGCGGCCTCTTTGTGCGGAACAGTAACATTGGCCCCCACGAACCCGGCCTTGGGCAAGCAGCGCAGGACCGTTTCAAGATCGGCAGGCGCAACATCCATCGGCACATAATGGCCCGGCAAACCATAGGTCTTCAGCCAATAGCCATGCAGGGCAGGCGATCGGGAATGGGCAATCGGGTGTCCGATGACTCCGGCCAGTGGAATGCGTTTGTCGGTCATTGTTCGATCACCCCTCGGACCGCTAGAAAATTGAGCAGCTCCAGCAGGGGCATACCCAAGACGTTAAAATAGTCGCCGTCAATGCTGCTGAACAGGCGCACACCCTCTTCTTCCAGCTTGTAGGCCCCGACCGCATGGCGAATGCTGTCCCAGTTGCGCGCGACATAGCCCTTCAGATAGGCATCCGAACTGGCGCGCATCCGCAACCGCACCTGACCGACATGGCGCCAGACCGGTTCGCCGTTCTGATAGATCACCGCCGCCGACAGCAGCATGTGACGCTTGCCGCGCATCGCCTTCAACTGCGCCAGCGCCTCTTCGGGCGTTTCGGGCTTGGACAGCAGGCGTCCGTCGAAATCCAGAACCTGGTCACAGCCCAGAACCATCGCGCCGGGCGTCTTGTCACTGATCTTGCGCGCCTTGAGCTCGGCCAGAGCGTCGGCGATGTCGCGGGGCGGCGCGCCCTCAGCCAGAAGCGCGCGTTTGGCGGTATCCTCGTCCACGCGGGCGACCTGGACGGAAAACGGCACTCCGGCGTTCCGCAGTAACTGCGCGCGGATCTCGGACCCCGAGGCAAGAACGATGGGGACAGTCATGTGGAAAACCCCGTGGGCAAGTTGATCATTGGTTTTGAACGGTTTGTATGGTTTTCCAGTTGACACGCAAGCCCGCGATTTCGGCCTGAAACTTCCCCGAGTCGCCCAAAGACTGTCCGGTCGGGACAAGGATAACTCGGGATCTTGGGATTTCCTGTTCATCAAAAGATGTCCCTTGAGTTATCCCCAAGTCAGATCCTCGGTGTGTAACTTAATCTATTGTTTTTATTACGTAAAAACTGAAATCACCAGAATCGCCCAGTTTTTGAATTTATTCATCCACCTGGGGAAAACTGGCGGACAAAACAATAATCCACGGATTTTGCCCACCCTACAAAACCATCATCCTTTCTCTTTTCTATTTTTTTTATTAGGGAGGGTCCGACCAGTGCCGGGAAACCCGATGACCGATCTTCTCTTCACGCTGTACCCTTGGGTGAAATCACTGCACATCATGGCGGTTATCTCGTGGATGGCAGGGCTGTTCTATCTGCCACGCCTGTTCGTCTATCACGTCGAAAAGGCACAAGCCGTCGACGGCGCGCCTGAGATCTTCTTTGAAATGGAAGAAAAGCTGCTGCGCGTGATCATGCGACCGGCGATGATCGTGGCCTGGGTCTGTGGCCTCATCATGGTGTTCACTCCCGGCATCGTCGGGTGGGACTGGGCCTGGCCCTGGGTCAAGGGCGCAGCGGTGATCGGCATGACCTGGTTTCATCACTGGCTGATGGCCCGGCGCAAGGATTTCGTCGAAGGCCGCAATACGCTCACAGGGCGCCAGTACCGCATGATGAACGAGGTTCCGACCGTTTTGATGGTCATCATTGTTCTGGCGGTCATTCTGAAGTTCTGAGGGCTATTTCCGCACCGGTTTGACTCGGACGGCGACCCGCCTTATGTAGAGATCAACCCATCCGTCCGGATGGCGCATCTTCCTGTTTGAAATTCAACGCTGTGCCGCACCTCTGCGGCCAAGGTCCGTATCATCATGACAATCGAATCCCTGAACCTGTCCGATCTGAAGGCGAAAAGCCCCAAAGACCTTCTGGCCATGGCCGAAGAGCTCGAGATCGAAAACGCCTCGACCATGCGCAAGGGCGAGATGATGTTCCAGATCCTGCGCGAACGCGCGGACGAGGGTTGGACCGTGGGCGGCGACGGCGTGCTCGAGGTGCTGCAGGACGGCTTCGGCTTTCTGCGCTCGCCCGAGGCGAACTATCTGCCCGGCCCGGACGACATCTATGTCTCGCCCGACATGATCCGCCAGTATTCGCTGCGCACCGGCGACACGGTCGAGGGTGAGATCAAGGCTCCGGACGAGAATGAGCGCTATTTCGCGCTGACGAAGGTCACCAAGATCAACTTCGAAGACCCGGAAAAGGCCAAGCACAAGATTCTGTTCGACAACCTGACGCCGCTCTATCCGGATGAGCGGTTGAAGATGGAGATCGAGGATCCGACCATCAAGGACAAATCCGCCCGTGTGATCGACCTGGTCGCCCCGATCGGCAAGGGCCAGCGGTCGCTGATCGTGGCGCCGCCGCGGACCGGTAAAACGGTGATCCTGCAGAACATCGCGCACTCGATCGAGCGGAACCACCCGGAGTGCTACCTGATCGTCCTGCTGATCGACGAACGCCCTGAAGAGGTGACGGACATGCAGCGTTCGGTGAAGGGCGAGGTGGTATCCTCGACCTTTGATGAACCGGCGACCCGCCATGTGGCCGTGTCGGAGATGGTGATCGAAAAAGCCAAGCGCCTGGTCGAGCACAAACGAGATGTTGTTATCCTTCTCGACTCGATCACAAGACTTGGTAGAGCGTTCAACACCGTGGTGCCGTCCTCGGGCAAGGTTCTGACCGGTGGTGTGGACGCCAACGCGCTGCAGCGGCCCAAGCGGTTCTTCGGTGCGGCGCGCAACATCGAAGAGGGCGGTTCGCTGACCATCATCGCCACCGCGCTGATCGACACTGGCAGCCGGATGGACGAAGTGATCTTTGAAGAATTCAAGGGTACCGGTAACTCGGAGATCGTTCTGGATCGCAAGATCGCAGACAAGCGGGTGTTCCCGGCGATCGACATCCTCAAGTCCGGCACCCGGAAAGAGGACCTGCTGGTCGACAAGGGCGATCTGGCCAAAACCTTCGTTCTGCGCCGTATCCTCAACCCGATGGGCACAACCGACGCGATCGAGTTCCTGTTGTCCAAGTTGAAACAGACCAAGACCAATTCCGAGTTCTTCGACTCGATGAATACCTGATACGGTCTTGTAACCGACGCGAGGCCTTCGAATGGATACGATATTCGCCTTGGCCAGCGCGCAAGGCAAGGCAGGGGTTGCTGTTATCCGCCTGTCAGGACCGCAGTCGCACCACGCGGCCAAGGTTCTGTCGGGTGGAGATTTGCCGTTGCGTGGCATGTGCCTGCGTGAGTTGCGGGCACCTGACGGGTCGCGTCTGGATGACGGGCTGGTCCTGACCTTCCACGGTCCGTCCAGCTTTACCGGCGAAGATGTGGCCGAGTTGCAGATCCATGGCAGCACGGCTTCGGTCAACGCGGTTCTGCGCGTCTTGTCCGAAATGCCGGATCTGCGACTGGCTGAGCCGGGCGAGTTCACCCGGCGTGCTCTTGAAAACGGGAAGATGGACCTTGCCCAGGTCGAAGGCTTAGCTGATCTGATCGACGCAGAGACCGAGGCCCAGCGCAAGCAGGCTCAGACCATACTGGCCGGTGAATTGGGCGACCTGGCGGAACAGTGGCGGCGGGATTTGATCCGGGCGGCCTCGTTGCTGGAAGCCGTCATCGATTTTGCCGATGAAGACGTGCCAACGGATGTGTCACCCGAAGTCCGATCGCTTGTGACCGCTGTCATGGCGGATCTGGAGCGGGAAGCGAAGGGCGTGAGGATTGCCGAGCGGATTCGCTCCGGCTTTGAAGTGGCTATCGTCGGCCCACCGAACGCGGGCAAGTCGACCTTGCTGAATGCGCTTGCGGGCCGGGAGGCGGCAATTACTTCGGAATATGCCGGCACCACCCGCGATATTATCGAGGTGCGGATGGACCTGGCAGGTCTGCCGGTCACATTGCTGGATACGGCCGGGTTGCGTGAAACCGAGGACCACGTAGAGGGCCTTGGGATCGCTCTGGCCAGAAAGCGGGCGGAAAATGCCGACCTTCGCGTTTTTCTGACCGAGGACCCGGAAGCGTTGGGAATCGGTATGCAATCCGGCGACATCCAGGTTCTGCCGAAGTCCGACCTTCGTTCAGATGGGACCGAGGGTGTGTCGGGGAAGACAGGTCAGGGAATCGACCGCCTGATCCACAACATATCGGTAGTCTTGAGAGAGAGAACCGCAATTTCTGGTATTGCCACCCGGGAACGCCATCGTGTTGCAATGCTGAAATCCTCGGCCGCTCTGTCCGAAGCACTCAGGGTTCTGGATTCCGGCCCGGACCTGTACGATATTGCAGCAGAAGAGCTGCGAACCGCCATCCGCGCGTTGGAGTCTTTGGTCGGTCGAGTAGATGTGGAAAATCTGCTGGACGAAATTTTCGCCAGCTTTTGTTTGGGTAAATGAGGAGTGTTTCACGTGAAACATTCGGAGTTTGACGTTGTCGTTATCGGAGCGGGGCATGCGGGGGCCGAGGCGGCCCATGCCGCGGCCCGGATGGGTGCTCAGACAGCTTTGGTAACACTTTCGGAAACCGACATCGGTGTCATGTCGTGCAATCCAGCGATCGGTGGACTTGGAAAAGGCCACCTGGTTCGAGAGATCGACGCGCTGGACGGCGTTATGGGGCGGGTTGCAGACCGGGCGGGAATCCAGTTCCGCCTTCTGAATCGCCGTAAAGGGCCCGCCGTTCAAGGGCCTCGTGCGCAGGCCGACCGTGCGCTGTACCGGGCTGCAATGCAACAGGAAACAAAGGCGCGCAAGAACCTCGAAGTCATTACAGGAGAAGTCATAGATTTCCGAATGGACGGTCATCGCGTTGCCGGGGTGGTTCTGTCCGACGGATCTGAAATCACTGCGAAATCGGTGATTCTGACCTCGGGAACGTTTCTGCGGGGCGTGATTCATATCGGCGATGTTCAGAGGCCCGGAGGCCGTATGGGCGACAGGCCGTCTGTACGACTGGCTGAGCGGTTGGATAGCTATGACCTGCCGATGGCGCGGCTGAAAACAGGAACGCCTCCGCGCCTAGATGGGCGCACGATCGACTGGGACGGATTGGAACGGCAGGACGGTGATGATGACCCGGCCATGTTCTCATTCTTGTCCAAAACACCGGTGGCGCCGCAGATATCTTGCGGCATCACTCACACGAACGCCCGAACCCATGAAATCATCGAGAAGAACCTGAGTCGCTCTGCGATGTATGGGGGGCATATCGAGGGAGTAGGGCCGCGATATTGCCCTTCGATCGAAGACAAGATCGTTCGGTTTGCGGACAAGGACTCTCATCAGATTTTCCTAGAGCCTGAGGGGGTCAATGACCACACTGTGTATCCAAACGGGATTTCGACTTCGCTGCCGCAGGATGTCCAAGTCGAGTATGTCCGATCCATCAAAGGCCTTGAGTCTGCAGAAATCTTACAGCCGGGCTACGCCATTGAATACGACTATGTGGACCCGCGTGTGTTGAACGCGTCCTTGGCCTTGCCGGATATCCCAGGACTATATCTTGCGGGGCAGATCAATGGAACCACAGGATATGAGGAGGCGGCCGCTCAGGGCTTAGTCGCAGGCCTGAATGCCGCGCTGGAAGTTCAGGGGCGAGATGCAATTCATTTTACCCGAGCCAATAGCTATATTGGTGTGATGATTGACGATCTGACCACACGGGGTGTAGCGGAACCGTATCGGATGTTCACCTCGCGCGCCGAATTCCGTCTGTCCTTGCGCGCGGACAATGCGGATCAACGCCTTACGCCGCAAGGCCTGGAAATTGGGTGTATATCGGATCATCGTCGCCTGGCTTTTGAAACAAAAATGGAAAAGCTGGATGCTGTGAAGTCAGTACTGACCGAACGGACCTATACACCCAAGGAAATCCGCGCAGCTGGCATCGAAGTAAATCAGGATGGTAACCGCAGGGACGGAATGGCAGTCTTGGCGTTTCCGAACGTGTGCTTCGAGGACCTTGTGCCGCTGATCCAGCAGTTGGAGGATGTCGACCAAGACACCCGTCGGCAGATCGAAAGGGACGCGCTCTACGCTAACTATATAGCTCGGCAACAACGAGATGTTGAAGCCATGAAGCGCGACGAAACCTATGCCATACCCGCGGATTTTGACTATTCGTCGCTCACAGGCCTTTCGAATGAGTTGAAGCAGAAGCTGTCAGCCGCGCGGCCGGCAAACATTGCCCAGGCGAGCCGCGTGGAGGGTGTTACGCCTGCTGCTTTGACCTTGGTGCTGGCAAAACTCAGAAGCAGTCAGAGAGCAAAAAAGGCATGAACGGAGACTCCTGCGCTTCGCCCGATGGCTTGAATGTTTCACGTGAAACATTCGAAAAGCTGTCAATCTTTGTCGATCTTCTGCGGAAGTGGAATCCAAAGATTAACTTGGTTTCGCGCAGCACTCTGCCTGAAGTCTGGTCGCGGCACGTAAAGGACTCGATCCAGGTCTTTCATTTGGTTGAGCCAAAAAACCACTGGGTCGACCTAGGAAGCGGTGGGGGATTTCCAGGGCTGGTCTGCGCGATACTGGCCGCTGAAGCATCGCCCGAGACGGAATTTTCCCTGGTTGAGAGCGATCAAAGAAAATCGGCGTTTTTGCGGACCGTCATCCGTGAAACCCAGGCCAATTGCTCGGTGATTTCAAAGCGGATCGAGGCAGTTGATCCCTTGGGCGCTGACGTCCTGTCCGCAAGGGCGCTCGCGGACCTGACGACTTTATTGTCATTTTGTGACAGGCATTTAAAGGAAGATGGAGTGGCCGTGTTTCCCAAAGGCGCCACCTGGAAAAAAGAAATCGACGCGGCCCAACGGGAATGGAATTTTACCACGGAGACAGCTAATAGTTTAACTGACCCCCAGGCTGTCATCCTGAAGATCAAAGGAGTCTCACGTGGTTGATCTGTCGCGCCCTGCAGGACCTCGTATCATGGCGGTTGCCAATCAGAAGGGTGGGGTTGGCAAGACCACGACAGCGATCAATCTGGCGGCGGGTTTGGCCGAGGCAGGATGCAAGGTTCTGGTCGTGGATCTGGACCCGCAGGGAAATGCGTCCACCGGGCTTGGGGTCGAGGATCGTGATTGGACCACGTATGATTTGATCCTGGACGAGGCGCCCTTGGAGGCCGTCGTGCAGGAAACCGAAATCGAAAACCTCAGTATCGTTCCGGCCACGGTTGACCTCAGCTCGGCAGATATTGAGCTGATCTCGAATGAAAAACGCAGCTACTTGCTGCACGACGCGCTCAGGCAACCGGCGATCGACAAATTCGGTTTTGACTTCGTTCTGATCGACTGCCCGCCGTCCCTCAATCTGCTGACAGTCAACGCAATGGTGGCGGCGCATTCGGTGTTGGTTCCGTTGCAAAGCGAGTTCTTTGCGCTGGAAGGCCTTTCGCAACTGATGCTGACGATCCGAGAGGTTCGCCAGTCCGCGAATCCAGACCTCAGAATCGAAGGTATTGTGTTGACTATGTATGACAACCGCAACAACTTGTCCCGGCAGGTCGAAAAGGATGCGCGTGACAATCTGGGAGAGATGGTATTTAAAACCAAGATACCCAGAAATGTCCGGGTCAGCGAAGCGCCGTCATTTGCACTTCCGGTCCTTCAATATGACTCGGGGTCTCTGGGGGCGATGGCGTACCGGCATCTGGCACGCGAAATCATGCAAAAGAACAAGAAAGTGGCTGCCTGAGCGGCTGTCAGGAGGGCGAAGTGAGCGCCAGAAAAGGAAAACCTCGCGGATTGGGGCGCGGCTTGTCCGCCTTGATGGCGGATGTATCACAGGATCCTGAGGGCCGGGTTACGGCTGAACCACGTCGGCCGGACATGAAGGTACCGATCGAGAAGCTGCGGGCTAACCCGAATCAGCCACGCCGCACATTCTCGCAGGATCAACTGGACGAGCTTGCTGCCTCGGTCAAAGAGAAAGGGATCATCCAGCCCCTGATCGTTCGCTCGGTCGGCGGCGGCGAATATGAAATCGTCGCGGGTGAGCGCCGCTGGCGGGCCGCGCAGATGGCGCAGTTGCACGACATTCCGGTCGTCGTGCGCGAATTTGACGACACCGAAGTACTTGAAGTCGCCATCATCGAGAATATCCAGCGCGCTGATCTGAACGCCGTGGAGGAGGCCGCTGGGTACAAGCAGTTGATGGATCGGTTCGGTCATACGCAAGAAAAACTGGCCGAGGCCTTGGGCAAAAGCCGCAGCCACATCGCCAACCTTCTTCGGTTGCTGTCGCTGCCAAGTGACGTACAAACCCTTGTTGTTGAAGGAAAATTGTCGGCAGGACATGCTCGCGCACTGATCACGGCCGAAAACCCGTCGGAATTGGCCAAAATCGTCGTCAAGGATGGGTTGTCGGTTCGGGCGACCGAGGCTCTGGTCAAGAAACAGCAGCAGAGCGATACGGACAAGCCCGTGCCGCGCTCGCGCAACCTGAATGCGGGTAAGGATGCCGACACGCGGGCGCTTGAAAAGGACCTGTCCGCGATCCTGGCGATGAAAGTAGTCATTAACCACAAGCCGGGAACCGAGACGGGGCAGGTCATTCTGACCTATGAAAACCTGGATCAGCTGGATGATCTCTGTGCCAAGCTCAGCCGTTAGGGCGTGACCAGATAAAGATCATCACCGCGCCCAAGGTCACGGCCTGAATAATCAGGACATGGCTGGGCGCAGAAACCAGAACCGACAAACCAAAGACGGCGGCAACCGACAGGGTCGCCGCCTTTTTTGCGGCTGGCCGGATCGCGCCCGAGGTTTGCCAATCAAGGATCAACGGACCGAAGGTTCGGTGAGACATCAGCCAGTTATGCAGCCGTGACGAAGAGCGCGCGAAACAGAAGGCGGCCAACAGTAGGAACGGAACGGTAGGAAGCAGGGGCAGGGCAACGCCGATCATGGCCAAGGCCACGCAGAGCAATCCAAATGTGGCCCACAAATAGTGCATGACTAATCCAGCAACTCACGGATCACCGCATTGAGAACCGCGCGGCCGCCAGCAGTGGCGGAAACGCGGGGGCCGTCTTGGGTGATCATTCCGATGTCATGCAGGTAGTCCAGTTTGGGTTGAGGCAAAGGGTGCCCGGACAGGCGATTGAAGCGGTCCATATCTAGACCCTCAGTCAAGCGAAGACACATCATGAGGTATTCATTCGCTTGTTCTTCGGCGGTCAGCGGGGTCCGCAGCTTTTCGCCATTTCCTTGCGTGGCGGCATTCAGCCATGCGGTCGGTGCCAGATGGGTTTCGGTTGCGATCCGTTGGCCATTCACCGTGATCCGCCCATGGGCGCCCGGTCCGATGCCGACATAATCGCCATAGCGCCAATAGATCAGGTTGTGCCGAGACTCGGCCCCGGGAACAGCGTGGTTCGACACCTCGTAGGCGGGCATGCCGTGGGCTTCGCAGATCTCTTGCGTGGCCAGATACATATCGGCTGCGTTGTCGTCCTCGGGCAGGCCACGCAGCTTGCCGACAGAGTAGCGGTCGCCGAATGCGGTGCCGGCCTCGATGGTCAGCTGGTACAGCGACAGATGGTCGATCGTCATCGACAGCGCCTCGGTCAGCTCGGCGCGCCAGGCTTCAAGCGTCTGGTACTGGCGGGCATAGATCAGGTCAAAGCTGACCCGGTCGAAACAGGTGCGGGCGATGTCGAAGGCCGCGCGTGCCTCGGCCACGCTGTGGATGCGGCCCAGCCGCCGCAGATCTTCGTCATTCATCGCCTGAATGCCCATCGAGATCCGGTTCACGCCCGCATCGCGATAGGCGGCGAACCGTCCGGCGTCGACCGAGCCGGGATTGGCCTCGAGCGTGATTTCCATGTCATTGGCGGGCCGCCAAAGGCTGCGGGCGGTGTCGATCACGGCGGCAACGGTTTCGGGCGCCATAAGCGACGGGGTGCCGCCGCCAAAGAAGATCGTGTTCAGAACCCGGTCGGGGGTTTCGGCGGCCGAGCGCTTCAGTTCGGACAGATAGGCGTCAAGCCATTGTTTTTGATTAATATTTCTGGAAACATGGCTGTTGAAATCGCAATAGGGGCACTTGGCCTCGCAAAAGGGCCAATGCACGTACAGGCCAAAGCCCCCGTTGCGCCAATCATCCGCCAAAGCAGCCTTTCACGAACAGCTCGACCGCGCGACCACGATGGCTGATCTTGTTCTTTTCCCAGCGATCCATCTCGGCAAAGGTAATGTCGAATCCTTCAGGGACGAACATCGGATCATAGCCGAACCCGTCCTTGCCGCTGATCGGCCAGACCAGATGACCGGGTGCGACGCCCTCAAACACCTCGTCATGGCCGTCGGGCCAAGCCAGTACCAGCGTGCAGCGGAACTGGGCAGTGCGAGGATGCGGGGCGTTGCGCGCCTCAAGCTCGGTGTGGGCGCGGGTCATGGCCATCAGGAAATCGCGGCCATTAGCGGTTTCGGCCCAGTCGGCGGTGTACACGCCCGGCGCGCCGTCCAGCGCATCGATGGTGATGCCGGAATCGTCGGACAGGGCGGGCAGGCCGGTGGCCTGTGCGGCGGCGTGGGCCTTGATGCGCGCGTTGCCGACGAACGTGTCCTCGGTCTCTTCGGGTTCGGGCAGGTTCATCTCGGCCGCGCCCACGACGGTCACGCCAAAGGGCTCGAGCAGATGGGCCATCTCCTCGAGCTTGCCTTTGTTGTGCGAGGCCACCAACAGCCGATCACCTTCGAACCGGCGGGTCATGCGGTGGCGGCCTTTTGCGCGGCCACCAGCTCGGACACGCCTTTTTCGGCCAGTTCCATCAGCTGATCCATCTGCGCGCGGCTGAAGACGGAACCTTCGGCGCTCATCTGCACCTCGATCAGTTTGCCCGAACCGGTCATGATGAAGTTGCCGTCAACGCCGGCCTCGCTGTCTTCGGGATAGTCCAGGTCCAGAACGGGCTGGCCGGCATAGATGCCGCAGGATACGGCGGCGACCGGATCGACCAGCGGGTCCGAGATCACGTCACCGGCCTTCATCAGCTTGTTCACCGCCAGCCGCAGCGCGACCCAGCCGCCGGTGATCGAGGCGCAGCGGGTGCCGCCATCGGCCTGCAGCACGTCACAATCCACGGTGATCTGGCGTTCGCCCAAGGCGACGCGGTCGACCCCGGCGCGCAGGGCGCGGCCGATCAGGCGCTGGATCTCGACGGTCCGGCCACCCTGTTTGCCACTGGCGGCCTCACGCCGCATCCGGGTGTTTGTCGCGCGGGGCAGCATGCCGTATTCGGCGGTGACCCAGCCCAGGCCCGACCCCTTGATAAAAGGCGGCACGCGATCCTCGATCGTGGCGGTACACAGAACATGGGTGTCGCCGATCTTGATCAGGCAGGAACCTTCGGCATGTTTGGTAAACCCGGTCTCGATTGAAACCGTGCGCATTTCGCTTAAATCTCGTCCAGAGGGTCGCATGAGATATCCTTTGTCTGCTGGCTTGGGGATAACGTCCGGCATGGCAGCGATGCAACCCCGATTGACCTTTCTGTTGGCAGCTATTTAATGACCACCCAGCAAGGGAACCACCGATGAGTGAAGCGAGCAAAATTCTGGACGAGTTGAACGACCGGTCGCGGGAAGTGTTTCGCCTGATCGTCGAAAGCTATCTGGAAAGCGGCGAGCCTGTCGGCAGCCGCACCCTCAGCCGGTCGCTCAGTGAAAAAGTCAGCGCGGCAACGGTTCGCAATGTCATGCAGGATCTCGAGTTTCTGGGCCTTTTGGGCAGTCCGCATGTCAGCGCCGGCCGGGTGCCCACACAGGTTGGGCTGCGCATGTTCGTCGACGGCCTGCTGGAAGTTGGCGACCTGGGCGAGGACGACCGCAAGAAGCTGGATGAGACGCTGGGCAGCAATTCCGGTGATGTCAGCGGTATGCTGGATCGCGTCGGGGCCGCCTTGTCGAACGTCACGCATGGCGCGTCGCTGGTGCTGACACCCAAGCACGAATCCGAAATCAAGCATATCGAGTTCGTTTCCCTGGGCCATGACCGGGCCCTGGTGGTATTGGTTTTCGCAGATGGCCATGTGGAGAACCGGCTGTTCACGCCACCACCGGGTCAGACGCCCAGTTCGATGCGTGAGGCGGCCAATTTCCTGAACGCCCTGATCGAGGGCCGGAAACTGTCCGATGTGCGCCGGATGATCCAGACCGAGATTGCGGCGCGCAGGCAAGAGATCGACGTGCTGGCCCGCGAGCTTGTGGAAAGCGGCCTTGCGGCCTGGGAGGGCGAGGCGTCGGACTCGGCGCGTCTGATCGTGCGTGGTCGGGCGAATCTGCTGGGCGACACCGGTCAGGAAGAGGAGCTGGAGCGAATCCGGGTCCTGTTTGACGATCTGGAACGCAAGCGTGACATAGCCGAATTCCTCGAATTGACCGAGGAAGGCGAAGGCGTGCGCATTTTTATCGGCTCGGAGAACAAACTTTTCTCACTTTCGGGTTCCTCTTTGGTGGTGTCTCCTTATATGAACGCTGATCGAAAGATAATCGGCGCCGTTGGCGTGATCGGGCCGACCCGTTTGAACTATGGGCGGATCGTGCCGATCGTGGACTATACGGCGCAACTGGTTGGGAAACTGATTTCCGATCGGAGCTAGAGGGTAAAAGATGGCAGAGCCGAAGAACGAAGACTTTCTGGACGACATTGCAACTGCCGAGGCGGAAGAACTGGCCGAGGAGATGGCCGAGATCAGCGAAGAAGCGCTGGAACTGGATGCCCTGAAGGCCGAGCGCGACGAGTTGCGCGACAAGTTCATGCGCGCCCTGGCGGATGCGGAAAACGCACGCAAGCGTGGCGACAGGGCCCGCCGTGAGGCCGAACAGTATGGTGGGTCCAAATTGGCGCGCGACATGCTGCCGGTCTACGACAACATGAAACGAGCGCTCGAGGCGGCTACGGACGAGCAGAAAGAGGTCGCAGCCGGCCTGATCGAAGGTGTCGAGCTGACCATGCGCGTGTTAAAGGACGTATTCCAGAAACACGGGATCGAGGTGATCACACCCGAGGTTGGCGACAAGTTCGACCCGAATCTGCACGAAGCCATGTTCGAAGCCCCTGTGCCGGGCACCAAAGCGGGCGAGATCATCCAGGTCTCGGCCGAAGGGTTCATGCTGCATGACCGCCTGCTGCGTCCGGCGCAGGTGGGGGTCAGCTCGACCCCGGCCAGCTGACGGGCCAGAGCTTCACTGACAATTGAATGGGGCGGTCAGGATTTGGCCGCCTCTTTCAGTTTGTAGATCAGGTCCAGCGCTTCGCGCGGGGTCAACTCGTCCGGCAGGATCTGGTCCAGCATGTCGGTGATTGGCGAGGCCTTCGCAACCGGTGGCGGCGGGGGCGGTGCTGCGGAAAACAGCGGCAGATCATCGATCAGCGCTTTTTGCTTGCCGCCCTCGCGCTCGGTCTTCTCCAACTGGTCCAGAACCACCCGTGCGCGCTCGACGACCGAAGCCGGCAGGCCGGCCAATTGTGCGACCTGCACGCCGTAAGAGCGGTCGGCGGCGCCCTTGTGGACCTCGTGCAGGAATATCACCTCGCCCTCCCACTCCTTGACCGCGACGGTGGCGTTTTCGACGCCCTCCAGCTTGCCGGCCAGCGCGGTCAGTTCGTGGTAATGCGTGGCGAACAACGCCCGGCAGCGGTTGGCGGCGTGCAGATGTTCCAGCGTGGCCCAGGCGATGGACAGGCCGTCATAGGTGGCGGTGCCGCGCCCGATCTCATCGAGGATCACCAGCGCCCGGTCATCGGCCTGGTTGAGGATCGCCGCGGTTTCGACCATCTCGACCATGAAGGTCGACCGGCCCCGCGCCAGATCGTCCGAGGCGCCCACGCGGCTGAACAACTGGCTGACCAACCCGATATGGGCGTGTTCGGCCGGAACGAAGCTGCCCATCTGCGCCAGCAGCGCGATCAGCGCGTTCTGGCGCAGGAAGGTCGATTTACCCGCCATGTTGGGGCCGGTCAGCAGCCAGATGGCCGCACCGTCCTCGGCGCTGAGGTCGCAGTCATTGGCGATGAAGGCATCACCCGATTGCTGACGCAGCGCGTGCTCGACCACCGGGTGGCGGCCTGCGACGACATCGAAGGAGCGCGAGCCGTCCACCTGCGGGCGGCACCAGTTCTCGCCCCGCGCCAGATCGGCCAGCGCGATGGTCAGGTCCAGCTCGGCCAGCCCGCGCGCGGCCTGATTGATGCGGGCGGCATGGGCCAGAATCTCGTCAGAAAGCCTTTGATAGAGCCGCTTTTCGATCTCTAATGCCAAATTGCCGGCGTTCAGGATGCGGGTTTCGATCTCGCTGAGCTCAACCGTGGTGAACCGCACCTGGTTGGCGGTGGTTTGGCGATGGATATAGGTCTCGCTGAACGGCGGGTTCAGCATCTTTTCGGCATGGGTGGCCGTGGTTTCGATGAAATAGCCCAGCACGTTGTTGTGCTTGATCTTCAGCGAGGCGATGCCGGTATGTTCCGCGTATTTCTGCTGAAACCCGGCAATGACCGAGCGGCCTTCGTCGCGCAGGGTGCGGGCCTCGTCCAGTTCTGCGTCGAAACCGGGGGCGATGAAGCCACCATCCCGCGCCAGCAGCGGCGGGTCGGCGACCAGCGCCTGATCCAGCAGGTCGAGCAGGTCGTCGAAGCCCACAAGGTTCTGCACCGCGGTCGCCAGCAAGACGGGCAGGTCCTGACCGGCGCAGATCTCGGCAATCGCCTGCGCCTGCGCCAGCCCGTTGCGGATGGCGGCCAGATCGCGCGGGCCGCCGCGCTCCAGCGACAGGCGCGACAGGGCGCGGTCCAGATCGGGCGTCTTGCGCAAGGCTTCGCGCAGATCGGCGGCGATCAGGCTGTCCTGCGCGGCAAAATCGACCGCGTCCAGCCGCGCATGGATCACATCCAGGTTGCGCGAGGGGCTGGACAGCCGTTGTTCCAACAGGCGCGCGCCGCCCGGGGTCACGGTCCGATCCACCACCGACAGCAGCGATCCGGCCCGTCCGCCCGACAAAGATCGCGTAAGTTCAAGGTTGCGGCGGGTGGCCGCGTCGATCTGCACGACGCGATCCTCGGATTCTTTCATCGGCGTCTGCAGCAGCGGCAGTTTGCCCTTTTGCGTGATCTCCAGATAGTCGATCAGCGCGCCCATGGCCGAGATCTCGGCCCGGCCAAAGCTGCCGAACGCGTCCAGCGTGCCCACGTGAAACAACCCGCAGATGCGTTTTTCTGCCGCAGTGCTGTCAAAACTGGCCCGCCCGATGGGGGTGAGCGCGATGCCCAGGTCCTGGACCTTGTCGCGCAGACCGGCCTCAGTGCCGTCGGCCACGATCAGCTCGGACGGGGCCAGCCGGGCCAGCTCGGGGCTGAGGCGGACCGAGGTCAGCGGCATCACGTGAAACGCCCCGGTCGAGATGTCGGCCCAGGCCAGCGCGGCCTCGTCGCGCACCTCGGCATAGGCGGCCAGAAAATTGTGGCGGCGCGCCTCCAGCAGGGCGTCTTCGGTCAGGGTGCCGGGGGTGACAAGGCGCACGACATCGCGCTTTACCACCGATTTAGAGCCTCTTTTTTTGGCCTCGGCCGGGCTTTCCATCTGTTCGCAGACCGCGACGCGAAAGCCCTTGCGGATCAGCGTCAGCAGATAGCCCTCGGCCGAATTCACCGGCACGCCGCACATGGGGATGTCGTCGCCATTGTGCTTGCCGCGCTTGGTCAGGGCGATGTCCAGCGCCTCGGCGGCGTTCACGGCGTCTTCAAAGAACATCTCGTAGAAATCGCCCATGCGGTAGAACAGCAGGGCGTCTTTGTGGGCCTCTTTGATTTCCAGGTATTGCGCCATCATCGGCGTGACGTTGGACAAGGCTGCTCCCCTCTGGCGTATTCCGGCGCGACCTTACAAATCCCCCAACCGCGACGAAAGGTGAAATCGCATAGTCGTTGAGGCGCGCCCGCGCCTGCGGTATGAGGCGAAAAGCCCCGAAGTCATGGAACCGACCGTCAAAATGCCCAAAGCGAAGATCACCAAAGAAGAGGCGCTGGCCTTTCACCTGGAACCCACCCCCGGAAAGTGGGAGGTGCAGGCCACCGTTCCCATGACCACGCAGCGCGATCTGTCGCTGGCCTACAGCCCCGGCGTGGCGGTTCCGTGTGAAGCCATCGCCGAAAACCCCGAGACCGCCTATGACTATACCAACAAGGGCAACCTTGTGGCCGTGATCTCGAACGGGACGGCGGTTCTGGGGCTGGGCAACCTGGGCGCTCTGGGGTCCAAGCCGGTGATGGAGGGCAAATCGGTCCTGTTCAAGCGCTTCGCCGACGTGAACTCGATCGATATCGAACTGGACACCGAGGACCCCGACGAATTCTGTCGCGCGGTCAAGCTGATGGGGCCGACCTTCGGCGGCATCAACCTGGAAGACATCAAGGCGCCCGAGTGCTTCATCATCGAACAGCGCCTGAAGGAAGAGATGGACATCCCCGTCTTTCACGACGACCAGCACGGCACGGCGGTGATCTGTGCGGCGGGGCTGATCAACGCGCTGCACATCTCGGGCAAGAAGATCGAGGATGTGAAGATCGTCCTCAACGGGGCCGGGGCGGCGGGGATCGCCTGTATCGAACTGCTCAAGTCGATGGGCGCCCGGCATGAAAACTGCATCGTCTGCGACACCAAGGGCGTGATCTACCAGGGCCGGACCGAGGGGATGAACCAGTGGAAATCGGCGCATGCGATTTCGACCGAGCTGCGCACGCTGGAAGAGGCCATGAAGGGCGCAGACGTGTTTCTGGGCGTATCCGTCAAAGGCGCGGTCACGCAGGAGATGGTCGCCAGCATGGCCGACAATCCGGTGATCTTCGCCATGGCCAACCCCGATCCGGAAATCACCCCGGAAGAGGCGCACGAGGTGCGCGTTGACGCGATCGTGGCCACCGGGCGCAGCGACTACCCCAACCAGGTCAACAACGTTCTGGGCTTTCCCTACCTGTTCCGCGGGGCGCTGGACATTCACGCCCGCGCCATCAATGACGAGATGAAGATCGCCTGCGCCCACGCGCTGGCCCGTCTGGCGCGCGAGGATGTGCCCGACGAGGTGGCGCTGGCTTATGGCAAATCGCTGACCTTCGGGCGCGACTACATCATTCCCACGCCGTTTGATCCGCGCCTGATCTATCGCATTCCGCCGGCCGTCGCGAAGGCGGGGATGGACACCGGCGCGGCCCGGCGGCCGATCATCGACATGGAGGCCTATGAGTTGAGCCTCAAGTCGCGCATGGACCCGACCGCCAGCATTCTGCGTGGCCTGAACGCCCGGGCCCGCGCGGCGCAAAGCCGGATGATCTTTGCCGAGGGCGACGATCCGCGGGTTCTGCGCGCGGCGGTGATGTATCAGCGGTCGGGCTTCGGCAAGGCGCTGGTCGTGGGCCGGCCCGACGACGTGAAGACCAAGCTGGAAGCCGCCGGTCTGGGCGACGCGGTGCGCGAATTGGAAGTGGTCAACGCCGCCAACACCACGCATCTCGATGCCTACAAGGACTTTCTGTATCAGCGACTGCAACGCAAAGGCTTTGATCGCAAGGACATCCACCGCCTGGCCGCGCGCGACCGGCATGTGTTCTCGGCCCTGATGCTGGCGCATGGGCACGGCGACGGTCTGGTGACCGGGGCCACCCGCAAATCGGCGCATGTGCTGGACCGCATCAGCCATGTGTTCGACGCCGACGCCGCCCATGGCGCCGCCGGGATCACCGCGCTGCTGCACAAGGGCCGGATCGTGCTGATCGGCGACACGCTGGTGCATGAATGGCCCGACGAGAACGATCTGGCGACGATTGCCGAACGCGCCGCCACGGTTGCCCGCCACATGGGGCTGGAGCCTCGGGTGGCCTTCGTCAGCTTCTCGACCTTCGGCTATCCGGTCTCCGAGCGGACCGAAAAGCTGTACAAAGCCCCGCAAGTGCTGGAGGCGCGCGGCGTCGATTTCGAATACGAAGGCGAAATGACCGTCGACGTGGCGCTGAACGCCCACCAGCAAGAGGCCTATCCCTTCTGCCGCCTGACCGGGCCGGCCAACATCTTGATCGTGCCTGCGCGGCACTCGGCCTCGATTTCCACCAAGCTGATGCAGGAGATGGCCGGAGCCACGGTGATCGGCCCGATCCTGACCGGCATCGACAAGCCGATCCAGATCTGTTCGACCGGCTCGACCGCGAATGACATCCTGAACATGGCCATCCTGGCCTCGTGCGACATGGCGTGATCCGATGGCAATCTGGAACCTGGGCTCGATCAATGCCGACATGGTCTATGCGCTGCCGCACCTGCCGGCGCCGGGTGAAACCCTTGCGGCCAGCGGTTTGCAGCGGTTTCTGGGCGGCAAGGGCGCGAACATGTCGGTTGCGGCGGCAAGGGCCGGGGCGCATGTGCGCCACATCGGCGCCGTGGGGGCCGACGGGCTGTGGGCGCGCGACCGGTTGACCGAATACGGGGTCGACACGCGGCACATCGCGCAGGTCGATCAGCCCACGGGCCATGCGATCATCGCCGTGGATGCGCAGGGCGAAAACCTGATCATCCTGTACCCCGGCGCCAACCATGCGATCGGAGCCGGTCAGGTTTCCGCCGCGCTGGCAGACTCTGACACGGGCGGTCTTCTGGTGTTCCAGAACGAGACCACCGCACAGGTCGAGGCCGCGAAGCTGGGCCGCGAGCGGGGTCTGACGGTGTGCTATGCCGCAGCCCCCTTCAGCGCAACGGCGGTGCAGGCGGTGCTGCCCTATCTGGATTTCCTGATCCTGAACGAGGTCGAGGCCGCCCAGCTGCAACAGGCCACAGGGATGGCTCCGGCCGATCTGCCGGTCGAGCATGTGATCGTCACGCTGGGGTCAAAAGGCGCCCGCTATCATCAACGCGGGCAGGCGGCGGCAGAGTTTCCCGCCCACAAGGTCAAGGCCGTGGACACGACCGGGGCCGGGGACACCTTTACCGGATATGTTCTGGCGGGAATGGACCGGGGGATGCCGATGGCGCAGGCCATCACCCAAGCCAACCGGGCCGCTGCCCTGATGGTGATGCGGCCTGGTACGGCGGACGTCATTCCCGATCTGAAAGAGGTGCGCGAGGCCGCGCTGGATTAAGATCCGGCAAACGGCGCGGCGTTGCCCCACAATTGCCGGACCCGTGCATCGCGGCCGCAGGCCTTGCGATAGGCCTTGTAGGCATTCAGCTGGCGTTTCGGCCCGAACCGGGTGAACACCAGCTTTTTGCCCTTGTAGTAATCCTGATGATAGGCCTCGGCCGGATAGAACGCCCCAAGCGACAGGACCGGAGTCACGATGGCCTGACCCAGCGCACGCTGTGCTTCGGCCTTGCTGCGTTCGGCCAAAGCTTTTTCGCCTGTGTCAGAGACGAAAATCGCGGTGCGATAGCTGTCGCCCCGGTCACAGAACTGTCCACCGGCATCGGTGGGATCGACCGAGCGGAAAAACAGGTTCAGCAGGGTTTCACGGGAAACGCGGGCCGGATCGAAGGTGATCTGCACCGCCTCGTAATGGCCGGTGCCGCCGCTCGTGACCTGGCTGTAGGTGGGGTTCGGAGTCGTGCCGCCGGTGTAACCCGAAACCGCCTCGATCACGCCGGGCACGGATTCGAAATCGGCCTCGACGCACCAGAAACAGCCGCCCGCCACGGTCAGCGTCTCGGTTCCGGCCGCCGGGGAAGGCTGAGCGCGCAGGATCAGCGCCAGCGCAATCAGCGCAAACAGAAGGGTCAGCTTGATCTGGTCGAGGCAACGGGTCATGGCGGATCTCCTTTCCGCCTCAGGCTGCCGCGCAACGGGGCGGCTGGCAATCGGCTGAAACCGTTTGTCACGCGGTGGTGAGACGAGTTTATCGCCTAGCCCAGCAACTGCCCCAGCTTCATCGCGACGCCCATGTCGCCCGAGATCTTGAGCTTGCCCATCATCACCCCGGTCATCGGGTTCAGCTTGCCGGTCAGCAGTTTGCCCAGGTTTTCGCGCGAGATGCGGATGGTGCAATCGGTTTCGCGGTCCTGGGTTGTGGCCGTGTTGTCGGCCAGCACGATCACGCCATCGGCGCCGCAATCGAATTTCAACGAGCCTTCAAAGCGTTTGTCGGCCAGCCCCTTCTGGAGTCCTTCGGTGATCTCCTGCAGCATCCCTGCCTCCCTTTTTCGCACTTGCGTTTGGGGTGACAGAGGGCAGGGGCCGGGGCAAGCGTGACCTTACGGGAAACCGCTCAGCCCAGGGCCTGCTGCGTGCGCGGGCACGGCTGACCGTCGTAGAACGCACCCAGAACCGCCTGGAATTCGGGCGGAGCATCGGGCACGGCGGCGAACAGGGTCATGGACGACCGCAGCTTCTTGGCATCGACCTTGCCCAGAATCTCGGCCGGGTCCTTGCCTGCGTGGGTCAGCAGCAGCCGGGCCACCTCGGTCAGGCGGCGGCGCAATTCGGGGTGGGCCAGATAGGCCGCAGCCTCGTCCAGATCCTCGATCCCGTAGAGCTGCGCCATGTGTGATTGGCCCAGCTCGGCCAGTTGCGGAAAGACGAACCACATCCAATGGCTGGTCTTCTGTCCCCGTTCCAGTTCGCGCAGGACATCGGACCAGACCGTGTCCTGCGCTTCGATGAACATTTCCAGTTCGTCGTCCAGGCCGTCATCCTCGGTCACTTGGACAACCGCTTGTCGCGCGCCGCCAGCAGCTTGAGCCGCAGCGCGTTCAACTGGATGAAGCCCGCAGCGTCTTTCTGGTCATAGGCGCCGGCGTCTTCCTCAAAAGTCACATGCGCCTCGGAATACAGCGAATGATCCGACCAGCGGCCGACCGTCGAGGCCAGACCCTTGTACAGCTTCACGCGGACGGTGCCGGTGACATGTTCCTGGCTCTTGTCGATGGCGGCCTGAAGCATCTCGCGCTCGGGGCTGTACCAGAAGCCGTTGTAGATCAGCTCGGCATATTGCGGCATCAGCTGGTCCTTCAGGTGCATCGCGCCGCGGTCCATGGTGATGGATTCGATGCCGCGATGCGCCTCCAGCAGGATGGTGCCGCCCGGTGTTTCGTAGATGCCGCGCGATTTCATGCCCACGAACCGGCCTTCGACCAGATCCAGACGACCGATGCCGTGCTTGCCGCCGTATTCGTTCAGCTTGGTCAGCAGGGTGGCGGGACTCATCGCCTCGCCATTGATGCTGACCGGGTCGCCTTTTTCAAAGCCGATCTCGATATATTCAGGCTCGTTCGGGGCGTCCTCGGGGTGGACGGTACGCTGATAGACATAGTCGGGCGCCTGTACAGCGGGGTCTTCCAGAACCTTGCCCTCGGACGAGGTATGCAGGAGGTTCGCATCCACCGAGAAGGGTGCCTCGCCCCGCTTGTCTTTGGCGATCGGGATCTGGTGCGCCTCGGCAAATTCCAGCAGCTTGGTGCGGCTGCTCAGGTCCCACTCGCGCCAGGGCGCGATCACCTTGATGTCGGGGTTCAACGCATAGGCCGCCAGTTCGAACCGCACCTGGTCATTGCCTTTGCCGGTGGCGCCATGCGCCACCGCGTCAGCGCCGGTTTCCTTGGCGATCTCGATCAGGCGCTTCGAGATCAGCGGCCGCGCGATCGAGGTGCCCAGCAGGTACAGCCCTTCGTACTGCGCATTGGCGCGGAACATGGGGAAGACGAAATCGCGGACGAACTCTTCGCGGATGTCCTCGATATAGATGTTCTCGGGCTTGATCCCCAGCAGCTCGGCCTTCTGTCGGGCGGGCTCAAGCTCTTCGCCCTGACCCAGATCAGCGGTGAAGGTCACCACCTCGCAGCCATACTCGGTCTGCAGCCATTTCAGGATGATCGAGGTATCAAGGCCACCGGAATAGGCCAGAACAACTTTCTTGGGCGCGGACATCTGACTTCCCCTTATGCGTAAGACGATTGGCCCCTAGCGGGTTTTCGACGTGGGGGCAAGAAGCTGTGGATTGACCGGGCGGCGGAATTGCAGTCAAACGGTATCAACCATGGATTGATCAAGGAAATTTCGGAATGCTCGGATGGAATATTTTTGCCCACTCGCTTCGGATGGTTTTTGGCAATCTCAAGCAGGTAGCGCAAATCGTTATCGGTCCGGCCGTAATTGGAACGGTTGCGATCATCGGCCTGTTCATGGTGTCCGGAATTCCACTCGAGGCATTCGATGACAATCCGAACGGGCTACCGCCGGGGGTGAACCCGGGGGCCATTGTTCTGTTCGCGTTTCTCCTATTCGTCGTGATGGTCCTCATCATGGGCTGGATCGCGGTGGCTTGGCACAGATACATTCTTCTGGAAGAGTATCCTTCCGGCGTGCTGCCTACCTTTCGGTTCGATCGCATTCTGGCCTATTTCGGACGCGGACTGATGCTCGGGATCCTGATGGCAATTGCATTCCTGCCGATGGGGATCCTGACAGGCATGCTGGGCGAAGGACTGATCGCCGTTTCGATCATCCTGACCATCGGCTACCTGGTTTTCCTGGCTATTTGCTTCTATCGGCTGTCCATCATCCTGCCGGCTGCGGCAATCGGCCAGCCGATCACGTTGGCCGAGGCTTGGAACAACACTCTGGGTACCGGAGGTACAATCGTCGTTCTTATCGTGGTCTCGTTCCTGTTTCAGTTTCTGGTTCAGCTGGCGATCGGAGTTTTGTCGATCATTCCGGTACTGGGTGTGTTGATCGCCCTGTTTTTCGGGATTCTGATCCTGCCGATGATCAACGTCAGCATCCTGACCACGATGTACGGCGTGTTCATCGAAAAGCGCGAACTGGGCTGATCACCCGTACACCGATGTATTCCTTGCCCTTGTCGGCCTGATGGGGCAGGGAATGCGGCATGAGTGATTTCATGACCCGCGCCCGCGCCGCCGAACAGGCGATGCGCACCGTGTTTCCTGCAACGCCGTTGCAGCGCAATGCCCATCTGTCCGAGAAATACGATGCCGACATCTGGCTGAAACGCGAAGACCTCAGCCCGGTGCGGTCCTACAAGATCCGCGGTGCGTTCAACGCCATGCGCAAGCAGCAGGGACAGGACCTGTTCGTCTGCGCCAGCGCTGGCAACCACGCGCAGGGCGTGGCCTTTATGTGCAAGCACATGGGGGTCAAAGGCGTGATCTTCATGCCGGTGACGACACCTCAGCAGAAGATCCAGAAGACCCGAATCTTTGGTGGCGACAACGTCGAGATCCACCTGACTGGCGACTATTTCGACCACACGCTTGCCGCGGCTCAGGACTGGTGCGCGCAGCAGGGCGGGTATTTCCTGTCGCCCTTCGACGATGACGACGTGATCGAGGGGCAGGCCTCATTGGCCGTCGAAATCGAGGAACAGCTGGGCCGCCTTCCCGATCACGTGGTGCTGCCGGTGGGTGGTGGCGGCATGTCCTCGGGTGTGGCGACATGGTTCGGCGACCGCACCCATTGCCTGTTCGTCGAGCCCGCGGGCGGGGCCTGTCTGCGCGCGGCGCTGGCGGCGGGCCATCCGGTGGCGCTGGACAAGGTGGACAATTTCGTCGACGGCGCGGCGGTGGGCCGGATCGGAGACAAGCCGTTCCAGCTGTTGCGTGACCGGCACCTGTCGGACGTGATCGTTCTGTCCGAGGACCGCATTTGCACCACCATGATCGAGATGCTGAACGTAGAAGGCATCGTGCTGGAACCCGCCGGCGCTCTGGCGATCGAGGCGGTGGGCGACGTCCAAAGCTTTGTGCGCGGCAAGACGGTCGTCTGCGTCACCTCGGGCGGGAATTTCGATTTCGAGCGTCTTCCCGAGGTCAAAGAGCGCGCGCAGCGCTACTCGGGCGTCAAGAAGTACTTCATCCTGCGCCTGCCGCAGCGGCCCGGAGCGCTGAAGGAATTTCTGAACATCCTCGGCCCCGAAGATGACATCGCCCGGTTTGAATACATGAAGAAATCGGCGCGCAATTTCGGTTCGGTCCTGATCGGGATCGAGACCAGCAAGCCGGACAATTTCCTGCGCCTGTTTGCGCATCTCGACGATGCCGGGTTCGTCTATACCGACATCACCGAGGACGAGACGCTGGCGCAGTTCGTGATCTGACCGATTACAGGATGTCCTTTAAGCCGGACATGAATTCCGCGCGCGAGCGGTCAAAAGCCGCGATGACCGCGTCCAGATCGACTTCCGCCCCATGGCCCGCAGCAGCGCGCCGTTCGCCATCCTGACAGAGTTTGGACAGGCTCTCAAAACCAAGGCTCAATGCACTGCCCTTGAGGAAATGCAGGTTCTGCTCAAGCGCGGATCGGTCGGTGTCCGACGTCAAGCGGCCCATGACCTCACCGACTTCATCCAGAAAAATCCGGACGACCTCGTCGAACTCCTCGGACCCGACTTCATCACGCAGCTGGCGCACCCTTGGCCAGTGTATCATTACCGTCCTCCACCTTGACCGAAACCGTCTCTGAATACCGGTCCGGGGTAAAATCCGGGTTAAGCCACTGCGGTGAACAGCTTTCATCGGTTGTTAAGCCGAGCGCCGTAGCTTTGCCCCACCCCAGTTGGAAAATACGCAGAGGTTTCGCGTGCGAGTGTCCAGCCAAATTGAGGCCAAGGCTGACCTGGATTTTGGAGCCATCCGGACGGTGCTGGTGGTCGATGACAGCCGCCTGCAACGCCGTATTCTGGTGGCATCGCTGAAGAAATGGGGATTCACGGTTGTCGAGGCCGACAGCGGTGAAGAAGCGATCGAGATCTGTAAAAAGGCCCCGCCTGATCTGGTGCTCAGTGACTGGGTGATGCCGGGCATGGGCGGGCTGGAATTCTGCCGCGCGTTTCGCGCGTTGGAGAACGACCAGTATACCTATTTCATCCTTCTGACCTCAAAAAGTGAGAAGCAGGAAGTCGCGCGCGGTCTGGATGCCGGTGCGGATGATTTCCTGATCAAACCGCTTGAAGCAGACGAGTTGCGGGCCCGCATTTCGGCAGGGGCCCGCATTCTTGATATGCAGCGCGAGCTTTCGGACAAGAACCGGTTGATCGAAACCGCATTGTCCGAACTGCGCCTTGCGCATGACGCCATCGACAAGGATCTGATCCAGGCGCGCAAGATACAGGAATCACTGGTGCCGGAACTCTATCGGGAATTTGGCAGGTCCCGGGTCAGCCTGCTGCTCAAACCCTGCGGCCACATCGGGGGTGACCTGGTGGGGATGTTTTCGCCGGGCGCGAACCGGATCGGGTTCTACAGCATCGATGTCTCCGGCCACGGTATCACGTCAGCAATGATGACGGCGCGGTTGGGCGGGTATCTGACCAGCCAGCATTTCGATCAGAACGTCGCAATGGAGAAGCGGTTCAACAAGTTCTACGCCTTGCTGCCACCCGAGCAGGTAGCCGCTATCCTGAATGCCCGCCTGATGGCCGACACGGGGATCGAGGAATATTTCACCATGGTCTACGCCATCGTGGATCTGCGCAACGGCCACCTGAGGATGGTTCAGGCTGGGCACCCCCATCCACTGCTGTTGCGCCGGACCGGCCGGGCAGAGTTCCTTGGGGATGGCGGCCTGCCCATCGGATTGCTGCCCGATGTGACGTTCCAGCAGACCGAAACCTATCTGCAGCGCGGTGACAAGCTGCTGTTGTATTCGGACGGCTTCACCGAATGCCGTGTCAAAAACGGTGATCTTCTGGATGAGGATGGGCTGCAACGGATGGCGCTGGAATGCCTAGGAGCGAACAGCGGGCCCGAGTTTCTGGACGACATGTTCTGGCGATTGACTCAGGGCATGCCGCCGGGAACGGGGATGGAGGATGACGTTTCAGCCGTGTTTTTCGAGTACAACGGAAACTAAAGCCCGGATAGATGCAGCCGCGCGAAGTGCCGGTCGCCTGCATTGCCCAACAAGTGAACCGCATCGCCGGTGTTCATCCAAACCGCTTCGTGAAAGGGTTCGGTCGGTGGTCTTTTGCGCTGCACCGGGCGGGCCCGGTAGATCAGACAGACCTTCTCGGCCCACAAATCATATTCGGGCATGTAGGTGAATCGCCGGAACGCACCAACCCGCCGCGGGTCCGCGATCGACCAACCGGTTTCTTCGAACACCTCGCGATGCAGGGCGACAATTGGCGACTCGCCCGGGTCGATCCCGCCTCCGGGCAGCTGCAAGTCGGGTCCGGGTTCAGTCTGGCAGGTCAGCAGCAGGCTGGCCCCGCGCGGCAGCAGCGCATAGACGCCGACCCGGCGCGTGTATTTCCGCCCCGGTTCCGGGGTTTCGCCGAACCGTCTGATCATGTAAGGACCCTTTCAACCCCGAATGTACGACCTATATGGTGGCGATATGCCAACTTGCGGCGCTTAAGGAAACCCCATGTCTCTTGGAACGAAAATCGCGTGGGACGATACCGTCCTGCCCTTTCAACTTGATGTATCGGATATGCGTGGCCGCGTGGCCCGGCTGGACGGGGTGCTGGACGGCATCCTGAAGCAGCATAACTACCCCGCGCAGGTCGAGGCGCTGGTGGCCGAGATGGCCTTGCTGACCGCGCTGATCGGCCAGACCGTCGCGCTGCGCTGGAAGCTGTCGCTGCAGGTTCAGTCCAAGGGGCCCGTGCGGATGATCGCCACTGACTATTACGCCCCGCGAGAAGAGGGTCAGCCCGCGCAGATCAGGGCCTATGCCAGCTTTGACCGCGACCGTCTGACCGAAGGTGCACCCTTTGATCAGGTGGGCGAGGGATACTTTGCGATCCTGATCGACCAGGGCAAGGGAACGCAACCCTATCAGGGGATCACGCCGCTGGCCGGAGGATCGCTCAGCGCCTGTGCCGAGGCGTATTTCGCGCAGTCCGAACAGCTGCCGACCCGCTTCTCGCTCAGCTTTGGCCGGTCGACCGAGCCGGGTGTGGGCGAACGCTGGCGCGCCGGCGGCATCATGCTGCAGCACATGCCAAAGGCGTCTCCGTTTGTCGCCAGCGGCGAGGGTACTGGCGAAGTTCTGACAGCCGCCGATCTGGTCGATGGTCAGGAAGAAGAGAATTGGGGCCGGGTCAACATCCTGCTGGACACGGTCGAGGATCTGGAAATGATCGGACCATCCGTGGCGCCGACCGACCTGCTGGTGCGCCTGTTCCACGAGGAACAGCCCCGCGTGTACGAGGCCCAGTCGGTGCAGTTCGGCTGCACCTGCTCCGAGGACCGCGTGCGTCAAAGCCTGTCGATCTACTCGGCCCAGGACATCGAGAAGATGACCACGGATGAAGGTACCGTAACCGCCGACTGCCAGTTCTGCGGCGCGCATTACGTGCTGGATCCGAAATCGGTCGGGTTCGAGGCCGAAGATCCGGATGGCGCCTGACCTGATCCCGCGTCTGAGCGCGGCGTTGGCCCGTCCGGGTGACGGGTCCAGCGACTTCGACCTCAATCCCGGCACGGTTCTGCCCGCGGGGCGCAAGCTGCGCCCCGCGGGTGTTCTGGTTGCCGTGGACCTGGCCCGTGGCGATCCGCGCCTGATCCTGACCAAGCGGTCCTCGGCCCTGAAACACCATCCGGGGCAGATCGCCTTTCCGGGTGGCAAGCAGGATGACACCGATGCGGATGTGACCGCAACCGCCCTGCGCGAGGCGCAGGAGGAGATCGGCCTGCCGCCGGACCTGCCACGCATTCTGGGTACCTTGCCGGTGCATGAAACCGTCACGTCATTCGCCGTGACACCGGTGGTGGCGGTTCTGGAGCGCGGCTTTGACCCGGTGGCCGAACCGGGCGAGGTTGACGAAGTATTTTCGGTTCCTCTTGCGCATGTGCTGAACCCTGCGAATTATGTGGTTGAATCGCGCATCTGGCGCGGAACACGGCGGTATTACTTCGCGGTGCCCTTTGGCCCCTACTACATCTGGGGCGCCACGGCCCGCATGTTGCGCGGGTTGGCGGCACGGATGAACGAATGATGCGGATCACCGAAGACTGGATCACGAACCCGGCCACGCAGAACGTGTGTGCGGCGCTGACCGAGGGCGGCGCGCTGGCGCTGTTCGTTGGGGGTTGCGTCCGCAATGCGCTGCTGGGGGCCCCGGTCTCGGATCTCGACATCGCCACCGATGCCCGCCCGCAACAGGTGATGGACCTGGCTGAACGGGCCGGGCTGAAGGCGATTCCGACGGGGATTGATCATGGCACCGTGACCGTGGTCAGCGACGGCAAACCACATGAGATCACAACCTTTCGCCGCGACGTCGAAACCGACGGGCGGCGCGCGGTCGTGGCCTTTTCGGACCAGGTGGAAGAGGACGCCGCCCGCCGCGATTTTACGATGAACGCGCTCTATTCCCGCCCCGACGGCACCATTCTGGATCCGCTGGGCGGCCTGCCCGACCTGCAGGCGCGGCGCGTGCGGTTCATCGGTGCGGCCCAAGATCGCATCCGCGAGGACTATCTGCGCTCGTTGCGGTATTTCCGGTTTCACGCCTGGTATGGCGATGCGCAGGCCGGGATGGACCCGGATGCTCTGGCGGCGATTGCGGCCGATCTGGACGGGCTCGACCGGCTGTCGCGCGAGCGGGTCGGAGCCGAGATGCTGAAACTGCTGGCCGCGCCCGATCCGGCCCCATCAGTGGCGGCCATGCGCAGCATCGGCGTTCTGGCGCATCTGCTGCCCGGCGCCGACGATCGGGCGCTGCCGATCCTGATCCATCTTGAATCACAGGCCGGGCTTGCCCCCGACGCGCTGCGCCGTCTGGCAGCCATCGCTGCGCCCGAGGTTGCTGGGACTCTGCGCCTCAGCAAGGCGCAACTGGCCCGCCTGACCCGGATCCGGGACGGCGCGCAATGCGGTGCCGGGGCGGCCGAATTGGGGTATCGGCTGGGCCAGCCAGACGGACAGGACGCGGCCCTGCTGCGCTGCGCCTTTCTGGAACAGCCCTGGACGGCTGAGACGGGCGCGGCCGTTGAAAAAGGGGCCGCAGAGACATTCCCGGTCAGGGCCGCCGATCTGCTCGGGCGCTACTCCGGCCCTGCGCTGGGCGCGAAACTGGCCGAGCTGGAGAGCCGCTGGATCGCCTCGGAATTCACGCTGGACCGGGACGCGCTGCTGCAATATTGACGGGAAGTCTCAAAAGGGGATGACAAGCCCGCAGGTGTTCGGCTAGGTTGCGCCTGTCACATGGATGGAGGACTGCGAATGTATTACGGGATCTGGTTCGGCTAAAGCCAGAACACCTGACCCGTACGGGTGGTGTTTTGGCGCCATCTGCTTTCGCATTTTCATTTTTCCTGCTCAATCGGAGCACCTCCATGTTTCGCTATTTCGAAAACCTCGTAGACCCTTTTGTTGCCTATGAAGAGGTAGACAAGCCGCCGACGCGGCTGTGGCCCTTCATGCTGGATTATTCCCGCCCTTTTCGGCGCGTCTTCTTTTGGGCCGCGCTGATGTCGATCATCGTGGCCGCGGTCGAGATCGGGCTGATCTATTACATGGGCCGGGTCGTCGACCTGCTGGGCGGATCGCCGTCCGAGGTCTGGCAGGCCCACGGGACCGAGCTGGTTCTGGTCGCGCTGTTCATCCTGTTCCTGCGCCCGATCCTGCATGTGCTGGACGTGCTGTTGCTGAACAACGCGATCCTGCCCAATTTCGGAACGCTGATCCGCTGGCGGGCGCACAAGCACGTTCTGCGCCAGTCGGTCGGTTGGTTCGAGAATGATTTTGCCGGGCGCATCGCCAACCGCATCATGCAGACCCCGCCCGCCGCGGGCGAGGTGGTGTTCCAGGTGTTCGATGCGATTTCGTTCTCGCTGGCCTATCTGATCGGTGCGGCGATCCTGCTGATGGCCGCCGATCCGCGCCTGCTGCTGCCGCTGCTGATCTGGTTCGCGCTCTATGCGCTGCTGGTGCGCTGGACGGTGCAGCGGGTGGGGCCGGCGTCGCAGGCCGCGTCCGATGCGCGGTCCACGGTGACGGGCCGGGTGGTGGACAGCTATACCAATATCCATTCGGTGAAGATGTTCGCCCATGCCCAGCAGGAGCTCGACTATGCGCGCGAAGCGATCGAAGAGACCCGGCGCACCTTCCAGACCGAGATGCGCATCTTCACCATCATGGATGCCGTTCTGGTCGCGCTGAACGGCGTGCTGATCATCGGTGTGGTCGGCTGGGCCATTTACCTATGGATGCAGGGCAGCGCCTCGGTCGGGGTGGTGGCTGCGGCCACTGCGCTGACGCTGCGGCTGAATGCCATGACCGGGTGGATCATGTGGGCTCTGACCAGCTTCTTCCGCCAGCTGGGCGTCGTGGCCGAAGGGATGGAGACCATCGCCCAGCCCGTCGACCTGCTGGATGCGCCGGGCGCCAAGCCGCTGCAGCTCACCAAGGGCCGGATCGAGATCCGCGACCTGTCGCATCATTATGGCCGCGAGACCGGCGGGCTGGATCATGTCAATCTAACAATCCAGCCGGGCGAAAAGGTCGGGCTGATCGGGCGATCGGGGGCCGGGAAATCGACCCTCGTCAAGTTGCTTCTGCGGTTCTACGACGTGGAAAGCGGTGCGATCCTGATCGACGGGCAGGACATCCGCACCGTCACCCAGGACAGCCTGCGCCGCAATATCGGCATGGTTCAGCAGGACAGCGCGCTGCTGCACCGCTCGGTGCGCGACAACATCCTGTATGGCCGCCCCGATGCCACCGAAGACCAGATGATCGCCGCCGCCAAACAGGCCGAGGCGCATGACTTCATCCTCGACCTGCAGGACCCGCAGGGCCGCACCGGCTATGACGCCCATGTGGGCGAGCGCGGCGTCAAGCTGAGCGGCGGGCAGCGGCAGCGGGTGACGCTGGCGCGGGTGATCCTGAAGGACGCGCCGATCTTGTTGTTGGACGAGGCCACATCCGCCCTAGATTCCGAGGTCGAAGCCGCTATCCAGGAGACGCTATACGGTATGATGCAGGGCAAGACCGTGATCGCCATCGCGCACCGGCTCAGCACCATCGCCCAGATGGACCGCATCCTGGTGATGGACGGAGGCCGGATCGTCGAGGAAGGCACCCATGCCGATCTTTTGGAGCAGGGCGGTCTTTACGCCCAGTTCTGGGCGCGCCAATCTGGCGGCTTCATGAACCCCGAGGCCGCGGACGAGGCAGCAGAATGACGGTCGCAGACCTGATCAAACCGTTTGAACCCACCCAGACGCCCCCGCCGCAAAGGCTGGGGGCGTTCATTCGCTGGTGCCTGACAGGGGCCTGGCCCATGTTGTTCGCCGCTGCGCTGTTTTCGGCCCTGGCAGGCGCGATGGAGGCCGGAACCGCCTGGATTCTGGGCTGGGTGATCGACATCGCGACCGCCAGCGGCCCCGAGAACTTTCTGACACCGCGAAACCTGTGGATGATCCTGGGCGCCGTGGCGTTCTTCATGCTGATCCGGCCGCTGCTGTTCGGGCTGTCCTCGGTGTCGAACAATTATATCGTCATGCCCAACATCCCGCCGCTGGTCCTGGCCAAGCTGAACCGCTGGACGTTGGGGCAGTCGGTCACCTATTTCGACGACGATTTTGCCGGCCGCATCGCCCAGAAACAGATGCAGACGGCCAATGCCCTGACCTCGGTCGTATCGGAAACCATCAGCGCCATCGTCTTTGCCTTGGCCTCGCTCGTGGGATCTTTGCTTTTGTTAGGGTCTATTCATCCCCTCGTCATGCTGCCCTTCGTGGCTTGGCTGGCTGTGTATTTCCTGCTGGTGCGCTGGTACCTGCCGCGCATCCGTACACGCTCGGCCGCGCGGGCCGGAGCGCGGGCGATGGTGTCGGGACAGGTGGTGGACACGATCACCAACATCAAGACCGTCAAGCTGTTTGCCCATTCCGAGTTCGAGGATCAGGCCGCGCGCGACTCGATGGTTGCGCTGCGCGACAAGTCGCTGGCCTTTGGCAAACTGTCGGCCAGTTTTCGGTTCATTTTGATGACCTTGGCGGGCGTTCTGCCGGTTCTGCTGTTGGGCGCGACGCTGTGGCTGTGGCAGGCCGGGTCGGCGACCACCGGGGATATCGTGGCGGCGGGCGCCATTTCGATCCGCATCGCTCAGATGACGGGATGGGTCAGCTTTACCCTGATGGGGATCTACGCCCATGTGGGCGAGATCGAGAACGGCATGAAAACCCTGGCGCGGCCCGACCGGGTCGAGGATGCGCCGGACGCCACCGAGCTGACGGTGCCCGAGGGCCGGATCGAGTTCCGCGATGTCAGCTTTGCCTATGGTCGCGACGTGGGCGGAGTCTCGGACCTGACGCTGACGGTGCAGCCGGGCGAGAAACTGGGCATCGTCGGTGCCTCGGGGGCGGGGAAGTCCACCCTGGTTTCGCTGCTGCTCAGGCTCTATGACAGGGAAAATGGGCAGATTCTGATCGACGGGCAGGACATCGCCCGCGTCACGCAGGACAGCCTGCGCCGCCAGATCGGCATGGTCACGCAGGAAACCGCGATGTTCAACCGTTCGGCCCGCGACAACATCCTGTACGGTCGGCCCGATGCCACCGAAGACCAGATGATCGCCGCCGCCAAAAAGGCCGAAGCGCATGATTTCATCCTCGATCTGCAGGACGGGCAGGGGCGCAGGGGTTATGACGCGCATCTGGGCGAGCGCGGCGTCAAGTTGAGCGGTGGCCAGCGTCAGCGTATCGCGCTGGCCCGCGCGATCCTGAAGGACGCGCCGATCCTCGTGCTGGACGAGGCCACCTCGGCGCTGGATTCCGAGGTCGAGGCCGCGATCCAGACCGCGCTGCACCGGGTGATGGAGGGCAAGACCGTGCTGGCCATCGCCCACCGCCTGTCCACCCTCAGCGAGATGGACCGGATCATCGTTCTGGATCACGGGCGCATCGTGGAAAGCGGGCCGCATGACACCCTGCTGGCGCAAGGCGGGCTGTATGCGCGGTTCTGGCACCGCCAGTCGGGCGGGTTCATCCAGACCGAAGCCGCCGAATAAGGGTTTTGTTGGCGCGTCAGCCCGGCTATCAGGCAGGCCATGACGCAGGAATACACCATTCTCCGCCTCGGGCATAAGGGCGACGGCATCGCCGAGGGCCCGGTCTATGCCCCCCGAACGCTGCCCGGAGAGCGGGTCACCGGCGCGCTGGACGGCTCGGCGCTGAGCGATATCAAGGTGCTGACGCCATCGGACGATCGGGTCAAGCCGCCCTGCCGCCACTACAAAAGCTGCGGCGGCTGCCAGTTGCAGCATGCCTCGGACGCCTTCGTGGCGGATTGGAAGGTCGAGGTGGTGCGTACCGCGCTGGCCGCTCAGGGGCTGCAGGCCGAGATGCGCCCGATCCTGACGTCGCCGCCGCGGTCGCGTCGCCGCGCCACCATCGCTGTGCGCCGCACCAAGAAGGGCGCGCTGGCGGGGTTCCACGGGCGCGCCTCGGACGTGATCAACGAGATTCCTGATTGCCAGCTGCTGGACCCGGCTCTGACTGCCGCCATCCCCGTGGCCAAGACGCTGGCCGAACTGGGCGGCAGCCGCAAGGGAGTGTTGTCGGTCACCCTGACCCTGTCCGAAGCCGGACTGGACGTGGCGGTGCAGGGCGGCAAGCCGCTGGATGGCCCGCTGGAACTGGCGCTTGCGCAGGCGACTGAGCAGCACGGGCTGGCGCGGCTGGCCTGGGATGGCGAGGTGATCGCCATGCGCAACCCACCAAAACAGCGGTTCGGACCGGCCACAGTGGTCCCGCCGCCGGGGGCCTTCCTTCAGGCCACGAAAGACGGAGAACAGGCTCTGACACAGGCTATTTTCGAGATTGTCGGCCCGGTCAAGCGGGTGGTTGATCTGTTCGCGGGCTGCGGCACGTTCTCGTTGCCGCTGGCGCAACGGGCCGAGGTTCATGCCGTTGAAGGCGCGGCCGACATGACCCGTGCGCTGGATCAGGGCTGGCGCAAGTCCACGGGATTGAAACAGGTCACGACCGAGGCGCGCGACCTGTTCCGCCGCCCCTTGATGCCGGACGAGCTGCGCCGCTTTGACGCCGTGGTTCTGGACCCGCCGCGCGCCGGCGCCGAGGCCCAGGTGGCCGAGCTGGCTCAGGCCCGCCGTCCGGTCATCGCCTATGTGTCCTGCAACCCTGTGACCTTCGCGCGGGATGCAAAAATTCTGGTTCAGGCGGGCTATGCCCTTGAATGGGTCCAAGTGGTTGACCAATTTCGATGGTCATCCCACAGCGAACTGGTGGGCAGCTTCAAACTGGCAGAGAATTCATGACCCGACAGGAGACCCTTCGCATGACGATCCGGCAGCGCCTGCAGGCCTTTGTCGAAAACCCGCGGTTTTCGCAATTCATCACCGGCGTCATCCTGGTGAACGCGGTTCTGCTGGGCATGGAGACCTCGGACGGCCTGATGGCCAAATTCGGGCCGGCGATCGTGCTGCTCGACACCGTCTGCCTGACCATCTTCGTGGCCGAGATCGCGATGAAACTGGTGGCCAACGGGCGCCGGTTTTTCCTCAATGGCTGGAACATCTTCGATTTCGTGATCGTCGGCATCGCCTTGGTGCCCGGCGGTGCGGGTCTTTCGGTGTTGCGTGCGCTGCGGATCCTGCGGGTGCTGCGGGTGATCTCGGTCGCGCCGCGCCTGCGCCGGGTGGTCGAGGGTTTCATCTCGGCCTTGCCGGGCATGGGCAGCGTGTTCCTGCTGATGGCGATCCTGTTCTATATCGGCGCGGTGATCTCGACCAAACTGTTCTCGGACAGCTTTCCGGAGTGGTTCGGTGATCTGGGTCTGTCGGCCTACACCCTGTTCCAGATCATGACGCTGGAAAGCTGGTCGATGGGCATCGTCCGCCCGGTGATGGAGGTGTATCCCTACGCCTGGCTGTTCTTCGTGCCCTTCATCATGGTCACGACCTTCGCGGTCGTGAACCTGCTGGTCGGTCTGATCGTGAATTCGATGCAGGATGCCCACCACGCCGAGGATGAAGTCAAGACGGATGCCTATCGGGACGAGGTGCTGGACCGGTTGGAGTCGATCGAACGCCGCCTGACCGAGCACATGAACAGCAAAAAGTGATTTCCGTTTCTGCCGGATTTTGGCATTATGCGAAAAAACGAGCAGGCAGTGAAATCATGGATCGTCGAGCATTTGGATTGGGTGCACTGGCAACACTGAGCCTTTCGGCTTGTGGAAGTGCGGGCCCCCGGTTTCTGACCTACAACGGACCCGAGGTGACATCCATCGTGGTGAACAAGGGCGCGCGCAAGATGTACCTGCTGCATCACGAGCAGATCTTGCGTGAGTATGATGTCGAGCTTGGGTTCGCTCCAAGCGGCACAAAGGTCAAGCGCGGAGACGGTCGCACACCCGAGGGCACCTACCTGATCGATCGCCGCAACCCTCGCAGCCGATATCACCTGTCGCTGGGGATTTCCTATCCCAACAGCCAGGATATCGCCAAGGCAAAGGCGATGGGCTTCGACCCGGGTGGAGACATTTTCATTCACGGCCAACCGAACCTGCGCAAGGAATTCAAGCGCGCGAAGAAGACACCGGATTGGACCGCTGGCTGCATCGCCGTCAAGAACGAAGAGATCGAAGAGATCTATGCGATGGTGAACGAAGGTACGTTGATCACCGTGCGTCCCTGATAGGCCGCCATTTCCCGAATCCGAACTGCAGATAGTCGCGCTGATAGGTTTCCTCGGCCAGCGCTTCGAGCCTGTCGTCGTAGATCTGATCCAACGAATAGGGCTGGTCCGGCGCGGGCACGCCGGGCTTCGGCGGGGCATTGTGCCCCAGGCCGCGGGCCAGATCCGGTAGCGCGGTGGCCATCTCTTCCTCGCGCAGTATGAGGTCGGGCAGGGCAAAGTCCGCAATCCCCTCCAGCATGCGGGCCTGCGTGCACCACAGCCCGTCGACCCGGATCGGGGTCTGGCCAGAGAGATTCAGCTGCAGAAACTCAAGAAACGCCGAAAACGCCTGATAGTGCTGTTCGAGCGAATAGTTTCCATCGCGCACCTGGCCCGGGATCGGCAACTTGAACCCGTTGCGCAGCCGGTTTCGGATTCCGGCATATGCGCCGGGCCCGGTGCCCAGGATCCGTTCGCAAAACACCGAATGCGCCCGCGCCAACGGGTGTCGCAGGACCGTGAATTTCCGGTGACCCGGATGCGCCTTCATCCAGCGGCGCACCTGTTTCTGGTTTCGGTCGGTGATTAGCTCGCCGCCATCAAGTTCGGACATCCATTGAACCACGATCTGTTCCGGTCCACCACGGATCGGCAGATACATCAACGGCGTTTCCGCGGCCGCGATATGACGCGAAACGGCCGGGCCCCGTCGTGGTTCAAAGTTCGGCGTTCGGTGCAGGTTGAACCGGTCCAGCGCCGCAAGGGCCGCATCCATGGCTTCGGGATTGGTCACCTTGGATAAGGCCGGTTCCGGGTTCTGAGGTTTGAGATCCGGAGCCAGTTGATCCAGACGCGCCTCAACCCCCAGCCATGCCGCCAGTCCGTTCAGAACATCCAGTTGGGTCAGATCCTCGTAACCGATGTAAAATGCGGTCTGGCCCGTTTTTTGCAGCTGATTGACTAAACTCAGCTGAAACGCCTGCTGCTCATCCACGTAGTCCCGAAACTCGTCCCCATCAAACGCAACCTTGGTGGCGCGCCTGCGTTTCACGTTGGTCAGCATCCACTGTTGGGTCTCCCGCGCAATCTTGAGCGAGATGTAGCTGTCCAACGGGTTGCGGTTGAGAATGATCTTTGCGCAGCGCGGATCGTTCAGCGCCATCGCCAGGGCCCGCGGGTCGTGCGAGTGAAAAAACCGGAACCCGTGCAGACCCTCCGGCGCGGAACGCATTGCTTCGATCAGGCGGTCCGGCGCAGCATCCCTGTCTTCCAGTGAAAGTCCCAGCACTTCGGTTGCTTTCGGGTATCCGATGAAGTGCGGATTGAACACCTCGCCATGACACTGCACGCCGTCCAACGCATTCAGGTTTGCCTCCAGCAGGTTCGACCCGGTGCGCATTTCGGCAAGAATGATGAAATAGTCAAAGTCGGTCGGCATGCGGGGTCATTGCACCAGGTAGGGCTTGCGATACGGGCGGGTCTGATTGCCGAATACATCGTCGGCAGGAAAGTCGCCCATCAGGTGAGGGTGCATTCCCTGGTTCTTGAGGTTTTGCAGGAACTTTCCAAACCCGGCCAGATCAACCATCGTCGGCGCCTCGATCAGATGGCTGGGCTGCGTCGCGCCCATCCCTTCAAGAACGGTTTGCAGGTGTTCCATCGGGGATTCAACGAACTCGGCCATTGACCAAACATGCACGCGCGCTTTGGTCCACACGGAATCCAGCACCTCAAGCTGTTCGGTCTCAATCTTTTGCAGGCGGGCCGCTTCGGCGCGGATGTCGGCGAAATTCATGTTCGACCGAAACAGGGGAACAGCCCAGGCACCGGTGACCACGCAGACCTGTGCGTTCTTGTCTCTCGCCAGAAACCAATTGATCTTCTGGGTGTCAGCGGGGCCGAATTGAAAACACTGGCGTTCGCCCCGGGTGTTCCAGATCAGGTTCGACAGAAACGCCGTCGGATTGTAGTCGCGCAAAATGGCGTTGTCGCTGAGGGACCCGTTCAGGATAGTCTCTCCTTCGGCGAATTCGGCGCGCTTGGGGTTGAAAAGATGCCCATGGACGCGGGCGCCTGACGCATTGCCCAGCCAGCTTTCAAAGCCCTCAAACAACTCGGAAAAACCCTGAAACACGGAGTAAGGAAACGCGGTCAGGCCGTTTTCGCTGCCATGGCGGGGAAAACGGCTTTGCATGTACAGGCCGTCGCGGCCGCGGGTACGACGCTCGACCGCTTTGGAAAATACGCGGTCAATCTTGCCGGGATTGGGCTCGGCGGGTTTTCCGGCGAGGGACTGATCGTTCAGAAACGCCTGATACAGCCGGTCGGCGCGCGGCCAGATCTTGCGGGCGACGAAACAATCGGATCGGCGCAGCAACTGCAGGTGATCGTCATAGAACATGTGCGGGCGGCCCTGATAGTCGAATTTCGACAGGGTCAGCGATCGGCTTTCGATCTGGGTGGAATAGAGCCGCGCCAGCGTCTGGAAATAGCTTTCGTCTGGGATCCAGACATGCCGGAAATATCGATCATAGACACCTCGCTTGGGGTCCTGCAGGATCGCGGTCAGGGTCTGCCGCGTCAAGCACCACCACTGGCTGCCCATATGCGGGATCAGCCCGTTGGGGATTGTCCGCCGATATCCGACCGCGCGCTGAAGCTTGACGAAGCGGTCAAACAGCTTGCGGTGTTTGCGCCACGAGAAGGGAAACCGCAGGGTAAAACGTTCGAGGTCCAGCCCGCCCACGGTCCAGCTGACATCGGCGGTGGTGGCGCTTTCAATGAAATCCACGCGGGGCCGGTCGCTCAGGTAATCGATCAGGTCCTGAACCGGGCGCAATGGCAGGCAAGAGCCGGATGACAGAAAGACATGGCGTGTGTCGGGAAAGCGCTCCAGCATCAGTGTCGCGGCCGATTGCGAAGCGGCAACGATGCCCCAGCCGCCCCACTCGCAGACCTGGCGGTCGCAGAACAGGATCAGCGGATCATCCCCGCAGGCTGCGACAAAGTCTTTGAACACGGCCGGGTCGACCTTGCGGTCGACGTGGATGACCACCGGACAACCTGCCGCGGTCCAGTGCCGGGCAACCTGCTCAGCCCGGTCCAGCGCAGTGTGGACCAGCATCACGATGCCCAGGGTCCCGCTCATGCCCAGTTCCCTTTGGACATCAGACCCAGAATCTCAAGTTGGCGCCAGTTGATGTATTTCTCGGACCATTTGCACCAGAAAACCGGTTTGCTCTCCAACTGGTCGACATAGGCCCTGTATTCGCCGGACGCGCGGTAGTGTTCACCGCGCTGCAGTTCTTCGCGGGCTTTGTCACCCAGCGTGTTGATCAGCTTGGCATGCAGCAATGCGCCGCTGGTTTTCTCGCCGCCCCACTCGTCGTAGACTTGGTTCAGGCCGCGCGGCAGCAGGGCATGGGTCGAGCTGACATAGACATAGCGCCGATCCCATTTGACCAGAGGGATCTTGTTCAGCGCGGGCGCTTTCGCGGGCTTGTCCTGAAAGAAAACCCTTGCCCGTGGCCCACCCTGGATCCACAGGTTTCCATAGGCCGGGTTCTTGGTGATCATGTAGTTGCCCGAGTCGAACCATGCGGCAATCTCGAACGGGTCCTGCCCCTCGTGATAGGTGGCGTCCTGTATCGGCCCCTCGGGATACATGTCCAGCAGCATCGTCCCGAAACTGCGCACCCCGGTGCCGTCCAGCCAGTCGGTCAGCGCGTCGATGGGACGTGTGTCGCAGAACGGATAGATCAGGAACTCGTCCGGATCTACGGTCAGGACCCAGTGTCCATGGGCGTATTTCCGCAGCAAGTAGTTGGACCAGTCGATCCCGAATGTAGAACGGCGATAGCTGGTATTCGTATACCAGACCGAGACATCGGGCTGCGCCTTGAGATAGTCCAGCGTGCCATCCGTGCTGTCATTGTCGACGAACAGGAAATGCCGGACGCCCAGCTTGCGGTAATAGTCCAGAAAATAGGGCAGGCGGATCTTTTCGTTGCGCACGACGCTCATCAGCAGAACATCACCGGACCGGATCTGCCGGGTGTTGTTGCGGACGGTGCGCAGATCGCGTCTTCGGCGGATGCAGCGCACAAGACGGCGCTTGCGCCGCAGTCTCATCCGGTAAGAATCCAAAAGGCTCACGCGCTGCCCAACCTTCTTGTAATACGCGAGCATGCCCGGGGTCCGCATTTGGTCAGACGGGAGCCGGACACTAACGTTTTATGACATTTTCGCACCTTGCGAAGCAATGTATTTAAAAGCCGTTAGCCAAGCATGGGTTTTTGGGGCACAGGATTCCCCGTTCACGTCCACCCGCCCGCTGACAGCAGTCCAAGGCTCTGCAGATGCGCCCAGCCTGAATACCGTTCTGATTGTGGAGTCCAAAGGTCGGGCCCGGCAATGATGCCATCATAGTATGGCCCGAATTGGTCGGGATCATGAAAATGCTGGCGCCTTTGTTTTTCGATGCGCGACTTCTCGACGACTTGCGGCAGGAATTTCGTGTGCAACAGGACGCCCGAGGGGGTTTGCCCGGAAGGCCCGCCATAGGCAAAATTCAGGTGTCGGGGCAGGGCCGAGTGACAGGAGTTCACGAAGGCATAGCGACGGTCCCACTTCACCAACGGAATCTTGTTCAGGGTCGGAGACCGGTCCGGGCAATCGGCAAAGAAGGCGCGTTCGCGAACGCCGCCTTGCACCCACAGGTTTCCCAGCGGCTCTTGCCGGCGGGCCCTGTAAGGGCCGGAATCGAACCAGTTCAAAGTTTCGGTCGGGTCGGTCTCGGGATCATAGGGCGCCGCGCCCAACGGGCCTTTCGGGTATAGATCAAGCATCAGCGCGCCAAAGGCCGGCTGTCCGATTTGGTCCAGCCATCCCGTCAGATCGCGCAGGTCGCGGCTGTCGTGATGGGCATAGATCAGCAGTTCGTCCGCATCCACCATCAGCGTCCAATGATCATGGCCATGCCGCATCTGCAACCAGGTCAGCCAGTCCAGCCCGAACCGAGCCTCGCGATAGCTGGCCTGCGTTTGCCACAGCGACACGTCCGGCTGGTTCAGCAGATAGGTGGTCGAACCGTCATCGCTGCCGTTGTCGACCATCAGGAAATGATCGACCCCCAGCCTGCGATAGTGGCGCAAGAACCAGGGCAGGCGCTCGATCTCGTTGCGCAGGGTGGTAAAGGCCAGAATGTCGGTGGGCGCGATCAGCCGGGTCTTGTCCGAAACCGGCGTCAACGCGTGGCGGCTGCGGAAGGACCGCCACAACAGGCGCTTGCGCTTCAGGCGCAGACGGTATCTGCGAACCCAGCCCAGGGCGTTTTCGTCATGGTGGTGCGCGGCGCCCATGGCATGATCACTTTTCGTAATGGCCATTCTGATGCCAGCGCCAGGCATCGGCGATCATCACTTCCAGCCGCGACCGTTTGGGCCGCCAGCCCAGTTCGGCCTCGGCCCGGGTCGAGCCTGACACCAGCTTGGTGCAGTCGCCCGGCCGGCGCGGACCGGTGATGAAGGGCACCTCGCGATTGGTCACGCTGTGCGACTGCGCGATCACCTCTTTCACCGAAAACCCGGTGCCGGTGCCCAGGTTGAACACTCGGCTGCCCTTGCCCTGTTCCAGCCAGCGCAGGCCCAGCACGTGCGCATCCACCAGGTCGCAGACATGGACATAGTCGCGGATGCAGGTGCCGTCGGGCGTGTCGTAATCGGTGCCATAGACGGTCAGAGCGTCGCGCTTCCCGTCGATCGCGTCCAACAACAGCGGAACCAGATGCGTCTCGGGGCGGTGGAACTCGCCCACGTCGCCGTCAGGGTCGGCACCGGCCACGTTGAAATAGCGAAAGATCACGTGGTTCAGCCCGTGCGCCTGTTCGAAATCGCGCAGGATGTCCTCGATCGCGCGTTTCGAGGCGCCATAGGCGTTCAACGGGTGTTGCGGCGTGGTTTCGTCCAGCACCACGTTGTCGTGGTCGCCATAGGTTGCACAGGTGGACGAGAACACAAAATCCAGGCAGCCGGCGGCCACGGCCGCCTCAATCAGGCTCAGCGATCCGGTGACGTTGTTGCGCCAGTACCGGCCCGGCTCGCTCATGGCTTCGCCGACCTGGCTGAGCGCGGCGAAATGCATCACCGCCGCCGGTTGGTACTTGGCAAAGACCTGGTCTAGCCGCGCGCGGTCCAGAAGATCGCCCTGTTCGAACGGGCCGAATTTCACCGCATCCTGCCAGCCGGTGACAAGGTTGTCATAGGTCACGGGCACATAGCCCGCCTGCGCCAGCGCCTTGCAGGCATGAGATCCGATATATCCGGCGCCGCCGGTCACGAGTATGTTTTTCATCCGTGGTCCTGCCGAATGTCTGCCCGTCATGGATTAGCTGCTCGTCGGCCCGCGCGGAACGGGGAATTTGCGCCTATTCCAACCCCATCGCGGCCATCATGCTTTCGATCCTGGCCACGTCCTGCGGATTGTTCAACTCCCAGAACTGACGGCCTTTTGCCTCGACCTCGACACACAGAACCTTGCGCCCGTTTTCCATGAACCGCAGCTGTTCCAGCCCCTCGAGCCGTTCCAGCGGCCCGACCGGCCAGCCCGGATAGGCGGCCAGCGCGTCGGGCCGGTAGGCGTAGACGCCCACATGGTGGAACACCGGCGTCGGATCCGACCCGGCATAGGTTTCGGCGGTGAAGGGGATCACTTCCTTCGAGAAATAGAGCGCGCTGTGATCGGTCGCGAAGACGGCGGTGGTGCCGCCCACCCGGCCATGCCTGCGGTCGTTCAGCAGCCCGTTCAGCGCCTCGCCGTCGCACCGCAGCACCGGCGTGGCCACGCCGGCCTCGGGCGCGGCGCGCAGGCCATTGACCAGATCCTCGATGAACCAATGCGGGGTCAGGGGGGCGTCGCCCTGCAGGTTGACCACGATCTCGTAGCCGCCGCCCAGCCTGTCATGCGCCTCGGCGCAGCGTTCCGTGCCGTTGGCGCAGCTTTCCGAGGTCATCACCACCTCGGCGCCAAAGCCCTCGGCCGCGGCGCGGATGCGGTCGTCATCGGTGGCCACCACCACCCGGTCGACGTCCGAAACCGACATGGCCGCGCGCCACGACCTTTCGATCAGGGTCATGGGCTTTCCCGTTGCGCCGGTCAGCGGCACCAGCGGTTTGCCCGGATAGCGGGTCGAGGCATAGCGGGCGGGGATCGCGATCAGAACCGACATCAGGCCTCCTTGAGTTCGACGCCGGGGGCATAGGCGATGAAGAACGGGTTGGCATAGCCCTCCTTGCCGTAGGTCAGCGGCGTGTGGTCGTCGAAACGCACCACATGGCCCCCGGCACCGGCCAGAACCGCGTGGCCTGCGGCAGTGTCCCACTCCATCGTGCGGCCGACACGCGGGTAGAGGTCGGCCTCGCCCGTGGCCACAAGGCAGAATTTCAGCGAGGAGCCCGCCGACTTGCTGTCTTTGACCTGGTATTTGTTGATGTAGTCATCCGTAGCCTGGTCGCGATGCGATTTCGAAGCCACCACCAAAAGCGCCGAATTGTCAGGATCAGAGACTGAAATCGGGGTCACTTCGCCCGGTTTGTCCTTGTCCAGGGCGCCGGTTTCCTCGGCCGAGCGGCCATCGGCCAGGGTATAGAACATGCGCCCGCGGGCCGGGGCATAGACCACGCCGCGGGTGGGCACGCCGTTTTCGACCAGCGCGATGTTCACGGTGAAATCGCCACGTCGGTTGATGAATTCCTTGGTGCCGTCCAGCGGATCGACGATCAGAAAGGTGTCGCCCTGCTTGCTGTGCGATGCGGCCTGTTCCTCGGTCACCAGCAGGATGTCGGGGAAGGCGGCGCGCAGCCCGGCCGAGATCAAGGCATCGGCAGCTTCGTCGGCTTCGGTCACGGGGCTGGAATCGGACTTGACCTTCACGTCAAAATCATCGGCATCGTAGATCTCCATGATCTTGTCGCCCGCTTCCAGGGCCAGGCGTCTGATCACGGGGATGAGGTCGTCATAGGTCACAAAAATGCTCCGTTTCCATGGTTTGTTGATCCGAAAACCTGACGAACTTATGCTGTGCCGGATACGGAACGGCAAGGAATTCGTGCCACGCTGGCGGAACAAAACCGGGAAAGAGCGTTCGAGTGTTCTATTACAAGCGAAGCAGCAGCCTTGTGGGTGGGGCATTCAACCTTGCGGAACTGGTGTTTCATGCCGTGGTCCGCAACATCCGCTCGCAGCATTCCAACGCCGTAATCGCCATCATGATGAACATCGTCCAGGTCGTTTTGATGGCGACCGTGTTCTATTTCATCATGTCGTTTCTGGGCGGACGGGTTGCCAAGATACGGGGTGAGTTCATCCTGTACATCCTGTCCGGCATCTTTCTGTTCATGACGCATATCAAGTCCGTCGGTGCGATCGCGGGGCTTGGAGGCACCAACAATCCCATGATGCTGCATTCGCCGATGAACATGATGGTTCTGCTATTGGCCGCCGCCTTCGGGACCTTGTACACGCAGGTCGTTTCAATCCTGGTGATCCTGTTCGTCTACAGCGTCGCGGTCAATCCGATCGAGATGCAGGACCCGGGCGGCGCGTTCGCGATGCTGATCCTTGCGTGGTACACCGGCTGCGCGGTCGGTCTGGTCTTCATGGCGCTCAAGCCGTGGATGCCGCAGACCTCCACCATTCTCAGCAATGTCTATCGCCGGATGAACATGATCTTCTCGGGCAAGATGTTCGTGGGCAATGCGCTGGGCGGATGGATGCTGGCCATGTTCGCCTGGAACCCGTTGTTTCACGTGATCGATCAGTGCCGCGGTTTCGTGTTTCGCAACTATTTTCCGCGCAATTCCAGCTGGGAATATGCGCTTTGGGTCGGTATCGCCCTGATGATGATCGGGTTGCTGGGAGAGTTCTTTACCCGCAAGCACATCTCGAAAAGCTGGGATGCGCGCCGTTAGGTTGCCACGCGCAGCGTCAGGTTGATCCGGCCCCCTTTGGGCAGCAGGCGCGAAGAGCCGAAGCGGATCCGGTCGATACCGTGATAGGCCAACCGGGCGGGACCGCCCATGACGACCACGTCGCCGGAACTCAGCCAGACGGACTCGGTTTTGCCGCCGCGGGTCGTGTTGCCGATCCGGAACAAGGCGTCATCGCCCAACGAAACCGACAGGACCGGCCACGAGAAATCGGCCTCGTCCTTGTCCTGGTGCATTCCCATCTTTGCGCCTTCGCCGTAGTAGTTGATCAGACAGCAATCGGGATCTCGATCGGTTCCGGCAAGGTCGCGCCAGATCGACAGGATCGGGTCCGGAATGGCAGGCCACGCCATGCCCTTGGGGTGCGCGTCTTGGTACCGGTATCCAGCCCCGTCCGACACCCAGCCCAGGGTTCCGGCAGACGTCATGCGAACCGACATTTTGCGCCCCGAAGCGGTGCTGGGATGAAACAGCGGAGCGGCTTTCAGAATCGGCCTCAGTAGCTCGATGATCTGCCGCTGAGCAGCGCCGTCCAGATGGCCTTTTCGGATGTCGAACCCCCGTAAATTCAGGCGCGTCATGACAGAAACCTCATTCCTTTCGAAATCCTTGCCAAAAAAGGCCCAAGATTCCCGAAAACCTGCATTTCACAACGCTTGCAGGCCTCAGGCCTCGCCCTTATATACGCCGGGACGCGCGATGGTGTAGACCTGTCGCGCCCAGCAGATCGGGGCAGGGATGCCGTAACGGGTTCCGGCCTCGGGACATCGCCTTGAAAAGAAAGGGATCGAAAAATGGGAAAAGTAATCGGGATTGACCTCGGGACCACCAACTCGTGCGTAGCCATCATGGACGGCGCGCAGCCGAAGGTCATCGAAAACGCGGAAGGGGCGCGGACCACGCCCTCGATCGTCGCCTTCACCGAAGACGAGCGACTGGTCGGGCAGCCGGCGAAACGCCAGGCGGTCACCAACCCCGACAACACGATTTTTGGCGTCAAGCGCCTGATCGGGCGTCGTGTGGATGACGCAGAAGTCCAGAAGGACAAGAAAATGGTGCCCTACGCCATCGTCGATGGCGGCAACGGCGACGCTTGGGTTGAGGCCCGCGGGCAGAAATACTCCCCTAGCCAGATCTCGGCCTTCATCCTCGGCAAGATGAAAGAAACCGCCGAAAGCTATCTGGGTGAAGAAGTAACGCAGGCCGTGATCACCGTTCCGGCCTATTTCAACGACGCTCAGCGTCAGGCCACCAAGGACGCCGGCAAGATCGCCGGTCTGGAAGTGCTGCGGATCATCAACGAACCCACTGCCGCCGCGCTGGCCTATGGCTTGGACAAGCAGGACAGCCAGACCATCGCGGTCTATGACCTTGGCGGTGGTACCTTCGACGTGACCATCCTGGAAATCGACGACGGCCTGTTCGAGGTCAAGTCGACCAATGGTGATACCTTCCTGGGTGGTGAAGACTTTGACATGCGCATCGTCAACTACCTGGCCGACGAGTTCAAAAAGGAACACGGTGTCGACCTGAGCCAGGACAAGATGGCGCTGCAGCGTCTGAAGGAAGCCGCAGAGAAGGCCAAGATCGAGCTCAGCTCGACCACCCAGACCGAGATCAACCAGCCGTTCATCTCGATGGGCGCGAACGGCCAGCCGCTGCACATGGTCATGAAGCTGACCCGTGCCAAGCTGGAATCGCTGGTCGGCGACCTGATCAAGAAGTCGCTGAAGCCATGCCAGGCTGCTTTGAAAGACGCCGGCATCTCGGCCAGCGATGTGGATGAGGTTGTTCTGGTCGGTGGTATGACCCGGATGCCGAAAGTCATCGAAGAGGTGACCAAGTTCTTCGGCAAGGAGCCGCACAAAGGCGTGAACCCGGACGAAGTCGTGGCCATGGGTGCTGCGATCCAGGCCGGTGTTCTGCAAGGCGACGTCAAGGACGTGGTTCTGCTGGACGTGACTCCGCTGTCGCTGGGCATCGAAACTCTGGGCGGCGTGTTCACCCGCCTGATCGACCGCAACACCACGATCCCGACCAAGAAGTCCCAGGTCTTCTCGACCGCCGAGGACAACCAGAACGCCGTGACCATCCGGGTGTTCCAGGGTGAGCGTGAAATGGCTGCAGACAACAAGATCCTGGGCCAGTTCAACCTTGAAGACATTCCACCGGCCCCGCGCGGCATGCCTCAGATCGAGGTGACCTTCGACATCGACGCCAACGGCATTGTCTCGGTTTCGGCCAAGGACAAAGGCACCGGCAAGGAACAGAAGATCACGATCCAGGCCTCGGGCGGACTGTCGGAAGAAGACATCGAAAAGATGGTCAAGGACGCCGAGGAAAACGCCGAAGCCGACCGCAAGCGCAAGGAGCTGGTCGAAGCCAAGAACCAGGCCGAAAGCCTGATCCACGCGACCGAGAAATCGATCGAGGAGCATGGCGACAAGGTCGATCCGTCGACCATCGAGGCCATCGAACTGGCGCTGGCGGCCCTCAAGGACGAGGTCGAGTCGGACAATGCCGACAAGATCAAGGCCGGCATCCAGAACGTGACCGAAGCGGCCATGAAACTGGGCGAGGCGATCTACAAGGCGCAGTCCGAAGAGGCCAGCGACGAACCGGCAGCCGCGGATGCGGGTCCCGGCGATGACGACATCGTCGATGCCGAGTTCGAAGACCTGGACGATGACAAGCGCAACTAACGGGTAACCGGGCCAATTCGGGCCGGTCCGGATGCCGGGCCGGCCCGTTTACGTTGAGGCAGAAGGAAATACCGATGTCAAAACGCGACTATTACGAAGTGCTCGGCGTGTCCAAGGGTGCTTCGGCGGATGAGATCAAGAAAGCTTTTCGCCGGAAGGCGAAAGAGCTGCACCCCGATCGCAACAAAGACAACCCGGATGCCGAGGCCCTTTTCAAAGAGGCCAACGAGGCCTATGACGTTCTGCGCGACGCTGACAAAAAGGCCGCGTATGACCGGTTCGGCCATGCTGCGTTCGAGAATGGCATGGGCGGCGGCCAGCGTGGTGGCGGCTTTGGATCGGGCGATTTCTCCAGCGCGTTTTCCGATGTGTTCGATGACCTGTTCGGCGATTTCATGGGTGGACAGCGTGGCGGTGGCGGACGCCGTGCCGCTCGCGGTTCGGACCTTCGCTACAACCTGAGGGTTTCGCTGGAAGAGGCTTATTCCGGCCTGCAGAAAACTATCAACGTGCCGACAGCCGTGGCCTGTTCGTCCTGCGAGGGCACCGGCGCCGAGGGCGGAGTTGAACCAACCACCTGCCCGACCTGTTCCGGCATGGGTAAGGTGCGCGCGCAACAGGGCTTTTTCACTGTCGAGCGCAGCTGCCCGACCTGTGCGGGTCTGGGGCAAATCATCAAAAACCCCTGCAAATCCTGCCACGGCTCGGGCCGGGTCGAGAAGGAACGCGCGCTGTCGGTCAACATTCCGGCAGGCGTCGAAACCGGCACCCGCATCCGTTTGGCGGGCGAGGGCGAGGCCGGCATGCGCGGCGGTCCTCCGGGCGATCTCTACATCTTTGTCGAGGTGACTCCGCACAAACTGTTCGAGCGGGACGGCCCGAACCTGTATTGCCGCGTGCCTGTCAGCATGGCGAAGGCGGCGCTGGGCGGCTCGATCGAAGTGCCCACCATCGACGGTGGCCGCGGTCGGGTGCAGATTCCGGCCGGCAGCCAGTCGGGCCGGCAGATGCGCCTGCGCGGCAAGGGTATGCCTGCGCTGCGGGGCGGCGGTATCGGTGACATGTTCATCGAGCTTGCGGTCGAGACTCCGGTCAACCTGACCGCGCGGCAAAAAGAGCTGCTGCAGGAGTTCGACGATCTGGGAGAGGACAACCACCCGGAATCGAAAAGCTTTTTCTCGTCCGTTAAATCCTTCTGGGAAAGGATGCAAAGCTGATCCCAGCGTTCCAGACCCCGAAAGGCCGGCGTATCATCGCCGGCTTTTTTGTTTTCTAAGTCCAGATTGGCCCGAAACTGCGCGGAATTGGCCCTTGATTCTCGGCCTCAGCCTTGAGAATGTCCGCGCCAACCGTTGGGGTGCCCCGGAACCGGGGCTGAGAGGCGCGAGCCAACCCATCGAACCTGATCCGGGCAATACCGGCGGAGGGAACGGTCTAAAACACTCAGACGTTTTCCATGCCCGCGTTGCCCCACATGCAAGAAGGGAGCGACATGGCGCATATCGCTTTGACCATCGCAGGATCCGACAGCGGCGGAGGGGCCGGTATTCAGGCCGATCTCAAAGCGATGTCGGCGCTGGGTGTGTTCGGTGCCAGTGTCATCACCGCGGTCACCGCCCAGAACACGCAGGCGGTCACCGCTGTGCATGGTATCCCGCTGGACGTGATCGCCGCGCAGATCGACGCGGTTCTGTCCGATCTGGACGTGCGCGCGGTCAAGATCGGCATGTTGGCCACGCCCGAGATCATCCAAACCGTCGCCGACGGCCTGTCCGGCTTTGCCGGGCCCATCGTGCTGGACCCGGTGATGATCGCCAAATCGGGCGATGCCCTGCTGGCGCGCGAGGCGGTGCAAACGTTGCGCGAGGTGCTGCTGCCCCGCGCCACCGTCCTGACCCCGAACCTGCCCGAGGCCGCCTGTCTGCTGGACCGGCTGGTCGCCGAAACGCCCGAGGAGATGGTCGCGCAGGGCCATGACCTGTGCACCCTGGGGGCTGGGGGCGTCCTGATGAAAGGCGGACACGGCAAGGGCGATACCTGCCATGATCTGCTGATCGATCAGAACGGCGTCATCGGTGAATTTACCGCGCCCCGTCAGGACACGCGCAACACCCACGGCACCGGATGCACCCTGTCCTCGGCCGTCGCGGCCGGTCTGGCCAAGGGGCTGCCTCTGGTCGATGCGGTGGCGCAGGCGCATGACTACCTGCAAGGCGCGATCACCCGCGCGGATGAGTTGCAGGTCGGCTCGGGCCACGGGCCGGTACATCACTTCCACCGGGTATGGCCGGCGTGACGGTTTGGTCGGTCATAGGTGCCGGCGTCGCCGGCTTGGCCGTGGCCTCGGAACTGGTGGCGCGGGGCGCGCAGGTACAGGTGTTCGATCCGGGCGGGCCGCCCGGTCCGCATGGGTGTTCCTGGTGGGCCGGCGGCATGCTGGCGCCGTGGTGCGAATATGAAAATGCCGAGGAACCGGTGCTGAGGCTGGGGCAGCAGGCGATCGACTGGTGGGCGGCCCGCACCCCGGTCGCGCGGCAGGGAACGCTGGTCGTGGCCAACACGCGCGACCTGCCCGACCTGCGCCGCTTTGCCCGCCGGACCGAGGGATTCACGCAGGTCGATCAAGCGAAAATCGCCAAATTAGAGCCTGATCTGCACGGGTTTTCCCAAGGCCTGTTCTTCGCCGACGAGGCCCATCTGGACCCTCGCCGGGCATTGCAGGACCTCTATCGCGGCCTGCAGGACAAAGGGGTCGAATTCCACCGCAAGCTGGCCCCGTCGCGGCTGGACAACGCCATCGATTGCCGGGGCTTGCACGCACGCGACATCCTGCACGACCTGCGCGGCGTGAAGGGGGAAATGCTGGTGATCCGCTGCCCCGACGTGACGCTGACCCGGCCCGTGCGGCTGTTGCATCCCCGGATGCCGCTCTATGTCGTACCGCGGGGCGAGGGCATCTACATGCTGGGCGCCACGATGATCGAATCCGAGGACAGCAGCCGGATCACCGCGCGCTCGATGCTGGAACTGCTCAGCGCGGCCTATGCGCTGAACCCGGCCTTCGGCGAGGCCGAGGTGCTGGAAATCGGGGTCGATCTGCGCCCGGCCTTTCCCGACAACCTGCCGCGGATCCGCCGGCTGGGGCGGACGATCTATGCCAACGGGTTGTATCGCCACGGCTACCTGCTGGCCCCGGCGCTGGCCCGGGGCGTGGCCGATCTGGCGCTGAACAACACACATTCGGAGATGGTCGATGAAGATCGTGCTTAACGGCGCGCCGCGCGAGGTGCGCGCCGAAACCCTTGGCGAGCTGCTGGCCGAATGCGGCTTTTCCGGCCGCGTCGCCACAGCGGTGAACGAGGAATTCGTGCCCTCCAGCCTGCGCATTGCGCACAAACTGGCCGAGGGCGACCGGGTCGAGGTCGTCGCACCGATGCAGGGGGGATGAAGATGAAGACGTTTTACGGCACCGAACTGCCTAACCCGCTGATGCTGGGCACCGCGCAATATCCCAGCCCGGCGATCCTGGAACAGGCGTTCCGGGCCAGCGGCGCAGGCGTGGCCACCGTCTCGCTGCGGCGCGAGGGCGCGGGCGGGGCCGGTCAGGCCTTTTGGTCGATGATTCGCGATCTGGGCGTGCTGATCCTGCCCAACACCGCCGGCTGTCACACGGTCAAAGAGGCCGTCACCACCGCCCACATGGCGCGCGAGGTGTTCGACACGCCGTGGATCAAGCTGGAGCTGATCGGCCACACCGACAGCTTGCAACCCGACGTGTTCCAACTGGTCGAGGCCGCGCGGATCCTGACCGATGAGGGGTTCCAGGTGTTCCCCTACACCACCGAAGACCTGATCGTGGCCGAGCGTCTGCTGGCCGCCGGGTGTCAGGTGCTGATGCCCTGGGGCGCGCCGATCGGGTCGGGGCGGGGCCTGAACAACGAATACGCCCTGCGCGCCATGCGGGCCGAGTTTCCCGACGTGCCGTTGGTCGTGGATGCGGGCATCGGCCTGCCCAGCCACGCTGCCCACGCGATGGAGCTGGGCTATGACGCGGTTCTGCTGAACACCGCCGTTGCCCGGGCCGGCGATCCGGTGGCAATGGCGCAGGCCATGGCGCAGGCGGTGCAGGCCGGGCAATTGGCGCATCAGGCCGACCCGATCGAGCCGCGCGACATGGCCGAGCCCTCGACCCCCGTGATCGGAAAGGCCTTTCTGTCATGACGCTCGACCGCTTCTATCCGATTTTCGATCACACCGACTGGCTGCGGCGGATGCTGCCCTTGGGCGTGAATCTGGTGCAGCTGCGCATCAAGGATCAGCCCGACGCGGTGGTGCGTGCGGAAATCGGCACCGCGCAGGTCCTGTGCCGGGACCACGGCGCGGTGCTGGTGGTGAACGACTATTGGCAGGCCGCCATCGACGCGGGGTGTGACTGGATTCATCTGGGGCAGGAGGATTTGGACGACGCCGATCTGCCCGCCATCCGCAAGGCCGAGCTGAAACTGGGCGTGTCCACCCATGACGATGACGAGCTTGAACGCGTGCTGTCGATGGACCCGGACTATGTGGCGCTGGGGCCGGTCTATCCGACCATCCTGAAAAAGATGAAATGGCACCAACAGGGCCTGCCGCGCGTGACCGAGTGGAAACGGCGCGTGGGCGACATCCCTCTGGTCGGCATTGGTGGCATGAGCGTCGAGCGCGCACCGGGAGTGTTTCAGGCCGGCGCCGACATCGTCTCGACCGTCACCGACATTACCCTTAACCCCAACCCCGAAGCGCGGGTGCGGCAGTGGATCGAGGTCACGCGATGAGCCGCTACGCCCGCCAGATGATCCTGCCCGAGGTCGGGGCCGAAGGGCAGAACCGCCTTGCCCGCGCGCGGGTTCTGGTGGTGGGCGCCGGGGGGCTGGCCGCGCCCGCACTGCCGCTGCTGGCCGGGGCCGGGGTGGGGCATCTGACCATCGTCGATCCCGATACGGTGGATCTGTCGAATCTGCACCGCCAGACGCTGTTCACCGAATCCGATTGCGGCCGCCCCAAGGCCGAAGCCGCCGCCGAACGCTGCCGGGCGCTGAACAGTGAGATCACCGTAGCGGCCAATAAACAGGCTCTAACACCGGCGAATGCCGCTGATCTGGTGGCCGAGGCCGACCTGGTTCTGGATTGCGCTGACAGTTACGCGGCCAGCTATACGCTGTCGGATACCTGCCTGGCGCAGGGCAAACCGCTGATCAGCGCCTCGGTCCTGGGCCTGTCGGGGTATGTCGGTGGGTTCTGCGGCGGCGGACCGTCCCTGCGCGCGGTGTTCCCCGACGCCCCCGACAGCGGGGCCAGTTGCGCCACCGCAGGCGTTCTGGGCCCGGTCGTGGCGATGATCGGCGCGATGCAGGCGCAGATGGCGCTGGGCGTGATCCTGGGCCTCGATCCCTCGCCCCTGGGCCAGATGGTGCAGGTGGATGGCCGTACCTGCTCCAGCAGCGGATTCCGCTTTGACACCGCGCCGGAGCCCGACAGCCATTTCCACTTTGTCGCGCCCGCGCAGCTGACCCCGGACGACCTGATCGTCGATCTGCGTAGCGTCGATGAAGCCCCTCAGCCGATCCACCCCAACGTCCGCCGCCTGACGGTCGACGCGCTGAAAACAGACCCTAACAAAGACAAAACGCTGGCTCTCTGCTGTGCCACCGGGCTACGCGCCTGGCGCGCGGCCGAGGAACTCCGCCCCCATTGGCCCGGCCGGATCGTTCTGGTCGCCGCCGCAACGTCGTGAAGCAAAAGGAAACGCAAACCATGAAGAAGCTGATCACCGCCATTGCCCTGCTGGCCGCCGCGCCCGCCTGGGCGCAGGACAAGATGACCGTCCTGCTGGACTGGTTCGTGAACCCCGACCACGGGCCGATCATCGTGGCGCAGGAAAAAGGCTATTTCGCCGAACAGGGGCTTGAGGTCGAAATCGTCCCGCCCGCCGACCCGTCGGCCCCACCGCGCCTCGTGGCCGCCGGTCAGGCCGATCTGGCCGTGTCCTACCAGCCGCAGCTGCATCTCCAGATCCACGAAGGCCTGCCGCTGAAGCGGGTCGGCACGCTGGTCGCCACGCCGCTGAACTGCCTGCTGGTGCTCGAGGACGGCCCGATCAAATCGCTGGCCGACCTCAAGGGCAAGAAGATCGGCTTTTCGGTCGCCGGTGTCGAAGAGGCGATCCTGACCGCGATGCTGAATGCGCATGGCGTGTCGCTGGACGATATCGAGATGATCAACGTCAACTTCTCGCTTTCACCGTCGCTGATGACGGGCCAGGTGGATGCCGTGATCGGCGCCTTCCGCAATTTCGAGCTGAACCAGATGGATATCGAAGGCGTTCCGGGCCGCTGCTTCTACATCGAGGAAGAAGGCGTGCCGCCCTATGACGAGCTGATCTATGTGGCCAACCCCGAAACGATGGACAAGGACATGATTGTCCGTTTCCTGGCCGCAACCGAGAAGGCCACGCAGTTCATTGTGAACAATCCGGAAAAAAGCTGGGAGATCTTCGCCGCCACCTCGCCCGAGCTGCAGGACGAGCTGAACGCCCGCGCCTGGGTCGATACCCTGCCGCGGTTCGCGCTGCGCCCGGCGGGCTTTGATGCCGGCCGCTATGCCCGGTTCGAGGCCTTTCTGAAAGACTCCGGCATGATCGACAGCATCAACCCGGTCAGCGACATCACCATCGACGTGACCGCGCAATGAGCGACTATGGCAAAGCCTTCGCGCTTATGCGCGATGCGGCGCAGGGGCCGTGGCGGGACTATACCCGCCACGCCTTTGTCGAGGGGCTGAAGGACGGCACCCTGCCGCGTGCGGCGTTTCTGCATTACCTGCGGCAGGATTACGTGTTCCTGATCCATTTCTCCCGCGCCTGGGCGCTGGCGGTGGTGAAATCGGAAACTCATGCCGAAATGCTGGCCGCGTCGCGCACTGTGAATGGGCTGATCAGCGAAGAGATGAAGTTGCATATCGGCATTTGCGAGGCCGAGGGCATCAGCCAGGACGAGCTGTTCGCCACGCCCGAACGCCCCGAGAACCTGGCCTATACCCGCTATGTGCTCGAGGCGGGCTACAGCGGTGATCTGTTGGATCTGCTGGCGGCGCTGGCGCCCTGCGTGATGGGATACGGGGAAATCGGCACACGGCTGGCGTCCGAGGCCACCTCGGACACCTATCGCGATTGGATCGACGCCTATTCCAGCAGTGAATATCAGGAAGCCTGTCAGGCTGTGGGTGAACTGCTGGATTCGGCTCTAACAAGGCGACTTGGGGCGGATTTCCGTACCACACCGCGTTGGGATCGCCTGTGCCAGACCTTCCGCACCGCGACCGAGCTCGAGGTGAATTTCTGGCAGATGGGTCTGACCCCATGACCCCGCCCCCCGATCTGACCATCAGCGGACAGGCCAGCATCGACGGCGCGCCTCTGTTCGCGCCGCTGACCCTGTCGCTGAAGGCCGGGCAGTGGACCTGTCTGCTGGGCGGATCGGGGGTCGGCAAAACCACGGTTCTGCGCCTGATCGCCGGGTTGGCGACGGGGGCAGAGTTCACCGGCGAGATCCGCGCCAGCGACGGGCTGCCGGTGGCCGAGCGTGTGGCCTACATGGCGCAGGATGATCTGCTGCTGCCCTGGACCACGGTCGCGCAGAACGTGGCGCTGGGCGCGCGCCTGCGCGGCGAACGGGTCGATCAGGACCGCCGCGCCCGGTTGATCGAACGGATGCGGCTGCAGGATCACATGGCCAAGAAGCCCTCGGAACTGTCGGGCGGGCAGCGTCAGCGGGTGGCATTGGCCCGGACCCTGATGGAAGACAAGCCGATCATCCTGCTGGACGAGCCGTTCTCGGCGCTGGATGCGCGCACCCGCGCCGACATGCAGGATCTGGCTGCCGAGGCGTTGCAGGGACGGACCGTCCTGCTGGTTACCCATGACCCGGCCGAGGCCGCGCGTCTGGGCCAGTCGATCATGGTGATGACGCGACACGGCCTGACCCCATGCCAACCGCCTCACGCGCCGGTGCCGCGGAAGGTGGACGATCTGGAAACGCTGGAGACGCAGGGCGCGCTGCTGAAACTGCTGCGCGAGGAGGTGGCATGAAGACGCTCTCGGCCCTTGCCGCGACGCTGTTTGCGCTGGTCCTCTGGCAAGCGATCGTCACCCTGACCGACCTGCCGAAATTCATCCTGCCCGGCCCGGCATTGGTGGCCGAGACCTGGTGGCAGAACCGCTGGCTGATCGCCGAACACACCTGGATCACTGCAATCGAGGTGCTGATCGGTTTGGCCTGCGGCACCGTGCTGGGCGTCGTCACCGCGCTGCAGCTGGCCAATTCCCGCGCCGCGCGGGTGCTGGTGCAGCCGATGCTGGTGTTCACCCAGGCGCTGCCGGTCTTTGCGTTGGCACCGTTGCTGACCCTGTGGCTGGGCTATGGGCTGTGGTCCAAGGTCGCGATGGCGGTGCTGATCATCTATTTCCCCATCACCTCGTCGTTTTTCGACGGGCTGATGCGCACGCCGTCCGGCTATCTGGACTTGGCCCGCACCATGCAGGCCAGCCCGCGCAGCGTGTTGTGGCATATCCGCATCCCGGCGGCGCTACCCTCGCTGGCTTCGGGGATGCGGCTGGCGGCGGTCTATGCCCCGATCGGGGCGGTGATCGGCGAATGGGTCGGCTCGTCGCAGGGGCTGGGATACCTGATGCTGCTGGCCAATGGTCGCGCCAAGACCGACCTGATGTTCGCTGCGATGCTGACGCTGGGGGTGTTCTCGATCCTGCTGCATCTGGCCGTGCGCCGCGCCACGGCCCGCATGGCCGGTGAGGCGCGTTAACCATTCGGAAACCGATTCTGGGGCAATCATGGGCGCATGACCAAGGACGCTTTTGCCGAAGCCCCATCGCTGTTCGAAACTGACGAAGCGCCGGTGACGCCGCTGCCCACGGGTCGGCTGCCCTCGTATATCAAAGACCACCGCAAGCGCCTGCGTGAACGGTTCATGTCGGGCGGCGCCGGGGCGATGCCGGATTACGAGTTGCTGGAACTGGTCCTGTTCCGCTCGATCCCCCGGCAGGACGTGAAACCGCTGGCGCGGCTGCTGCTGGATACATTCGGCGATTTCAACCGGGTGCTGACCGCCCCTGTGGAACGCCTGCGTCAGATCAAGGGCGTGGGCGATACGGTCATCACCGACCTCAAGATCCTCGAGGCCTGCGCCCATCGCATGGCCCGCGCCCGGGTGATGCAGCGGCATGTGATTTCCAGCTGGGACGCGTTGCTGGATTATTGCCACACCACCATGGCGCATCGCGAGATCGAGCAGTTCCGCGTGTTCTATCTGGACCGCAAGAACGTGCTGATCGCGGATGAGGAGCAGGCCAAGGGTACCGTCGATCACGTACCCGTCTACCCGCGCGAGGTCGCCAAACGCGCGTTGGAGCTGAACGCCTCGGCGCTGATCCTGGTACACAATCATCCGTCGGGCGATCCGACCCCCTCGCAATCGGATATCGACATGACCAACCGCATCAACGATGCCTGCGCTGCACTGGGGCTGACCTTGCACGACCACCTGATCATCGGAAAATCGACCGAGCTGAGCTTCCGCTCGGAAGGTTATCTCTGACCGCTAGCGCACCCAGACTTCGACACGACGGTTGGCCTTGCGGCCCCATTCCGTGTCGTCGCAGGCCATGGGCATGGCTTCACCGAATCCTTCGACCGCGATCTCGACGGTTTCTGGGACTGCGGTCTCGACCGCGGCCAGGATCGCGTTTCGCACGGTCTGTGCGCGCCGCAAGGCGATGCGGGCATTGGTTTCCGCAGCACCGTCCCCGTCACTGAAACCGACGAAGACAAGTTTGCGCCCGTCGTACTGGCCCGATTCAAGCGCCTGCGCCATTTGCAGGATGTTCGATCGCGACTGCGCGTCTGGCCGCGACGATCCCGGCTCGAACCGGAAAGACACCGACAGGCGCGACAGCGGGCGCAGAGTTTCGATCATCCGTTGCAGTTCTTCCAGACCCACCTCGGACCCACCCGAGGTGATGGCGTTGGCCAACCGGTCGCCCTGAAGCCCAAGACGTACCAGTTCGTGGGACTGGTCGACGAAACCGGCTTGCCGGATGACCATCTGTGCCTCGGGGCTTTGGACATACGCCAGAAACTGGCGGGCGATCTTCGGGAGGCGCCGCTGTGGAAGATACAGGAACATCGGCAGGGTCAGCGGATAGTCCTCGGTCTTGATGGCGGCGCGCGTGGCGCGCAATGCGTGACCGCATCCGCCGGCCAGCGGCAGACTGCGCACGTTTTGCGGGTCAGCGTGGCTGACGATACCGAGTGCGAACGGATCGCGCGCAACCGCTGCTGCCAGTTCCGCGCTGCGGGTGTGGCGGATCACGTCCTCATGCGCCTGCACACCGGCTGGCTGCATCACCTGGTCTTGCACGGCCTGACCAACACCGGTTGTCACATCCGGCAGATGAACGGCGATGGGGGCATCCGGGCCACCGAGCTGTGCCCAGTTGGCGACCTCGCCATTTATGACCCGCGCCAGGTCCGAAACCGAGATCTGCTGGATCGGATTGTCCAATGAGACCACCGGCACCAGCGCGCCAAGAGCCACCACCCGCGACCGGCGCGGTCGGGACAGGTCGCCCAGACCGTTTTCCTGCGCCGCCGCGGCCTCCTGCGGGCGGATTTCGCGCATCGCCAAAGCGATGTCTGCCTGATCGGCGGTCAGATCGGCAAAACCGCGGTCGGTGTCCGAAACGCGCAGGAAAAACCGCGCCAAAGGAGCGATCCGATCCGCCTGCGTCAGGGCAAAGACAAGCTGCGCAGGGTCCGTGCCTTCGCTTAGCACATGCAGGTTTTCTCGTTGCGCAAAGCCTTCGATCAGGGCTGGAAGTAGGGATTCGGCCATCACCGATGCGCCAGAGAAGTTCACTTCGGCCACAAAGTCGATCAGGTTGGGGCAAGCCGGACCGTCGCAGGTGACGCCGGATCCATCCACCGTCAGTTCGCCGAACTGGGTGTCCACACGGTAGAACTCACCATCAAACCCCAACAGGTTCCCGGTGATCTCGACCTTGCCGTCATGCGAGGTCAGTGTGATGTCCTGAGCGAGGGCGCCTGAAGCGCCAGCCATCAACGACAACACCGTCATCGTCGCGTGAAGATACTTCATAAAGACCTGTAGACCTGCCTGCCGTTACTTTGCGGCGATTGTCAGGTCTTGGAACAGATTATTCAACACCAGAAAGTCCTGTCCGCTGTCGCAGGCCGGCAGGGAGATCGACAACTCTCGCGACCGCAGCCCTTGATCGTCCAGCAACTCGAGCGCTTGCAGATCCAGGTCCTGCCCACAATTCCGGGGAGTCACTTCGGCCTCGACGCTCAGGGCGACGGTGCCATTTGCGTCGGCTGCGTTGCGGGGGACCGAATAGATCTCGACATTGCGCTCGCCGGCCTTGCCGAAGTGGACAACCTGCCCGGTGCCGGAGTTGCTGGCGTTCGACCAGACATGCCCGGCCTCGCCATAGGATGCACCGAACTCCAACGCGTGCAGTTGCAATTCGGTGTCCCCCATCCATTGCAGCGCAACCCGGTCATAGTCTGAAAAATCAGGAATGTGAGTGGTGGCGACAGTGCCGCGCCGGTTTTTGAACGAGATCAGGAAAATGGCATATTCCGACAGGGCGGGAATGGACAGGTCCAGACGGCCGTCCTTGTCGGTTCGGGCGCTGAACGTCATGCCGCTGTGGTGCAGCTCGACGGTTTCATCGGGGTTGCAGGGGGCCTTCAGGGTCAAACGTGCTGTCGCGTTGGGGGCCGCCATTGCGCGGGCCCGGAGATCGCAGTTGACCTGCGCCTGAGGAACGGCAGGCTCAGCCCGAGGCGCAACCTTGGCCGAGGGTTCGGGGGCCGTGGACGCATTCGGCGTCGCCGAAGTCAGAACGATACCTTCCAACCCGGCAATCACGGTGCCTTCTCCAGACGGCTGGATCATCGCCTGACGTGTTTCCTGCACGTCCGGCTGCGAGGCCGGTCCGTTCTGCATCAAGTAGCCGATGGCCAAGGCGCATGCGACCGTGCCACCTGTGGTCACGTAGTTCCGTATTACAAACAAGACACCCTCCCCAGTTGAAGGAGCGAGTCGGAGAGTGTTTAACAATCGCGGCCAATATGTGGCCGCGACGCGGACTCATTATGTCGGGAATCTGACCGGATCAGGCAAGCCGACCATGGCAGTGCTTGAATTTCTTGCCGGATCCGCAGGGGCAGGGATCGTTGCGCGACGGATTACCCCAGGTTGACGGGTCGTCCTCGACAAAGCCGGGCCGCGCATCGCCCGAGGCCTGCGCCTCGGCCACCGCTTCGGCCTGTTCAGCGGCTTTCTTGATCTGTGCCTGCTGCGCCTGCATCTGTGCCAGCATCTCGCGCTGCTCTTCTTCGGTCAGCGGGCGGACGCGGGCCAGTTGCTGGGTAACCGTTTCACGCAGGCTGTCGAGCATGTTCTCGAACAGCTGGAAGCTTTCGGTCTTGTATTCGTTCAGCGGATCGCGCTGGGCGTAGCCGCGGAAGCCCACGACCGAGCGCAGATGTTCCAGGGTCAGCAAGTGCTCGCGCCACTTGCTGTCGATGGTCTGCAGCAGTACCTGCTTTTCGATGTTGCGCATGTTCTCGGGGCCGAAGGCGGCGGCCTTCTGGGCCATCATCTCGTCGGTCGCCTTGATCAGGCGCTCGCGAACCACGTCGTCATCGACCCCATCCTCGGCCGCCCACTCCTGAACCGGAACATCGATGTTCAGCTTTTCCTTGAGGGCCGCGTGCAGCCCGTCGGTGTCCCACTGGTCGGCGTAGGTTTTGGGCGGCATGTACTGGTCGATCAGATCGTCGATGACCTGTTCGCGCATGTCCGAAACGATTTCGGACAGATCGTCGGTCGACATGATTTCGCGTCGCTGGTTGAAGATCACCTTGCGCTGATCGTTCATCACGTCGTCGAACTTGAGAACGTTCTTCCGCATGTCGAAGTTGCGGCCTTCGACCTTGGCCTGCGCGCGTTCAAGCGATTTGTTCACCCAAGGGTGGACGATCGCTTCGCCTTCTTTCATGCCCAGGGTGGTCAGAACCTTGTCCAGCCGTTCCGAGCCGAAAATGCGCATCAGGTCGTCTTCCAGGCTGAGGAAGAACACGGTGCGGCCCGGGTCGCCCTGACGGCCCGAGCGGCCGCGCAGCTGGTTGTCGATGCGGCGGCTTTCGTGGCGTTCCGAGGCGAGAACGAACAGACCGCCGGCCTCCAGCACCTTTTGCTTTTCTTCCGCGTGGCGCGCCTCTTCCCGGGCGCGCAGTTCGGCCGGGTCGGCCTCGGGGTTCTCGGCCAGCGCCTGCATGACGCTCATTTCAACGTTGCCGCCCAGCTGGATGTCGGTGCCGCGGCCGGCCATGTTGGTGGCGATGGTTACCGCGCCCAGACGTCCGGCCTCGGCCACGATCTGGGCCTCCTGCTCGTGCTGGCGGGCGTTCAGGACATTGTGCTTGATGCCTTCCTGGGTCAGCATCTCGCTGAGCATCTCGGACTTCTCGATCGAGGTCGTGCCCACCAGAACCGGCTGGCCCTTGGCGTTGGCCTTCTTGATCTCTTCGATCATGGCCGCGTATTTCTCGGCCGCGGTGCGATAGACCTGATCATCCTCGTCGACACGGGCGATCGGCTTGTTGGTCGGCACTTCAACCACGCCGAGGCCGTAGATCTCGGCAAATTCCTCGGCCTCGGTCAGGGCGGTACCGGTCATGCCGGCCAGCTTGTCATAGAGGCGGAAATAGTTCTGGAAAGTCACGCTGGCCAAAGTCACGTTTTCGGGCTGGATCGGCGCGCCTTCCTTGGCTTCGATCGCCTGGTGCAGGCCTTCGGACAGCCGGCGACCCGGCATCATCCGGCCCGTGAACTCGTCAATCAGAACCACGTTGCCGTCGCGTACGATGTAGTCCTTGTCCCGCTGGAACAGTTTGTGCGCGCGCAGGCCCTGGTTGACGTGGTGCACCACCGTGGTGCTTTCAGGGTCGTACAGCGACTGGCCCTCGGGCAGCAGGCCACTGGCGTGCAGCTGCTCTTCGAGGAACTCGTTGCCTTCATCGGTGAAGGTCACGCTGCGCGACTTCTCGTCGATCGTATAGTGATCGTCCTGCAAGGACGGGATCAGACCGTCGATGGCCGTGTAGAGATCGGACCGGTCCTGAGATGGACCCGAGATGATCAGAGGGGTCCGTGCCTCGTCGATCAGAATCGAGTCGACCTCGTCCACAATCGCGAAATTGTGGTGCTTCTGGTAGACCTCGTTCAGATCCGCCTTCATGTTGTCGCGCAGATAGTCGAAGCCCAGCTCGTTGTTGGTGGCATAGGTGATGTCACAGGCATAGGCCGCTTTTTTCTCGGCATCGGGCTGGCCCGACCAGATCACGCCGGTGGTCATACCCAACGCGCCGAACACGTTGCTCATCCATTCGGCGTCACGCTTTGCCAGATATTCGTTGACCGTGACGACATGCACGCCCTTTCCGGTCAGTGCGTTCAGATAGGCGGGGAAGGTGGCGACCAGGGTCTTGCCTTCGCCGGTCTTCATCTCGGCGATATTGCCCTGATGCAGGAAGATGCCGCCCATGAGCTGCACGTCAAAGGCCCGCAGACCCAGCGCGCGCTTGGCGCCCTCACGAACGTTGGCGAATGCCTCGGGCAGCAGGTCATCCAGGCTCTCACCCGCGTTGGCCCGCTTGCGCAGCTCTTCGGTCTTGGCTTTCAGATCGTCATCCGAGAGTTTTTCGAACTCCGGCTCCAGCGCGTTGATCTTTTCGACCAGCGGGCGGGTTGCCTTGATCTTGCGGTCGTTCGGTGTTCCGAACACCTTTTTGGCAAGCGTACCGAGTCCCAGCATGTTCACTCCAGCGGATCTTTTCTTGTCTTGGTTGCGACAGGCTTGCCCACCTTGCGCGCAACCCATAGATAGCTGGGAGGAAAAGATGGTCCTGTCAAAGGCTGCAAGCGATGTAAGCGGCAGGTTCCAGAGTGTCAACGCCACGCCCTGTCGCGGCCAGAATATAGGATGAATTCATGCCCAAAGGTCTCACTTTTCTGCCATCGCTGGCTCTTGCGGCCATGATGGCCCTGCCTGTCGCCGCTGAAACCGAACCCTCTGCCGATACGGTTGTGGCGCGCGTCAACGGCGACGAGATCACTTTGGGTCACGTGATTGCGACCGCGGCTGGCCTGCCGCCGCAATATCAGCAGCTGGAAGACGAGGTCCTGTACCAGTTCATCGTCGAGCAGCTGATCCAGCAACAATTGCTCAGCCAGGAGCAGGACGAGCTGACCCGCCTGAACGCGCTGATGCTGACCAACGAAGAGCGTTCGCTGAAGGCGGTGCAGACGGTGAACCAGATCACCGATGCCGAGGTGACCGACGACGCGATCCAGGCCGCCTATGACGCGCAGTTCGCGGACTTCCAGGGCGAGGACGAGTTCAACGCCAGCCACATCCTTGTCGCGACCGAGGAAGAAGCCAAAGAGATCAAGGCGCAACTGGATGACGGCGCCGATTTTGCCGAGCTGGCCAAAGAGAAATCCACCGGTCCGTCCGGTCCCAATGGCGGCGCGCTGGGCTGGTTCGGAAAGGGCCAGATGGTTCCCGAGTTCGAACAGGCCGTGATCGGGCTGGAAAAAGGTCAGGTCTCGGACCCGGTGCAGACCCAGTTCGGGTGGCATGTGGTGATCCTGAACGACAAACGCAAATCCGAAGCGCCCGAGTTTGCGGCGGTGCGGGATGAACTGGCCCAGTCCGTCCGTCAGGAGGCCATTCAGGCCAAGATCGACGAGCTGACCCAGGCGGGCAGCGTCGAGCGCCCCGAGGTCGAGGGCCTGACCCCGGACGTGGTCCGCAAGCTGGACCTGGTTCAGGAGTAACCCGGCGTGGCCAAGATCACCAAGGTGTCTCCGCTGGTCCCTGCGGCCTTCCCTGATCTGCCGGTCATCGACGGTGTGCGGTTCGCCACCGTCGCTGCCGGGGTGCGGTATCAGGGCCGCACCGACGTGATGCTGGCGGTGCTCGATCCGGGTACCGCGGTGGCGGGGGTGTTCACCCGCTCGGCCACCCGTGCGGCGCCCGTGCTGGATTGCCAGGACAAGATCGGCGGGCCCAGCGACGGGCCGGCGGCGATCCTGGTGAACTCGGGCAATGCCAATGCCTTTACCGGACAGTACGGGCGGGCCTCGGTCGAGCAGATTACCGCTGCCGTGTCGCAGGTCACCGGCGTGGCGCAGAACCGCGTGTTCACCTCGTCCACCGGGGTGATCGGCGAGCCGCTGCCGCATGACCGGATCGTGGCCCAGCTGGACGAACTGACCGCCGGCCTGCGCGCCGACGCGTTGGAAGAGGCCGCGCGGGCGATCATGACCACCGACACCTTCCCCAAAGGCGCTAGCGCGCAGGTGGAGATTGACGGCAAAACAGTCTCTATTGCAGGGATTGCCAAAGGGTCGGGTATGATCGCACCCGACATGGCGACGATGCTGGTCTATATCTTCACCGATGCGAGGATCGACCAATCGGCGCTGCAACGGATGCTGGCCGAGCAGACCGACCGGACCTTCAACTGCATCACAGTGGACAGCGACACCTCGACCTCGGACAGCCTGTTGCTGTGCGCGACGGGCGCGTCGGGCGTGGAGGCCACCGGCAATGCCGATTTCGCGCGAGCGCTGGAATCGGTGATGCTGGATCTGGCGCATCAGGTGGTGAAGGACGGCGAAGGCGCCACCAAATTCGTCGAGATCCGCGTGACTGGCGCCGCCTCGGACGCCGATGCCAAAGTCCACGGCATAGCCATCGCCAATTCACCGCTGGTCAAGACCGCCATCGCGGGCGAGGATCCGAACTGGGGCCGGGTCGTCATGGCTATCGGCAAATCCGGCGCGGCGGCCGATCGCGACACGCTCAGCATTTCCTTCGGCGATATCCTCGTGGCCGAAAAGGGCTGGGTCAGCCCGACCTATCGCGAGGAAGACGCCGCCGCCTACATGAAGGGCCAGGAACTGGTGATCGCGGTCGATCTGGGGCTGGGCGCGGGCAAGGCCACCGTCTGGACCTGCGATCTGACCCACCGATACATCGAGATCAACGCGGATTACCGGTCGTGACATCAGAGCTATTCGAGCAGAAGTGGAGCCCGATTTTGCGTCCGGGATCGCGACCATGAGAACGGTTCTCGTCTCTGCCGTCGCCTTGATCGACGTGGATGGGCGGGTGCTGCTGGCGCAGCGCCCGGAGGGCAAGGCCATGGCTGGCTTGTGGGAATTTCCCGGCGGCAAGATCGAGCCGGGCGAAACCCCCGAGGCCGCCCTGATCCGCGAATTGCACGAGGAACTGGGCATCGACACCTGGGCCTCGTGCCTTGCACCGCTGACCTTTGCCAGCCACAGCTATGACGATTTCCATCTACTGATGCCGCTGTTTGCCTGCCGCAAGTGGCAGGGCATTCCGCAGTCGAAAGAGGGTCAGGCGCTGAAATGGGTGCGGGCGAACGAGCTGCGCAACTATCCGATGCCGGCGGCGGATGTTCCATTGATCCCGATTTTGCGGGATTGGTTGTAGGGCGCAAAGCCAGGGACGTTCGAGTTGATAGGTCTGGATGTCTTGTATGCGGACTCTTCGGTCATTCGCATGCAGCTACCAGTGTCTATCTTGACCCTTGGCAAATGGCTCAGGCCAGATTGTTCTTGTGCGCTTTGCCATTCTTCATAATCACATCGAAATTGTCCGCAGAGGCCATGACCGTAAGGTCTGCAATCGGGTCTCCGTCCACGAGCAGAATATCGGCGTAGGCTCCGGGTTGGATGACACCGACTGGACCAGCCTGGTAGGGATTACGCGGCCCGGTCAAATCCCAAAGCTGACCATTTAGACCTGTTGCCTGCCGCAAAATCTCGGCGTTGCTGAACCATGGCGTCCTGAGCTGCAATTCCTCCAACTGCGTTGCTTTCGTTTGCCTCGATCCGACAAAGTCTGTTCCGAGTGCAATCTTAGCGCCGGACTCGCGCGCTAATCGAAGCATGGCGTCGAGACCATCAAACGCCATCTTTTGGCGCTCTGCTTGGGCGGGCGTGAACCCTGCCGGAATGTCTGCTGCAAAAAAGCCAACCTGGGTTGAAAGCCAGACCCCTTTTTCCACGGCCAACTCCATCGACTCAGGCGTCATGAGGTTGCAGTGTTCAATACATTGGTAACCTGCCTCAATGGCGGCCCGAACCGATGTGTCCATGTATGCGTGCGAGGTCGCGTAAGTGTTCCAACGTTTGGCCTCCTCTACTGCCGCTTCGAGTTCTGCCGGCGAATACTCGTTGATATCCAATGGGTCGTAGAGGCCAGTCACGGCGCCGCCTGAAAAGACTTTGATGAAGTGCGCACCCTGCCGGAACTGCTCGCGTGCAGCCGCCAGAACTTCAGGTACCCCGTCTGCGAAAAGTGTGATCCCAAGTCGCTCCGCTTCTGTGAACGGCGGCCCGCCGAAGGCTCTCGGACGCACGGATCGCGGCCGAAGGTCGCCATGACCGGCGGTCATTGAAATCGCAGCGTTTGACGCCTGAATGCGCGGACCGGGGTGAAGGCCCTCGTCTATGGCGCGTGCCAAACCGAGAATGCCGCCACCAGTATCACGGACACTGGTAAAGCCACGCATCAGGGTGGCTTCACTTTCACTCAATGCCAATGCAGCAATGTAATCTGGACGTGCTGTCAGGAAGCCAGCAGGGTCCTGGTTCCACTGCAGGTGCACATGCATGTCGAGGAGCCCCGGCATCAAGGTCCGTCCATCTCCATCGATGCGCGGTACCTCTGGCGCGGCATCAACAGCGGGCGAGACATCCTTGATCAATTCCCCTTCGACAAGAACGTTCGTGAGTTCGGTCAACTCATCGGACATCCCGTCATAAACACGCACGTCCGTGAAGAGCGTTGCATCTGGAGCTTGAGCTCTGGCTCGCGCCGGCACCAGCGCCAGCGCAGCGGTCGATGCAAGGCTGGACAAAAATACGCGTTTGGAGATCATAACTTAACCCTCAAGATGGCGAAGAAGTTATCGAAGGTTATCTCAGGATCGCCTGTAAAACCATCTGGTAAACCTGATGAAGAGGGTGACGCAGGGTATAGAGTTTTTCGAGCGTTGAACTGAAGGTAATCCTACGTAGCAAGAACACCCGGTTTGGGCTCGAAGCTGCCATTTACTACGCTCTGCACATACGACCGTTGTCATATTCTCTTCAGCGTTTCGGCGTAGAAGCAGAATGCAAACCCACGCCGCTCTTTTTTGAAGCGTGCTATTTCGCACTTTGTACAAGACGTACAAATCGGAACATCACCCCGGCATCCCTGTTACAATTCGTAAGAATTGAGAAAACATCACGAAAAAGTTGACGCTGATCGTCCTCCTTGTCCTTAATCGGGGCAGCGGCGCGCGGGTCTGACCCGGCGACGTCGTTCCGGCCCAACCCGGGGCCGGATGGGGAGGAGAGATAGAATTGGCTCAGACGCAGTCGGGCGCCGAAGGGATGCACTCCCTTCCGGCGCTGCTACACCGCAATGCGACGCAGTTCGGGGATGCCCCGGCCTACCGCGAAAAGGAATTCGGGATCTGGCAGTGCTGGACCTGGGCGGAAACGGCCGCCGAGATCCGTGCGCTGGCACTGGGATTCCTGGAGCTCGGCGTTGAAAAGGGCGACCATATCGCCGTGATCGGGCGCAACCGTCCGGCGCATTACTGGTCGATGGTCGCGGCCCAGATGGTGGGCGCGGTGCCGGTGCCGCTGTATCAGGACTCGGTCGCAGAAGAGATGGCCTATGTGCTGGAACACTGCGGCGCGAAATACGTGGTCTGCGGCGACCAGGAGCAGGTCGACAAGGTTATCGAGATCCAGCAGGACATGCACCAGGTCAAGCACATCCTGTACACCGACAAACGCGGCATGCGGAAATACGACCACAGCCAGATGAACGCGCTGAGCGACATCATGGCCGAGGGGCGCGCCGGGCATCACCGGTTCGATGCCGAGCTGGACCGCCGCATCGCCGAGATCACCTATGACGACACCTGCGTGATGCTCTATACCTCGGGCACAACGGGCAAGCCCAAGGGCGTGGTTCTGTCGAACCGCAACGTGATCGAAAGCGCAAAGAACTCGGCCGAGTTCGACCACCTGACCCGCAACGAGGATATCCTGTCCTATCTGCCGATGGCTTGGGTGGGCGATTTCATCTTTTCGGTCGGTCAGGCCTATTGGTGCGGGTTCTGCGTGAACTGCCCCGAAAGCGCCGACACGATGATGACCGACCTGCGCGAGATCGGCCCGACCTACTTCTTCGCACCGCCGCGCGTGTTTGAGACCCAGCTGACCAACGTGATGATCCGCATGGAGGATGCCAGCCCGATGAAGCAGCGGATGTTCCGCTATTTCATGGATCACGCCAAAAAGGTCGGCGGGCGCATCCTGGACGGCCACCCGGTCGGTTTCATGGATCGCCTGAAATACGCGATCGGAAATGTCCTGGTTTACGGACCGCTCAAAGACACGCTGGGCTATGGCCGGTTCCGTGTCGGATACACCGCGGGCGAGGCGATCGGGCCCGAGATTTTTGATTTCTACCGCTCGCTGGGGATCAACCTGAAGCAGCTTTATGGTCAGACCGAGGCGACGGTGTTCATCACCGTCCAGCCCGACGGCGAGGTGCGCGCCGACACCGTCGGTGTGCCTGCGCCCGATGTCGAGCTGAAGATCGCCGAGAATGGCGAGATTTTCTATCGCTCGCCCGGAGTGTTCGTTGAATACTTCAAGAACCCCGAATCCACTGCCTCGACCAAGGACCCCGAAGGTTGGGTGGCCACGGGCGACGCGGGGTTCATCGAGGAAAGCAGCGGCCATCTGCGGATCATCGACCGCGCCAAGGACGTGGGCAAGATGGCCGACGGCTCGATGTTCGCGCCGAAATATGTCGAGAACAAGCTGAAGTTCTATCCCGACATCCTCGAAGCGGTGCTGTTCGGCAATGGCCGCGACCGCTGCGTGGCCTTCATCAACATCGACCTGACGGCGGTGGGCAACTGGGCCGAGCGCAACAACATCGCCTATGCCTCGTACCAGGAACTGGCGGGCCATCCGCGGGTGCTGGAGACGATCCGCAGCCATGTGGAAGAGGTCAACAAATCGGTTGCCGCCGACGAGATGCTGTCAGGCTGCCAGGTGCACCGGTTCGTGGTGCTGCACAAGGAACTGGACCCCGACGATGGCGAGATCACCCGCACCCGCAAGGTGCGCCGCAAGTTCGTCGAGGACAAATACGCCGACATCATCGCCGCGCTCTATGACGGGTCTGAGGCGGTATCGACCACGACCGAGGTGACCTATGAAGACGGGCGCAAGGGGTCGATCAGCGCCACGCTGCAGATCGTCGACGTGCCGGTCGTGCCGGTGTCGCATCAGAAGGTGGCCGCGGAATGAGGCCGGTCGTGCGCCGCTCGGCCTGCGGCCATCGCCCCGCCCGCCGTCCCGTTCACCCGCAGTTTGAGGAGTAGACGATGCTGGATGCATCCGACGACGGATATGTCACCGAGGATGGCCGCAAGATCGGCGGCGTGGTGATGGAGATGAAAAACATCACCCTGCGATTCGGCGGCGTGGTGGCGATCAAGGACATCTCGTTCGACATCCGCCAGGGCGAGATCCGCGCGATCATCGGTCCGAACGGCGCGGGCAAGTCCTCGATGCTGAACGTGATTTCCGGCTTCTACATTCCGCAGGAAGGCGAGGTCTGGTTCCACGGGGCGAAACGCCCGCAGATGAAACCCTACGAAGTGGCCCGCCAGGGCATCGCCCGGACTTTTCAGAACATCGCCCTGTTCGAAGGCATGAGCGTTCTGGACAACGTGATGACCGGCCGCCTGAACTTCATGAAGACAAACATTCTGCAGCAGGCGATCTGGCGCGGCAAGGCCGAAGCGGAAGAGGTGGAAAACCGCGAGGCGGTCGAGAAGATCATCGACTTTCTGGAAATCCAGCACATCCGCAAGACGCCGGTGGCGCGCCTGCCCTATGGCCTGAAGAAACGCGTCGAACTGGCCCGCGCGCTGGCCGCCGAACCCAAGCTGCTGCTGCTGGACGAGCCGATGGCCGGCATGAATGTCGAGGAAAAAGAGGACATGAGCCGCTTTATCCTGGATGTGAACGACGAATTCGGCACGACCATCGCCCTGATCGAGCATGACATGGGCGTGGTGATGGACCTGAGCGACCGCGTGGTCGTGATGGATTACGGCAAGAAGATCGGGGACGGCACGCCCGACGAGGTGCGCAACAACCAGGAAGTCATCGACGCCTATCTGGGGGTCAGCCATGACTGAGCACCGCACAGAATTGAGGGGAGGCGCAGATGCCTGATCAGTTGATTTTCGCGATGGAGGTCTTTCTGAACGGCCTCATGGCCGGGGTGCTGTATGCGTTGGTCGCGCTGGGCTTTGTGCTGATCTACAAGGCGTCGGGGATCTTCAATTATGCCCAGGGGGTTATGGCCCTGTTTGCGGCGATGACGCTGGTGGGGATCATGAACGGGCAAGTGCCGTTCTCCCATCTGATCAACGCGATCTTCGGCACGCATATTCATTACTTCGGCTGGAACGTGCCGGCGCTGCTGGCCATTCTGCTGACGATGGGCGTGATGGTCCTGCTTGCCTGGGCGGTGCAGCGCTTTGTCATGCGCCACCTTGTGGGGCAGGAGCCCATCATCCTGTTCATGGCGACCATCGGTCTGGCCTACTTCCTGGAAGGCGTGGCCGACCTGATGTGGGGATCCGAGATCAAGACGCTGGACGTGGGTCTTCCGCAGGGCATCAACCTGTGGATCGACGAGACCACCTACAACATCTTCGGCTACGGCTTCTTCATCGACAACCTGGACATCGTGGCGACGGTCATCGCGGCGCTTCTGGTGGCGGCACTGGTTGCGTTCAGCCAGTACACCAAGCAGGGCCGCGCCATGCGGGCCGTGGCCGACGACCACCAGGCCGCGCTGTCGGTGGGCATTTCGCTCAACTTCATCTGGATCATGGTGTGGTCGGTGGCCGGGTTCGTGGCGCTGGTCGCGGGCATCATGTGGGGCACCAAGTCGGGCGTTCAGTTCTCGCTGTCGCTGATCGCGCTCAAGGCGTTGCCGGTTCTGATGCTGGGCGGGTTCACCTCGATCCCCGGCGCCATCGTCGGCGGGCTGATCATCGGCGTGGGCGAGAAGCTGTTCGAGTTCGCCGTGGGCCCGCTGGTGGGCGGCGCGACCGAGAACTGGTTCGCCTATGTGCTGGCGCTGATCTTCCTGGTGTTCCGGCCGCAGGGCCTGTTCGGCGAGAAGATCATCGAGAGGGTGTAGGCCATGACCAAGCTGATCGCCATCATCAACGTGATCGCGTGGGCGGGGTTCTGGGCCTTTGGGTACATCGCCCTGACCTCGAACGATCTGACCGCCAATCAGCTGACCGTGGCCGCGCTTTTGGCCTTTGCCGGGCTGGTGATGGGTGTTCTGGCCTACATGAAACTGGTGCGCGCCTCGGAGGCGAGCGGATATGCCAAACGGTCCAACCAACTGGACGCCGAAGCCCGCAACCGGGCGCAGGAACAATGGGGAAAGTAAGACATGTTCTATCGTGAGGCCGGAGACTTCAAGACCTCCTACAGGGACGACAACCAGACTTTCCCGATCAAGTTCGACCGGTATCGGTACTATGTGGTGCTGGCGGTGGCGTTCGGGATCATCCCGTTCATCATCAACGACTATTGGGCCAACGCGCTGCTGCTGCCCTTCCTGATCTATGCGATTGCGGCGATCGGGCTGAACATTCTTGTGGGCTATTGCGGGCAGGTTTCCTTGGGCACCGGGGGTTTCATGGCCGTGGGCGCCTATGCCTGCTACAAGCTGATGACCGCCTTTCCCGACGTGTCGATGTTCATCCATGTGATCCTGGCCGGCGGCATCACCGCCATCGTGGGCGTACTGTTCGGCCTGCCCAGCCTGCGGATCAAGGGGTTCTACCTGGCGGTGGCGACGCTGGCGGCGCAGTTCTTCCTGGTCTGGCTGTTCAACCGGGTGCCGTGGTTCTACAACTATTCGGCCTCGGGGCAGATCAACGCGCCGGAACGTGACGTGTTCGGCATCATCATCACAGGCCCCAACGCGCCGGCCTGGGCGACCTATCTGTTCTGCCTGATCTTCCTGACCGCCTGCGCGATCATCGCCCGCAACCTGACCCGCGGCACCACCGGACGCACCTGGATGGCGATCCGCGACATGGATATCGCCGCGGAAATCATCGGTGTGAACCCGCTGCGCGCCAAGCTCAGCGCCTTTGCCGTCAGCTCGTTCTTCGTGGGCGTGTCGGGCGCGCTGTTCTTCGCCATCTACCTGGGCGCGGTCGAGGTGGGCGAGGCCTTTGGCATCCAGAAATCCTTCCTGGTGCTGTTCATGGTCATCATCGGCGGGCTGGGCTCGATCTTCGGATCCTTTGCCGGCGCGGCCTTCCTGGTCCTGCTGCCGGTGGTGCTAAAGGTCGTGGGCGCGGACATGCTGGGCTGGCCCACCGACATCGTCGCGCATCTGCAGCTGGTGATCGTGGGCGGGCTGATCATCCTGTTCCTGATCCTCGAACCGCACGGTCTGGCGCAGCTGTGGCGCGTCGCCAAGGAGAAACTGAGACTCTGGCCTTTCCCGCACTAGGGACCGGCCCAATCAAGAAAGGGGCGCAAAGCCCGAACCAACATCGGACAAACCAAGGGAGGAGACACCCGATGAACAAGAAACTGGCAACAATGGCGCTGGGTGCGCTGATGGCCGCAGGTCCGGCAATGGCCGACCTCGTGTTCCCGTCGCTCAGCTACCGCACCGGGCCTTACGCCGCGGGCGGCATCCCCTTCGCGGATGGCTACGCGGATTATTTCACTCTGCTCAACGAGCGGGACGGCGGCATCGGTGGTGTTCCGGCCAAGGTCATCGAGTGCGAAACCGGCTACAACACCGAGAAGGGTGTGGAATGCTATGAATCGACCAAAGGCGAAGGTGCGCTGGTGTATCAGCCGCTGTCGACCGGCATCACCTATCAGCTGATCCCGAAAACCACCGCTGACGACATCCCGATGCACACGATGGGATATGGCCGAACCTCTGCCAAGAACGGCAAGGTGTTCAGCCACACGTTCAACTATCCGGCCAACTACTGGGACGGTGCCTCGGGTGCGATCAACTACCTGCTCGAGGAAAACGGCGGTGATCTGAGCGGCAAGAAGATCGCGCTGGTCTATCACAACTCGGCCTATGGCAAGGAGCCGATCCGCACGCTGGAAGAACTGTCGAAAAAGCACGGCTTCGAGCTGGTGGCCCTGCCGGTTGATCACCCTGGCCAGGAGCAGAAATCGCAGTGGCTGCAGATCCGCCGCGATCGTCCCGACTATGTCCTGATGTGGGGCTGGGGCGTGATGAACCAGGTGGCCATCCAGGAAGCCGCGAACATCCGGTTCCCGATGGAGAACTTCATCGGCATCTGGTGGTCGGGCGCTGAACATGACGTGATGCCCGCCGGTGCGGCCGCGAATGGCTACAAGGCGCTGACCTTCCACAACGTCGGCTCGGACTATCCGCTGTATGACGACCTGCAGAAATACGTCATCGACGCGGGCAAGGCCGCCGGCGCCGGCGATCAGGTCGGTACGGTCCTGTACAACCGTGGTCTCTATGCTGCGATGCTGGCCGCCGAAGCCGCCAAGAAGGCACAGGAAATCTCGGGCAAGGCTGACATCACCTCGGGCGACATGCGCGACGGTATGGAAGCACTTGAGATGACCGAAGCGAAGATGGCCGAACTGGGCCTGCCGAACTTTGGTCCGACCTTCTCGGTCAGCTGTGAAAACCACGGCGGGGATGCCCTTGTGGGCGTGACCCAGTGGGATGCAGACAGCAAGACCTGGACTCTGATTTCGGAGTTCAAGGCTACCGATACGGACGTGATCGGCCCGCTGATCGAGGAAGACTCGAGCGCATACGCGGCTGAGAACAACATCGAACCGGGCTGCAACTAAGCGGCACGAACACCGGGGCGGCGGCTGACCGCCGTCCCGAACCGGACAAGCCCCGAATGGGGCACGCATGAGGACACGCGCTGATGCTGGATGCGGCACAAACCACTGACGTGCAGGCGGAAACCCTGCTTGAGGTCAACAATATCGAGGTGATCTACAACCATGTGATCCTCGTGCTGAAAGGCGTCAGCCTGACCGTGCCCAAGGGCGGGATCACCGCGCTGCTGGGCGGCAACGGGGCCGGCAAGACGACGACGCTCAAGGCGGTGTCGAACCTGCTGCATTCCGAACGCGGCGAGGTCACCAAGGGCTCGATCAAGTATCGCGGCCAGAACGTGCACGAGAGCGATCCGGCCGATCTGGTGCAGAAGGGCGTCATCCAGGTGATGGAAGGCCGCCACTGTTTCGAACATCTGACCGTCGAGGAAAACCTGCTGACCGGGGCCTATACCCGCAAGGACGGCAAGGCCGCCATCCAGCAGGACCTCGAACTGGTCTACAACTATTTCCCCCGCTTGAAAGAGCGGCGTCGGTCACAGGCGGGCTATACCTCGGGTGGGGAGCAGCAGATGGTCGCCATGGGCCGCGCGCTGATGAGCCGCCCCGAGACGATCCTGCTGGACGAGCCCTCGATGGGCCTTGCGCCGCAGCTGGTCGAGGAGATCTTCACCATCGTGAAGGACCTGAACGAACAGGAAGGCGTGTCCTTCCTGCTGGCCGAGCAGAACACCAACGTGGCGCTGCGCTTTGCCCATTACGGATATATCCTGGAATCTGGGCGCGTGGTGATGGACGGCCCTGCCGCCGAACTGCGCGAAAACCCGGACGTCAAGGAATTCTACCTCGGCATGTCCGACGAAGGCCGCAAGAGCTTCCGCGACGTGCGGTCATATCGTCGCCGCAAAAGGTGGCTGTGAGCGGATGGAGGATCTGGCGATGACATTCTACGACGCTCTGGAAACCCGTTCGGCCGATCAGCGCGCCGCCGAGCACTCGGCCGGTCTGCGCGAACAGCTGGCGCGGGCGAAATCCGCGCCCGGTTTCGCGGCCCATTTCGCCGATGTCGATCTGGATGCGGTCCAGGCCATCGCGGATCTGCCCGGGCTGCCGGTTCTGCGCAAGTCCGACCTGACCAAGGCGCAGGGACAGCACCCGCCCTTTGGTGGCTTTACCGTCAAACCTGCGCATGGCTTTGCCCATGTGTTCCAGTCGCCGGGGCCTATCTATGAGCCCGGCGGAGTCGATCACGACTGGTGGCGCATGGGCCGGTTCCTGCATGCGGCGGGCGTGGGGCAGGGCGATATCGTGCAGAACTGCTTTGGCTATCACCTGACACCCGCGGGCATGATCTTTGAAAACGGCGCGCGTGCCGTGGGCGCCGCCGTGCTTCCCGCGGGGACCGGCCAGACCGAACTTCAGGTGACCGCCGCGCGCGACGTGGGCTGCACCGCCTATGCCGGCACGCCCGATTACCTGAAGGTGATCCTGGACAAGGCCGACGAGATGGGCGTCGCTTTGAACTTCTCGAAGGCGGTCGTGGGCGGCGGGGCATTGTTCCCCAGCCTGCGCCAGGCCTATGCCGATCGGGGCATTTCCTGCCTGCAATGCTATGCCACGGCCGATCTGGGCAACATCGCCTATGAAAGCGCCGCAATGGAGGGCATGATCATCGACGAGCATGTCATCGTGGAAATCGTGACCCCCGGCACCGGAACACCGGTGGCGGAAGGCGAGGTCGGCGAGGTCGTGGTGACCTCCCTCAACCCCGACTATCCGCTGATCCGCTTTGCCACCGGTGATCTTTCTGCAGTGCTGCCCGGGCAGTCGCCCTGCGGCCGCACCAACCTGCGCATCAAGGGCTGGATGGGGCGCGCCGACCAGACCACCAAGATCAAGGGCATGTTCGTGCGCCCCGAACAGGTGGCCGCGCTGGTCGCCAAGCATGACGAGATCGTCAAGGCCCGCGTCATCGCTGCCCGGCAGGGCGAGATGGACACGATGACCGTGCAGATCGAAAGCCCTGGCGGCGATGATGGCACCTATGCCAAGTCCGTGGTCGAGGTGCTCAAGCTGAAGGGCACGGTTCAGGTGGTGCCGCCCGGTTCGCTGCCCAAGGACGGGCTGGTGATCGAGGATCAGCGCGTCTACGACTGATCCGGCCCGGGGTTCTGCGGCCAAATGCGCCGCAGAAACCTGTGCCTGCCCACTGGCGTTTCCGAGTTTTTTGGTCGATTAAAGGGGAACCGCAACCTTTGCCGACCCGAGGCCATGGCCCAGATCGAATTCTCAGAACATGGATCGCGCAACCGCGGGGCTTTGGGTACCCGGTTCGTCGGGGCCTTGGCCTATCTGGTGGCGGCGGCCTGCCTGTTACCGATGGTCGCCGTGGTGCTGGCGGCCGTCACCGGCGGCACTGACACGATCCGGCATCTGCTGGACACGGTCCTGCCCGGCTATGCGGCCACCACGCTGATCCTGGTCTCATTGGTTTCGGTGGGAACATTCGCCATCGGGGTCGGAGCCGCGTGGCTGGTCACCATGACCCGTTTTCCCGGCGTACGCCTGTTCGAGGTGGCATTGGTGCTGCCGCTGGCCTTTCCAGCCTATGTGCTGGCCTATGCCTATACCTTCATCCTCGATCATCCCGGCATCGTTCAGACCACGCTGCGCCAGGTGACCGGCTGGGGTCCGCGCGACTATTGGTTTCCCGAGATCCGCTCGACCGAGGGCGCGGCGGTGATGCTGATCCTGGTGTTGTACCCCTATGTCTATCTGTTGGCGCGCGCCGCCTTTCTGCAGCAAAGTGCCACCGCCTTTCTGGCGGCGCGGGCGCTGGGCAGCAGCCCGTGGTCGGCCTTTTGGCGGGTCTCGCTGCCGATGGCGCGGCCCGCGATTGCCGGTGGCGTGCTGCTGGCAGTGATGGAGACCATCGCTGATTTCGGCACCGTCGCCTATTTCGGGGTTCAGACCTTTGCCACCGGCATCTACACAAGCTGGTTTTCGATGGCCGACCGCGCGGCGGCGGCGCAGCTGGCGCTGTGCCTTCTGGCCTTTGCGCTGGTCATGGCCGTGACCGAGCGCACCCAGCGTGGCAAGGCCAAATACTACCAACCCGGCAAACGCCACGCGGCATTGCCCGCTGCACAGCTGAGCGGTTGGCAGGCTGTGGCGGCATGGATATTGTGCGCCATTCCGGTTTTGTTCGGCTTTCTGCTGCCGGTGATCGTCCTGACTCAGATGGGATTGGAGTCCGAGCAGAACCTGCTTTCGATCCGCTATCTCGGGTTCATTCGGAACTCTCTGACGCTGGCTGGAACGGCGGCGGTGATCACCGTCTGCGCCGCGGTCTGCGTCGGTTTCTTCCAACGGCTGAGACCCGGGCGCGGTTCGGCCATGGCGGCTTATGTTGCGCGGTTGGGCTATGCCGTACCAGGCGGCGTGATCGCGGTCGGGCTGATCGTGCCCTTTGCCGGGTTTGACAATGCGCTGGACGCTTGGATGCGGCAGACCTTCGGCGTGTCGACCGGGTTGCTGGTCACGGGCTCGATCTGGCTGTTGGTGGCGGCCTACATGGTGCGATTTTTGGCCGCCGCGCTGAGTGCCTATGAAAGCGGTCAGAGCACGGTACATGCCAACATGGATGCCGCTGCCCGCTCGCTGGGGCAGACGCCATTGGGCACGTTGCGGCGGGTGCATCTGCCGATCCTCACGCCCTCGCTGCTGACGGCGCTGCTGATCGTGTTCGTGGACGTGATGAAGGAACTGCCGGCCACGTTGATCATGCGGCCCTTCAACTTTGACACGCTGGCGGTTCAAGCCTATCGGCTGGCCTCGGACGAACGGTTGGAGGGCGCGGCCGTTCCGTCGCTGGTGATCCTGGCCGTTGGGCTGCTGCCGGTGATCCTGATCTGCCGCCAGGTCGGGCGCCGGCCCTGACGGGCGGTTCAAAAAAAACCACACCATGTCGTGACAGGCTTGATCTGATCGCATTTTCCGGCAAGGCTGAAGACATGAACATGCAGCCTCCCAGCCGGAACCCTGCAAGTCCGGTCCAGATGCCGGTGGCCTTCAACCGGCAAGAGATGTCACAGATTCTCTCCGTCTATGGACGGATGGTCGCCGCCGGAGAATGGCGTGACTACGGAATATCAAATCTGCGCGACGTTGCCATATTCTCGATCTTCCGGCGTACCGCCGAGCACCCGATCTATCGTGTTGAAAAACACCCCCGGCTGCGTTCAAAGCAGGGGATGTATTCGGTGATGGGCATGGACGGGCGCATCCTGAAACGCGGGCACGACCTGCGCGCCGTTCTGCGGGTGCTGGAGCGCAAGCTGATCCGCTCGGTCGACCCGGATTAGAGCCGCTTGTGCGCCGTGACCGGCCCGTCGCCTTGGGCTTCGATCCGGGCAATGGCCTGATCCATCGGTTCAAAGACCACCGCCATGTGATGGGCATTGGCATGCAGCAGCATGTTGTCGCCGGACACCCAAGCCACATGGCCTTTCCAGAACAACAGATCGCCGCGCTGCGCCAGGGTGCCTTCGGGCAGTGCGGTGCCAAGCTCCCGCTCCTGGTCGCCGCTGTCGCCGGGGCAGGCAACGCCGCACGCCAGCAGCCCGGCCTGAATCAGGCCTGAACAATCGAGCCCCCACCGGCTGTTGCCGCCCCACAGGTAGGGGGTGCCCAGAAACAGTTCGGCCACCGCGACCGGGTCGTTCAGCAGGGTTCCGACCGGTTTGACTTGCACTGCGGGGATGAACCCAAGCTCGGTCTCGACAAAGCGGTCCTGCTGCGACAGCACCACGATCCGGCTGCCAAAGCTCAGGCTGACCCGGTCGGGACTTTTGATGTCGGGTTCCGAATAGGCATGGGTCGCCGGGGCCCAGATCCAATGCGTGGCCGGGGCGTCAGGGCCCAACTGGTCCGCGCGGAGCCAGCCTTGATACCCATCCTTGTCGGAAGTCACCCGGCACCAGCCGCCGGACTGTTCGGTGACGTCAAGGCCGTCGCCACAAAGCAGCTGCCGGTCGCGCGGGCCCTTGGGGTTGCGCAGCAGGTCCACGACGGGGCGGATGACGCGAGCGCGGTTCACAGGCCCAACATCCCGGGCAGGGCGGTCAGCAGGGCGCGCGGCCCTTGCCCCAACCCGCCCTTGCTGCGGCCGGGCTCTTTGGCCTTTTGCCAGGAGTAGATGTCGAAATGCATGTACCGGCTGTTTTCCACGAACCGCCGCAGGAACAGCGCCGCAGTGATCGACCCCGCGAACCCGCCCGCCGGCGCGTTGTCGAGATCGGCGATGCCCGGCTCGATCAACGTCTCATAGGGCGTGTGGAACGGCATCCGCCAGACCGGGTCAGCCGCCTGAACGGCGGCCTGCGTCAGGGCCTGCGCGGCGGTATCGTCGTCAGTATAGAACGGGGCCAGATCCGCCCCCACCGCCACCCGCGCCGCGCCGGTCAGCGTCGCCATCGAGATCACCAGATCCGGCGCGCCCTCATCCGCCAGCGCCAGCGCGTCGGCCAGCACCAGCCGCCCCTCGGCATCGGTGTTGTTGATCTCGACCGTCAGTCCCTTGCGCGAGGTCAGGATGTCGCCGGGCCGGAACGCGTTGCCCGCCACCGCGTTTTCCACAACCGGGATCAGCACCCGCAACTGCAGCGGCAGATCCAGCGCCATGATCATGCGCGCCAGTCCCAGCACGTTCGCCGCGCCGCCCATGTCCTTTTTCATCAACCCCATCGAGGCACCGGGCTTCAGGTTCAGTCCGCCGGTGTCAAAGCAGACGCCCTTGCCGACCAAGGTCAGCTTCGGGCCGCTTGTGCCCCAGGTCATCTCGATCAGGCGCGGAGCCTGTTCGGCGGCCCGACCCACCGCGTGGATCATGGGAAAGTTCTGTTCCAGCAAGCTGTCGCCAATGGTGACGGCACAACGAGCCCCGTACTCCTGCGCCAGCGTTTCAACGGCGTTTTGCAGGGCCTGAGGTCCCATGTCGGCCGTCGGAGTGTTGACCAGGTCACGGGTGAGAGCTTCGGCATTGGCCATGATCTCAACCCGTGGAGCATTCACACCGTCCGGCGCGACCAATTTGGCCTTTGCGCCGGACTGTTCGGCATATCGGTCGAAACTGTACCCGGTCAGCAACCAGCCCAGGGCTTCGATTTCGGCTCTGTCTGCCGGCAAACCGGACGCAATCCGGTAAGTGCCTTCGGGCAGAACCTCGGCGGCGGCGGCAAGCGGAAAGCGTACCCGAGCGCGCCGGGTGTCTGTTCCATAGCCTGCCAGCGCGAATTGCGGCGCGCCCGTCGGTCCGGGAACCAGCAGAACCTGCCCGATTGCGCCGGTGAATCCGTTCGCGGCCACCCAGGCCTGTGTCTCATCGGGTTGAGACTTCAGCCATGGCACGAGCCCGTCCTGCGCAAGAACATGCAGATCAATGGCAGGAGCATCGGAAGGTGCAAAAGACAGGGACATGGGCGCCTCGGACTGTTCTGGTGCCGCCTACACTAGCCGCCTGTTGTTCGCCCGCAACCCGTCATATCGAAAGATCCTGTTGATCCCATACTGCGGTCAGCGACCGTTCGCCCACCCGGATCAGTCGGCTGAGCGTGGCTCCGGTCGCCACCGCATCGCCGGCATCTACCGTCCGGGCCACGTCGCCGGCGACCCGGGCCAGCGCCGTCATGCCGACCTGTTCGGATATCGCGACCAGAGACTTGGCGCATTTGCGCAGCCCCGCCCAGTCACGTTGACGCCAGAGCCGTTCACAATTCGACAGGCGTACTGCCAGTTCCTCGACCGTTCGGCACAGAACGTCGACCGCGTTCGTGTCACCCAATTGCCGATACAGCCCGTTCAACCGGTCCGGATCCAGCCACACGGATTCCTTCTGTTCAAGCGTGACGATCTTGTCCACCTCATTCACCCCAATCTTTCTGCCCCCACGGCATCTGCGAACCTGTCACAAAAGACCTTTGCAATTCCTTGCGGCCAATCGGGATAATGTCTCGAATTTTGTTCGAACTTGCGTTAGATCGGCGGTCGAACTGCAAATTTGGGAAAACGCGATGCACCACGCCAAACCTCTGCCGAGCTATCTGGTCAAACGGTACCACGGTTGGAAAGCCACGTCCTATTCCGAAAACCAGGCCTGGTACCGCCGGCTGGCGACCGAGGGGCAGCGTCCGCGTGCGATGGTGATTTCCTGCTGTGACAGCCGGGTCCATGTCACCTCGATTTTCGGGGCCGACCAGGGCGAGTTTTTTATCCACCGCAATATTGCCAACCTGGTGCCGCCCTACGAACCGGATGGCGAGCGCCACGGCACCAGTGCAACCATCGAATATGCGGTGACGGCATTGAAAGTGGCGCATCTGATTGTACTGGGGCATTCGCAATGCGGCGGGGTGCAGGGCTGTATCGACATGTGCAAGGGCGAAGCGCCGCAACTGGAAGCCAAAGAGAGCTTTGTCGGACGCTGGATGGACATCCTCAAGCCGAAATTCGATCTGGTCTCCGATGTCGAGGACCCCGCCGAACAAGCGCGCCAGTTCGAGCGTCAGGCGGTTGTCGCGTCGCTCGAAAACCTGATGACCTTCCCGTTCGTGGCCGAGGCCGTACAGAACGGCTCGATATCGCTGCACGGCTTGTGGACCGACATCGGCGAAGGCGGTCTGGAGTATTATGATCCGTCAGGAAAAAAATTCCTGCCGGTTTAGTCTTTAAATCGGAGAAACGCACCCTAATTGAACGATAGTTCAATTAGGGTGCGGTGACTGTATGGAAAACCTGTTGTCTTTGGCGGCCGACAATCTGGTCTCGCCAATCATTCTCAGTTTTGTGCTTGGTCTGTCAGCCGCATTGGCCCGATCTGACCTGACCATTCCCGAGGCCATCGCCAAGGCGATGTCGATCTATCTGCTGTTTGCGATCGGCTTCAAGGGTGGTGTCAGTGTTGCCGCACACGGGATCGACGCCACGCTTGGCTTGTCCCTCATTGCAGGTGTCATTCTGTCCGCATTGCTGCCCCTGGTGGCGTTCGGCCTGTTGCGCGTGCTGACCAACCTTGACCATGTCAACGCCGGCGCAGTTGCAGCGCATTACGGCTCAATCTCGATCGTCACATTCGTGGCCGGTACGTCGGTTCTGGAAAGTCAGGGCCTGATGTACGAGGGCTACATGGTGGCCGTTGCGGCGGCGATGGAAGCGCCGGCGATCCTGTCCGCTCTGTGGCTGATCTCCCGCGGCGGCGGAGCCCGCCGGATGGACTCGGATCTCTGGCGCGAGATTGCCCTCAATGGTTCGATCGTTCTGCTGGTCGGGTCGTTTGCAATCGGCTGGATCACGGGCGAGGACGGTCTGGCCGAGATCAGCAGCTTCGTGGTCGCACCGTTCAAGGGGGTTCTGTGCCTGTTCCTGCTGGACATGGGTATAGTCGCCGGGCGCGGATTGCGTGCCGGGCGCGGGCTGATCACGATGGGTCTGCTTGGCTTCGGCGTGCTGATGCCCCTGATCGGGGCCGGTGCCGGGTTGGTGGCCGCGCTCCTGTTGGGTCTGTCCACCGGCGGAGCGGTTTTGCTGATGGTGTTGGGCGCCTCCGCCTCGTACATCGCGGTTCCGGCGGCGATGCGCGTGGCCGTGCCCGAGGCGAACCCGTCCATCTATCTGACCCTGTCTTTGGGCGTCACGTTCCCATTCAACCTGGCGCTGGGCCTGCCGATCTACGTCTCGGTCGCCCGGGCCGTTACCGGAGGATAAAGCGATGCAGACACATGATGCCAAACGGGTCGAGATCACCATCGAAGCCATCGTGCAGTCCCGTCTGACGGATGCTCTGGTCGATCAAGGTGTGACCGGGTTCACGATCCTGCCGGTGCTCGGCGGATCGGGACGATCGGGTGAATGGAGCCGTTCTGGCCAGGTCAGCCGCGCCAGCGGGATGGTCCAGGTCATCTGCATCATTCGCCCCGATCGCTTGGACGGGCTGCTGAGCGCGATCCTTCCCGTACTTGATCGCCATATCGGGGTTGTAAGCGTCACCGATTGCCAGGTTCTGCGGGCCGAGCGTTTCTGACCCGGAGATCTTGGGATCGGATGCGCGCCTAACTACCGGATTCATGGCGTGGACCCATGCACGATGTGCGGAGCGAACAGGCAAACCCCTGTTCGCAAAACCACACATTTTCCTTCAGAGCGGGCTGACTGACAAACATCGTTGATGGCAACCCGGACGGGCGCTAGCATTTCAGCCAGCATCTTGAGGTTGGCCGTATTGAGCATCGCCTACAGAAGGGAAATTGACGGCCTTCGGGCAATTGCCGTGTTGCCAGTGGTCTTCTACCACGCCGGATTGTCATGGCTGTCCGGTGGGTTTCTGGGTGTTGATGTCTTCTTCGTCATCAGCGGCTACTTGATCACGTCGCTTCTGATCGGGGATATTCAACGCGGACGGTTGTCCATCGTTGATTTCTACGAAAGGCGAGCCAGGCGGATTCTTCCGGCCCTTTTTGTGGTTCTGGCCGTGACGACCTGCCTGGCGTGGATCTGGATGCTGCCGGCCGATCTCAGGGTCTATTCGCGAAGCCTGTCATCCGTCGCGGTTTTCCTGTCGAACGTCTTCTTCTTCCGGAACAAGGACTATTTCGCGGATGAATTCGACATGCATCCGCTCCTCCACACCTGGAGCCTTGCGGTGGAAGAACAGTTCTACCTGCTGTTTCCGCTACTGCTGCTGTTTCTGTTTCGAAGAGGGACCCGGACCTGCATCATTGGCCTAACGGTGTTGCTTTTGGCTAGTCTGTTGCTGGCGCAGTGGACATCGGAAAACGAACCGAGGGCAGGGTTCTACCTCATCTATACCCGCGCGTGGGAGCTTTTGGCCGGCGCGATATGCGCCTTCGTTCCGCGGCAGGACAAGGGGCGTTTCTCGACTGTGCTGCCCCTGCTGGGCATGGCCGGGCTGCTGGTGTCTTACGTGATGTTCGACCGGTACACGCCGCACCCGTCAATCCTTACGGCCGTGCCCGTTCTGGGAACCGTTCTGGTCATCCTTTTCGCCAGCCAACTGGACCCGGTGGGGGCGCTGTTGTCGTCTCGGATCATGGTCTGGATCGGCCTGATCAGCTACAGCCTTTATCTGTGGCACTACCCGTTGTTGGTCTTTGCCAAGATCCGGAGTGTTCCGGCCCCAACGCCGCTGACCATCGCCAGCCTTGTTGTGCTGGCCTTTGTGCTCTCCGCCTTGACATGGCGCTTCGTCGAGCAACCCTTTCGCCGTCGCAGGGAAGGTCTGTTCAGCCGCCGGGGGATCTTCATCGGAAGCGCCGCGATATCGGCTTTGGTGTTCTCGGTCGGGGTGTTGATCTTCGCAACCGATGGCGCGCCCGATCGCAAGGCGCTGCGCGATCTCGATCTGCCAAGGCTGACCGAAAGCCTGGCTCCGAACCGCGGTTTGAGCAATGAATGCAACGGTCGGATGCCGGTGCCGGACAGCTGTGCGACTTCCGAGTCTCCCAAGGTTGCGGTTTGGGGGGACAGTTTCGCCATGCATCTGGTGGTCGGCCTGACCGCGGCCTATCCCGAGCTTGCGGTCGTCCAGCTGACCAAGTCGCTCTGCGCGCCGATCGCCGGTATCGCCTTTGCCGATCGCGGCCGGACCGGAGAATCCCCGCAAGCCTGTCTGGATTTCAGCGACCAGGTGCTGGATTATGTCACTTCGACCGACAGCATTGACTATGTCATCGTCTCATCGCCGTTCTACTACCTGTTCGAGCCCGGCGGACTCGCCGCCGTTGACGGTGCAATGGACCCCGAAGGCCCGCAGAGCACGGTTCTGCGGAACCTGGAAAAAACGCTCGAACGGCTTGTGTCTGCCGGTAAAACCCCGATCGTTGTGTCTCCGCCCCCCTCGAATGGCCAAAACCTGGGCTATTGCGCGGTGAATGCAGAACTCCGAGGCGCTGACCCGGATCTGTGCGACTATTCGTTCGCGGACATACAGCCGGAGCTTCTTGAGGTTGCTGAGATGCTGCACCAGCTCGAGGGCCGCCACAAAGTCGTCTGGCTGGATCGGATACTCTGCGATGCTGACGGCATGTGCCGCGCCAGCGACGGCACGACGGCATACTATCGGGATGGTCGCCATCTCTCGAAAGAAGGTTCGCGCGAACTTGGGTGCCGCACCGGTGGATGGTTCCTGTTCGGGGACGAACCTAATGGGCCAGCCGACACTGGCGCTGTGGGTCCTGCTAATGACCGTCCCTGCAGCCAGTTTCAACAGAACGCCGACCTGGCCCAGAGCGCGCCGACCGGGGAGTGATTCCTCAGCCCTGCATTGGTCTGCCGCCCGCGCGCCGCGGTACTGCAGCGCGTGGCACGGGTTACGTCATCAGGTAATTTTATTCGAATATCCAATTCCGTGATAGGCTGCCGTCGTTTCCGGAACCAACCGAATGGAAATGCCACACCTGGGAGTGATTTTATGACCAAGTCTTTCGCAATCGTTTCACAACGTCCCTTGTGGACATTGGCCTGTCTGGCCGCGCTGACCGCCACATCCGTGTCCGCGCAGGAATTCCAGACCGAGCAGGACAGCACGGACGTCGTATTGGCGCCTGATGATTTCTCTCCCTATGCGGGGCGGAATTTTCCCCAACGGCCGCTGTGGGGAGACTCGCATCTGCATACTTCGGTTTCGGTTGACGCCGGCACGATGACCCGGCTGACCCAGGAACAGGCGTTTCGCTTTGCCCGCGGCGAAGAGGTCACGACAACCCACGGCCTTCGGGCCAAGCTGTCCCGTCCGCTCGATTGGCTGGTCGTCTCGGACCATGCCGAGATGTATGGGCTGATGCCGCAACTGCTGGCCGGAGACGCCGAGGTTCTGGCGACACCCCAGGGCAAGGCCTGGTACGAGGCGCTGACGGCGGGTGACAGCCAGCTTGCGTTTGACACGGCAATGGAGATCGTCGCCTCGTTGTCGGATGACGTCCCGCCCATCGACAACCCGAAGGCCATCAAGCATGCGTGGGAGGCGTACACGGCCCTTGCCGACAGCTTCAACGAGCCGGGGGTCTTTTCAGCCATCATCGGCTATGAATACACCACCGAGGGCGCCAACAACCTGCACCGGAACGTGCTGTTCCGCGATGGGCGCGACCGGGCCAACCAGACCCGCCCGTTCTCGCAATATGACAGCAAGAACCCCGAGGACCTGTGGGCCTTTCTGGCCGAATACGAGGAACGGACAGGCGGCGAGGTCCTGGCCATCGCGCATAACGGCAACCTGTCGAACGGGCGGATGTTCTCTCTGAACGCCTATGATGGATCCGCACTCACCCAGGAGATCGCAAGCCTGCGCGCCCGGTTCGAGCCGCTGTACGAACCGACGCAGATCAAGGGCGACGGTGAGGCGCATCCGTTCCTCAGCCCCGATGACGAGTTCGCAGATTTCGACACATGGGACGCGGCCAATCTGAACGGAACCGAGTTGAAGCAACCAGAGATGCTGGCCGGTGAGTATGCACGCGAGGCGTTGAAGCGCGGGCTCAAGATCGAACAGGAGCTGGGTGTGAACCCGTTCAAGTTCGGGATGGTCGGCGCGACGGATTCGCATACCGGTATGGCAACGGCCCAGGAAGACAACTTTTTCGGCAAACATTCCGGGGTCGAGCCCGGCCCGAACCGTTGGGAACACCTGGTAATCGAAGCACCCGATCCAGAGCTGTCGATCTATGGCTGGAAACAGGCCGCTGGTGGACTGGGTGCGGTCTGGGCGACGGAAAACACCCGCGAGGCGATCTTTGACGCGATGCAACGCAGGGAGACCTACGCGACCACGGGGTCGCGTATGGGGGTTCGGTTTTTTGGCGGCTATGACTTCACCGATGAGGATGCCGCAAGCCGTGTTCCTGCGGATGCCGGCTACAAAAAAGGCGTACCGATGGGGGGCAACCTGCAGGCGTCTCCCGATGGGCGGGCTCCGAACTTTCTTGTTTTTGCATTGAAGGACCCGATTTCCGGCAACCTGGATCGCATCCAGATCGTCAAGGGCTGGGTCGATGCTGACGGGGCCTTGCAGGAGAAAGTCTACAACGTCGTCTGGGCCGGCGATCGCCAGATGGACGAGAACGGCAAACTGCCCGAAGTCGGCAATACCGTCGACGTCGAAAACGCCACGTGGACCAACACTATCGGAGCAAGTGAGTTGATCACCACGTGGCAGGATCCGGATTTCGACCCCAACCTGTCTGCGTTCTACTACGCCCGTGTGATCGAGATCCCGACCCCCCGCTGGACCGCCTACGAGGCCAAACGGTTCGGGATCGAGATGCCGGACTATGTTCCGATGATCACGACCGAACGGGCCTATACGTCGCCAATCTGGTACACCCCGGGATAAACGGTCGTTCCGTTGAGCGAATCCCCGCCTCGCGCAGGCGGGGCGGTCTTGTTCATTCGGCTGGGTTGGGGTTGCCGGCCACCGGCCTACGGTTGTCCGCGTCTGTCGCTCCGAAACCGTGACGCAGCAGGATGAACACGAACAGGACCATGGTCAGTACAGCCAGAAGCGATCCGATCTGGGCAAGGGTTTCGCCCCTTTCGGTGATTGCCAGCACGATTCCGGGAACGAGCACCAGCACCGTTGCCACGGACAGCCCATAGTGCAGCTTCGCCAGACCGCTGCGCGCCGCCTCGGGGGTCAGAGCGTAGTAGAATCCGAACACTGCCAGCGCAACGAACCCGATCAGGTTCAGGTGGCCATGTGCCGGGGACAGCGTGTGATCATGGCTGGCGGACATCTGGATTCCCCACAACATGCCCAAAACGGCAAATATTGCTGCGGTGGTCAGAAAAAAGATGGGCAATCTGGTCATAACGGTCTCCTTTGAATATTCGATGAGCCGCACGGGGCGTGGAAAACTGGGTTTGCCGGAAAAGGTGTGTTCTGACGCGGGCATCCGAACCATGCTGCCCAACCCGGCCCGAACCGTCTGGCAGTGCGGCGTCGAGCACCGAAGGCCAGAAAAACATCGGCCTAGTCAGCGGTTCCAGAGCTGGTGGGATCGCGCGGTGTCGAACCCCGGTTCCTGCGACAGGTCAGGCTCTGTTTGGTCAATCATGGCTCGTTTCCCCTCGGCTGAGATTGAAACGAAGGCGCCTTCAATGGGCGGAAAAATACCAGCAGCTGTGAAATATGAAAAATTGATTATGTGAATAATAGCTATTCACCTGGCGAATTTACTTTTGCTTGGGCAGAACCTGCGGTGATGCCTGGCGCGTCTTCCTTCTCGCATTGCCAAAAAATGAAAACCCCGCAGCCCATGCCGCGGGGTTTTAAGATTTCAGTCTGGTCCGGCTATCAGCCCTTCTTCAGGACCTCGCGGCCCAGCAGCTCGGCGATCTGAACCGCGTTCAGAGCCGCGCCTTTGCGCAGGTTGTCCGAGACACACCACAGGTTCAGGCCGTTTTCCACGGTCGAGTCCTGACGGATACGGCTGATGAAGGTGGCGAAATCGCCTACGCATTCAACCGGCGTGACATAGCCACCGGCCTCGCGCTTGTCGATCACCATCACGCCCGGAGCTTCGCGCAGGATGTCACGGGCCTCGTCCTCGTCCAGGAATTCCTCGAACTCGATGTTCACCGATTCCGAATGTCCGACAAAAACCGGCACCCGCACACAGGTCGCGGTGACCTTGATCGACGGGTCGACGATCTTCTTGGTCTCGACGACCATCTTCCACTCTTCCTTGGTCGAGCCGTCTTCCATGAAGACGTCGATATGCGGAATGACGTTGAAGGCGATCTGCTTCTGGAATTTCTTCGGGGCGACCTCGTTGATCGGGTTGTAGACGGCCTTGGTCTGATCCCACAGCTCGTCCATGCCTTCCTTGCCGGCGCCCGACACCGACTGATAGGTCGAGACCACGACGCGCTTGATCTTGGCGCGGTCATGCAGCGGCTTCAGCGCCACTACCATCTGCGCGGTCGAGCAGTTGGGGTTGGCGATGATGTTTTTGTTCTTGTAGTCGTGGATCGCCTGCGGGTTGCACTCGGGCACGATCAGCGGGATCTCGGGGTCGTAGCGATAGAGCGACGAGTTGTCGATCACCACGCAGCCGGCCGCTGCCGCTTTGGGGGCGTAATCCTTGGTCGCGGCGGACCCCACGGCGAACAGCGCCATGTCCCAGCCGGTGAAATCGAAAGTGTCCAGATCCTGGGTCTTGAGTGTCTTGTCGCCAAAGCTGACTTCGGTGCCCAGCGAACGACGGCTTGCCAGAACGGCAATTTCGTCCACGGGGAACTGGCGTTCAGCCAGGATGTTCAGCATTTCGCGGCCCACGTTACCCGTGGCGCCGACGACAACGACGCGATAGCCCATGTCTAGTCTCCTGAATTAAGGACGCGCGTTCATAGCCGCGTTGCAGAAAATAAAAAAGGGCCTTCGCGGCGGAATTGACCGAATGACGCAGTTTTGCGGCGACTCAGGCCTTCAGCAGCTGCTGATAGAGCGCAACAAGGGCCTGCGCCTCGCCGTTGATGTCGAAATTCCGTTCCACATGGGCGCGGGCGGCCCGGCCTGCGCGGGCCAGGGAATCACGGTCCGCCAGCATCTCGGCCGCGGCCGCGGCCAGCGCCGGAATGTCACCCGGAGGCACCACCCGACCCAGCGTCGGGTCGGTCACGATCTCGGAGAATGCGCCCACATCGGTGGCCACCACCGGCACACCGCAGGCCATCGCTTCGAGGGGGGTCAGTCCGAACCCCTCCCAGCGTTGGGGGGCGATGAACAGATCCAGCACCTGGTACCATTGGGCAATCTTGTCCACGGTGACCTCGGGCTTGAACAGGATGCGGTCGGACAGGCCGGCTTGGGCCACCTTGTCCTTCAGTTCGGTCAGGAAAGCGCTGTGTTTCTCGGTCGCGCGGCCCATGACGATGCCATGTACGTCGGGGACCTGCCCGCACAGGTCGATCATCGCATCGACGAAGGCGTCGGTGCCTTTCTGGTGGCGGATGCGGCCATAGCAGCCCAGCAGCAGCCCGTCGGGCAGGCCCATTTGCGTCCGCAGCCCCGCCTTGTCGGCGGGTGGCGTGAAATCCTGCAGGTTGATGCCGTGCATGATCACCTGCGCGTCGCGCTCGAGGTATCCGGCCGTCTTGCGCGAGGTCGCCACCACCGCGTCCATCTTGCCGATCAGCCACTTGGTATAGCCCGTGTGCGCCCGCTGCGAGGCGCTGGTGAACAGCAGTTTCAGCCGCAGCCGCAGCAGGTCGCGCAGGATCAGGCCCAGCAGCATCTCGGTGTTGCGGCGGGCGTGCCAGACCCGCAGCGTCCTGCGCGACAGAAAGGGCAGGCGGCCCAGCGGGATGTGCGGGATGTCCGAAGGCAGACCCGGACCGGTGGCTGCGATGTCGATCCACTGTGCCTGCAACGGCACCAGCCGCGCGATCGTGGCGGTCACGCCGGACAGGCGGCGTTTTAGGTTTGGGGCAATAACAACGGGGTCGTTCACGGCGCGCGCTCCTGCGGGTCTCACTCCATGCTGTCACGGCTGAACAGGTAGATCACGCAGCCGATCGTCAGCGTGACGGCAAAGAAGGCGAATATCGCTGTGTAGGGTGCGGTTGGCCCCATGTCCACCGTCGCCGCATGGATGCGGCCGGTGGCGAATTGCGCCAGCCCCACGCCGCCGATCCCAAACAGGTTCAGCAGGGTCACGCCGCGCCCCACCAGATGCGCCGGGATGAAGGCGCGCCCATGCGCCATGATCACCGGGAAGGATGCCCCCAGAAACCCGATCAGCGCCATCAGTAGAACCGACAGCCAGACGGCCTCGGCGACCCACAGCCCCAGCAGCCCCAGCGCCAACACCGCCAGCGCGTTGCCGCCGAAGATCACCCATTTTCGGGTGTTCAGCAGCCGGTCCAGCGGGCCATAGGCAAAAGTGCCCGCGATCATCGCGGCGCCCATGACCAGCGTGGCCTGCCCGATCTGGGTGGCGCTCAGCCCGAACACGTCCAGCAGGTACGGCCCGGCCCACAGTCCCCGCAACGCGGCCGAGGGTGCATAGGCCACCAGCATCAACGGCAAAATCGCCCAAAGCGCAGGTTCGCGCAGCAGGTCCAAAACCGACCCTTTCTGCTCGGACACAACCCGCGAGGGGTCTTTGACCGTGACCCAGATGCCCACTGCCACGGCGCCTGAGATCGCGGCCAGCCCAGCCAGAGTCGCGCGCCAGCCCATCAACTCGACCGCCAGCGCCGTGGGGTACGAGGCCACGAGGTTGCCGACCGACCCCACGCCCAGCATAACAGCGGCCAGGGTAGCGAACTTCGCGGGCGGGTATTCGCGGGCAAAGATGAAATACGAGGCCATCAGAACCGGCGAACATCCGACCCCGATCAACGCCATCGCCACCGCCACATGCAGGGGCGTCGCGGCCAGCGCGAACACCGCGGCCCCACCCGCGCCGCCGATCAGTAGCAGAACCGCCGCCGTCTGCCGGGGGCCAACCCGGTCCAGCGCCCAGCCCACCGGGATCTGCATCGCCGCAAAGACCAGAAACCACAGACCCGAGGCCCAGGCCAGATCTTCGGGCGTGGCGCCGATGTCTCGCGCCAGATCGGCAGTCAGAACCGCAAGGAACGCGCGGAAGAACTGGCTGAGGACATAGGCCAGACACAAGATCACCAAACCTGCCTGCATGTCGGTCTCCTTGCCGTCCGCCTTGGTGGGATGCTTGGCACGTCCCGATGCCATGCACAAGCGCGTGTGATATGTTGCAGTATCGGGAAACGCCCCCGCACTACGCTATCATTGCGGCAAGCAAACGGGAGGGACAATGAAGACCGCCGATATCGGATTCTACGACCGCGTACCCATTACACGCGACTTTCTTGCCCTGTCGGATCCGGAACAATTCACCCCGGTCCCGGATGACTGGATCGTGGGCGTCGCGGATATCGTGGACTCGACCGGCGAAATCGCGCGTGGTCGCTACAAGACGGTGAACATGGTGGGCGCGGCGGTGATCTCAGGCATGATCAACGCGCTGAGCGGGCGGGTTTTTCCCTATGTTTTTGGTGGCGACGGCGCCGGATTTGCCATCCCGAAGGAGGAGGCCGACGTGGCGCGCGACACCTTGGCTGCGCTGCGCAGCTGGGCGAAAACCGAGTTCGGCATCGCGCTGCGTGCGGCTTTAGTTCCTGTGTCCGACCTGCGCGCGGAGGGGCTCGACTTGCGGGTGGCGCGCTATGCGCCGTCCTCGGGGGTGGATTACGCCATGTTCACCGGTGGCGGACTGGCCTGGGCCGAGGCGCAGATGAAGGCTGGCCGGTACGAGGTTCCGCCCGCCGGGTCCGACGCGCAGCCCGACCTGACGGGACTGTCCTGCCGCTGGTCCAACAGCCCTGCGCGGCATGGGCAGATCGTTTCACTTGTCATCCAGCCCACTGCGCAGGCGACAGAACGCGACTTTGCTGATCTGGCGCAATCAGTTCTGTCCGCATCCGAGGCTCTGGAGCGAGCGGGCCATCCCGTGCCGGCCGGCGGCCCTCCGATCAAGTGGCCACCTCCGGGGCTTGCACTGGATGCCCATGTTTCGCGCGCTGGGCGCAATCTGGCCGTGCGCAAGGCCGCGCTGCTTGTGCAGAACCTGCTGATCTGGCTGCTGTTCAAATCGGGCAAGCGACTGGGCGACTTCGAGCCGGGCCACTACAAGAACATGGTCAGCCGAAATGCGGATTTCCGCAAATTTGATGACGGGTTGAAGATGACGCTGGATTGCGATGACGAGACCCTGTCGCGCATCGCCCGGACCCTTGAGGATGCGCGCGGACGCGGCAAAATCAGATATGGCATCCATTCCCAGCAAGAGGCGATGATGACCTGCTTCGTGCCCGCCGCCTCGCGCGACGATCACGTACATTTCGTCGATGGTGCATCGGGCGGCTATGCGCAGGCCGCCGCCGCAATGCAGGGATGATCCGCCCTCAGCGACGCCATTTCGCGGCCAGCCCACGGGCGGCCTGAGCCAGCAGCATGACGTCGATACCGACCGCCAGGAACTGCGCGCCCATGTCCCGATACGCTTGAACCGCTTCATCATTGGTGCCCAGAATACCCGGCGCCTTGCCTGCTGCCCGGATCCGCTTCAAAGCATCGGCGATGGCGGTGCGCACCTCTGGCACCGTGCTGTCGCCTTTGTAACCCATGTCGGTGGACAGATCGGCCGGGCCGATGAAAACGCCGTCGACGCCCTCGACCTGAAGGATGTCGTCCAGCGCGGCCATGCCCGCAAGGTTTTCCACCTGAACCAGCAAACAGATTTCGGGGTCGGCCGTGGCCACGTAATCGGGGATGGTGCCGTACATTGTCGCCCGTGTTGCGGCGGCCCCGACACCTCGCACACCTTTGGGCGGGTACTGGCAGGCCCGAACCAGCTCGCGCGCCTGATCCGCGCTTTCGACCATCGGTACCAGAATGGTCTGGGCGCCGGCGTCCAGCACGGTCTTGATCATCCAGGTCTCGCCGATGGGCAGCCGCACCACCGGGTGCGAGGGGCTGTTGGCCAGCGCAATCAGCTGATCGCGGATCGAACGGATGTCATTCGGCGCATGTTCGCCATCGATCACCAGCCAGTCGAAACCGGCGGTTCCCATGATTTCCGCGGTGACGGCTTCGGCAAAGCTCATCCAGCAGCCGATCTGCATTTCGCCCTTTATCAGAGCCTGTTTGAAAGGGTTTTTGGGGGCGGGCATCAGCGGTCCTCCTGCGGGGGTGTGGGCAAGGTGCGGGCGATTTCGGTGATCACGTCAAAGGCCATCCGGACATCCTCCTCGGTGGTTTCGAACTGGCCAGCCTGAAAGCGGATGACGATGTCGCCATCGACTCGGGTCTGGGTCAGATAGATGCGCCCGTCATCGTTGATGGCGTTCACCAGCCGCAGATTCAGGTCGTCCAGATCCGCGGCGCCGGGTGGCTCATATCGGAAGGTCCACAGGGACCACAAGGGCGGGGTGACGATCCGGAAATCCGGCTCGGCCGCCAGCCGGTCATGCAGGTCGCGCGACCAGTTGACGTGGTTGCGCAGCCGCGCGCGCAAGCCTTCCAGCCCGTAGGCGCGGATCACGAACCACAGTTTCAGCGCCCGGAACCGACGGCCCAGCGGCACCGACCATTCCGAGTAGTTGATGATCCCGTCCTTGCCGTGGGTTTTGAGGAATTCGGGGCTGATCGCCAGCGTCTGCACCAGATCGTCGGGGTTTTTCAGGAAATGCGCACAGCAGTCGAACTGAATCCCCAGCCATTTGTGCGGGTTGAAAACGATGCTGTCGGCCTGGTCGATCCCCGGCCAATAGAGGCGGTATTCGGGGCAGATCATCGCCGACCCGGCCCAGGCTGCATCCACATGCGTGTACAGCCCATATTTCTGCGCGACTTTCAGACACTCATCCACCGGATCGGTCGCGCCGGTTCCTGTGCCGCCGACGCACAGGATCACCCCCGCGGGGTGAAGGCCGGCGTCCAGATCGGCCCGGATCGCGGCCTCGAGTGCCGCGGGGTCCATGCCGCGCCAGTCACCCTTGATCGGGACGCGCACCAGGTTGTCCTGCCCGATCCCGGCCACCCAGATGGCGCGGTCGATTGATGTGTGCACCTCGGACGAGCAATAGACGCGCAAGGGTGTCTGCCCGAACAGGCCCTGACGGTTGCCCTGCCAGTTCAGCGCCTTTTCCCGCATGGTCAGAACGGCGGCCAGCGTGGCCGACGAGGCTGAATCCTGGATCACCCCCGCAAAGCCTTCGGGCAGATCCAGCGCCTGCCGCAGCCAGTCCATCATCCGGGTTTCCATCTCGGTCGCCGCGGGCGAGGTCTGCCACAGCATGCATTGCGGCGCGATCGCGCTGGCCAGAAACTCGGCCAGCACCGACGGCGCCGAGGCGTTCGAGTTGAAATAGGCGAAGAAGCGCGGGTGCTGCCAATGGGTGATGCCGGGCATCACGATCCGCTCGAAGTCTTGAAAAATCCCTTCTATCGGTTCGCCATGCTCCGGCGCCTTCGCGGGAAGCGCGTTCAGCACCTCGCCGGGCTCGGTCCGGGCGCGCACCGGGTGCTGGCCGACGGTTTGGTGATAATGCTGCGTCCACTCGGAAATGCGTTTGCCCCATTCCGAGAATTCATCCCATCTCATCTGCCTTGCCTTCCGCCTTCGCATCTTTCGCGGGCAAGTGATGGCGATGCAGGCGGGCAGGTCAATCAAATTCCGGACGACGATGGCGCTGTGAGGTGGGACCGTGGCGGCCGTTCGATCCAAACTCAGGCTCTAATAAAGAAAATCGCACCGGCTGTGCGGATCGGAGAACCCCGCCGGAGAAACTAGGGGTCGACTCCGGCGGGGTGGCCAGACGGTGTCTGAAGTTATTTGCCTGGCCCGGGGCCGAAGAATCCCTGTGTTGAAGGGCTCCGGCCCTGAATCGGAGAATGTGAGGTGCCCAAATTGCACCCCGACAGCGCAGCCCAAGCACCCAGGGGGATGAGGCCAGAGCGGCGGTTCTCCGAAACCGTAATTTTTCCTTGGTATTCGTGACGGTGGCACGCTGATGAACAAAGCTTGATTGGCTGGGCGCGCCGACCGCCTGAAAGAAAATCTAGCGCACCTGACCGCGAAACCAAGTCGCAATAAGGTGACGCGGCCAGTGGGCCTGTTGCGCTGCCTTCGAATATCTGCCCGATATTTCCGTTCATGATGCGCGGCCTGTGCGGTTTATTAAACAGGGCGGTCCCAAGTTTCCCTAGAATAAAGACGGATAGTCTGCGCGGATGAAACTGGTTTGCGCCCAGGTCCGCGGCCTTGGCAACTTCGCGCCGAAACGTACAGGCGGGCCGGCAATAATCGGCGTGTTTGCCGGGTTGAACAGCGGAGTGTCTCCTTTAGTCTGCGCGGCAATATGAAGGAAAGGATGCAATATGGCCAAATCTCTGTTTTCCCTGCCGGATGTGGTGCAGATACCAGTAGTTGGAGAGGCCAACACCTATCCGGTGGGGCGCATCTTCTGCGTGGGACGGAACTATGCCGCCCATGCGGCCGAGATGGGAAACGAGGTTGACCGCGAGGTGCCGTTCTATTTCACCAAGTCCCCGCAGAATGCCATTCTGACCGGGCAAACCGTGCCTTACCCGCCGGGCACCGAGAATTATCATCACGAAATGGAACTGGCTCTGGCCATTGGTCGCCCGGTGTTTCAGGCGACGTCGCAGCAGGCTTGGGATGCCGTGTTCGGATATTGCTGCGCGCTGGACATGACCCGGCGCGACCTGCAGATCCGCGAGCGCAACAAGCAGCGCCCCTGGGATCTGGGCAAGGATGTGGAAAATGGTGCGGTGTTCGCGCCGCTGACCCGCGCCGCCGATTGGGCGCCGACCGATGACATCCGCATCCATCTGAGCGTGAACGGTGAGGTCCGGCAGGACGCCACCCTGTCCGAACTGATCTGGAAGATCGACGAGATCGTCATGCACCTGTCCCGGTTCTATCACCTGCGGCCCGGCGACCTGATCCTGACCGGAACGCCCGCCGGCGTCGGCCCGGTCGAGGCCGGAGACGTGCTGACCGGCGGCATCGACGGGTTGGAGCCCATCCGCCTGACCCTCGGGCCGGCGGAATAGACCCTAAAAAGGGATTGTCGGCCGCTCAAACAGGCGCGCGCAGCCAGTCTGCGTTAAAGGTGACCCGATCCAGCCCGGCAAAACGGCGCACCCGGTCCAACTCGGCCTCGAGCCGCCGGGTACGGGCGTCCGACCATCTGACCCCACGCTCGGGCCATAGGGCGCGGACCCGCAAGATACCTTCGTCGCGATGGGCCTTCATGTCGATCCGTCCAATCAGACGGTCTTTTTCGAGCAGCGGAAAGACGTAGTACCCATAGGTGCGCTTGGCCTCGGGCACGAAGACCTCGATCCGATAGTGGAAGCCGAACAGGCGCTGGGCGCGGTTGCGGTCGCGCAGCATCGGGTCGAACGGGCTGAGCACACGGATCCGCCCCGGGGCGGGGGCAGGGTCGGCAGCCTGGTCCGCCAAGCCGGGCCACGCAAACACGCGGCGCATTCGACCATCAGCGCATTCCACTTCGATTTCCTGCAAATCCCCCCGTGTCAGAGCCTGTTTGCACCACTCTTTCGCCTCGGCAGCGGTGACCGTGTCCCAAAACGCGGCCAGTTCGCCCGAGGTGGCAAAGCCCAGCCGGTCGAGCGCCGCGTGGCACAGCCAGTCCACCGTCGCCTGGTGGTCACACTCCATCACGCCGGGGCACAGATGGGTATCGATCACGCGCTCGGTCAGGTCGTATTGCTTTTGAAACCCTCGGCGCCCCACCACCGTCAGCGCCCCCGAGCGCCACAGGTATTCCAACGCCGTTTTCGAGGGGTGCCAATCCCACCAGCCGCCCGAGCCCTTTTTCTCATCCTGTCCCAGATCGGCCGAGCACACCGGGCCGTGGTCGCGGATGTGTCGCAGCACGGTTTCGAACTGCTGCTCGAACCCGTCGCGTCGCCAGTTGCGCCAGCGGGCCCGCAGCATCTCGGCGTCGCGCTGGAAGCGCAGGTGCCAATGCGGGTAGAACCCCATCGGGATCACGGCGGCGTCGTGGGTCCAGTGTTCGAACAGGCTGCGGTCGCGCTCGTACAGGCGCTTGAGGTCGTTCGGCCGATAGGATGGGCGGCGCGAGAACAGGATCATGTCATGGGCGCGCGCCACGGTGTTGATGCTGTCGAGCTGCACGAAACCCAGCCGGTGGATCAGATGCAGCAGATCGGGCCCTTTGGCCGGACCTGCGGGCTGTTCCGCCAGCGCGTGACGGTCCATGAACAACGCACGGGCGGTTCGATTGTCGAGTTGTTGCAGCTTGCCCCGTTCAGCGCCGCTTGAGCGTGTCGCCATAGCTGATCTTGGGGGTCAAGGTTATGCGTGTTTCGATCTCGGTATTCGGGTCGGCCAGTTGGGCGGCGATGACTTCCGCGGCCTTGCGACCGATTTCAAGCCGGCAGGCGTCCATGGTGGCCAGCTTGCGCGGCAGACCCTGCAGCAGTTCGACGTTGTTGAATCCCGCAAGGCCGATCTGTCCGGGCACGTCGATACCCTGCTCAAGCAGGTACAGCAGCCCGCCCGCGCCGATCATGTCGTTGGAATAATACAGGAAATCCAACTCTGGGGAGCGTTCTAGCATGGCTTTGGTCATCTCGCGCCCCTTGGCCAGGGCCGAACCTCCGGAATAGAACTCTCGGTCCTCGATCTCGATCCCGTGCTTGCCCAGAACTTCGGTGAAGCCCTCGAACCGTTTCCGCGCGCGGTGGTCCAGCGGCATCTTGGTCCCCATGAAGCCGATATGCTGGTACCCGGCCTTAAGGATCGCCTGCGCCATCTCGCGCCCCGCGCGACGATGCGAAATTCCCACCATCGCGTCCACAGGCTTGCCGTCCGTATCCATGATCTCGACCACCGGAATGCCCGCCGAATCCAGCATGGCCCGCGCGGCCTCGGTGTGTTCCAGCCCGGCGATGATCACGCCCGACGGCCGCCACGACAGCATCTCGTACAGGACCTTTTCCTCTTTTTCCGGCAGATAGTCGGTGACGCCGACCACGGGCTGCAGCTCGGTATCCTCAAGCACCTGGTTGATGCCGGTCAGCACCTCGGGGAAGACCATGTTCGACAGCGACGGGATGATCACAGCCACCAGGTTTACCCGGCTCGAGGCCAGTGCCCCAGCGATCTTGTTGGGCACATATCCCAGCTCTTTCGCGGCGGCCAGAACCCGGGTGCGGGTCGCGTCCGACACATCGCCCCGATTGCGCAGGACCCGGCTGACCGTCATTTCCGACACACCGGACGCTTCTGAGACATCACGGAGAGTAAGCGGGCGTTTCGTTTCTGTTGTCACCGGGGATACCTGCATTGTTGTTTCCCCGATGCTAGCGCGAACAGGGCAATCTGTTCAACTGTTGTGCAAAGGTCATGACAAGCCGAAAAAACCCGGCTACAGAAGGCGCCGCGCGGCCCCGTGGCTCAACTGGATAGAGCAGCCCCCTCCTAAGGGGCAGGTTGCAGGTTCGAATCCTGCCGGGGTCGCCAGCAACTCAGCGCGAGTCGGGTTTCGGGTTCGGTTTCACCGCTCAACCGCGATGGCGCGCTTACTTCGTACATGCAGTCCTGGCGATCCTGTTTGCCGTGCATACACTTCTTTTGGTGCAGTCGCCCTGAGAGTTTCTGCCTCTCTCAAATCTGCATTCTGGTGCGGTTTTGGACCAGCCTCGGCTCGTCGTGCATTTGGTATTCCCAGTGCATTGCGCTCCACCGCAGGTTTTCGGCTGCCATTTTCGGTAGGAATCGTATGAGCGCCACCCTTCTGGGCATGCTCCGCCCGCGAACGCGCAAGCGGTCTTTCCCTTGATCGTGACGGTTTTTCCTCCCGCACTATTGCACTCTGCTGCCGTTGGGGCCGCACTTCCGGGAAGTGGCGATACCAACACCAAACACAGACCAACGAAAGGTAGTATTTCAAGAACACGCATTGCGTTCTCCTTGCTGCGCGACAGGCAAGTCCAAGCTTACGTGACCGACAGACAATCCCAAAGGGTCAATCCCGCGGTACCTTCGAGACGATGTATCGCGGGGATCATCTGGTCTTTGAAGCACCGCAGCAATGGCCCGCGGACAGTCAGTATTCCGCGTTTGACAGCTTGTTAAGGCAATCCCTGATCGGTGCGCCTTTGGGCAGGGCACAGTACCCGTCCGACCGCATGTCGGCCGACGGGGAAACACCTCCTCCGATCAAGATCACCAGGAACTCCTCAACCGGGGGCAACAGCGTATCGGCGTTCTCAATCGTCTCTTCGGTCGAGACTGTCCGGAATGCCTCAAACAGTGGAAGGGTGATTTCGCCTTCTACGCCGTCAGGATGTTCGTCCAGAAACTGGCGCGCGCCCCAGTCAGGGTCTGTGAAGAATCTGTGATAGTAGGTGCGGTCCAACCGATCTTTCTGGATTTCCAGACTTTCCGGGACAACGCCTCCGTCGCGGACGCCTTGATAGATTTCCATGATCTTGCCGTGGACCTCGGGCCATGCGCTGGCTTCGACGGTCGCGCTCAGCGCGATCACGGCCTTGTTCTTGCCCACGACCACAAAGTCCGCACGTGGATCGTAGGATGCGCGCATGGACTGGCGGATGACCCGAAACATCTCCGAGCCCTGATTGGCGCCGATGTAGTCAACAAGAAGGTTCGAGCCAAGCTGGTCCTGTGCGTTCGAAAACGCCTTTGCATTGGCAAGCAGGATCAACATTTCGGATGCGTCGGGATCGGCGAGATGCACGATACCTTTGGGCAGGGCAAAGGGCGCCCCGTTCGCGCCCGTCCACCCTTCGGCCCATTTGCTCAGGGCGCGCCCCAGCCGGAACCGCGCGCCCGGCAGCGAATTGATCAATCGGACGGTGCGGCGCGTTACCTCTTCTTCCTCTGATCTGAGGATGACCTGAGCAGGTCGTCCGAACTGAAAGTCGGTTTCAAGGGTTTCTTCGTCCGTGGCGGCAGGGTCGAATTCCAGATAATTGGTAATCTCGTTCAACACATCCGACGGCTGTCTGGTTCTGGTCGAGATAACTGGGCGAGACGCCTCAAGCTCTCGTGCGTACCAGTCTGGTGTGTATCGGGGTTCGAGCAATACGTTCTCGAGGTGCACCAGGACTTCCGGGAAGACGTCGCTTGGCGCCGAGACGGTGAGCGTCAGGTTCTTGCCGCTTCTGCCGATTTTCTGTTCGACACCTTTCAGCTTCAGGAACGAACTGACTTCGTAGGATGAGCGGTTCGAGGTCCCGCCTGTCACCACGCTCGCAATGGCGGCGGACATGGCGGCAGTGCGGTCCAGCGTCGGGTGGTCAATCGTCCAAACCAGGGTCAGCGCGGACGTGCCGTTCTCAAGCGGAGAGAGCTCGACCAGTTTCGTTTCGCCTGCAGCCGCAATCAGTTCCGCCTGTGCCCGCTCACCCGGCAGCAAGGAAAGCGCCGCAAAGAGAACTGTGAGAAGCCGGCCCTTGAAAACGCGCATGTCAGTCGGCTTTCTCTGCAAGAACGAAAGATGTCGCCGAGGGCTGCAAGACTTTTTCCGCAAAATCGATAACTTCCTGATCTGTGGTGTTGCTCAGCGTTTCGGCAAAGACCGACGGGCTGATGGGCGGGAATCCGTCGGCGGCGACGTTCTGCAGAAACCACAGAAAGGCCGAAGGACGGCGGGCCATGTTCTGGGACCAGACCACTTCCTTTTGACGGAGCTGATGAATTTCGTATTTGCTGATCGGCTCGTCCAGCAAGCCAGCCAAGGTTTCGGTCAGCAGATCCTTGGCTTCATCCACGCTGAAGCCGGGCATGAGTTGCAGGTCGATCACCAGTTCAACATCGGCATTCTTCGCAAAATACCAGTTGACGCCATGGTTGAGTATCCGCGTGTCCTCGTGGCGTAGAACCTTGGCGATCCGTTCGTTCAGGATCCCGCTTGCGATGAAGAACGCGCCTTGCATGTCGATGCTCGTGGAGCGGTCTTCGAATTCCACGAATTTTGCGAACAGCACGGTGTCGCGTTGCAACCGATCCGACTGCAGGCGCACGACGGACTGTTTCTCGGGATCCGGCTTTTGATCCAACCACGGTTTTTTCGGAGCGTCAGATGGTTCGGTATCGCCAAACACCCGCGCCACCAGTTCTTCGGCCCGGGCTGGTTCAATGTTTCCGGAGACAATCAACGTCACGTTGGACGGCACATAGTGTTCCTTGTGAAACTGATAGGCCTTCTCGAGGCTCAGCTTGGGCAGATCCTCGACGGTGTTGTCTGCCCGGCCGCGCAAGGTGCCGTAGAGGTTTTGAAGTGCCATTCGGCTGAGCCAGCGAAACGGATATTGCCGTTCACGCAGCAAGGTTTCCCGCTGGACGATAGCGACTTCGCTCTCCGCAAATTTCCTGGATACGGATGGCGTGTCCAGAACGGCCCGGGAAAGCCGCAACAACATCTCCGCCTCGGATGGCAGCCCGGAATTCGTGTAAACGGTCGCGACATTGTGCGTGGTGGCGTAGATGTCGCGTTCACGCGGTTTTCTGAGAATGGTGGCGTCGGCCGAGAACGCGGCGAGATGCTCGGTCAGATGGGCTGTGCCGGACGGGTCCGGGTCGTCATACGACCCCGAAAGAACGATCAACTGAACATCCACGCGGTCGAAGGTGTCCACTGGAACCACATATGCCGCGTGCAGCCCGCCCTTCTGGGCAAGCGGAATGATGCTCTGAGCCTGAGCGGATCCGGAAAAAACCAAAAAGACGATCGACAAGAAAAATACGGCGGCGCGCATCAAAATCCTTTGAACTATTAGATTTTCGCAGAAACGCCGGTCAACCGACGCTCAACCAAAGGGGTAACGGTTGCGTCAATGCTTGCGGGGCGCGGAGTGTTTTTCAAGTCGTAATAGGCATCGCAAGTCGGGGTGTGCTTCTGGGGCTGCGGGCGGGGCTTGCTGGGGCGAACAACTGGATCACGTCAGACCAAGGTCTGTGGTGCGGTTTTCGATTGTGGGTCATAGTCGGGACCACAATGAGGACGAAAGTTGCTGAGCTGACGATTGGGAGTTGGTCGTTGTCGCGAGTTTTTCTTGCGGCAAGCATCCTTGTGATGGGATCTGCAACCGCGATCGTCGGTGTGTGGGTTTCAAATCGAATCCAGAATGCGGTCGTGCAGAACTCGGCGAATTCGGCGGCGCTGTATATGGAAAGCATCGTCTCACCTCTCAGCCAGGAACTGGCGTTGGGTGACCGCCTGTCCGAGCAGGCGAGGCGGGCGCTGGACGAGATTTTCATGACCCAGCCGATGCGCGATCGTATCGTATCATACAAGTTCTGGAAGCAGGGTGGTGTGGTCGTACACGCCTCGGACACAAGCATCATCGGTAACCGTTTCCAGCCGACGGGTGACCTTCAGCGCGCCTGGATCGGCGAAATCTCGGGCTCGTTCGAGGAACTGGATCACGATGAAAGCGCTGCCGAAGCGGCCTTGGGGATACCGCTGCTCGAGGTCTACAGCCCCATTCGTGAACTGTGGTCCGGTGAAATCATTGCTGTGGCCGAGTTCTATGAAAGGGCCGATCAATTGGAGATGGATCTGGCAAAAGCCAGGCGCACAAGCTGGTTGGTGGTCGGTTCCGCCTTTCTGGCAAGCACGGTTGTCCTTTTTTGCATCGTTGCGATCGGGGACAACACCATCCGGCGGCAGGCGAGGCTATTGAAGAAACGGCTGGCGGAAAGCGAAAGGATGGCGGCGCAGAATGCGATGCTACGGTCGCGGGTGGTCGAGGCCTCGGGGCGGTATGCCGCGCAGACGGACCGGTTTCTGAAGAAACTCGGCGCCGAACTTCATGACGGCCCGGCGCAGTACCTTTCACTTGCCGCCCTTCGGTTGGAGGCCGCGTTTTCGGACAAATCCCCAAAACCGAAGGAGGCCGAGGAAATCCAGCAGTCGCTGCAGAAGTCCTTGACCGAAATCCGCGCGCTGTCCCGGGGGCTGTCTGCGCCCGATATCGACAACCTGACCTTGATTGATGTCGTGAAAAGAGCGGTCGAGGACCACGCGGAGCACAGCCCGTTGCGGCCTGAAATCTCGTTTCATGGCAGTGACATGCCGAATTTGTCGGTGTCTGACAAACTGTGCGTTTTCCGCTTTCTTCAGGAAACACTCTCGAATACCGCGCGATATGCCCCGCAGTCCCGCTGCAGCGTCACCTGCCATGTTCGCGACGATTGCATTGTCATTCAGGTCAAGGACGATGGACCCGGCTTTGATCCTTTGGACGGTACTGTTCTGCGCGATGATGGCGGCCAGGGGCTGCTGGGGCTGCGCGATCGGGTCGAAAGCATCGGCGGCAGGTTTCAGGTCTCGTCCAGTCCCGGTCAGGGCACCACCGTCGAAATGACCCTGTTTCCCAACAAAACGAGCTCACCATGACCAAGACACTTGTCATAGCAGATGATCATCCGATTTTCCGGGATGGGCTGCGGCGGACCTTGGATGAGGCAGAAGGGTTCGAAGTTCTCGCGGCCGGATCCAGCGCCGACGAAGCGGTTGCGCTTGTCGCTCAGCACCAGCCCGACATCGCAATTCTCGATCTCTCGATGCCCGGCGGTGGGATCAACGCGACACGCCGGATCGCCGCAATGGAAAAACCGCCCTGCATCGCGATTCTGACGGTTTCGGAGAACAGCAGCGATGTTGCCGATGCACTCGAGGCCGGAGCGATTGGATACATTGTCAAAGGCGTAACCGCCAGTGAACTGACCGCCTCCCTGCGCAGCATCGCCGCGGGGGAGGGGTTCGTTTCGCCGGGGCTGGCTTCGCGGGTACTGCTTCAGATCAACAACGACGCAAGCCCTGCGAACAGCAGCGATGTCCTGGATGATCTCACGCATCGCGAAGAGGAGATACTCAGGCGCGTGGCCAAGGGTTTGAGCAATCGCGAGATCGCCGTGGAACTGGATCTTCAGGAAAAGACCGTGAAACACTATATGACGGCGATCCTGTCCAAGCTCCACGCGCGGAACCGGGTCGAGGCCGCGCTTATCGCGCACGACGCGTGGGGCAAGAAAAACAAGCCCGCATAGCCTGTGAACGCCGAAACGGCCTCTCCGACCGAGAGACCGTCCGGGAAATTCGCGCTGTTCGTCAGTTCGCGACCGATTGCAGCCTCCGGATGTCTGCGGCCGTGGCTGTTCTTTCCACAACGGTCCGGTTGAAGGGGTCTTTCAGCTCGTAGCGCCCGAACTCGATCTCTTCTTTCCAGCCGTTGGCGTAGTTGACTTCGATGTTGTTGCCTTGACGTTCGATCTTTGTGGGGCGGCTTCCGGCCGTACCACCTTGCCCGGATGCGCTTACATTCTTGATCGAAATGCCGTTCGCCAGGGAACGAAGCCTTGAGATATCGGCACCTGTGGCTGGCCGTTCCTCAACGGTCCGATTCTGAGCATTCTTTCTCTCGTATCTGCCGTTTTCGATTTCTTCCTTTGTTCCGTCCGCATAGCGAACTTCGATCCCGTTCGCAGTTGTCTCGACCTTGGTTATGCCGGCCGACCCGGTCGCGGCGCTTCCGGATTGCGACGATCCCTTTTTGCTGCCGCTGCGACTTGATCGATCGTCGTCATCGTCGTCGTCATCATCCCGATCATCATCGTCGTCGTCATCCCGGTCGTCGTCATCATCGTCCCGATCGTCATCGTCATCATCGTCGTCCCGACCGCTGCCACTCTTGCCTTTGCCGCTTTTCGCAAACGCGTAAGCGGGCTCAAGCTGTAAGCCGCCCTCGGTGCTGAACTTGGGAGTGTATGGCGCCGCCGAAATCAACGTCGCCAGTGCCACAGTGCTGAGAAGTTGTCCCAGTTTCCGGTTCGCAATCATTTCAGCCTCCTTTGCTGTTCGACAAATGTCTGGTTGTCGAAGGGAGGCTAAAGCGGGTTGGATCCGTCCACATCGGGCTTAGGTCTGACGAATTTCCAACCAAACGTCCGAAGGGGGAAGCGAAAAGGCACAAGGTGCCAAGATCACGTCGACTGGCGAACCGCCAAGGCTCGTAGGTTGCCGGGGGATGTGGGCGTCGGCTCAGTCTGTTGTGGCGTCGTTGGCCGGTACCGGAACAACCTTGAGATATGCGGCAATCGCCAACCGGTCCTCATCGGACAGACGGGAAGTGTTCTCGATGACCTCGGCCATCTCTCCGCCGGCGCTGTCATAGTCCGGAGTGAAACCGGACTTCAGATATTCGGCGATGTCGGCTTCGGACCAATCCAGGTGGTTGGTGGTCAGGCCGGGGATGCGCCCTTTTCCGCTGGGATTTGGCACACCCGTCAGCCATTGATCCCGGCTCAAGCCGCCAAGGCCATCTCTGGGCGTGTGGCACTCGGCGCAATGGCCCAAGGCTTCGACCAGGTAGCGTCCGCGCTGCTGCTGCACATCAAGATTACCGTCCACCACCCACCCTGGTTCAAGGTAGAGAAGCTTCCAGCCGCCCAAGCTTCGCCGGATGTTGAAGGGGAAACCGACCTCGTGCGCTCTGCTTTCCTGCGAGGCGGCCGGCAGGGTGCCGAGGAATGCGCGCAGCGACACGACATCCTCCGGCGTCATGTTCGTATAGGTCGTGTAAGGGAAGGCCGGGTAATAGTGTTGCCCGTCCGGCCCGGTTCCGTAGATCAGGGCATCCGCCAGTTCCAGCGCCGACCATGACCCAATCCCGGCTTCTGGGTCGCTGGATATGTTCGGAGCTATGAACGTACCGAAATCTGTCTCGAACCGGCGTCCGCCCGCCAGCACCAGCTTTTCCTCACCCTCGGAGTTCGGCGCTGAATGGCACGAGGCGCATCCGGCCGCAAAGAACACGGTCTCGCCCCTGACAAGATCAGGGGCAATACCGTCCAACTCGGCCGGATCGACGTGTTGCGGTCGGGTCAGAACCAGACCGGTCAGCCCGGCCACGACCGCGGCAATCGACAGAAGCCGCCGCACCGTCAGGGCCTTGTCAGTTCTTTGGGGCTCTGTATGCCTTGTGACATGCCGAACAGGCTCCACCCAATGGTCCCATCGCTGCTTTCAGCGCTTCGACATCTTGCCCGGCGGCGGCCTGCATCGCAACCGCGGCTTCAGCCATTGCCTTGCCCTTGGCGCTGACATCCGGGAAGTTCTCCCAGATCGCCGGAAGCGCACGAGAAGATGGGTCGGAGACATTGTCGGACCCGGCTGGCCACATGGCCGACTGATCGATCTGCGTCACGGCAACCAGGTTGTTTGCCGCGCGCGTCGCGGCCTCGGCGTTGTATTCCACCTCGCCCTTGGCCATGCCGCCAAGCGTGCCCAGATTAAACGCATACAGCTGCATGACGGCCTTCCGCGCCTTGACGGCCGGGTTTTCGCTTTCCTGGGCTACGGCCGTGCCAATAACGGCCGCAGAAATCAAACTCGCCGCAAGGATTGAGAATTTCTTGATCATGGTATCTCTCCCACATGAATGTGCCGAATGGTAACTTGATCGAAATTTCTTGTAATTGTTTATTTCTCTGCGTTTCTTGTTAACTTATGAACAATCAAAACTGGGATGACATCCGATACGCACTCGCCGTAAGCCGGCACGGCTCGTTGAATGCAGCGGCCACAGCGCTGGGCGTGACCCATGCAACGGTGCTGCGCAGGGTGGCCGCGTTTGAACGACGCCATGGGTGCGTGATCTTTCAAAAGAACCCGGCGGGCTACAGCACGCTGCCCGAGGCCCGGGCCATTCTTTCTGCCATGGAAAATGTCGAGGATGCGGTGCTTTCGGTTGAACGGGCAATCGTGGGCGCGGACCGTTCGCCGACCGGGCGGGTGCGGATTGCCTCGACCGACAGCCTTTGCCAGCTTGTTTTGCCCGGGATACTGAACCGCATTTCTGCGCTTTATCCGGGTTTGGAACTGAGTCTGCTGAGCGGGAACAATCACCATGACCTGTCGCGGCTGACCGCTGACATTGCCGTGCGTCCATCAATACGCCTGGGCGAAGACTTGGTGGGCGAGCGGGCTGGCGCGTTGGCCTTCGGGGTCTACGACGATGGGTCCGCCAACCGAAAATGGATGCGTTTGGACGGGGCGCTGAGCGGTTCGGTCCCGGCCAGATGGATGGCCGAACATGTGCGGGATGAAGACACGACCATCGGCGCGGACAGTTTCCTTGTGCTCCAGCAGATGGCTGCGACAGGTGTCGGCAAGGCATTTTTGCCGACGTTCATCGGTGATGCGGACCTGCGGTTGCGGCGGGCGCCGGACATCGATCCGAAAATCGAGGTTCCTCTGTGGGTTGCCACGCTTGAAGAGATTGCGCGCACACCGCGGTTTGCCGTCGTGCAGCGGGCCTTGGTGGAACACCTGCCCGAAGCACTGGGCCGGTAAGATCAAACCGAAACGGCCGCCCTGAGCTGCTGCTGACCAAGTTCGGATTTTGATCCTTTCAGGAATGGCGACCCGCGTTCCAGCACCAGAAAACTGTCGCCCAGAGAATACGCGAAATCAAAATACTGCTCGACCAGGACAATCGCCATCTCACCTTGATCGCGCAACAGGCGGATGACTTCGCCGATCTGCTTGATGATGTTGGGCTGGATGCCCTCGGTTGGTTCATCCAGCAAAAGCAGCCTGGGTTTCGTGATCAAGGCCCGCGCAATTGCGAGCTGCTGCTGCTGACCGCCTGACAGATCACCACCGCGCCGCGACAGGAACTCTTTGAGAATCGGGAACAGTTCGAAGATGTAATCAGGTATCCTGTGTTCGCTGCGGGGCAGGCAGGCAAAACCGGTTTCCAGGTTCTCGCGGACCGTCAGAAACGGAAAGATTTCTCGTCCTTGCGGAACATAAGCCACACCTTTTCGAGCCAGCTCATAGGATGTGGCCTTGCCGATCTGCTCGCCGCCAAGCCGGTATTCACCGCCGCTGCGGGGGTGCGTTCCGGAGATGGCTTTCAACAGGCTGGTCTTGCCGACGCCGTTGGTGCCCATCACGCAGGTGACCTGACCCTGACGTGCGGTGATGTCGATCCCGCTCAGGATCTGGCTGCCGCCGTAGTGCAGGGACAGGTCCGAGATTTCCAGAAGCTCAGCGGCCAAGATACACCTCAATCACTTTGTCATTATTGGTGACGTGGTCCAGCGACCCTTCGGCCAGAACTGACCCTTCGTGCAGCACCGTGACCTTGCAGTTCAGGCGGCGGACGAACTCCATGTCATGTTCAACCACCACCACGGCGCGGGTTTTGGCGGCCGCGACAAGAATGTCGGTTGTGTGCTCACGCTCGGCGGGGGTCATTCCGGCGGCCGGCTCATCAACCAGCAGCAACTGCGGATCCTGCGCCAGCAGCATGCCGATCTCAAGCCACTGCTTCTGCCCGTGGCTCAACTCACCCGCCTTGCGGTTCAAGGCATTCTGCAGTCCGATTTCCTCGGCCAGGTCGGCGACCTTTTGATGATCCGCCTGTCCGGCCCGAAACCGCAGGACCGCCAGCGGGCTGCGTTTGTTCCTGAGGGCCAGCATCAGGTTCTCGCGAACGCTCTGGTCCTCGAAGACGGTGGGGCGCTGGAACTTTCGGCCGATGCCGGCCTGGGCAATCTGGCTTTCGCTCATCGACAGGAGCGACACGGATTTGTCACCCCACAGGACATGGCCGTCATCCGGTTTGGTCTTGCCGGTAATGATGTCCATGAACGTCGTCTTGCCCGCCCCGTTCGGGCCGATGACCGCGCGCATTTCGGTTGGGCCAATCTGAAATGTCAGGTTGTTGATGGCTTTGAATCCGTCGAAGGTTACGGACACGCCGGAGACTTCAAGCAACGTACTCATTCGTCGGCCTCCTTTTCGCGCAACGACCCAAGGTCCGGGCCCAGATCGGCGCCGTGGCGATCCGGGGCGCGCCGTTCGGCAAACCTGTCGATCAGACCGCCGATGCCCCGAGGCGCAAACAACGTGACCGCGACAAATGACAGCCCAAGCAGGATGGTCCACCAGTCGACCCATTGGATCGTGTAGAACCCCAGCGAGATGTCGGGGGCCTGACCACCCGTGAACCAGGTGGACAGCAGAGAAACGAATGCCGCGCCGATCACTGCTCCGTACAGACGGCCCCGTCCGCCGATCGCAACCCAGACGGCCAGGTAGATTGATGCAATGGGCGCGATCTCGGCTGGATTGATGATGCCGGCTTGGGGGTAATACAGGGCACCTGCGATGCCGCAGATCACGGCGGTGAAGGTGAAGATGAACAGCTTGTAGGCTTCGACCGAATACCCAAGGAACCGAACCCGGCTTTCGTCGTCCCGGATGGCGCGAATGACCGATCCGAACTTGCCGGACACCATCCAGGCGCAGACCAGATAGCCCAGCCCCAGCGCCAGGGCCGACGCCCAGAAGAACAGGATCGAAACCGTCGATTGCGGCGCCGAATCCAGACCCGGCAGATTCTGCAGACCCGACAGGCCGTTGTTCCCGCGCAGCCCGCTGTCGTTCTGAAACAGGTACAGAGACAGCGCCAGCGTCATCGCCTGTGTCAGGATCGACAGGTAGACCCCGGTCACGCGGCTGCGGAAGGCCAGCCACCCGAACACAAGGGCCAGCAAGCCGGGCACCAGTACGACCGCAGCCAGTTGCAAGGGCAGCGAATGCGCAACAGCCCAGATCGGTGGGAACTCGGATGCGCCGACGACTCCGAAGATCTGGGTGGCGATGCCGTCGGAGACTTCCTGGGCCGTTGGTGGCAGGGCCGAGGACGCGAGGCTTTCGATCACGATGATCTCGGTCCGCGCATACATCAGCCACATGCCGATGGCGTATCCGCCGATACCGAAGAAGGCCATATGCCCCAGGGACAGGATGCCCGTGTAGCCCCACACCAGGTCCATCGCCAGGGCCGCAAGGCACAGGCAGAGGGTCTTGCCCAATGTCTTGACGAAGCTGGTGGATATCAGGCCGATCCCGAACCCTTCGCCCAGCACTGTTATGGTCGCCGTGAACAGGGCCAGAATGATCAAGAAGATCGCGACCGAGGGATAGCGCAGCACAAATGGCTTTCGCATCGGGCTGGCTGTGGATGTCATGTCAACCATATCACGCTTCCGCCGCCCGACCCTTGAGCGCGATGATGCCGCGCGGCCGGAATTGAATGAACAGGATGATGAACAGGATCATGTAGGTCTGCGCCGCCAGGGTATTTGACGGGTTGAACCATTCGATCCCCTTCTGCAGCGTGCCGACCATCGTGGCCCCCAGCAGCGTCCCCCAGATGTTGCCCACACCGCCCACGACCACTGTCATGAAGCTTTGCACGATATAGTCGGATCCCATCTCGGACGTGACCTTTGCGTAAAGCCCGATTGCCACGCCGGCAATGCCCGCGATGCCCGAGCCAAAGCCGAAGGTCAGCATGTTGATCCGGTCGGGATTGATACCCATCGAGGAAGCCATGCGCGGGTTCTGCGTCACGGCGCGCACCTCAAGCCCCAGCCGGGTCCGGTTCATGACGATGAGGAAAAGCGCGAGGAACAGCAGCGCCAGAACAAAGATCGCGATGCGGATGTAACTGATGGAGACGATATCGTTCAGCACCATCGAACCGTCCAGCCAGGCCGGGGCGGTCAGGGGACGCGCCTGGGTTCCAAAGATGTTCTTGGCCAGTTGCTGCAGCGCGATGGAAACCCCGAAGGTCGCAAGCAGCGTCTCCAGCGGACGGTGGTACAGCCAGCGAATGACCAGACGTTCCAGCAGAACACCGGCGCCGAAGGTCACCAGGAATGCGCAGGGAATGGCGACAATGATCGACAGGGTCAGGTCCGGAATGAACAGTTGAACCACATATCCGGTATAGGCGCCCATCATGATGAACTCGCCATGCGCCATGTTGATGACGCCCATGACGCCGAAAGTGATGGCAAGGCCGATGGCGGCAAGGAAATAGATCGAGGCGAGCGACAGCGCATCCAGAACCAGATCCGCCGTCTGGTTGAGAGCGACTTGCGTCTCGATATTGTCCAGCACGGCCTGCGCCGCCAGCGCCACCGGCAACGGCGCCGAGGTGTAGACTCGGTAGAACTTGTACTGTTGCACAGCCTCTGCGATGTCGTCCTGCGTCACCAACGGAGCGGCGAGCCCCTGATCGGCCAGCAGCTGGTATGCCGCTTGTCGTGCCGCATCTTCGTCCAGACTTGCCACCTGTACGCCTGCGACCCTGTCACCGTCGATATTCGAAATCAGGGTCTCTTTGATGGTGCCGTCGTCCACCAGGGCCGGTGCCAACCCGTTCTCAACCAACAGGTCATAGGCCTGTTTCTGTGTCAGTTCGTCCGACCCGGCCTCGATGGTCACAGCGCCATCCGGAGCCGTGTCGGACACCTTGATTTCAGATGCAACAAGGGGATTGAGCGTTGCGCGCACGTCAACGCCCAGATCGCCGGCGAAGCTGTCGATTGCAGCCAGCCTTGCGACCGCGTCATCATCAAACCGGATCGTCAACAGACGCTCGAGCCGGTCCTTGCGGGCCCGCAGATCCGCGTCCTGCTCTCCGGCAATGGCGCCGCGCAGGGCGGATAGGTGCGAGGGTTCCGCGTCCCGCTCGATCGCCGTCAGCGCTGCGCTTCGGTTCAGCGGGTCGGGGTCGTTCAATTGAAACTGCACCAGCGCCGAAGCGATCAACCCGCGAATGCCCGAGTTCGGCTTGAGTTGTTTGTAGTTTTTCTTGTCGACGACACCGATCTCGGCCCCATCCGAGATGTCGAAAACCCGCAAACCGCCATCGGCTTTGGACGCAAAAACGAAAAGGCCCGTATCCCGGTTGAACCACATGTCCTTGGCCTGCCACCGCTCCAGGACGGTTTGTGCCTCGGGCAATCCACTCTGCGCCAGGGCGTCAATCGCAGGGCCGATCGTCTTGCGAGAGGATTTTTGAATGACCTCCGCATGGGCCTGCAAAAGCTTCTGGACCGGCGCGTCGGAGGATTGGGCTTGCAAAAGACCAGGGGCCACGAACAGCAGCAGGGCAAGCAAAGCCCGGCAAATCGAAAGCGTCATTTGGGGAGACCTCGGCATTGGGCCCCGGGGCACATGTGATGCGCCCCGAGGTATTCCGGTTCAGATCTTAGTAGTTCGATTTGATCTGTACGCAGCTTTTCGTTTCGGTGTTGTACATACCGCAACCCAGCTCTTTCCAATCCGAGATCAGAACCGCGGATTCGGGCAGGTAGTCCGTCCAGGCATCGCCCGGAACCTCTTCGGTCTGGCTGATGATGTCGAACTGACCGTCTTCCTGGATTTCGCCGATCAGAACCGGCTTGGCGAGGTGGTGGTTCGGCAGCATGACGGCCGTGCCGCCCGTCAGGTTCGGGAATTCCTGGCCGTACATGGCTGCGCGCACGGCATCGACATCCGTCGAGCCCGCCTCGGTCGCGGCGTTAACCCACATGTTGAAGCCGATGTAATGCGCTTCCATCGGATCGTTGGTCACCCGATCTTCGCCCATTCGGGCTTTCCAGGCGGCAACCCAGGCCTCGTTCGCTTCGCTCTCTGCCGACTGGAAGTAGTTCCACGCCGCTAGATGCCCGACAAGGTTGGTTGTGTCCAGACCGGCCAATTCTTCCTCGCCGACCGAGAAGGCAACTACTGGGATGTCATCCGCCGAGATACCTGCGGCGGCCAGTTCCTTGTAGAAGCCCACATTCGCGTCGCCGTTGATGGTCGAGATAACGCCGACTTTCTTGCCGTCCGCGCCCAGCGCAACGACATCCGCCACGATCTTGGACCAGTCGGAATGGCCAAAGGGGGTGTAGTTCACGAAGATGTCCTCTTCGGCGATCCCTTTCTGCTTCAGATAGCTTTCGAGGATGTTGTTCGTCGTGCGCGGATACACGTAGTCGGTGCCCAAAAGGGCGAATTTCTCGACCCCCAGTTCCTCAAGGAAGTAGTCCGTTGCGGGGATCGCCTGCTGGTTCGGTGCGGCACCTGTGTAGAAGACGTTCTTCGAGCTTTCTTCGCCTTCGTACTGAACCGGATAGAACAGCAAACCGTTGAGCTCTTCGATGACCGGCAACACGGATTTGCGGGAGACCGATGTCCAGTTGCCAAAGATCACGTCAACTTCATGGACGGTCAGCAGTTCGCGCGCTTTCTCGGCAAACAGCGGCCAGTCCGAGGCGGGGTCGACAACTACGGCTTCCAACTCGCAGCCCAGCAGGCCACCAGCTTCGTTCTGCTGTTCGACCAGCATCTCCATCGTGTCTTTCAGCGTGGTCTCGGAGATGGCCATCGTACCGGACAATGAGTGCAGAACGCCCACTTTGATCGGGCAATCGGCCAGTGCGGGCAGGGCGGTTGCGAACAATACAGCAGCAGTAGTGTTGAGTAGTTTGGAGTGCATCAGCGTTTCCTTTTGTGCGATGCGCAGCAGGCTTGTCCGGAACGCCGAAACATCCCATATACCCCCCACGCTTAATTGCGGTGTGCGAGGGCGTCATCAGGTTCCTAGGCCGGGCACCTTCGCACATTTTCCAAGCCGTCTTTCGGCGCACCACATTGCTAGGTCAGCTTTTGCCGAGGCTCAGAGTCCGGTGGTGCGAGTTTTTGGATTGATTCAGCGTGTTGCCCAAATTTGCGGCGGTGCCGCATGGTTCGCCCAAAAATGCGGCGCTGCAGCGAAGGGTGGTCTCAGACGCCGCCCAGTATCAGCAGGCTGCACTGATCCAGAAGGTCGCTGGCCGTCTGCCGCGCGGCGCTGGCCGCCGTGATGTCCGAGCCAAAGGTCGCCGTATGGAGCAAGCGCGCATGGGCGTGTTTTGAGTTCACCTGGTGGCTCAGGACCAGTTCGGCCTCCTCTGCAGTCACGGTCGCCTCAAGCAAGGACACGAAACCGCCGCGAAGCAACTCATAGTCCTGCGCCTTGGGGTCGTTCAGAAGCCAGGCATGCTCCATCTCGGCCGAAAAACGCCCGGCGCAGCCGGCAAACGATTTGACCATGTCGGTTTCAGCATGAAGCAATCCGATGGATGAGAAAGTGCATAGTGCTGAAACGAAAATAGTTTTCAAAGCGCCCATGTTTTGATCATTGCAACCGAAAAAGCGCCCGTCAAGGCAGCGCTTTGTGAACTGGCCTGCCCATTTCCCGACAGGCTTCGGTCGCAACGGGTCATGACGGAACCGGTTCCGCGCGCTATTTGCGTCCTGGTCCTACCGGGGCGTATTGAACCCGGTTGAGGGCTGGCCGGACCAGACTAGCTATTGCCCAGATTTGGTTCGGAGAACGGTTTTGCAGATCGTTTGGTTCAAGAGGGATCTCAGGGTGCAGGACAATCGTGCCCTGGCTCATGCGGCACAGCGGGGGGCGCTGGTGCCGCTTTACGTGGTTGAACCCGATCTTTGGCGTCAACCCGACATGTCCGCTCGCCAATGGGCGTTCATCCGCGAAACCCTGGTCGAGCTGCGCAGTCAGCTTGCGGAATTGGGCCAGCCCCTGATCGTACGGACGGGCGAGATGCTGTCGGTCCTGGACGATCTTGCGCACAGGTTCGACCTCACGGCCCTGTGGTCGCATGAAGAAACGGGAAACGACTGGACCTTTCAGCGGGACAAACGCGTGGCGTCCTGGTGCCGAACCCGGGGTATTCCCTGGCACCAGCCGCGCAATCACGGGGTTCGCCGCCGTCTGGCGTCGCGCGATGGCTGGGCCAAAGAGTGGGATCGCTTCATGAGCGAACCGATCACGCCCGCACCCATATTGCGGCCCATCCCGATGGACCCGGGTGGGATCCCGTCCAGCACGGAATTGGGGTTGCACCCGGACCCATGTCCACGGCGCCAGTCGGGCGGCCACACGGCGGCGTCGGACCGGTTGACCACATTCCTGAGCGCGCGCGCCCGGACCTATCGCAGCGCGATGTCCTCACCTCAGCTGGGGGAACACGCGTGTTCGCGCCTGTCCCCGCATCTGGCATGGGGAACGCTGTCGATGCGCGAGGTGATGCAGGCCACACGGGCGCGGCAAAAAGCGTTGAGCCACACCTCCGACAAACAGTGGCGGGGGGCGATGTCCTCGTTCGAAGGCCGGCTGCATTGGCACTGCCATTTTATCCAGAAACTGGAGGATGACCCCCGGATCGAGTTCCAGAACGTGCATCGCGCCTATGACGGGATCCGCCCCTCGGCCCCGGATTCGCATCGGCTGGAGGCCTGGGCCAGCGGTGAGACCGGCCTGCCATTTGTTGACGCATGCATGCGGTACTTGCGGGCAACGGGGTGGCTCAACTTTCGAATGCGCGCGATGGTGATGGCGACGGCCAGCTATCACCTGTGGCTTGACTGGCGCGCGCCAGGTGAGGTTCTCGCCCGCCTGTTCACCGATTACGAACCGGGCATCCACTGGAGCCAGGTGCAGATGCAGGCCGGCACCACGGGTATCAACGCGCTGCGGATCTACAACCCGGTAAAGCAGGGCCATGATCAGGACCCGACCGGGACCTTTACCCGCCGTTGGTTGCCGGAATTGGCGAATATCCCGGATCGCCATCTGCAAGAGCCGTGGAAGGCCGAGAACGCAGGTGTCGTGCTGGGCAAACGCTACCCGATGCCCATCGTCGATCACGTCGCGGCGGCCCGGTTCGCCCGGGATCGGATCTGGGCGGTGCGGCGCGGGGAAGGATTCCGGGACGAGGCTGCGAAGGTCTTGGCCCGGCATGGCAGCCGCAAGGGGCGTTTGCGGAAAGGAAACAGCCGTGCGGTCACCCGCAACCCGGCGCAATTGTCATTGGATCTGGGGGACTAGATGCGGATGCGGAAAAAGTCGGATCTTCCGACGAAAACCTGCGCCACATGCGGGCGCCCTTTCACCTGGCGGCGAAAATGGGCCAAGGTCTGGGACGAGGTCCGCCACTGCTCGCAGCGTTGCCGCCGAGCCCGATCGTCTTCGACCGGCCAACGCTAGAGGCTGTCGAGTATCTCGCGCGCGCTGTCGCGGTATTGGGCCTGTTTTTTGGGGTCCATCCGGTCCCAGGTTCGGTAGGCATGGCCCAACCTGGGATTGCCACGCAGCTTGTCGGCGTTGCGTGCTAGGAAATCCCAATACAGTGGATTGAAAGGGCAGGCATTCGCACCGAACTTGCGTTTCACGTCATAGCGGCAATGCGAACAGTGATCCGACATCTTGTTGATGTAGTTTCCGCTTGCTGCGTAGGGTTTTGACCCAAGCAATCCGCCATCGGCGAATTGGCTCATTCCGATCACGTTGGGGGCCTCGACCCATTCATACGCATCGGCGTAAACCGCCAGGTACCACTCGTGGACTTCGTGCGGATCGACCCCGGCCAGCATCGCGAAATTGCCAGTCACCATCAGGCGCTGGATATGGTGGGCATAGGCGTAGTCGCGCGTCTGCCCGATTGCGGCCGCCATGCAGGCCATTTCCGTTTTGGCCGTCCAGTAGAAATCCGGCAGCGGGCGGGTTGCCCCGAAGTGGTTGCGTTCCGTGTACCCGGGCATGTTCAACCAATAGAGGCCCCGAACATATTCTCGCCAGCCGATGATCTGACGGATAAAGCCCTCGACCGCATTCAAAGGCGCGCGGCCTTCATAGTAGGCACGCTCGACCTGTCGGCAGATCTCCATCGGCCCCAGCAGACCCGCGTTCAGGTAATGCGACAGGACCGAGTGATAGAGGAACGGTTCTGCCTGTAGCATTGCGTCCTGATGGTCCCCGAACAGAGGCAGAGCGTGTCCCACGAAATGGTCCAGCGCCTCGAGCGCGCCGGCGCGGGTCACCGCGAACCAGAACGGGCGCAGCTGTCCGAAGTTGTCGCCAAACCGGGTTTCGATAAGGCTCAGAACCTCGGTGGTGATGTCATCCGGGTCGGATCGGGGCGGTCGGGGCATGAACAGATCGGCAGTGGCGGGCTTGCGGTTTTCCGCATCAAAGTTCCAGCGCCCGTCTTCGGGTTGGTCGCCGTTCATCAACAGCCCCGTTTTGCGCCGCATCTCGCGATAGAAATATTCCATCCGCAACTGCTTGCGTCCGTCCGCCCAATTGCGGAACTCCTGATGCGTGGCGACAAACCGGTCATCTTCCAGCATATGTAGATCGGCTTGGCTCTGGTCCGCCCATTCCAGCAAGGCGGTTTTCAGCCGGTACTCGCCGGGCTCGGTCACCTGAACGCTCTCAATAGACAGATCCGCGATGGACCGCGCGATCTCGCCTGTGATGGAGCCGGTATTGTCAGGGTCATCCAGTTTGACATAGCGAACCTGCCACCCCGCCGCACCGAGCTCATCTGCGAAATGGCGCATCGCCGAAAAGACAAACGCGATCTTCTTTTTGTGATGCGGAACATATCCCGCCTCGTCCGCGACTTCGGCCATCAAAACCGTGTCGCGCGCCTTCTCCGCCTGACTCAAGGCGCTTAAGTCTTGGCTCAGTTGGTCGCCCAGCACCAAGATCAGTCGGCTGTGGGAGCGTTCGTTTGACTGCGTCATTTCCGTCGAGTTAGGGCCGCCACGCGGATGAGCAACCCAAACTTCCGGAAAGGCTGCACGGCAGATAAATTGAAGAACCTAAGCAACAGACGGGAAAACTGGCGGCAAACCACCGAAGTCTGTTCCGAGAAGCTATGGTGCCGCTGAAGGGACTCGAACCCCCGACCCCATCATTACGAATGACGTGCTCTACCAGCTGAGCTACAGCGGCCCATTTTTCGACGCGCACCCGTGCCGGTGGGGGCGCGGTATGCGGTGCGAAGGATCGTTTAAACCGTCCAACGGGCGTAGGCAAGACCGGTTGTTGACCCCGATGTGAGGTTTTGCTGGTGGGCGACTGGCCTTGTTCACCCGTCGTTCGACCCGAGTGCCGCTCTGGCTGAGGGCAGCCGACGATCCGGTCGGGATCAGGCGCGTTTTTCGCCGATTGATGCGATGCCCAGTACGGCAAGCACCTTGGCTTCGATATTTTCGGCGTTCATGCCTGCGACCGCGTACATGTCGGCGGGGCTGGCCTGGTCGATGAAAATGTCCGGAAGAACCATCGAGCGGTATTTCAGTCCGCGGTCGAACACGCCCTCATCCGCCAGCAGTTGTGCCACGTGGCTGCCGAACCCGCCGATGGCGCCTTCTTCGATGGTGATCAGCGCCTCGTGGTTGGCGGCCAGGTCCAGGATCAGGTCGCGGTCCAGCGGCTTGGCGAACCGGGCGTCGGCGATGGTGGGGGTGATGCCGCGTGCGGCCAGCGATTCGGCGGCCTTCTGCACCTCGGCCAGGCGCGTGCCGAAGGACAGGATCGCCACCCGCGCCCCCGACTGGATCAGGCGGCCCTTGCCGATTCCCAGAACCTGTCCACGTTCGGGCAGATCGACGCCCACGCCTTCGCCCCGCGGATAGCGGAATGCGATGGGGCCGTCGTCATAGGCGGCGGCGGTGGCGACCATGTGCACCAGCTCGGCCTCGTCGGCGGCGGCCATCACCACCATGCCCGGCAGGTTGGACAGGTAGGCGATGTCGAACGACCCGGCATGAGTCGCGCCATCAGCTCCCACCAGCCCCGCGCGGTCGATGGCAAAGCGCACTGGCAGGCGCTGGATCGCCACGTCGTGCACCACCTGGTCATAGCCGCGCTGCAAAAACGTGGAATACATCGCGCAGAACGGCTTCATCCCACCCGCCGCCAGCGCGGCCGAGAAAGTGACCCCGTGCTGCTCGGCAATCGCCACGTCGAAACAGCGCGACGGGTAGCGTTCGGCGAACAGGTTCAGCCCGGTGCCGTCGGGCATCGCCGCGGTCACCGCCACGATCTTGTCGTCGCGGCTGGCCTCGTCCACCAGGGTCTTGCCGAAGACCGAGGTGTAGGATGGCGCGTTCGACGGCGCCTTCTGCTGCTTGCCGGTCACCACGTCGAATTTGGCGGTGGCATGGCCCTTGTCGCGGGCCTGTTCGGCCGGGGCATAGCCCTTGCCCTTTTTGGTCAGCGCGTGGATCAGGATCGGCCCGGTCGCCCGCGCTTTGACCGTGCGCAGCACCGGCAGCAATTGGTCCAGGTCATGCCCGTCGATCGGGCCGACATAGGAGAATCCCAGCTCTTCGAACAGCGTGCCGCCCACGGCCATGCCCTTGAGCATTTCCTTGGCGCGCTTGGCGCCTTCGCGGAACGGTTCGGGCAGCAGCGACACCGCCCCCTTGGCGGCGGCCTTCAGATCGTGGAACGGCTCTTCGGCATATATGCGCGAAAGATAGTTCGACAGAGCACCCACGGGCGGGGCAATGCTCATCTCGTTGTCGTTCAGGATCACGATCAGGCGTTTTTTCAGGTGGCCGGCGTTGTTCATCGCCTCGAAGGCCATGCCGGCCGACATCGATCCGTCGCCGATCACCGCGATCGCGTCGCCCAGCCCCTCGGGCGTGACCCCGCCCAGGTCGCGGGCCACGGCAAAGCCCAGCGCCGCGCTGATCGAGGTCGAACTGTGCGCCGCGCCGAACGGGTCATAGGGGCTTTCGCTGCGTTTGGTGAACCCGCTGAGGCCGCCCTTCTGGCGCAGGGTGCGGATGCGGTCGCGCCGCTCGGTCAGGATCTTGTGGGGATAGCACTGGTGCCCGACATCCCAGATGATCTTGTCGCGCGGTGTGTCGAACACCGCGTGCAGGGCCACGGTCAGTTCGACCACGCCCAGCCCCGCGCCCAGATGCCCGCCGGTCACCGAAACGGCCGAGATCGTCTCGGCCCGCAACTCGTTCGCCAGCTGATGCAGCTGCGCGTCCGAAAACTGCTTGAGATCCGCCGGGCGGTTCACAAGGTCCAGAAGCGGGGTGTTCGGACGGTCTGACATGGCATCCCTTACGGTTCAGCTTTCACGCGCAATAACGAAGCGGGCGGCGTCCTTCAAGGTTTCGGCCCGTGCTCCGTACCCATCCAACGCGGCGCAGGCCTGATCGATCAGCTCGGTCGCGCGGGCCTTGGCGGCGTCGAGGCCCAGCAGGGACACGAATGTCGCCTTTCCCGCCTGTGCATCCTTCTGCAACCGTTTGCCCGCCTTTTCGCTGTCACCTTCCACATCAAGGATGTCGTCGGCGATCTGAAAGGCAAGACCCAGCGCACGGGCATATTGGCGCAATGGGGCCGGATCAGCCTCCGACAGAACAGCACCGGCGCACGCCGACCATTCGATCAGCGCCCCGGTCTTGCCGGCCTGAAGATGCGTGATTTCCGGCAGGGTCAAAGGTTGTTCGGCAGTTTCGGCCGCGATGTCCAACGCCTGACCCAGAACCATGCCTTGCGCGCCGCTGGCTTGGGCGAGGGTCAGCGCCAGTTCCGCCCGAACGTCTGAAGATCCGACCTCGGGCCGGGTGCAAAGTTCAAATGCCAGCGCCTGCAAAGCGTCGCCAGCCAGAACCGCGATGCCGTCGTTCCATTGCTTGTGCACGGTCGGACGACCGCGCCGCAGATCGTCATCGTCCATGCAGGGCAGGTCGTCGTGTACCAGGCTGTAGGCGTGCAGCGCCTCGATCCCGGTCGCGGGCCAGATCGCGCAGGTCTCGTCCATCCCGTGCAGCCGAGCGCTTTCCAGCACCAGAAATCCGCGCAGCCGTTTGCCGCCCTGCGTGGCATAGGCCATCGCGCGGGTGACGTCGACATCGTCCAGCGCGCCAAGAACCAGATCGAACTGCGCCTGGATCAGCGCAGCATCCTGCACCAGCCTTGCGGAAAACATTACAGACCTTCGACAGGGGTCGTCCCGGTGGGCTGCCCATCGGCATCCAGCGTGATGGCGGCCACTTTCTCCTCGGCGCGCTTCAACTCGTCCTCGCAGCGTTTCTTCAGCTTGGCGCCGCGCTCGTACAGGGCGATCGACTGGTCCAGCGCCACGTCGCCGCGCTCCAGCTGGCCGACCACGGCCTCCAGCTCTTTCATCGCCTGTTCGAATGTCATCTGTTCAACGGGGGTCTCGGTCATCTGGCTGCCTTCATCAGTTCTTCAACATGGGCGCGTGTGGCCTTGGCCAGTGCGTTCAGATCATACCCGCCTTCCAGAGTCGAGACGATACGGCCCCCACACAGCTCATCGGCGATCCGGCACAGCTGCGCGGTGATCCAGGCGAAGTCGTCGGTGGACCAGTTCAGATTGGCCAGCGGATCGTCCTGATGCGCGTCGAACCCGGCCGAGATGACGATCAGCTCGGGCCTGAACGCGCGCAGCCGAGGAAAGGCCTGCGCCTCGTAGGCCGCGCGCATCTCGGCCCCGCCGGTATCGGGGGCCAGCGGGATGTTCACGATGGTGTCGTGCTCACCGGTCTCATCCGGCCGTCCCGAGCCCGGCCACAGCGGCATCTGCTGGCTGGTGATCACCAACGCCCGGGCCTCGTCCCACAGCAGATCCTGCGTGCCATTGCCGTGATGCACGTCGAAATCCACCACCGCGACCCGAGCCAGCCCGTGATGATCCAGCGCATGTTTCGCTGCCAGAGCAGCATTGCCGAACAGGCAGAACCCCATGGCGGTTTCCCGTTCGGCGTGATGGCCCGGCGGCCGTATGGCGCAGAACGCATTCGGCGCCTCACCGCCCAGCACCATGTCCACCGCCCGCACAACGGCCCCCGCCGCCCGATAGGCCGCATCGACCGAGCCGGGTGACATGAACGTATCCCCGTCGATCTGGCGGAACCCCTCAGTCGGGCGGCTGTCACGGATTTCGCGGATGTAACTCTCGGGATGGATGCGCAGCAGATCGTCATCCGCCGCGAGCGGCGCGGAAACCCGCTGCAGGTCCAGCGGCTCCAGCGCATGCAGGATATGTTCCAGCCGGGCCACCCGCTCGGGGTGCCCCTCAGGGGTGACATGACCCAGACAGTCGGCATGCGTCAAAACAGCGGTCTTCATGAAACTCCCCCAACTTCATCTGGCCAAAAATATCCTCGCCGAAGGCAAGAAAACGCCGCGCAGCGGCAAAATCAATCCGGCGCCAGCATATAGCCCGCGCCCCGAACCGTCTGCAGATAGCGCGGCTGCTTCGGGTCCTGCTCGATCTTGCGGCGCAGGCGCGTGATCTGCACGTCCACCGCACGTTCCTGCGCCTGCCCCTTGTCGCGCCCCAGATCCTCGACCAGCTTCGACCGGCTGATCGGCTCGCCCGGTTGGGCCGAGAAGATCTTCATCAACTGGCTTTCGGTGGCGGTCAGCCGCACCGGTTCTTCGCCCTGCCACATCTCGCCGCGTTCGATGTCATAGCGGATCGGCCCCAAATGCAGGATCTTGGCGGCCGTATCCTGCGCCGTGGTTTCCGGCATCCGCCGCAGGATCGCGTTGATCCGCAGCAGCAGTTCCTTGGGCTCGAACGGCTTGGCCAGGTAATCATCGGCCCCGGCTTCCAACCCGGCGATCCGGTGCTCGGTCTCGCCGCGTGCCGTCAGCAGCAGGATCGGCGTGTCATGCGTCTCGCGCAGGGCCCGGGTCAGGCTGACGCCATCCTCGCCCGGCATCATCACGTCCATCACGATCAGGTCGAAATCCAGCCCTGACAGGACCCGCCGCGCATGGGCGGCATCACGCGCCGCCGTCACCAGAAATCCGCTGCGCATCAAGAATTTCTTGAGCAGATCGCGGATGCGTTCATCGTCATCGACGATCAGAAGATGGGCGTCCACATCGCTCATGAAGTTGAATCCCGCAGTTTCACATAAGCCCGACGCATATCAGCATCCATCATCGCTTCAAGAACTTTGCGGAACCCGGCAACCGCCTCGGGGCCGGCATCCTTGTAGGCCGCACGCATCCGGGCGCGCTGGGCGTCCGACAGCTGCGCTTCCAGCGCCTTGCCCTTTTCGGTCAGGTACAGGTGGCGTTCGCGCTTGTCGACGGTGCCGACCCGGCTCTCGACCAGGCCGTCGTCGATCAGCGTGCGCAGCACCCGGTTCAGCGATTGCTTGGTCACCCCCAGAATCGCCAGCAGGTTGTTCACCGTGGTGCCAGGCGCACGGTTGATGAAATGGATCGCCCGGTGATGCGCCCGGCCATAGGCCATTTCGCTTAGGATGCGGTCGGGGTCGGCGGTAAAGCCACGATAGGCGAAGAACATCGCCTCGATCCCCTGGCGAAGCTGTTCATCCGTCAGAAACAACAGGCTTTCTCCGCCAAAGACCGGGGCGGGGCGGATCTCGGACATATCGGGCCTCATTCGTTACACGCCCCGACTTTAAGTCAGCGTTATTGACATTCCAAGGGCGGACAGGTATCGAATCGCAGTTTTTGCGCAATTTTGTGTCCGGGTCGGACCTAAGTAGCGCAACAATCGGAAATGTGGCCCGAGTCAGGAGGTTTCGGATGGCGGGATATGACGATCGTGACGGTGTCATCTGGATGGATGGCGAATTTGTGCCCTGGCGCGACGCCAAGGTGCATGTCCTGACCCATGCGATGCACTATGCCAGCTCGGTCTTCGAGGGCGAACGCGCCTATAACGGCAAGATTTTCAAAAGCCGCGAACATTCCGAGCGGTTGATCAAGTCGGCCGAGGCGCTGGACATGCCGATGCCCTACACGGTCGATCAGATCGAGGCGGCCAAGGCCGAAACGCTCGAGAAAAGCGGCCTCAAGGACGCATATGTGCGCGCGCTGGTCTGGCGCGGTTCGGGCGAGGACATGGGCGTGGCCTCGGCGCGCAACCCGGTGCGCATGGCCATCGCGGTCTGGCCCTGGGGCGCCTATTACGGCGACGCCAAGATGCAGGGCGCCAAGCTGGACATCGCTGAATGGAAGCGGCCCAGCCCGGAAACCATCCCGGTCCATGCCAAGGCGGCGGGGCTGTACATGATCTGCACCATCTCCAAGCACAAGGCCGAGGCCAAGGGCTGTTCGGATGCCTTGTTCATGGATTACCGCGGCTATGTGGCCGAGGCGACCGGTGCCAACGTATTCTTCGTCAAGGATGGCGAAGTGCATACACCGCTGGCCGACTGCTTCCTGAACGGGATTACCCGCCAGACGGTGATCCAGATGCTGAAAGACAAAGGCATCACCGTACACGAACGCCACATCCTGCCCGAGGAGATGGCCGAATTCGAACAGTGCTGGCTGACCGGCACCGCGGCCGAGGTCACGCCGGTGGGCCAGATCGGTGAGTATACCTTCGAGGTCGGCGACCTGACCCGTGAGATCGCCAACGATTACGAACAGCTGGTTCGCAGCTGATCCGACATCCGCTCGGGCGGTGGCCGACCGGCCTTGCCGCCCGTCCGGGGTTTGTTGCAGATCGTCCGCTGCGCTGGACGATCGGGTGCGAATCCGTATCCTTGGCGCATGTTGGACCTGCTCAGCGATATCCTGACGCGCCTGTCTTTGCGGGGCACCCTGTATTTCCGGACCTCGTTCACGCCGCCCTTCGGCGTGCAGGTGCCTGCATTCGAAAACGTCGCCCGGTTTCACTTCGTCCAGCGCGGAGAGCTGAAGGTGCATGTGTCCACCACCGGCGAGACCCTGCGGTTGCGGCAGGGGGATCTGATCCTGATCCCGCACGGGGCCGCACATGCGCTGCTGTGCAACGAGGTCCGGCCCGTGGATGCTCTGCCGCTGGAGCAGGTTCTGGACCGGGCCGGCTACAAAGGTGACGGTGTGCTGGTCTATGGCGGAGCCGAGCAGGACCGTGACACCCAACTGATCTGCGGGCATTTCTCGTTTGCCGGTCCGGCCGGGCGGCGCGGCACAGGGCATATGCTGATCGACCGTCTGCCGCCCTATATCCTGATCGAGAATTACGGCGAATCCGCCGGGGCCTGGATCGAGGCGACGCTGCGGATGATCGAATCCGAGGTTGCGGGTGCCCGGATCGGCGGGGACCTGATCGCGCTGAAACTGTCTGAGGTTCTGTTCGCCCAGGCGATCCGCGCCTATCTGGAACATCAAAGCCCCACCGATGCGGCCCTGTCGGGCTTCGCCGATCCACGTATATCACGCGCGCTGGGCGCCTTTCACCGCGACCCGGCCCGCGAGTGGAGCGTGGCATCGCTGGCGCGTGAAGCCGGCATGTCGCGCACGACCTTCGCACAGCTGTTCACCCAGAAGATGGGCGCCACGCCCATGCAATACCTGACCGACTGGCGTATGCAGATCGCCTGCCACGGACTGATCGAAAGCCGCTGGAACGTGGCCGACGCGGCGGCTCAGGTCGGCTATGCCTCCGAGGCGGCGTTTTCGCGGGTGTTCAAGAAGCAGATCGGCCTGTCTCCAGCCGCCTACAGGGCGATGCACTGATCCGGCAAACTGGCGGACGATCTGCAAGGTATTCCAAACGATCTGGGCTGCTACGTTCGGGCTGGCGAACATATCCTTGATCCGTCCTCAATCAAGGAAAGGAAACATCATGTCTCTGCGTTTCGTTACCCGCACCATTCATGCCTATCTGGACTACCCGGTTGCCCTGGCCCTGATGGGGTTGCCATTTCTTCTGGGACTGGGCGCGTCGAACCCGATTGCGCTGTGGCTCTCGGTGGCCACCGGCGTGGCGGCTTTCATGCTGACGGTGCTGACGGATCATCACCTGGGCGTCTGGCGCGTGCTGCCCTACAGGTTTCACCTGGCCGTCGATCTGCTGGTGGGGCTCACCTTCCTGTTCGCGCCCAGCCTGTTCGGCTTCACCGGTCTGGATGCGGTCTACTACTGGCTGAATGGCGCCGCCGTGGTGGCCGTAATCTCGCTCAGCGCGCCCGACCAGACAGCCACCGCCTGACCCCTTGCTCCGGCCATTTGGCCGGGGCGAATTTTGGTCTTGAAAAGTCCGACAGAAATTGTCAGTTTTAGCCCAACGCCAGATACCCCGGTATCAAGCCTTTGATTCCGAGACGGCCTGCACGCCAAGCCGTACACCCGCGAGGGCGCGCCACCGTCTCGGAAACGATTTCGGAAAGGCCACGCGATGCGCGACCCGATACTTGAACTTCTGTCCAGTTCAGACCTGCCCCTTGGCAGCGGGTGCTGCGCCGATGGCGACCTGGTGGCCTACCTGGACTGCAAATGCCAGGACGGACGCTGTGACCGGGCGGCCGGGGTTGCGGACGCCCGGATCGCCACTGTCCCGCAGAGCACGCCGGCGGCACCGGCAAGTGGTGCCGTCCCGCGTTGACCGATCAGAAATCGACGCCGCGCTGGGCCTTGATGCCGGCCTGAAACGGGTGCTTTTCCTCGGTCATTTCGGTGACCAGATCGGCATAGTCGCGCAGCGCCTGCGGCGCGTCGCGCCCGGTCAGGAACACGCTGGTCCGGTCCGAGCGGGCCTTCAGCCCCTCGATCACTGCGTCCACCGACAGGTATTCATAGCGCAGGGCGATGTTGATCTCGTCCAGCACCACAAGGTCATAGTCGCCGCTGGCCATCAGGTCGCGCGCCTTGTCGAAGGCGGCGGTGGCGGCGGTGATGTCGCGGTCGCGGTCCTGGGTGTCCCAGGTGAAGCCTTCGCCCATCGTGTGCCAGGTGACCAGATCGCGCTCTTCGAAGAACCGCCGCTCGCCAGTCTTCCATTTGCCCTTGATGAACTGCACCACGGCGACCTTCTGGCCCCAGCCCAATGCGCGAATCACCACGCCGAACGCGGCCGAGGATTTGCCCTTGCCCTTGCCGGTGTTGATCAGCACCAGCCCGCGGCCGGGATCCACGGCCTCGGACACTTTCTTGCGGTGCTGGGCCTGCACCTGTTGCATCTTCTGTTTGTGGTCCTGTGCGTCGCTCATGGCAAAACCTCGTTGATTGTCCGCGCCAACCTAGGCGATGGGCGCGAAAGGTAAAGTCAGGGTTTGTGATCGGTCAGCGACCGCGCTTTGCCGCGTTCCAGACCCAGCTGGTGTTCGCGCCAGATCACCACCGCATTGCCGGCGATCACCAGTGCCGCCCCCAGCAGGATCGCCAGGGTCGGCAGTTCGTCGAACCAGACATAGCCGATGAAGATCGCAAACAGCATCGACGTATAGTCATAGGGCGCCAGCATCGAGGCCTGCCCGAACCGGTAGGACGAGGTCACCAGAATCTGCGCGACGCCGCCGATCAGCCCCATCGCAATCAGGATCAGCAGCTGGTTCAGGGTCGGCATGGTCCAGCCCCAGAACACGGTCAGCGCTGACAGCAGCGTGGCGGTCATCGAGAAATAAAAGACGATCGCGGCGGGGTGATCGACCTGAACCAGTTGCCGGATGTGGATCTGCACGAAGCCACGGGCCACGGTCGCGCCCAGCACGCACAGCGCGCCGATCGTGGCGCCGGTACCCAGATCGGCCGAGCCCAGCCGGGGCCAGATCATGATCAGCACGCCCAAGAGCCCGATCGCCACTGCGCCGATGCGGATCAGGCGGATGCGCTCGCCCAGCAGCAGCGCCGCCAGGATCAGGGTGAAGATCGGAGTGGCATAGCCGATCGCCGTAACCTCGGGCAGCGGCAGAAGGCTGAGCCCGGTGAAGGTCAGGCCCATGGCGGTGGTGCCCAGCACCCCGCGCCAGAAATGGCCCATGGGTTTCCTGACGACAAAGCCCTGCGCCAGTTCCCCGCGCGAGATCAGCCAGGCCACGATCACCGGCACCGCGAAAAGCGAACGGAAAAACACCATCTGGCCTGGCGGGAAATCCGCCGACAGCGCCTTGACCAGCGCCGACATCGCCGTGAACAGGAACAGCGCGCTGAGTTTCAGCGTCACGGCCAGCACGGGGCGATGAGAGGTCAGGGATTGGGCCATCGGCGCGACCCTGCGCCTTTGCGCGGCAAAGATCAACGGGTCGGATTGGGGCGTGTCCAGCTGTCGGGCAGGGGGCTGCCGATCTCTTCGGCAAATTCGGTCAGAAACCGGATCATGCGCCGGACCCGTTGCTGAGCGATCTGCCGTCCGGCTTCGGTCAGCATGTCGTCGGGCAGGGCCAGCAGCTTCACCTTCCAGTGGTCGATGGAATAGTGCAGATCGTCCAGCGGCCGGTGCGATGCGAACGGATCGGCCGGATCATAGAGCGTCCGCCCCAAAGCGCCGGACACCGAGAAATTCCGCGCGATCCCGATGGCGCCCAGCGCATCCAACCGGTCGGCATCGCGCAGGATGCGCGCCTCGGGCGTCTCGGGCGGGATGTTGGCGGAAAAACTGTGCGCCTCGATCGCGTGGCGCGTGGCGGCGATCTGGGCATCGCTCAGGCCCAGTTCCCGCAGAACAGGCTCGGACTCCTCGGCCGACCGGCGCGAGGCCAGGTGTCGGTCGGGGTCGTTCTTGGGCAGGTTGACCAGATCGTGCAGATAGCAGGCCGCCAGCAGCACGGTCCTGTCGGTTTGCGCATCGGCGATCGCGCGGGCATTGACCCAGACACGGTCCAGATGGGCCAGGTCATGGGCCGGGTCGGTGATCATCCGCTGCGCGACGACCGCGCGTAGGCGGTCGCGCAGCTCAGCCAATCCGTCCACGGTTCTCACCGATCTGGCCCCGATGCAGCAGCAGGTGGTCCAGGATCACGCAGGCCATCATCGCCTCGCCCACCGGCACGGCGCGGATGCCGACGCAGGGGTCGTGGCGGCCCTTGGTGATGATCTCGGTCTCTTCGCCCGACTTGGTGATGGTCTTGCGCGTGGTCAGGATCGACGAGGTGGGCTTGACCGCGAACCGCACTACGATGTCCTGCCCGGTCGAGATGCCACCCAAAATGCCGCCCGCGTGGTTCGAGCTGTATTGCGGGCCGTCCTGACCCATGAAAATCTCGTCGGCATTGGCCTCGCCGGTCAGTTCGGCGGCGGCCATGCCTTCGCCGATCTCGACGCCCTTGACGGCGTTGATCGACATCATCGCCGCGGCCAGATCGGTGTCGAGCTTGCCATAGACCGGCGCGCCCAATCCGGCGGGGACGCCGCGCGCCACCACTTCGACCACCGCGCCGACCGAGTTGCCGGATTTGCGCAGATCGTCCAGATAGGCCGCCCAGTCCTCGGCGGCTTGTGCATCCGGGGTCCAGAACGGGTTCTGTTCGATCTGCGCCCAGTCAAAGTTGGCCCGGTCGATCCGGTGCGGGCCGATCTGGGTCATGTAGCCGGTGATCTGGACATTGGGCGCGATCTGTTTGATCGCCTCGCGCGCCAGCCCGCCCGCAGCCACCCGCGCCGCCGTTTCCCGGGCCGAGCTGCGCCCGCCGCCGCGATAGTCGCGGATGCCGTATTTCTGCCAATAGGTAATGTCGGCATGGCCGGGGCGGAACTTGTCCATGATGTCCCCGTAGTCCTTCGAGCGTTGATCGGTGTTCTCGATCATCAGCTGGACCGGGGTGCCGGTTGTCTGGCCCTCGAACACGCCTGACAGGATTTTCACCTTATCGGGCTCGCGCCGCTGGGTGGTGAACTTGTTCTGCCCCGGTTTGCGCTTGTCCAGCCAGTGCTGGATCATGCCCTCGTCGATCGGAACGCCGGGCGGGCAGCCATCCACCGTGGCGCCCAGCGCGGGGCCGTGGCTTTCGCCCCAGGTGGTGACGCGGAAAAGGTGTCCAAAGCTGTTCATCGACATGGGGCGTGCTCCTTTGAGGGTCGTGATTAACGGCGAGAGCCTGCCGCCTCAAGCGGATTTGCGGTTGGGGCATCGCTGCCCCAACCCGGTGTGCCTAGGCCGCACGGGTCAGTGCGGCGCGGGTTTCGACGATTTTCAGCGCCGCCCGGGCCGCTTCGCGCCCCTTTTCCACGAAATGTGCGCGGTAGATGGCGTTGTGATGGTCGGTTTCCTGGTACTGGTGTGGCGTCAGCGACACCGACAGGACCGGTACTCCGGTTTCCAGCCCCGTGCGCATCAGCCCGTCAACCACGGCCTGCGCCACGAAATCGTGCCGGTAGATGCCGCCATCGACGACAAAGGCTGCGCAGGCCACGGCGGCATAGCGGCCCGTTTGGGCCAAGTCGCGGGCCAGCAGGGGCATCTCGAACGCGCCCGGCACGTCGAACACATCGACCTGATCGGCGGGGATCAACTCCAGAAAACCGTCCAGCGCGCGGTCGACGATATCGGCATGCCAGTTGGCTTTGACGAAAGCATAGCGGGTGTGTGTCATCGTGATCTCCTTTCAGCTTGGTGGCCTGCTGGCGGGTGCGAAGGGTTTCGCGGCCAGCGCGGCATGACACGTCACCCAAGGCGATCACGGACAGACGCGCCCTTGGCGAGGCGCGCTGCTCGTTCTCTTTCATCCGGACTTTAACCGTCGGCTCTGGCCTCTCACCAGATCTGCTGACACTCTGTCGGTTGAATGACAGAGCCGCTCGCGGGCTGGCGGGTCTGGGCCCGCATACCGCCGGTGGGGAATTCCGCCCCGCCCTGAGAACGGCGCGACCTTGCCAAGCGTGCGCGCGATCTGCAAGACCTGTCTGCAGGAGGACGGTCATGCACCCCAACCCAGCCTTTCGCGCCGAGGACCGCGCGCGCCATGTGGAGTTTGCCCGCAGCCGGGGATTCGGCGTACTGGCGCTGTCGGTCGACGGCCCGCCATTGATCAGCCATGTGCCCTTTCTGCTGTCCGAGGACGGCGCGGTGGCCGAACTGCATCTGGTGCGTTCGAACCCGATCGTGCGGGCGCTGGCCAACCCGCAGGAGGCGCGGATCGCGGTTCAGGGGCCCGACGGCTATGTCTCGCCCGATTGGTACGGGGTCGCGGATCAGGTGCCCACATGGAACTATGTGGCGGTCCACCTGACAGGCCGGCTGGAATTGCAGCCCCAGGACCGGCTGCGCGATCTTCTGGATCGGCAATCGGCCTTTTTTGAGCAGCGGCTGCAACCCAAACCGCCCTGGCGCGCCGACAAGATGGACCCGGCGGCGCTGGAGCGGATGATGCGCATGATCGTGCCCTGCCGCATGCAGATCACCCAGATCGACGGCACCTGGAAACTGAACCAGAACAAGCCCGAGGCGGCGCGACTGGCCGCGGCCGAGAATGTCGAGCAGTCCGGGATCGGCACCGAGCTTGGTCAACTGGCCGCCCTGATGCGGGACAGTTGACTGGCGCCGGGTTGGGTTCAGTCGGTGAACGTAGCCAGATAGGCGGCGATATCCTCGGCGCCTGTCTTCAGCTTGACGCTCATGTTCGGGCGGGCGGTGTCGTCATTCAGGAAGTCCTGAATGAACCCGATCGGGTCGCGGGCGTAGGCGGCGATATTTTCCTGCGTCCAGACCAGGCCGTTTTCACCGGCGCGGATCATGTCATCGGTGAACATGCCGATGGGCAGCCGTTCACTGCCGTTCAGATAGTCGTTTTCGGTTCCGGCGGCCCTGCCGACCACACCATAGAGATTCGGGCCGGTGATGCCGCCTTTGATCAGAACCTCGCCATCCTTGATGATGGCGTGACAGGACGAGCAGCGGTTGTAGAGTTTCTCGCCGCGCGCGGCGTCGCCTTCGGCGGCGGCGTGGTGTGCGGCGGCGAACGCGAGCAGCAGAATGGAATTTTTTAACAAAGTCATTTGGGTCCTCATTCAGGTCGGTCGCGCGCCCGCCGCCTTTGCTTGAAAAACCCCGGGGTCGCAACCGGGAAATTCACCGCAGCGCAACCGAAAAAATAATTTCAGAATAGAAGTTTACATGAGTTCTCTGGGCCCGAATCCGCGCGGTCCGGTTGCTGTCATGTTTGCCTCGTGCCGGGTACCCGAGTGAACAGGTGCTCGGCCGGGCCAGGGGCGACAGCCGTGGCGAAGGGTCAGAGAATCACCTGCGAAGTGATTCGCGCCTTCGAACGGCGATTTTCGCAACATCCGAGGAAGTTCTTGAAAAATGACCCCTTCATTGTGACATGAATGCCCAGATGCGGCGTAGTGCGCGCCTATGACCGCTGGACGAACCGATTTCCGCCAGCTAGATACCCGCGATGAGACGCCGCTTTGATGCGGTGCTGATGCATGTTTGCCCGTAGCCGGGCGCTGGAATCGGAGAAAACCTCGTGTCCCACGCAGAAGACCACGAAGGCACCCGCAGAGATTTCCTCTACTACGCCGCCGGCGGCGCAGGTGTCGTTGCAACGGGAGCCGCCGTGTGGCCCCTGGTCAACCAAATGAACCCCTCGGCAGACGTTCAGGCGCTGTCCTCGATCCGCGTGGACGTCAGCGGCGTCGAGATCGGCACCCAGATCACGGTCAAGTGGCTGGGCAAGCCCGTCTTCATTCGTCGCCGTACCGAAGAAGAGATCAACTGGGGCCGCGAAGTGCCGCTGGAGGATCTGCCGGATCAGAACGACCGGAACGAAAACAAGCCGAACCTGCCCGCGACCGATGAAAACCGGACGCTGGACGAAGCCGGCGAATGGCTGGTGATGATGGGCGTCTGCACCCATCTGGGCTGCGTTCCTCTGGGCGACGGCGCTGGTGATTTTCACGGGTGGTTCTGCCCGTGCCACGGATCGCACTACGATACGGCGGGCCGTATCCGCAAAGGTCCCGCTCCGGAAAACCTGCATATCCCGGTCGCCGAGTTCCTCGACGAAACCACCATCAAGCTGGGTTAAGGAGACGCGCTCATGTCCGGTATCCCGCACGATCACTATGAACCGAAGACCAACGGCGAGAAGTGGCTGAACAGCCGTCTGCCCATCGTCGGCCTTCTATACGACACTTTGATGATCCCCACCCCGAAGAACCTGAACTGGATGTGGATCTGGGGCATCGTCCTGACCTTCTGCCTGGCGTTGCAGATCGTCACCGGCATCGTTCTAGTGATGCACTATACCCCGCATGTCGATCTGGCCTTTGCCAGCGTCGAGCACATCATGCGCAACGTAAACGGCGGCTACATGCTGCGGTACCTGCACATGAACGGCGCGTCGCTGTTCTTCGTGGCGGTCTATATCCATATCTTCCGCGGCCTGTTCTACGGTTCGTACAAGGCGCCGCGCGAAGTGACCTGGATCATCGGCATGCTGATCTACCTGATGATGATGGGCACCGCCTTCATGGGTTATGTTCTGCCTTGGGGTCAGATGTCCTTCTGGGGCGCCACCGTGATCACCGGCCTGTTCGGCGCGATCCCCTTCGTGGGCGAAGCGATCCAGACCTGGCTGCTGGGCGGACCGGCCGTCGACAACGCGACGCTGAACCGCTTCTTCTCGCTGCACTATCTGCTGCCCTTCATCATCGCAGGGCTGGTCATCGTGCATATCTGGGCCTTCCACACCACCGGCAACAACAACCCCACGGGTGTTGAAGTTCGCCGCACGTCGAAAGCCGAGGCCGAGAAAGACACGCTGCCATTCTGGCCCTATTTCGTGATCAAGGACCTGTTCGCGCTGGCCGTCATCCTGGTCGTGTTCTGGGCAATCGTCGGCTTCATGCCGAACTACTTGGGCCACCCGGACAACTACATCGAAGCCAACCCGCTGGTCACGCCCGCGCACATCGTGCCCGAATGGTACTTCCTGCCGTTCTACGCGATCCTGCGTGCCTTCACTAGCGAAGTCTGGGTCGTGCAGTTCGCCAGCTTCATTACCGGTGGCATCATCGACGCCAAGTTCTTTGGTGTTCTGGCGATGTTCGGTGCAATCCTGGCAATGGCGCTGGCGCCGTGGCTGGACACTTCGACCGTGCGTTCGGGCAAGTACCGCCCGATGTTCAAATGGTGGTTCTACCTGCTGGTCATCGACTTCTTTGCCCTGATGTGGCTGGGTGCGATGCCGGCGGAAGAGCCCTATGCGACTTTCTCGCTGATCGCGTCCGCCTACTGGTTCGCCTATTTCTTCGTGATCCTGCCGATCTTGGGTGTCATCGAAAAGCCCGATGCCCAGCCGGAAACCATCGAAGAAGACTTCAACGCGCATTATGGCAAGGCTGACGCCGACGCCACGCCGGCCGAGTAAGAAGAGGGACCGGAAACCATGTTCAAGAAACTTGCAATCGGTGCCGCGTTTGCCATCGCCTTTGCTCCTGCTGCGGTATCCGCAGCCGGAGGCGGCGAGCAGCATATCGAGGACTTCGACTTCTCGTTCGAAGGGCCCTTTGGCGCTTACGATCAGAACCAGCTTCAGCGCGGCCTGCAGATCTATACCGAGGTTTGCGCGGCCTGCCATGGTCTGAAATATGTACCGCTGCGCGACCTCACGGCGCTGGGCTACTCGGAAGAAGAAGTCATCGCTTATGCCGCCGGCTCGTTCGAGGTGTTCGATCCCGAGCTGGACGATTTCCGCCCGGCTAGGCCGACCGATCACTTCCCGGCCAACGATGCCGTGGGCGCACCTGACCTGAGCCTGATGGCCAAGGCACGTGCAGGCTTCCACGGCCCCTACGGTCTGGGGATCAACCAGCTGGTCAAAGGCATGGGTGGCGCTGAATACATCGCCTCGCTGCTGGACGGCTATACCGGCAAGGAAAAAGAAGAGGCCGGCACGATCCTGTACGAAAACACCGCCTTCCCGGGCGGCTGGATTTCGATGGGCCCGCCGTTGTCTGACGAACAGGTCGAGTTTGCCGACGGACACGAAAACACCGTCGAGGCCATGTCCCAGGACGTCGCAGCGTTCCTGATGTGGGCCGCCGAACCAAAAATGATGGATCGCAAGGCCTCGGGCTTTGTCGGGGTTCTGTTCCTGACCATCATGTCGGTGCTTCTCTACCTGGTGAACAAGCGCCTGTGGGCGCCGGTCAAAGGCAAAAAGTCGGTCTGACCTGAAGGTCACCTGCAAAAGCAAGACAACCCCGCGCATGGCGCGGGGTTTTTTCTTTTTGGGGGTCGGAAGTTCGCCGAACCGGGCATCAGCGCGGGCTTATTCACAGCTTTTAAGCGGAATGCGCATGGCGCCGGCGGGGTCGGCTGCTCAGGTTTTCGACAGCGTCAGGCGGTCTGACGCAAGATCGAAACCGAGGAGACCCGACATGAAACTACCCATACTTGCAGCCGCGTTGCTTGTGGCCACTCCGGTTCTGGCTCTGGACCTGGTGCCGGATACGGAACTGGGCAAGACAGAGACCGAGGTGCGCACCGCTCTGACCGAGCTTGGCTATGACGTGCGCAAGATCGAAATGGAGGACGGTGAAATCGAGGCCTATGTCGTGAAAGACGGACAGATGGCCGAGGTCTATGTGGACCCCGCGTCCGGCAAGATCCAAAATATCGAGGACAAGTGACCGGCAATGTCCGAGTCAATCCAGTACGAGAGCGGGCGCGAGGGCGCCCGCACCATCCGGGTCTGGGACCCGCTGGTCCGCCTGATCCACTGGTCGGTGGTTCTGGGCATTCTGCTCAACGCCGCTGTGAGCGACCCCGAGGGGCTGCTGCATGAATATGTCGGTTATGCCGTGCTCGGGCTGGTTCTGCTGCGCTTGGCCTGGGGCGTCCTTGGGCCGGCACCGGCCAGGTTCTCGGCATTTCCGTTCAGCCCGAATGCTGCGGTCCGACATGTGCGTGACACCGTCCGGGGCGACCGGTCGGTTCACCTGTCGCACAATCCTCTGGGCGCGCTGATGGTTTACAACATCTGGATGACGGTGGGCGTCATCTGCGCCACAGGCATCATGATGGGTACCGCGGCCTTCTTCGGGGTGGGTTGGGTCGAGGATGCGCACGAGCTGGCGTTCAACTGGCTGATGCTCAGCGTTCTTCTGCACGTGCTTGGCGTGCTTTTGGACCAACGTCGAACCGGTGTCGCTGTGGTCAAAGCCATGGTATCAGGAGACAAGAATATTCCTGATGGCTGGTCGACCAAATGATCAAATGGATCACCGAAAACCTGCGGTCCGGCGATGCGGATGCACGCCGGGCCGTTCTGATGGCGGCGATGATCGTGGTTCAGGGTCTATGCGCCGCATTCTACATGGGCGACGCCATTCTGGACCTCGATGGCAGCGAGCCCCTAGCACATCTCGTTTTGGAATCCCTGGTCGCGACCGTCCTTTGCCTTGGCGTCCTGTTCTTCATGCTCGAGCTGCGCCGATTGCTGGCGCGAATGGACCAGGCAAAACAAGGACTGCGCGCGGCGCAGGGAGAAATGAGCGCCGTGATCGACACTTTCTTTACCCGCTGGGGCCTGACCAGCGCCGAGCGCGAAGTGGGCCTGTTGGTCCTCAAAGGCGTCGACAATGAGAATATCGCCCGGATCCGAGGCCGTGCCGTGGGTACCGTACGCGCGCAGTCGGCTTCGATCTATGGAAAAGCCGGCGTGGACGGACGCGCCCAACTGATCAGCGTTTTCATGGAAGAGCTTCTGGCAAGCGACGGTCCGGCCTGAGGGACGTCAGGCCACCAACTGCTGATCGCGAACCCCGGTGATGGTGGCAGTCACGATCTGCCCTTCGGGTTGCGCGTTCGCAAATGTTACCTCGGTGAACTGCTCGGTCCGGCCCATGTGGGGATTTTCCATCAGTATGTGATGGGTCTTGCCCAGCTGGGCTTCCAGGTGTCTGGCTACCTGCGCGTCACCCGCCTCACGTAGCCTGGCCGCACGTTGCTTTGTCACCTTGCCGTTGACCTGCTGCGGAATGCGCGCCGCCGGCGTGCCTTCGCGCTTGGAATAGGGGAAGACGTGCAGCCAGGTCAGGTCGCAGTCGGTGACCAGTTTCAGCGAGTTCTCGAAATGGGCCTCGGTTTCCGTCGGAAAGCCCGCGATGATGTCGGCACCAAAGGTGATCTCGGGGCGCAGCCTGCGGGCCTCTTCGGTGAAGCGTATGGCGTCGTCGCGCAGGTGGCGGCGCTTCATCCGTTTCAGGATCAGGTCGTCACCATGCTGCAGCGACAGGTGCAGATGCGGCATCAGGCGCGGCTCGGTCGCGATGGCCTGCATCAGGTTCTCGTCCACCTCGATCGAATCGATCGAGCTGATGCGCAGGCGCGGCAGGTCGGGCACCAGTTTCAGGATGCGCATGACCAGATCGCCCAGCTTGGGGCTTGCGGGTAGGTCGGCGCCCCATGAGGTCAGGTCGACCCCGGTCAGCACGACCTCGTTGTAGCCCCGGTCCACCAGCCGCTTGATCTGGTCCACCACCACGCCCGCCGGGACGCTGCGCGAGTTGCCGCGGCCATAGGGGATGATGCAGAAGGTGCAGCGATGATCACAGCCGTTCTGGACCTGCACATAGGCGCGCGAGCGGGTGCCGAATCCGTCGATAAGGTGGCCGGCGGTTTCGGTGACCGACATGATGTCATCGACCTGAACCGTCTCGGTCTCGCCGATGAAATCGGCGGCCATGCCTTTCCAGGTTTCGGGGCGCATCTTTTCGGTGTTGCCGATCACCGCATCGACCTCGTCCATCTCGGCAAAGGTCTGGGGTTCGGTCTGGGCCGCGCAGCCGGTGACGATCAGCCGGGCGTTGGGGTTCTCGCGGCGCAGCTTGCGGATCTCCTGCCGGGCCTTGCGGACGGCTTCGGTGGTGACGGCGCAGGTGTTCACGATCACCGCGTCCGTCAGCCCGGCCTGCTGCGACAGCTCCTTCATCGCCTCGGTCTCATAGGCGTTGAGCCGGCAGCCCAGCGTGGTGAATTTCGGCGGGTTCATCCCAGCGACTCCAGAAACTCGGGCTTCAGCGTGCCCGAGAAGACATGGCAGGTGGGGCCGGTCATCCAGACGCCGTCCTCGCGCCAGTCGATCCAGATGGTGCCGCCGTCCAGCTCGATCCGCACCTTGCGCCCGGTCAGGCCACGCCGGGCCGCGGCAACGGCGGTGGCACAGGAGGACGAGCCCGAGGCCAGCGTGATGCCCACGCCGCGCTCCCACACCCGCATGCGGATGTGATCCGGCCCGATGATCTGGGCGACCTGCACATTGGTGCGCTGGGGATAGAGCGGGTGATGCTCGTAGCGCGCGCCGAATTCTGCCAGCGGAATCGCCTCGGCGTCTTCGACGAAGAAGGTGCAATGCGGGTTGCCCATGCCGGTGGCCACCGGTCCGCCTTCGATCGGCAGTTCCAGCGTATCCACCTCTTCGGCCAATGGAATGTCGGCCCAGTCCAGCTGTGGGTGCCCCATGTTGACCGAAGTCAGCCCGTCGCCCGCGTCCCGCGCCTGCAGCGTGCCGTGGCTGGTGGTCAGCGTCAGTTCGGATTTGCCGCTTTCCTGCATCAGGAACCGGGCGATGCAGCGGGTGGCGTTGCCGCAGGTGGCCGAGATCGACCCATCAGCATTGTAGAACACCAGATGCGCATCCGATTCGCCGTTTTCGATGACGGCCAGCTGGTCGAATCCGACCCCGAACTGCCGGTGTCCGATCCCGCGCGCCAGCGCCGGCGTGATCTGCACCGGATGCGCGCGCGCGTCCACAATGACGAAGTCATTGCCAAGCCCGTGCATCTTCATGAAGGGCAAACCGGTGTCGGATCGTTGCTGCATGGCGGGCATATAGCCTTGCCGCAGACATGAATCCAGCCCGGCGCGAAGATTCCTGAAAAAAGGGGTTGACCCCCCGCCGCCTCAACCCTAATTAGGCCGCCTATCGGGACGCCGGGAACACAATGATTTCAGGCGGAACGCGGTGCGAAAAAGGGCTTGTACCCGGTCGGGAAAATGCCTTAGACAGCGCCACGGATCGCAACGATCCGATGAAAAGAGTGGGCCGTTAGCTCAGTTGGTAGAGCAACTGACTTTTAATCAGTGGGTCGCAGGTTCGAATCCTGCACGGCTCACCACTTTTTTCGATAAAATACAGCACCTTACGGCGTGATTGACACTGCTTGGCAGATAGGCGCGCCCGGTTTTCACGGACTATTCGCGGACGACATTGATGCAACAGGTCAACATCATTTGCGTTTGGCGTTCTCTCGTATCAGCCGGAACCGTTTGAACCTCCATGGAATGCTCAGAGCGGACTTGAACCTTCCAGTGTGTGGGGGGGGGCGGGGGTGTACCCCGCCTGTAGGAGTCCCGCCAATAAATGCACCTCCCCAGCCATCCAACCGAGCGAAGATGGTTTCTCACATTTGCCATCGTAGTGTTGGCCCACACGCATCTTTGAAGGACGATCAGTGCGGGCTGTTTAGGCTAGGCTTAGCCTGTACTGACTGTAAGGGAAAAGTGGGATGGCAGCAGCCGACTGGGCTAAAAGAGCAAGGTTCGCCGAAGCCTATGCTGAGTATGGTAACGCCACTCAGGCGGCATTGCACGCTGGAGTCCCCAAGCCTTCAGCGCACAGCATGGGCTATAGGTGGCTGCGTGATCCGCAAGTCACGGAGATGGTGCGCGATGCCATGAATGATCGGTTGAAGGCATTGGGTCCCGCCGCGTTGGGGGTGGTGCAGGAGGTGCTGTTGAGCCCAACAGCCAGCCCTCAGCTGCGCTTGCAGGCAGCACGGGACGTGCTGGACCGGCTCGGGTGGGTGCAACCCAAACGTCCCGAACCAGTCACTAACACTGGGCCACGTGACCTGACTGAATGTTCATTGGAAGAGTTGGAGACGATGGTGTCTGGTAGCCCATATGTACGGCTGGACAATGAGTCTTTGCTGAGGTTGTCGGGTCAGGCGTGACGCCGAAACTGTCGCCATAGCCATCCTTTGAGGCCTTGAGAAATGATTTTGAGACCTGTCTTGGTACGAACGGTACGGTTCCTATAGCGGAACCGTTCCGTTCGTTCAGGGGTTTTACAGTGACGAACGAGAACGAAAGGTCACGAAACGGGCTTTTCGTTTTTAGCGGGGAGGCTGACCTTGTCGTCAATCTCGATCAGTTCTCCCCGTTTCACCAATTCCCGGAATGCTTCCGAAACCGCCCGGTTGGTGGCCTTGCCACTACTGCGTTGCATCTCGATCGTCGCATAGGTGAACAGGTCGTCCCGATCGACACCCAGAAGGATCGTTTCATCGTCAGTCGGGGCGCTCAGTGGAGCGCCATTTTCGACAATGAACTTTTTGGCGAGGCGAAGTAGCAGCTTCTGGTTCTTACCCTGAACCTTCGGCCTGCCTGCACCGCTGCTCACAGACCTGAACTCCACGTAGCAGGTGGACTTCTCCTCACCATCCTCATCATGCCCTAAGACATAGGGCACAAGGTCGAAAGCCAGTTCCTTACCGGTTTCCATGTCCCGCTGCTTTGTCGTGATCAAGGTGCGGATGCCATCTTTCTTGTGACAGGCAAGCTCAGTGTCCACGGCAGCGGGAAGGGAAGAGTGACCTCTTGAGCCCCGGTCATGATCCTTGCCTGTGTGGTGCACGACCATCACGTGCGCCCCTGTAGCTGAGCGAATGTAGTCAAGATGGCGAACCACACGGCCCATATCTGTGCCGCTGTTTTCATCGCCACCCGGCATAGACCGGGCCAACGTGTCGAAAACAATCATTGCGATAGGCCCGCTGCACTGTTCTTGTGCCAACTTAACAATCGCCTGAACGTCCAAACTGCTGGCGAACAGGTCGACAGGCTCGGGGACCAGAATGAGATCTTTGCTCGCACCTCCGCGCAGCGCGACGAGCCTATTTTGCAGGCTCCTGCCGCCCTCTGCGGCGAAGTAGATCGCGGTGCCTCCACGAACCTTGCAACCATTCCATTCAGAGCTCTTGGCGACGTGGTTGGCGATGTCCAACGCAACGAAGCTCTTCCCGACATTGGACGGGCCGTAGAGTGTGGAGAGGTCGCCGTGACCGAACCACCCTTTGATCAGGTAGTCTTGGTCCAGCAGCGGCGTAGCGGCATCACCGCGTATGATGGACTTGCTGAGGCTGTCGACCCTGTGTTGAACCAACGCATCGGGATCGGTCGCCTGTACGCTCGTGGCAGCCGCCTCAGGCTTGCTGGTAGTGTCCACGTGACCTGCGAGTAGGCCGGAAACGTCGATGTCGCCTACACCATCCAGTTCATTGCAAAGGTGGCTGAGATCACTATGGCTGCGCGCAATGGCGCTAAGGTCAGCCCCATGTTCACGGGCAAAGTGAGCCAACGTGCTCATTCCACCCGCTTTCCCTAGGACAAATGAACGCCATTTCAGGTCAACTTCGCCAGCCTTGTACTTTGATCCAGTGGCAGACCATTCATCCGCGATGCTCAGGCCCTCATTGGACCCAGAGGTCTCCTCATAGACACTCGCGAGCACCTGCACCCAGTCAGGGTAAGTGATGTCTGCGGGAATGTGCGACAGGAGCGCCTGCATTTCTGCAAACGCGCCTTTGACCACATGTGCGCCACCTTTAACAGTTTCGGGCACGGGCGAGGCCATCGTCAGTTCACGCCATTCAGGCATAGGTGCGACACTCGCGTCCTCGTTCTGCCATTCATAATGGCCGAGGGCATTCGCGCGCTTTGAGAATGCCTGTGCCGGTGGAGCCAGCACGTAGCCCTTGTACTTGATGTCCACTCCGTCACACAGACGGGCCGGAGGGTGAAACCCCGCAGGCGCAAAAAAATAAAAATGCCGTCCTCCGCTGGGCGTAGATGCGGACAGCGTGTCAGGGACTGAATAGCCCCTGCGTTCGAGGAATGCCTCAAATGCTTCGAGGTCATCCACATCGATGACGACCAAGCCAGATGCCTCACAGGCGATGGCGGGCTGAGCGTCAGGGTGATCCTGCGCCCAGATATACGCCTCGTTCAAGTCACGGGACGCGTCCTTGTACCCAGAGGGAGTGAAGGGGGCTTTGTTTTGCCTGCATGGAAAGACGGAGAACCCACGTTCCACGAGCCCTTGGCAGGCTTGATAAAACGCGAGGCTGTTGCCGGTCAGCTTCTCTTCGTGGCTGGGTGCGGCATCCTTCATATTAGTGGCCCTCCTGCTTGTAGCCGGGGCAGGATGACAGCTTGTTCTTGGCGTATTCCAACGCCTCAGCCACGTTATGCACTGCCTTCTTGTTGGGATGGTAAACAGTAAGAGACCATGTACGGATAGTGCGCGCGGTGATCGGGAAGTACCGCTTAGTGATGATCGCAGCCAAGGTCTGACGGTCAGCATACTCCGGCAATTCAGCACCGCAGGTGCAAATGGGCTGAGGGGTCCTGGCAGGACGGGTCATGAGTCGTCTCCTTTGAATTTGAGATGACCCCAATTGTCACCACCCGCCGAATCCGGTCGTCCCTTCCGAAATATTATTTTAATTTTTTTTTCACCTACTGAACTGACCAACACAGCAAAAATGAAAGCAACTTGGACGACACTGCGCTGATCAAGCAAATCATCGTGGTCTCAATTGCGTCGCCTGGCGTTGTTCACTGCGGTTGCAACTTTGGGTCGCCATAGGCACCGACCGCAGTAAGCCGACTTTGCCAATGCAGAAAGGCCGAGCTTGATGAAGAACTTACTCGGTCTATAGAATAGCTGCAGGTCAAACGAGTTAAGCGCCGAGCCGTAGTATTCCAGAAAGCCACGATGCGCGCTGCAGACGACGGCGATCAAGTTGCGTTAGAACAGTGATCCCGATATCGGTAAGCCATTCTAAAGACTCAAATCGAAAGCGCACCTTGATTGATACTCCGCAAAATGCCCCGCACAATGATCGGATCGGCGGTGGAGGCGCTGCGACTGGCGCAGGTATTCGCTTCCAACAGCAGCTTGGTGCGTTGTTCTCATGCTGGCTTCTGGCAGGTGACCGATTTGATGATGACTTCCGCCTCGGGGCTGCCTCGCCGGAGTGGGTCCGCTTCGAGACAGAAGTGCCGGTCGACGACCTATTGATCAAAACCACCGACGGTGGCTACGTCGCCGTGCAGGCCAAGACAACGGTACATCTGGGTGCAGACCTCAACTCGCCATTGGGTAAGACGATCAAACAGTTTGTCCGCTACTGGCTTGTTGCTCGACAGGGTGATGGCTCGATGGGATGGAACCGGCCGCTCGATTCGGCCCGAGACCGGCTTGTACTTGCCGTTGGTCCTGAAGCCTCGCCCCAAGTCAGGAAGGACCTTCCGGCTGCACTCCGACTTATGTCGCAACCTGGCGGAGGTGTGCTTAACCAGGCACAACAACGAGCCTATGATGTCTTTTCCAGTTTGGTCGAGCGAGCTTGGGCAAACGTCACCAAGGATCCAGTCGACGACCGGCTTTTACCCGAATTGGCGAAACTGGTGGTCATTTTCACCTTTGACGGCGACCGCGGCGATGCGTTGGCAAGCGGTTCCATCGTCAGGGCTTTCGGGCCCGATGTGGACGCACAGAACGCATTTACGACCTTGTCCGATATCAGCAACAAGCTGATTAAGGAACGTGGCGGTGGCGACCTTTCCACATTGCGGCAACTCCTCGCTGTCCACGGATCTGCTCTGGGTGCGCCGCCCGAATACCGTGCTGACATTGAAGCTCTCAAACTGCATTCCAAACGCATCGCCGACGCGTTGGGCAGCTACGAAAAGATCGAGGTCACTAGTGGCGGATCGCTGAGCGTACGTCGCGACTGCCAAGTTTCGGTTGAAGTCGCTGCGCGAAACGGCCCGCTACTAATTGTCGGTGAGCCAGGGGCCGGCAAGAGCGGTGTTCTGAATGCACTCACCCGCAAACTTAGCGAAGATGGCAGCGATGTCCTCGAACTCGCGGTTGATCGGTATTCGGTTGAAAGCCTCGAGGGTCTGACCCGCGAGCTTGGCTTAGCACACCCGCTTTTGGACGTGCTTGAGGCGTGGGACGGGCCGGAACCGGCTTATCTCGTGATAGACGCATTGGACGCAACGCGTGGCAGTCGCGGCGAAGGCGTCTTCCGAGCGCTCATCGAGCGTGTTCTGGAACTCAAGGGGCGCTGGAATGTCGTCGCCTCGATCCGCAGCTTCGACCTGCGTATGGGTCAACAGTTCCGAGCTTTGTTTAAAGGTACACCCCCCGAGACATCGCTTGCAGATCCATCTTTCGCCGACGTACGGCACATTCAAGTGCCACCTTGGACAGATGCCGAGTTCGGCCAGCTTCTGCGCCAGTCACCTGCGCTTAAAACTTGTATTGAACAGGCATCGTCGCGATTGCGTGACTTGGCGATGGTGCCGTTCAACACTCGGCTGCTCAGCGCGTTGATTTTAGGCGGCGCGGAAGACGGTCTAGACAAAGTCTCGTCTCAAGTGGACCTATTGCGACTCTACTGGGATCACCGCATTGGCCAACATGGCTTGCGTGCGAGAAGCAGTCTCAGTCGCGTGATCCAACTCATGGTTGATGCCAGAGCGCTTCGAGCTCCAAGACTCAAAGCCGCGGGCGACGATCCAGCTATGATCGACTCACTCTGTGAGGAGGGAGTGCTTGTTGTGGTTGATAACGAGCGGGCCGTTCAGTTCCGCCATCATCTTCTTTTCGACTACACAGCGGCACGCCTCGCCCTTGAGCCAAGTGAAATTGTCCGCGGTTCCTACAGGTTCAGTAAGGCAGATGCCTTAGGGCTGATGCTCGCACCAGCGCTCGGATTTGTGCTCAGGGAAATTTGGGAAGATGAGACGGATCGCGCGCGTTTTTGGACAGCGGCAAGTGCCCTCATCAACGACGAAGATGGCGATCCAATTATTCGCAGCACTGTCGCCCGATTAGGTGCGGAGTTTCCGACTGAGGTTCAAGATTGCCTGTGGTTGGGAGACCTCGCTATCTCGGGCGATAAGAAGGCACAAAAAACGTTGTCACACGTCACTGGCGCTCTGATCGTGCGGCTTGAGGATGAAAAGCACGTTCCGCTCGAACCATGGGTTTGCCTAACTGATCGACTAGCTACGGCACCCTCCGGCACTGCTGGCACCATTCGCGTGTTGCTCCATAGTCTCATTGAACGAAGTGAGGACCGCGTCCTCAGATCGATGCTTGGTACGGCAGCCCGTGCGCTACTTGCACACGGGCTTGCCCAGCCAGAAGCTGACCACACGGTGCGTGCAGCCATTGAATTCGTTATCGATACATATAGCACCGATGTCGTAGCTTCGCGCGGCCTGCTGGAGCGACTGTTCGAACGCGATCGAATGGTTTTGCTTGGGCACGAAGAGGTGCCTGCGATCTGCTACAAGATCGCTGATATCGGCGAGGTCGACCCAGAGTTTGCCAGCGACATCTACCGGGTGGTGTTCGACCACGAAGTCTCAGAGGACAGAGAGACACGGATCGGACAGAGTCAGATTCTCAGCCTAACTTCGACCTCGCGGCAGGACTACGGCATGGCAAGATGGTCGCTCGGCGAATACTTGCCCGATTTTCTTGAAGCCCATCCGCGTGCTGCAGTCAAAGCCGTCGTCAATGCAGTTGAGGGATTCATCGCGCGAGAACATCCCGTCTCCGACAATGCCCTCAACACCGAGTTTGAGGTCGGTAGGCGAATGATCCGTCTGCGGGAAGACCGCAGCTACGTCTGGGCCCATGACCCCGACACCAAATACGACCAGGATGCGGAAAGCCTCGTAGTGAAGTTACGAACGCACCTCAGAGACACCTCAGAAGACGAAGCTGTAGCTTTGGTCGACTTCCTGATCGAAGAGGCCTCATTCGCGGTCTTCTGGTCTAGGATGTTTCTATGCGCTGTTGAGCGCGGCGATAGCCTAGTAAGTAAACTATGGCCAATTGCTGCAACCGAGCACTTTCTAGTTCTACCCGACACCCGCAAGGACGCGATTGATATTGTCGCGGCTGGCTTCAATTGTCAGCCAAAAAGGGAGCGACAGGCCCTCGAACGAGCTGCACTGGAATTCGATTTCTCCCGGTTCCACGATAGTGCATTATCGCGCCGCACATTCCTGCTGCGCCTTTTCTCGGCAATAAAGCGCGAAAACCTCGGCACTGAAGAGGCTCGCCAATTCCTAGACGCAGAGCCCTACGACCAAACTCCCACAAACGAACGGCCCCTCGTAATCCGTTCCCATGTTGGCGTTCCAGAAGATTTGCATTGGATCAATGAGCTAGACCGAGAAGATCCGGAGAACGCTCCGGTTATTGATGCCATAAACACCGCGAAGCGGCTCCTGCATCTTGAGCAGGGCTCGGTTGAGGATACCGCAACGTCCCTTTCGGAGTCGCTCGCAGCCCTTGAGGCCATACATACGGTTTTAGCAGTAGGTGCGCCCCATACTGAACTACGGCGACATGCAGAGGGCATCATTGGCCAAGGCAGCAATGAGATAGTGTCTCGAGGGCTGCCAACGTCCACAGAGTCGCCGCCAACGCAGAAACAAGAAGCAACCCTTTTGATGCTGCTGGAGATCGCCGCTCGATCAGAAGATCCAGAGCCTGAGGCCGATACCGAGGCGCAATTCGAGGACTCGGCATTCTGGGGTTCCCCTGCTGCACGAGTCGAAGCCGCTCAAGGCTATTGGGAGCTGATCCGCAAACGCCCAGATCTTTACTCCATCCTAATCTCGGAGGCTGAAGCGCTACTGTCTGATCGCCATCCGGCTGTCCGATTGAACGCATCGGTGCGGATTGGGTACATATGGGATATTGACCGCGATCGATTTTGGAAAATTTTGACAGATCGCCTAGCGTTCGAACCGAACCTAACTGTGATCGAGCACTTGCTCAGCGGCCTCGTCTCAAGGCTGGTTCACTCAGATCAGCAACAGAGCCTAGAGTTACTGCTTGCGCTGCTGCAACGTGAAGAACCGGGGTCAAGCCGCGAACGCCGGATTAACAAGGCCGTCGCGAATATGCTTAGCGTCCTGTGGGTCACCTACCAATCGCTGGAAGCGAAGGCTGTTCTTGACGGTTGGCTTAGTGTGCCATGGGAGCACGACAAAGAAGTAGATAGTATTCTGGCCACTATGCGGAGCGCCATAGTTGCCGGGATCGGCGACAATCCGGACAATGACGCAGGTCTACGTCAGCGATCTCAGGCGCTCATCACCGACGTTGCCGAAGCGGCGAACGCCAGGCTCGCTGTGCATATGGCAGCTTCTGAGTTGGACGAGACCGCGAAATCGGAGGCGCAAAAGTGCGCGCGTCTAATTGATAAAATCGCCAGCCAGATGTTCTTTGCAATAGGTGGGTCGACTAGACAAAATGACCGAAACCCTGCGCTGAGCAAAGAGGCTCTAGGCGTATTTCTCAAAGAAAACTCCGCCCTTTTGAAGCTGATTGGGGAATACGCGCAGCCGCACTCCACCCACTACCTGCTGCAACTAGTCGAGCGCCTGGTCGATGTGGATGCGGCTGCCGCCTTTGATTTAGCAGCTAGCTACCTGCAAGCCGGCCGCCGTTCAGGGTATCAAAACGAGTCTCTGGGTGTGGGCCTGCTGATCCAATTGATTGGCGTGTTCCTTGCTGACCACAAGGAAATCTTCGAGGATCCAGCCCGGCGTGATGCTCTCGTTGAGTGTTTGGAGACTTTTCTAGAAGCCGGGTGGCCCGCAGCGCGACGCCTGCTCTATCGACTGCCAGAGCTCATCCAGTGAACCAACAGACGCTTCGTAACCTATTCAAGCGACACCTCCGCGAACTCCTTGCGGCGGTTGACCGTGAGTTGGATAGACCTGGACGTGACCCGTACGCAGAGTTCGACCCGAACCGACGACCACACGAGCACGATACGCGGCTTCTCTTCGTTGATACTTTGCTCGAACTTCTGGGTTGGGAGCTTGGCGCCGGCGGAAATGTAATTGAGGAAGCTCGTCTCCAATCGAACACAACAAAATTTATGGATTATGTCGGGGTCGTCGATATTTCTGGCCAACCGCTTTTGTTGGTCGAAGCCAAAGCTTGGGACAAGCCAAGGGTCTCGGCTCGAGGCGGTAATCAGGACGCTAGTGAAACGAGGCTGGTTCTTGAGGCGATTAAGCACATACGCGATGGAAAGGTAGAGAGCACATCGCCGGTCATCGCGGAGTGGGATAGCTATCTGCGGCAAGTCTATGGATACGTGAAAACACTCAAGGAGCAATACGATCACGATTTACCTAGGGTTGTCATTATCAGTGGTGAATGGATGGTGGTGTTCACCAACCCCATTGAAACCTTTCTGGGTGCCGCACTGCCGGATCAAATCAAGATATTCGAGCGTTCGCAGTTTTTTGAGAGCGCAGTTGAAATCTTCAAGCTTCTTCATCGCTCAGCCCTCACTGAAGACGCGCCGATACCCCTACGACCGTCACAGCTTAAGCAGTTCGTCGAGTTAAAAGACGTCGCTGGAGCGTTTCGGGGGGTCCATGTCCGCTACGAACGGACAGGCAGCTCATTTTACGCTCCTCTGCCCCGCATCCTGATCTACCCAGCACTATTCCTAACTCGCAAGGACGACGCTATCTTCACCGTGATGGACAGCCACGATCCCGTCGTACTTGACTATCAGATGGATGATAATGGCGTCAAAACGCTGGCCCCACATTTGCGTGTCATTCAGAACCGCAGTGATGCCTTGCACAACGCATGTGGAAATGAACTAGGGGGTGCACTTCCCGTGGCAGAGCTTCCAGCTTTTCCCGGGTTCCCCAACGATGGCATGGCGAAGAAGCCGGTAGGAGAGCTTCGCGAGCCAGACGAATGGCTAGTCGCAACCGGTAGCGCGACCCATTTTTTGCTCGCGGAACCTCGTGTTCAGCAATGCCGGTTTCACACCTGGGCCAAATGCGGCGTCGACGCCGCATCGCAGTCCGCCATCAGCGCGCGCTCGGTTGTTCCTCCGGCGTTTTTCGTTGATGAACAATGTCATCATTGCGCGCACCAAGTAATTCAGGACCGTCGCGAGACGCGTTGCCTCATTCAATCCATAGATAGTCGAACCTGCTGCCAAGCCTGTTCTTATTTGGAGCATTGCTGGACAGCAGACGAAAGAGCAGGGTTGCCATGTGGCAATTGATGGGACCGAAAGCTGATCTCAACGATCTGGATGGATTTGGATCTACTAGGTGGCCGGCTTATAGTTACTCTTTAGGGTGCCTATCAGTTAATACACCAGTCGTTCAGTTGAAGTTCTAGTTCCTGGTGGGCTCTAGTCTAGCGCCGTATGGTCGTGCACGTTGGAACTCTCTTCTACTCTTGTCGAACACGGCTGCCAGCGGGAAGCCCCGCCTGATAGTCGAATATACTGTGCGATTATCGGTGGCAGCAAACGGCAAAGCCGCTCGCCCAATCGATCCTTAGCGACAATTGTGAGTCACAGGTGGCAGGAGGAGGAGAGTTTATTTAATGCTACTTGAGCGTCGCATACAGCTCCGCTACTCCCGCCTGTAGTCTTAGACACGTTGTTAGCTCAATGGCAACTGCTGCCAGCCTCTCAGGCCCTGTCGATTAGAAGTTAGGCAGGGTGGTGGATACTCACTACTTGAATTTCTGTCTTCCACGTACCTTCGGCGATGGCCTGCGCAACCAGATTGGCCCAAGCATCCATAACCTTAACCTTCTGATGCCAAAGGTTCGCATGGTTGTAGGCCGCGCGGACTCCAGAACGGGTCTCTGATTGCCGGTGGTTCAACAATGCATCTGCCACGGTGGCGTCACCAACACCCAACTCAGCCAAAGTAGTTAGGAAAGTACGGCGCAGGTGATGCATGTTGAAGTCAGCTATCCCTGAAGCCGCTCTGACCCGCGCGGCCAACGCACTGTGACCGGAAAAGAGCTTGTCCGTGGACGACAAACCAAACACGCTTGACCCATCAACGAGATCGACCTCAGCGTTATCTAAAAGTTCGAAAACCACGCTGGGCACAGGTAATGCAAATGGGTCACCGTTCTTTGTGATTTTACCTGGCAGCAGAACGCGGGCACCCGCTTTGTCGACGTGCTCAACCTTAAGGTTGGCAAGCTCGCCCTGCCTCAATGGCAGGTATAGCGCGCAACGTAAAAACAGCAGCTCGTTGGGAGGGAGGTCATTGGCCTCGTACAGCGCCTGTACTTCGCGTGCTGTATAGTACCGAGTGCGTGGCGCAGGCGGCTTGGGTCGCTTTGGCTTTGGCACTTTCTGGCAAGGGTTAGCCGAAACCACCTCTCTGCTGACGAGGTCGTCAAAGAACCTGCTCAGAGCCCCAAAGCGGTGAAGGGCACGAGGGCGACCCTTGTGAAGGCGCAACATGTCCATGATTACACCGGCGGTTACAGCCTCTGGTCCAACCTTTTCGACGTTCATCTCCCGCACGGCGTTACGCAACGCACCCTTCTGCGTCACGCAATGGTTTGTGGGCTCTGAGAGGTTGGCGGCGATGTAGTCTTCGACCAAGTCATTCAAAGTTTTGGATTGTGCCAGTTCCAAGGCACGCTTCGCACGCTGGGTCTTGCGGTCAGAGGCGGGGTCGTGTCCTTCGTTTACACTGACCTTCAAAGCAGCGGCGGCCTTTCGAGCTGACGCGACATCATGCGATGCAGGCGTGCCGATCTTGAACGTCTGTGACGGCCAGCGGCGGCCGTCTGAGCGTTTACCCGGTTGCCTGTAATCAAGGCTGTATGTGGCATTGCGCGAACCAACCCGCAGCATGAGGCCTTTGACCTCTGTGTCTCTGTATATGGTGGGTTCAACCCTGTTCTTGAGGGCCTTATCCACGACGCTGTTGGTAAGTTTGACAGTCTTTGTGATGGGCATGGTTTTCACGGCCTATTAACGGACATTCTGATGTCGAGTCTTGCCTCGACCTGTCCGCTAGTGGAGTCAGGCGGGTAGATAATGTCAATAGTAACAATAACCTATGCCTGAGCATGCCGAGAAATGTCGGAATAAGTCAGCATGATGAAACGGACTTTTAATCAGTGGGTCGCAGGTTCGAATCCTGCACGGCTCACCACTTTTTCCAAAGATTGATCGGGACGCCGCGCGGTTACTTCTTTTCGAAGAACAGCACGACTTCGCCCAGCCGGATGCCAAAGCGCGAGACATAGGCGCGGTTCAGCAGGCGGTCATCGTCCAGCAGCCACATCCAGTCGTCGAAATCGACACGCATCGTACCGTCCTTCACTGGCAGGTCGATGCGGTACTCCCAGTTGAACGTGTCACCACGCTCGGTTCCCGACGCCGTGCCCAGAACGCCGGGCGCGGTGCCGGTCCAGGTATCCTCGCCGGTTTTGGTCAGGGTCCAGATGCGCTGTTCGGTGGCGCCGTCGTCATAGACGAAATCCTCGACCAGAGTCAGCATCTGGCCGTCCCATGTGCCGTTGATGTCGACCGTGAACCGCCGCGGGATGTTGCCCAGAACGTCCTGGAACTGCCCATAGGCCACGGTGTGCCCCTCAAAGAACTCTTCGAGGTTCAGCTGGCGGTCCGACAGGAAAGTGGTCGGGACTTTCGGTTTGAAGGCACAGGCCGCCGTCAGCAGCAGGCACGCGAAGGCCAGTCGTTTCATGAGCCGGGTCATTGCAGGGCCCTCGGGTCGGCCGTGCGGTCATGACCGTTTGCGCCGGGCACATGCGCGGTCTTTTCTGGCGGGGCGGGGCGCATCGTGGCGACCAGCTCGGCCACCTTCAGGCCGAACTTGCGCATCTCCGAGCGGTTCATGATCGCCCCGCTCTCGGTCAGGTACATCCAGTCGGTGACGTCCAGGGTGTGGCCTCCGGCGTCTTCGGGCAGAACGATGCGATAGGTCAGCTTGACCGTCGCGCCCGAGATCACGCCGCGGCCTTCGCCGACGATGTCGTCGGCGGTTGCGGTAAAGCTGTTGCCTGTGCCCATGGTCAGGTACCATTTGCGGGTCATCTGCTTGCCGTTCGAATAGGTGAAATACTCGGTCAGGGTGCCGGAATTGCCGTTCCATTCCCCGATCATCCGCGCCACGAAGCTGTTCGACATCTTGCCGGTCGGGCCATAGATCAGCCCTTCTGACAGGATTTCTCCATTCAGATTGTCCTTCAGCGAGAAATCGGGGCCGGTTCCGGCATAGTCCGACGGCGATTGCGCCCGAAAGCTGAGAAGGCGGGTTTTGACCGCGATCAGGGCCAATACGGCCAGTGCGGCAATCAGAAGGAATGTCATTTTGCGGGTACCTCTGTAGGCAGCGTCAGGACCATTCCGAACGCGCCGAGTTTCAGGATGCAGGGCAGCACGGCATAGGCCAGGTTGAGCGTTTCCAACGCCTGCGCCGAATTCGTCTGACCGGGCACGAAGCCGCTGCGTTCCAGCAGCGGAAGGGTGAAGAATGCGGCCAATGCCAGCCCCAGTTTGCCGGCGAAAGACCAGATTCCGAAGGCCGCCGAGGCATTCAGCCCCGCGCGTGTCAGCACCACCGAGAACATGGCCGGCAGAACCACCATGTCCGCCCCCAGCGCCGCCCCCGACGCCAGGCAGATCACCGCGAACCCGGCCAGGTTGCCGGCTGCCAGCATGGCCGCGCCAACAAAGCCCAGAATGGCCAGCGGCATCGCGATGATCAGAGTCTGTTTCGGGCCGATCCGGTTGCTGAGCCGCGCCCAGAGCGGCACTGTGGCCCCGGCGCTGAGGAAGAACAGGATCAGCAGCGGCCCGGCCTTGCCCGGCAATTGCAGCCGGTCCTCGACGAAGAACAGGAACAGGGTCGAGGTGATCGCAACCGGCAGGCTGTTGACCAGCGCCAGCGCCAGCAGACGCAGGGCCCCGGCCTGACCCAGCCCGTCGAAGGACAGGCCCTGCCCGGTGACGGGCGCGCGCCGCCAGATCGGCAATGTCAGCGCCATGGTGACCAGCGCCAGCGCGCCCAGAAACAGCCCGAAGGCCGGATAGCCCTGCGCGCCCGCGCCCAACGCCACGAACAGCGCCGGTGCGCTGGCGGCCAGAACCACGCCGGCCAGTTGCCCGCCCTCACGAAAGGCGGCGAGGGTCATCAACTCGCGCGGGGTGGCCTGTTTCGCCAGCGTCGCGCTGCGGCCGTAAAGCAGGATCGTGCCCAGGCTGTAGGCGGAAAACAGCAGGATCAGGATCGCCACGAGGACGCCGACGCTCGCCCCCTGCGGCAGCGAAAACAACAGCGGAAAACCGACCGCCAGACCTCCGGCGGCCAAGACGGCAAAACCCATCTGCGCGCCGGGCCAGCGGTCAATGGCCCAGCCGATCAGCGGGTCTTGCACCAGATCCACCAGCCGGATCAGCAGCAGAACCGTGCCGATCACGCCCAGGCCGATCCCGAGGTTCACCGCCGCGAAACGCGGCAGGTGGATGTAGAGCGGGATACCCGCCGCAGCAAGCATCAGCGCATAGAGGCTGACACGCGGATACAGCATCACTGACCTCGCAGCTGGCGCGTAAAGGCGGCGGACCGGGTGTTGTTGCCCAGAAAGATCGACATGAAACTGCGCTTGATCCCCGGATAGGAGAGGGTGCAGGTCTTGCGCCCGTTGCGCCAGAACTCGATCGCGTCGGGGCCTTTGGTGACGGCCATGTAGCTGTCACCGGCGCCGACCGCCTGATAGCAGGTTTTCAACTGCGCCTCGATCGGGGCGCTGTTGCCCTGCCGGGCCATCTCGTCCAGCGTGGATTCGATCAGCGCCTTCTGCTTCAGCGATTTCCGATAGGTCAGCTTCAGCCCGAAATCCTGCGACCAGCTGAGCGGGCCGCCGCCTTTGGTGAACAGCTGCGCGTCGTAGATCGGCAGACCGAGGAACCGGAAGGTGGCAGTGCCACGCAGCTCGGCATCGGGCAGCAGGTTGGTGACGGGGGTGGCCGCAAGCCCGGCAGGGGCCAGCAGAACCAGGCTCAGGATCGCTGCGTTACGGGCTGGCCGTAACCGGGACAGCGACGCTTGGATCAGATATCGCATTTTCAGCTCCGTTGGTTTGCGGATCGCCGGTCAACAGCCCGACCACGTGCATCGCGCTGGCGATTCCGTCTTCGTGGAACCCGTGCCGGTTGTAGGCGCCGGCGAACCAGGTCCGGTTGCGGCCCTGCATCTCGCGGATCTGGCCCTGCGCTTTCAGCGCGGCCTTGTCGAACACCGGATGGGCGAATTCCACCTCGTCATAGATCTTGTCTGGCGCGATGTCGGAAGACGGGTTCAGGGTGACGAACAACGGGTCGCTTTCAGGGATGTTCTGCAACCGGTTCATCCAATAGGTCACGCCCACGTTGCCCGCCTGCGAGCGGTAGGTCCAGCTGGACCAGCAGGCGCGGCGGCGCGGCATCTGGCTGGGGTCGCAGTGCAAGACCGCGCGGTTGGGCTGATAGCGGATCGCGCCCAGCGCCGCGGCCTCGTCGGCGGTGGCGTTCTGGCCCAGAATGGCCAACGACTGGTCGGAATGGGTGGCCAGGATGATCTCGTCATACTGATCCGAGCGGCCCTGCGCCTGAACGGTCACGCCCAAGGCATCGCGTTCGACGTTAGAGACCGGCGCGCCCAGGCGGATGTCGCAACCCCGGCCGCGCAACGCGGATTCGATCCGGCGGACATATTCGATGCTGCCACCCTTTACCGTCCACCACTGGTGCTGGGCGCCGCGTTTGCTGGACAGCAAGGCGTGGTTGCGGAAGAACTGCACCAGCGACCGCGCCGGAAACTGATCGACGAACTCCACCGGAGTTGACCAAATCGCGCCGCACATCGGCATCAGGTAATTGTTGCGGAACCAGTGGCCCAGCCGCATCTGGTCAACCAGCTCACCAATCGTAGTGTCATCATCCCGGGCGGCCTCGGGCGCTTCTTTGCCAAAGCGCAGGATGTCGGCGATCATCTTGTAGTAGGAGGGCCGCACGAGGTTGCGCTTCTGCGCGGTGATGGTGCGCAGATTGTTCAGGCCATATTCGATGCGACCATTGTCGATGGTGGCGCCAAAGCTCATCTCGCTTTTGATGACCGGCACGTCCAGTTCACCGAACAGCTTGGTCAGAAAGGGATATGTGGCATAGTTGAAGACGATGAACCCGGTATCAACCGGTTGATCACCATTGCGCCCGGCCATCACCGTGCGCGCATGTCCGCCCAGACGGGGTTCGGCCTCGTACAGGGTGACGTCGTGGCTCTCTGACAGGTAATAAGCCGCTGATAATCCTGAGATGCCTGCGCCTACAATTGCGATTTTTTTCCGTACGCCCCGGGTTTCGTCGAACATGCCATCCTCTTTATGCGACATTTTACAATAGGATACGCAGGGTAGGCCGGAGCGGATCAAATCCGGGCCATGTTTTTACCTGTTTCCCGCTGATCGGCGGGCTGTGCGTCAGGATTGCATCAATCGCGTTTGCTGGTGATCCGAGGTATGCCCTTCCGCGTAATGAAAGGTGTTATGATCGAGACAACCCAACCCAAGACCGCGGCTGTTCACGCTTCGGCACATGTGAACCGCGCGGTATGAGTAGTTTTGACGGAAAAATCTATTGGATCATCGGCGCCAGCGAAGGGCTGGGCCGGGCGCTGGCCGAGGCCTTGGGCGGTCAGGGCGCGCACCTTGTGCTGTCCGCGCGCAATGCCGAGCGGCTGGAGCAGATCTGCGCCGCGCTGCCCAATGCCCGTGCGGTACCGCTGGACGTGACCGATCTGGCGCAGGTGCGCCGCGCCGTGGCCGAGATCGGCCAAGTTGACGGTCTGGTCTACAACGCCGGGGCCTATGAGCCGATGCGCGCGCAGGACTGGCAGACCGAAGCCGCGCTGGCCATCAGCGACGTGAACTACTCAGGCGCGCTGCGGGTTCTGGGGGAAACCGTGCCGGCCATGGTGAAGGCGGGGCGTGGCGACATTACCCTGATCGGGTCGCTGGCGGGCTATCACGGACTGCCTGCGGCGATCGGGTACGGGTCCAGCAAGGCGGCGCTGATCTCGCTGGCCGAAACGATGCGGCATGACCTGGCCGGAACCGGGGTGACGGTGCGCATCGTCAATCCGGGGTTCATCAAGACCCGGCTGACCGACAAGAACAGCTTCAAGATGCCGATGCTGATGGAGCCCGAAGACGCCGCGCAGCGCGTGCTGCGCGCAATGGCGCGCCGGCGCTTCCGGACCGACTTTCCGGCGCCGTTCTCGTGGGTCATCCGGCTGATCGATTACCTTCCGGATATTCTGGTCTATCGTGGAAAATAGACTCTAACCAAGGCGCCCTTGGCAGAACCAGCCCGCCGACATGGTGCCGCCATGGCCGTAGAACAGCCACAGCCGCTCGCCCTGTTCAGTCACCACCACCCAGTAATCGCGCACGCCGCTGCGCCAGTTGGGGTCGTCCAGCCACCATTCCGGGGCGATCCGCTCCGGGCCGGTGGCCTGCGCCAGGTGCCAGTCGCGCCCGCGCCAGCGGAAATTGGCGGGCACATCGGGACGGTCGGGGGCCATCACCGGCTCGGGCCGCCACATCAGCAGGGGGCGCGGGCGCGGCGGGGCGGGCCAGTCGCGCGCCGGTTCCGACCAGGCCGCCGCCAGCGTCTGTGCGGTTTTCTCGGGGATGTGCGAGGCCGCCGGGTGCTGCCGCGTGATCGCCTCGAGCCCCACCCGCGCGCCCAGCTTTCCGATCAGATCGTCCAGCGCCGTGCTCCCTTCCAGCCGGTTGCGCACGGCGCGGCTGGCCTCGGCATGGCCGGTCAGGGTGCGGGCATGCACCGGCTCGGTCTGCACCGCCGCAAGGCGCAGCATGTCGATGCCATAGCCCGCATCGATCTGATCGATTTTCATCTCTAACAAAGGGCGAATGCGGTGTTTGTCATGGCTCGGCCGGGCCAGCCCGATCTCGATGATCTCGGCCGCCTGATCGGTGCGGTGCGCCTCGAGCCGCAGGGTCCGCGCCCCGCGCGCCTTTTCTTCCAGCCGCGCGCACAGGGTCGGCAGCATCCGGTCGATGGCGGCCATCACGTCCTCGGCCAAGCCGATCGGGTTGGGCAGGGTCATCCGCACCGCAAAGTGATGTGGGGGCCGCGCGGGCGAGACCGGCTCGGGTGCGCTGCCCATCGCCTGATCCAGCCGCAGCACCAGTCCGCGCCCGAACCGGCGGGCCAAACTGGCACGCGGCTGGCCCAGCAGGTCGCCGATCCGCCGCAGGCCCAACCGGTTCAGCTGCGCCACGGTCTGGTCGTCCAGCCGCAGCGCCGCGATGGGCAGGGGGCTGAGCACGCCATAGGCCTGCCCCGGCGGCGCGATCCGGGCCCCGCCGCCCGCGGCCATCACCTGCGGCGCGGCGCCGCCCTTGGTCCAGTGCCGCCGTTTGCCAGCGCGGGCGCGGGTGGCGCGGGCCTCTTGGGAAATGGCGTCGCCATTGCGGTCCGAGGTGGCCTCTTGCCCGGCATAACGCGCCAGGGCCCAGGCCGCGCCCAGCGTGTCGGCGATGCCCATCTGCACGCTCAGCCCCATGTCGGCGCAGTCGGTCTCGATCACGTCCAGCAACGCCTCTTCCCCGCCGAACAGGTGGGCGCAGCCCGACAAATCGACGATCAGGCCGTCGGGCGCCTCTTCGGCGACCCAGGGGCTGAACTTGCCCGCCCAGCGGCGCAGCGCGGTCAGAAAAGCGGCTTCGGCTGGGGCGTTGCGGGGGCGGGTGACAAGAGCCGCGCACATGGCATGGGCATCGCGCACCGGCTGGCCCACGCGCAGACCGGCGGCCTGTGCCTCGGCATTCAGCGAGGTGATGACCTGCATGTTCGACTGTTCGGCCACCACTGCCAGCGGGCCTGTATGTAGGCCCCGCGCGGCACGGATCAGCCGTTCGGCCCCCAGACGGGGAAACCACAGCGAGAGTATTCGGCGTTTGGGCATCGGGCAGACATCAAAGTGTTCTCACTTTGTTCTTACCTGAGAATCATACCTCGAGTCGAGTCCGCCCTTATCCGCAGGTCAGCCGCTGAATGACCCCGGCTCCGTTCACATAGACGTTCAGCCGGTCGATGCGGTAATCCTGCGTAGCTATGTCATCGGGGCCCAGAACGCGGCTCCGTTCCGGCAGGCTGGCCTGAATGGTCGAGACCGGTTGCCCCACGGACTGGGCAAAGGGTTCGCCCTTGCAGAAGGCCAGATCCACCGGGGCGGCATCCACCTCGGCAGAGCCCGGTTCGGGCAGGTCGGTTTCGGCGCAGGCGGCCAGGACGATCAGGATCGGGATGAACCGGTACATTGGCGCTCCTCTTTTCGGCAATGTCGTTTCTGAAATATCAAAAGCTTACAGAGACTGCCATGAAAGCGCAGTTGAAAACACCCTGTATTTGACGCAGGGTCGGGTCAAACAAGACAGGGAGACAAGCAACATGCGAACCCGTGCCGCCGTCGCCGTTCAGGCGGGCAAGCCCTTGGAAGTGATGGACGTGAACCTCGAAGGCCCCAAGGCGGGCGAGGTTCTGGTCGAGATCAAGGCCACCGGCATCTGCCATACCGACGAATTCACCCTGTCGGGCGCCGACCCCGAAGGCCTGTTTCCGGCCATTCTGGGCCACGAGGGCGCGGGCGTCGTGGTCGAGGTCGGCCCCGGCGTGACCAGCCTGAAGCCGGGCGATCACGTGATCCCGCTCTACACCCCCGAATGTCGCGAGTGCGAATACTGCCTGCACCCCAAGACCAACCTGTGCCAGGCCATCCGCGAGACGCAGGGCAAGGGTTTGATGCCCGACGGCACCTCGCGTTTCTCGACGCTGGATGGGGATCCGATCCTGCATTACATGGGATGCTCGACTTTCTCGAACCACACGGTTCTGCCCGAGATTGCACTGGCCAAGGTGCGCGAGGACGCGCCGTTCGAAAAGATCTGCTATATCGGCTGTGGCGTGACCACCGGCATCGGCGCGGTGATCAACACCGCCAAGGTGGAAATCGGCAGCCGCGCCATCGTGTTCGGCCTGGGTGGCATCGGCCTGAACGTGATCCAGGGCCTGCGTCTGGCCGGGGCCGATCAGATCGTCGGCGTTGACTTGAACCCCGCCAAGGTCGAAATGGCCAAAAAATTCGGCATGACCGATTTCGTGAACCCGTCCGAGGTCGAGGGCGATCTTGTCCCCTATCTGGTGAACCTGACCAAGGGCGGCGCAGATTACACCTTTGATGCCACCGGCAACGTGCAGGTGATGCGCGCGGCGCTGGAATCGGCGCACAAGGGCTGGGGCGAATCGATCATCATCGGCGTGGCGCCCGCGGGGGCCGAGATCTCGACCCGTCCGTTCCAGCTGGTCACCGGCCGATCGTGGCGCGGCACCGCCTTCGGCGGCGCGCGTGGACGCACGGACGTACCCAAGATCGTCGACTGGTACATGGAAGGGAAGATCGAGATCGACCCGATGATCACTCACACCATGGGTCTGGACGACATCAACACCGGCTTCGACCTGATGCACAAGGGCGAAAGCATCCGGTCGGTGGTGGTTTACTGACAATCGGAAATTGCAAGGGCGGGGTTTATCCCGCCCTTTTTGTCGCCTATCATCAGAACATTGATGAATATCTGAATAGAGAGATCAAATTGACCACTGAAACAACGGAACGTTTGGCCGTTCTGATTGACGCCGAAAACGTACCGGCAAAGCATGTTGCCGAGATTTTCGAAGAAGTTGCCACATTGGGTGAGGCCGGTCTGCGCCGGATTTATGGCGATTTTTCGAACAGCACGCTACAGGGTTGGAGCGCTGAGAAACTGGCGGAATACGCCATCGTTCCGCACCAGCAATTCGCCAATACCACCGGTAAAAACGCCGGGGATATCGCCCTAGTAATTGATGCCATGGATATACTGCATTCTGCCCGATTTGGCGGCTTTGTGCTGGTGTCGTCAGACAGCGATTTTACGCGGTTGGCCAGCCGAATCCGCGAGCAAGGGTTGAGCGTGTTTGGGATCGGCGAGGAAAAGACGCCCAACGCCTTCAAGAAAGCCTGCAACCGCTTCATTCTTATTGAGAACATCAAAAAGGAAGAGACGAATGGCGGCGAGAAGGTAAAGACAGTTCAGCCCAAAAAAGAACTGAATCATGCGTTCCAGTTGATGCGGAATGTCGTGCTTAAGTCCGAGGAACCGGACGGCTGGGCGGACCTTGGTTGGATAGGTAGTCAGCTCAGTATGAACTATTCGGATTTTGACACGCGAACTTATGGCTTCAAGCGGCTGAGCGACTTGGTACGAGCCACCGGAAAGTTCGAGGAAACAGGCGAAAACGGCGGCCTTAAGATCAGACTGAAGGATCAGTAGCCGCCGCGTTATGACCCCGGCCGCGCTGAGGCGCCGGTGTCAGAGCGCGGTGAACGCACGCGCAGAACCGGCTTATTCGGCGATACATTTGCGCGGCTTTCGCGCCAGACGACGAAGATGCCCGATGCGATGATGATCGCGGCCCCCACGGCCACCCATTTGTCGGGCTTTTCCCCAAAGAACACCGCGCCGAAAATCGTGGCCCAGATGATCTGGCTGTACTGGCTGGGTGCAACCACGCCTGCTGGTGCCGCGCGATAGGCCAGGATGATCAGGTGCTGGGCGATCACCGAGAACACGCCGACCAGCGCCATCATCGCCAGATGGATCAGCGAAGGCGGCTGATAGACCGCCGGTTGCGCCAGGCTCATGACCGCGATCGCCAGCAGCATCGGATACAGGATCAGCACAGCCGAGCGTTCCTCGTTTCCGATCTTGCGCACCAGCACGGATGCGAAGGCGCTGCAGAACGCGGCCGTCAGGGCGGCAAGATGGCCCAGGGTGATCTCGGTCGCGCCGGGGCGCAGGACGATCAGCACTCCGATCAGGCCCACGCCCACTGCGGCCCAGCGTTGGGCGCGCACGACCTCGCCCAGTATCGGGATCGACAGGACGGTGACGATCAGCGGAAAGGAAAACAGCAGCGAATAGACCTCGGCCAGGGGCAGGACCGAAAAGGCGTAGAACGCACAGGACATCGACGTGACCATCAGCCCCGAGCGCAGCATCACCAGCCACGGGTGATGGGGCCGGAAATTGTCAGCGGTCCGGTCCGCGAGGATCGTGACCGCCATCGGCACAAAGGAAAACAGCGTGGCAAAAAAGATGATCTGCAGCACGGAATAGGTGCCGCCCAGCGTCTTGATCAGCGCGTCATGGGTGGCAAAGACGGCAAACCCGAGAAAGGCAAAGCCAAGTCCCTGCAGGGTCGAGTTCTGTGTGCTCATCTGGCTGGTCCCGGGCGATTGGATGCTGTGGCAGGTGTCTGAGGCCTGATTAAACCCAATCGGCAGAGTCGGATAGTCCAAACTTTACCGCTAACATCCCTGCAGGGCCGGCCGTTCAGCGCAGGATCGGCGGAGCCCCGGCCGGTTGGCGGGCGGCCGCGACACCGGCCTGCATCCCCGCGCCGATGCGTCGGGCCAGCGCCACCCAGGGCGTGGCCGTTTCCGGGGGCAGGGTGCCGTGGGCGACCTCTTCGAACAGGTCCAGCCAATGGGCAAACATTTCGGGTTTCACGTCCGGACGCTGGATATGCACACGCTGCGGATTGCCGCTGTAGCCGCGCTCGTACAGGATGGCGTTGCGCCAGAAGGCGGCGATCCGGTCCTCATGCGCGGGCCAGTCGGTGACGTGGCGGTTGAAGATCGGGCCCAGCAGGGGGTCCTGCCGGACGCGGGCGTAGAATGCGGTGACCTGCGCCTGGATCTGGTCGGGCGTGGCGGGAAAACGCGGGGGCAGTACGGGCCGGGTCATGATCGGGGCTTTCGATTCAGGCTCTGTTCCGGGCAGATACCGCGTTTTTCGGCCCGGATGCAGGGGCGGAATTGTCGCGCTGCCCCGGCGTCAGCAGGTGCCGCAACAGGGCCACCGGGTGTGCCCGCAGGCTCAGGCGGGTGGCGACGTAATCCTCGACCACCTGCTCGCCCAGCGACATCTGCGGCAGATGGGCGGCGGGTTCGTCCAGCGCCTCGCCTTCCAGATCCTGCGCGAACAGGGGCAGGGGTTTGGCGGTGGCGATCGCCTTGGCCTGCCACAGCGCCTCGCGCCGGGTCAGGCCGCAGGCGGCAAAGGCATCGGCCTCGGCCAGACGCTCGATCACCGAGGGGCCAAGGCCCGCGCGGCGCCAGACGTCGTCAACCTGGTGGTAGCCGTTGCCGCGCGCGGCGGTCAGCCAACTGGCGTCCTCTTCGCTCAGGCCCTTGATCTGGCGAAAGCCCAGCCGCAGGGCCAGCCCGCCATGGCCGTCTGGCTCCATCACGTTGTCCCAGAAGCTGGCATTGATGCAGACCGGACGCACTTGCACGCCATGCTCGCGCGCATCGCGCACGATCTGGGCGGGGGCATAGAACCCCATTGGTTGCGAATTCAGCAGCGCGCAGGCAAAAATCCCCGGATGGTGGCACTTGATCCAGGCGCTGGCATAGACCAGCAGCGCAAAGCTGGCCGCATGGCTTTCGGGGAAGCCGTAGGAGCCGAACCCCTCGATCTGCGAGAAACAGCGCTCGGCAAATTCGGCGTCATAGCCGTTGCGCTGCATCCCGCGCAGGAACAGGGTGCGGAATTCGCTGACATTGCCGTGCTTCTTGAAGGTCGCCAGCGACCGCCGCAGCCGGTCGGCCTGTTCGGGGGTGAAGCCCGCGCCGACGATGGCGATCTGCATCGCCTGTTCCTGAAACAGCGGCACGCCCAGCGTCTTGCCTAGCACCTCGCCCAGCGCGTCCGAGGGGAAGCTGACCTCCTCCTCGCCGTTCCGACGCCGGATATAGGGATGCACCATGTCGCCCTGGATGGGGCCGGGGCGAATGATGGCGACCTCGATCACCAGATCATAGAAATTGCGCGGCCGCATCCGGGGCAGGAAGTTCATCTGAGCACGTGATTCCACCTGGAACACGCCCACCGAATCCGCGCGGCACAGCATGTCATAGACCGCCGGGTCCTCGGGCGGCAGGGTGGCGAGCGTGTAACTCGTCTGATGGTGCTGGGCGATCAGGTCGAAGGCCTTGCGGATGCAGGTCAGCATGCCAAGGCTCAGGACATCGACCTTGAGGATGCCCAGACTGTCGATGTCGTCCTTGTCCCAGCAGATGACCGTGCGGTCCTCCATCGTGGCGTTCTCGATGGGCACCAGCTCGTCCAGACGGCCCTCGGTGATGATGAACCCGCCCACATGCTGGGACAGGTGGCGGGGGAAGCCGTTGATCTGATGCACCAGTGTCAGAGTCTGTTTCAGGCGGCGGTCCTCGGGGTCGAGGCCGATTTCGCGCATCCGTTCCGCCTCGAGCCCTGCGGTCGAGAAGAACCCCCACAGCTGCGAGGACAGGGCGGAAATCGTGTCCTCGGTCAGGCCCATGGCGCGGCCCACCTCGCGGATGGCGCGCTTGCCGCGATAGTGGATCACCGTGGCGCACAGCCCCGCGCGGTGGCGGCCATAGCGTTCATAGATGTGCTGGATCACCTCTTCGCGGCGTTCATGTTCGAAATCCACGTCGATGTCGGGCGGCTCGTCCCGCGCCTCGGAGACGAAGCGTTCGAACACCATGGTGCCCATCTCGGGGCTGACCGAGGTGACGCCCAGGCAGTAGCAGACCACCGAATTGGCCGCCGAGCCGCGCCCCTGGCACAGGATCCCGCGACCGCGGGCGAAGTGCACGATGTCGCGGACGGTCAGGAAATAGGGCTCGTATTTCAGCTTGCCGATCAGGGTCAGCTCATGCGCCAGCATCGCCTTGACCTTTTCGGGCGCGCCGGCGGGATAGCGCCAGGCCAGCCCCTCATGCGCCAGACGGTGCAGGCGCTGGGCGGGGGTTTCGGTGCCGCTGACCTCGCTGGGGTATTCATAGCGCAGCTCGTCCAACGAGAAGGTGAGTTCCTGGCTGAGCGCATAAGCGCGGGCCACGGCGCCTTCATGCCCCTTGAAGATGCGCAGCATCTCGGGTTCCGAGCGCAGGCGCTGTTCGCCATTGGCCAGCGCGTGACGGCCCAGATCGTCCACCTTGCGGCGCAGCCGGATCGCGGTCAGCACATCGGCCAGCCGGCGGCGCGAGCCGTGATGCATCATCGGCGCGGCGCTGGCGATGGTGAGCAGGCCCAGATGGCACGATTCAGTCTCTAATAAATGGAAAAACGCCGAATCCGCCCCGTCATAGCGCGGATGCATCAGCAAATGCATGCGCCCGGTAAAGCGGCGCGTCAGCTGTTGCGCCTGTGTCCGCCACCCGCTCGCGCCGCCGGTCGGACGGCCCGCCTGTGGCCAGAGCAGCAGGTGGAGGCCGTCGGAAAACTCCAGCAGGTCGGACAGGTGCAGGATGCAGTCGCCCTTGGCCGCGCGCAGCCGTCCGGTGGACAGAAGGCGGCACAGGCTGGCCCAGCCCTGCCGGTTGAGGGGCAGGGCGGTGACGGGCGGGGCGTCGGTAAAGATCAGCCGCGCCGCCGGGATCAGGCGCGGCACCGCATGCACCGGGAACGAGGGCGGTTTCGGGATGTGATCGGGGCGGGGCGGGCCGATGGGCGTGTTCTGCTCCTCCCACGCGCGGCGCTCGCGCACCTTGCGGGCGATCTCGCGCGCCTGGGTATGGGCGCGGACGATGCCGGCCACCGAGTTGTCATCGGCGATGGCGATGGCGGGCAGGCCCAGGGTGACGGCGCGCTCCATGTACTCCTCGGGGTGCGAGGCCCCGGTGAGGAAGGTGAAGTTCGACGTGATCGACAGCTCGGCATACATGGCGATTCCACATTATATTCACGTTTTGTTCTTTTTCGAGTCCCTGTCTGCATTGCGCAGGAAACGGGTCGTCTGCCCGCGTGTGGCAGGCGCATTGTCAGGGCAACAAAAGGAGACTCGAGATGTTCAAGATCACCGCCCTGCCTACCGACGAAGTACGCGCCTTTCAGGCAGGCGCGCCCGATGCCTACGGACACGCGCCTGAACGCGCGGTATCAACCGGAACCGGAAATCCGTGCCGCCATTGCTTGCAGCACATTCCCGAAGGTGCAGAAATGCTGATTCTGGCCCATCGGCCTTTTGCAGAGACACATCCTTATGCCGAAACGGGGCCGATCTTCCTGTGTGCAAGCCCTTGTGAACGGTATGAAGGGACTGATCTGCCAGAGGTTCTGACCTCATCGCCCGATTATCTGATCAAGGGCTATGGCCGCGATGACCGGATTGTCTACGGTACCGGCGTCGTGACACCCACCGGACGGATCAGCGCGGCGGTGGATGCAATACTTGCCCGCCCCGAGGTGGCCTATATCCATGTACGCTCGGCCCGGAACAACTGCTATCAGGCGCGGATCGACCGGGTCACAGCTTGACCCGGTGCAGGCCCCGGCGCGGCTGGTCCTGATCGTCGGCCGGGGCATCGTCGGCGCGCGAGGAGGTCAGGGCCAGGAACACGTCCTCGAGATCGGCCTCTTCGGTGCGCACGTCGCGGATGCGGATGCCGGCCAGGCGGACCGCCTCGAGCACCTGCTCGGCGCTGGTTTCCGGGCTGCGGTAGTGCAGCGCGAGGCTGCCGTCGTCGCGCAGGCTGGCCTGAATGCCGGGGGCGGCGGGCAGGGCGGTCACGGGGGCCTCGGGGGTGATAACCATGGTGCGGCCGTCCATGCGGCCCAGCAGGTTGGCGGTGCTGTCTTGCGCCACCTTTTCCCCGTGGTTGATGATGGCGATCTCGTCGCACATCTCCTGCGCTTCTTCCAGGTAGTGGGTGGTCAGGATGATGGTCATGCCCTGCTGGTTCAGCTTGCGCACATTGGCCCACAGCATTTGGCGCAGTTCGATGTCCACGCCGGCGGTGGGTTCGTCCAGCACCAGGATTTTCGGGTGGTGCACCAGCGCCTTGGCCAGCAGCAGCCGCCGCCGCATCCCGCCCGACAGCGTGCGGGCATAGGCCTCGGCCTTGTCGCTGAGGCCGACCAGTTCGAGGATCTCGTCGCTGCGCCTCTGCGATTTGGGAACGCCATACAGCCCGGCCTGCACCTCGAGCGCGCCGCGGGGAGTAAAGAACGGGTCGAGGTTCAGCTCCTGCGGCATCACCCCGATGGCCGCGCGGGCCTGGCGCGGGTTGCGGTCCTGGTCATACCCCCAGATCGTCACCTGGCCGGCGGTCTTTATCACCAGCCCCGCCAGGATGTTGATCAGGGTCGATTTGCCCGCCCCGTTCGGCCCCAGCAGGCCGAAGACCGACCCGCGCGGGATATCCAGATCGATGCCCTTCAGCGCGTGTTTCTCGGGCTGGCCCTTGCCGCCGCGATAGGTTTTGCGCAGGCCGCGAAGGCTGATCGCTGCATCGGTCATTGCTGGCTCTTGCCCCCGGTTTCCTGATCCCTCATAAACGCACCTAATGCATGCCCGCGAGGCCGACAACCAGTGAAGGATCGCACGCCGTGACAATCGAAGCTCCGGAAACCAAGATCGTCGAGACAAGCCGTGTCGCCTGTGATGGCGGTGAGGGCGCGCTGGGCCATCCGCGCGTCTGGTTGCAGGTCCCCGAAGATCAGGGCTGGGTCGAGTGCCCCTATTGCGATTGCAAGTATGTTCTGAAGGGCGCACAGCAACACTGATTGCCTGCCCAACCGCGGTCCGCCCAAATCTCGCCGCGATTTTCACCTAGTGCGTTGGTGTGAGCAACGTAGGTGCGAATGATGACCGATATGACTGCTGCTGATACCGGCAACCCGGTTTTTGGTTGGGCCGGGTTTATGCTTGCGGTACTGGCCCTGTTCGCAGCCTTGTTCGTGTTCTGGGCAGGGCCGTTCGCACCGCAGCAATCCACCGGCGTGACGCTGGGCGAACTGGCCGCCGAGTTGGGTAAATCGACCCTGCGGGCCGCCGCAGGGATGGAGCAGCCTGCGCCGGTCGCCCCCACCCGCGATCTGGATGACTTTCTGCAGATCGGCGTCGCCATGCTGGGCGGGTTGGCGATCGTCGTCTCGGTCATCGGCATCCTGCGGCACGAAAAACGCCGCCCGGCCATCGCCGGGGTGGTCATCGGAACGGGTGCGATCCTGTTCCAGTTCTTCGCGATGGCGTTTTTTGCGTTCCTCGGTGCGCTGGTCATCATGGCGTTGCTGAACAGTTTCTCGGATGTTTTCAGCGGCGTGTTTGGCGGCTAGGGCGCGTTCCTGACTGGTCACCCGGCTGCCCCTGTGGCAGAACCGTCCCTGACCGACAGGGAGAGCGCGCATGAGCAAATTCGGAAAAGGCTGCCATCTGCATCTGATCGACGGATCGGCCTTCATCTTTCGCGCCTATCACGCCCTTCCGCCGCTGACGCGGAAATCGGACGGGCTGCCGATTGGCGCCGTTTCGGGCTTTTGCAACATGCTGCAGCGGTACGTGGATGGCGACCACGGCCCTGACGCGCCGACCCATCTGGCAGTGATCTTCGACAAAGGCTCGCACACCTTCCGCAACGACATGTACGACCTTTACAAGGCCAACCGCGAGGCGATGCCCGAGGACCTGCGCCCGCAGATCCCCCTGACCCGGCAGGCGACCGAGGCCTTCAACATCGCCTGCAAAGAGCTGGAGGGGTACGAGGCCGACGACATCATCGCCACGCTGGCCTGCCAGGCGCGCCAGGCCGGGGGGCGGGTGACCATCGTCAGTTCCGACAAGGACCTGATGCAGCTGGTGGGCGACGGTGTCGAGATGCTGGATGCCATGAAGAACAAGCGCATCGACCGCGAAGGGGTGTTCGAGAAATTCGGCGTCTACCCCGAGCGCGTGGTGGATGTGCAGGCGCTGGCCGGCGACAGCGTCGACAACGTACCGGGCGCGCCGGGGATCGGGATCAAGACGGCGGCGCTGCTGATCAACGAGTTCGGCGATCTGGAGACGCTGCTGGACCGCGCCGAGGAGATCAAGCAACCCAAGCGCCGCGAAACCCTGATCGAGAAACGAGATCAGATCGAGTTGTCGAAGAGGCTGGTGCAGCTGGATTGCGAAACACCGCTGGACTTCACGCTGGAAGATCTGGAGCTGCGCGACCCCGATCCGGAAAAGCTGATGGAGTTTCTGGCCGAGATGGAGTTCCGCACTCTGACCAAGCGGATCGCCGACAAGCTGGGGGTCGAACCGCCGGTGATCGCGGATACTCCGGCGCCGGCGGCAGATGAGCCGCAGGCCGAGGACATTCCGTTCGATGCCAGCAAATACGAATGCGTGCGCGATGCGGCCGCGCTGCGGAAATGGATCGATCAGGCCTATGAGCGCGGCTGGCTGGCCGTGGACACCGAGACCACGGGCCTGAACGAAATGATCGCCGATCTGGTCGGCATCTCGCTGTGCATCGAGCCGGGCGAGGCCTGTTACATCCCGCTGACCCACCGCGATGGGTCCAGCGACGACCTGTTCGGCTCGGACGCGCTGGCCGAGGGGCAGATGCCGCTGGACGAGGCGCTGGAGATGCTCAAGCCGGTGCTTGAGGACCCGTCGATCCTGAAGGTCGGGCAGAACATGAAATATGACGCCAAGATATTTGCGCGCTATGGCGTGGATGTGGCCCCGATCGACGACACGATGCTGATGTCCTATGCCATGCATGCGGGCGAGCATGGGCATGGAATGGACACGCTGTCCGAACGCTATCTGGGCCATACGCCGATCCCGATCAAACCGCTGCTGGGGTCGGGCAAATCGGCGATTACCTTCGACAAGGTGCCGATCGACGAGGCCACCGCCTATGCCGCCGAGGATGCCGACATCACCCTGCGTCTGTGGAAGCTGTTCAAGCCGCAGCTGCACCGGGTTCAGGTGACCACCGTCTATGAAACGCTCGAGCGCCCCCTTGTGCCGGTTCTGGCCGAGATGGAGATGCATGGCATCAAGGTCGACCGCGACGTGCTGAGCCGTATGTCGAACGCGTTTGCCCAGAAAATGGCTGGTTTAGAGGCTGAAATCCACGAGCTGGCCGGAGAAACCTTCAACGTCGGCTCGCCCGCGCAGCTGGGCGAGATCCTGTTCGACAAGATGGGTCTGGAAGGCGGCAAGAAGGGCAAGACTGGAAAGTATTCGACCGGTGCCGACGTGCTGGAAGATCTGGCGACCGAGCATGAACTGCCGCGCCGTGTGCTGGACTGGCGGCAACTGTCCAAGCTGAAATCGACCTATACCGACGCGCTGCAGACCCATATCAACCCTGACACGGGGCGGGTGCATACATCCTATGCCATCACCGGGGCGAATACGGGGCGTCTGGCTTCGACCGACCCCAACCTGCAGAACATCCCGGTGCGCACCGAAGAAGGCCGCCGCATTCGCGAGGCTTTCATCGCCGAGCCGGGCAATGTTTTGGTGTCGCTGGACTATTCACAGATCGAGCTGCGCATCCTGGCGCATATCGCCGACATTCCGGCCTTGAAACAGGCCTTTGCCGACGGGCTGGACATTCACGCCATGACCGCGTCGGAAATGTTCGACGTGCCGCTGGACGAGATGACGCCCGAGATCCGCCGCAAAGCCAAGGCGATCAATTTCGGCGTGATCTACGGCATTTCGGGCTTTGGTCTGGCGCGCAACCTGCGCATTCCGCGGGCCGAGGCGCAGGGCTTCATCGACCGTTATTTCGAACGCTTCCCGGGCATCCGGCGCTACATGGATGAAACCATCGCGTTTGCCAAAGAGCATGGCTATGTGCAGACCCTGTTCGGGCGCAAGATACACACGACAGAAATCAATGCCAAGGGGCCGCATGCGGGGTTTGCCCGCCGGGCGGCGATCAACGCGCCGATCCAGGGCACAGCGGCGGACGTGATCCGCCGGGCGATGGTGCGGATGCCCGAGGCGATCGACGGGCTGCCGGCCAAGATGCTGCTGCAAGTGCACGACGAACTGCTGTTCGAAGTGGCCGAGGACACGGTGGACAAGACCATCGAGATCGCGCGCGACGTGATGGAGAACGCGCCCGATCCGGCGGTGAAGCTGGACGTGAAACTGACGGTGGATGCGGGCAAAGGCGCCAACTGGGCCGAGGCGCATTAGGCAAGCGCCGTGCCGCTCATCAGGCCCAGCGGGCCATCTTCGCGGCAGGTCAGGCCTCGGGCCTGACCAACAGCGCGACCAGCCGCCGGGTCAGCGGGGCCATGACCAGAACCACCGCAAAGGCCACCGGCCAGCTGATGCTCCACGCGCCCATCCAGCTGGCAAAGGTCTCGGGGCCAAGCCCGATCTCTTTGACCGTTGCGATGCAGGTCACGATGCAGGACATCAGCCCCGACAGGATCAATCCGAACAGGACGGGGGCAAAGCGGGCGGGGATCATGCGGCTGTTCCTCTACTGAATTGCCGCTTCGTATGCGATATCCAAGATGTGATTTCCAGTGCGCAGGTGCACAGGCCTATCGCATCCAGTGCAGAGAGGCGTCGGTGCGCCGCGTCGAGGGCGTGTATTCGGCGCTGACCCAGCCATCATAGCCGCTGTCGTCGATCGCTGCGAACAACGCGGGGAAATCGGTCTCATCCCGGCCGGGTTCCGACCGGTCGGGGGCCGATCCGATCTGAACATGTACGATCCGGTCGCGGAATCTGTCCCAGATGGCCTGTGCATCGCCATGGATCATCCGGGCATGAAAGCTGTCGAACTGCAGGCCCACATTCGGACGGTCGATCCGGTCCAGGCACGCGGCGGCCAGATCATAGTCATTCAGGAAGTATCCCGGTTGCGAGACGGGGTTCAGCGGTTCGATCGTGAACCGTTGATGCGGCGCAAAATCCGCGGCCCATTGCAGGTTGCGTACGAAACAGTCCTGCGCGTCCGCCCCCGAGGCATAGCCCGCCATCACGTGGATCAAACCGGGCTTCAGCGCCTCGGCATAGCGCAGGACGCGGCGGATGTCGGACTGGAACCGCCCTTCGCCCCCCGGAACAGCCGCATAGCCCGGCTGGCCGCCGGTATAGTTGGGCGGCGGCGCGTTGATCAGCACCAAGTCCAGACCGTTGGTCATCAATGCGCGGCGTGTTTCCTTGGCCGCCAGGTCATAGGGAAACAGGATCTCGACTGCCTTGAACCCGGCATCCGCGGCCGCCTTGAACCGGTCGAGGTAAGGCAGCTCGGCAAAGAGCAGCGAGATATTGGCGGCAAATCGGGGCATTGTCCTCTCGGTCCGATGGCGTGCTGACCTTAGTCGTGGGCGGCGCGCAGAGAAAGGGTTTGAAAACGACAATATGTCGAAAATCGGCCAGACCGGCGCGGGCCGAATGTGAAGGGTCGGGGTATTGCAGCGAATCATTTTCGTGGCGCTGCACCAACAAAAGGATTGAAACCGATGGCGATGAGTCCGGACCCCGTTCGCGGGCCCAGTTTCGCTGTGCCCGGTGCGCGGCAATCCGCCTTGTCCGGAAACGGGTTGGCGGTGGCGTCGATGCTGGCCTGGGCGGCCGGATTCCCGGCGGCCGAAATCCTGCTGCAGACCTGGCCGCCGGTTGCCTTGCTGGCCGCGCGGCTGATGCTGGCGGTGGCCGTGATGATTCCGATCTGGCTGTGGATCGATGGCGCGGATGCGGTGCTGCGGGCGCGCTGGGCCCATGCGATGAGAGTGGGCGGGTTTGGACTTGGCTTGGGCATGTTCCTGATCATCCTGGCGCAGAAACTGACCGATCCCGTAACCGTTGCCATCATCGCCTCCTGCGCGCCTTTGATTGCGACACTGCTCGAGCTGGCTGCAGGAACGCGCAGATTGCGGTGGAACTTCGCGCTGGGTGTTGCCGTTTCGATCATCGGTGGACTGATCGCAACCAGCGCGGTGGCGCCGGCCCAGCTGGGGTTGGGCGCGCTTTGCGCCATCGCCTCGACCGCGCTGTTCTGCTGGGCCAGCATGGCGACCGCGCGGGACTTCCCGGACCTCAGCCAAACCGGACGTACCACGATCACGCTGATCGGCGGCACGTTCATGGCCGGCGCGCTGTTCTATCTGTCGAGCGTCCTCGGGTTCGAAGTCTGGCCATCGTCGCCGATCGACCCGCAGCAGGCAGGAATGCTGGCGATCTACGCCGTGATCTCTCTCGGCCTCAGCCAGGTCCTGTTCATCGCTTCGATCGGCCGGCTGGGTGTTGCTCTGGCGTCATTCCACATCAATGTGGCCCCGTTCTACGTGATGCTCATCATGGTGGTTCTGGGTTCGGAGTGGAACTGGACCCGGGCGCTGGGCGCCGGAGTCGTGGCGCTGGCGGTTGTCCTTGCGCAAGACCGTCCCGCACGACGGGTTGCCTAAGGCGTTTCCTCGGCGCGACCCAAGACAAAGAACTGCCCGCCGGACCAGACCCCGACCTGCCCGGCGCGTTCCGTCGCAATGTCCACAAGGCGGTAGAAACTCTTGCGGTCGATCCGCGCCTCGAGGTTTGATCGCACCAATATATAGGGTCTGGGTTCGTTTGTTTCCGGGTCGATGGCCACCCGTATCGGGTGATCCGGACCCGCCGACACCGTATCGCCGACATGGGTGGTAAAGGTCAGAACCTGATCCTCGTCCGCGCCGGTCCGGTCGAAATCGACCGCCACAAACGGCGCGTCTTCGACCGTGATGCCGACCTTTTCGACCGGGGTGACCAGAAAATAGGCGTCCCCTTCTTTCTTAAGAATTGAGGAAAAAAGCTTCACAAGCTCGAACCGGGTGATGGGCGACCCTAGGTAATACCAGGTGCCATCGCGCGCGATGCGCATGTCCAGATCGCCGCAGAACGGAGGATTCCAGCTGTCGACAGGGGGCAGACCCCGCGGTTTGCCCGCCTTGACCGAGGCCGCCAGACCCTCAGGGGACGGTTTCACAGAATTTTGTCCGCTCATTGTTTTTGCCATTTCCTCTCAGCGCGATACACTTCAACCATAATAAGTCCACGGAAGGGAAAGTCATGACCGAACCTGCCGACCTCGTCTCCGAGATCGAAGCGCTGGAAGAGAAACTGCAACAGGCCAAATCCTCGATCACCCGCCGCTTCATCGGGCAGGAGAGGGTCGTCGACCTGACGCTGACGGCGCTGCTGTGTGGCGGTCATGCCCTGCTGATCGGGCTGCCGGGCCTGGGCAAGACGCGGCTGGTCGAAACCCTGTCGACCGTCATGGGCCTGCATGGCAACCGCATCCAGTTCACCCCCGACCTGATGCCGGCCGACATTCTGGGGTCCGAGGTTCTGGACACCGCCGAGGATGGCAGCCGCAATTTCCGATTCATTCCCGGCCCGATCTTCTGTGAACTCTTGATGGCGGACGAGATCAACCGCGCCAGTCCGCGCACCCAGTCGGCGCTGCTGCAGGCGATGCAGGAACGCACGGTGACCGTCGCGGGCGAGGATCGCGCGCTGGGCGTGCCGTTCCACGTGCTTGCCACCCAGAACCCGATTGAACAGGAGGGCACCTATCCGCTGCCCGAGGCCCAGCTGGACCGTTTCCTGGTGCAGGTCGACGTGAACTATCCCGACCGCCAGACCGAGCGTGACATCCTGCTGGCCACCACCGGCGTGGCCGAGGAAGAGGCGCACCAGATCTTCACCAAGGAAGAATTGCTGGCCGCGCAGGTTCTGCTGCGCCGGATGCCGGTGGGCGAGTCGGTTGTTGAACTGATCCTCGATCTGGTGCGCGCGTTCCGCCCCGAAGAACCCGGCGTGTCCGAGCGCGTGTCCGAGACCGTCGCCTGGGGCCCGGGTCCGCGCGCGGCGCAGGCGCTGATGATGACGGTGCGGGCGCGGGCGATGCTGCAGGGCAGGCTGGCTCCCAATGCCGAAGACGTGCTGGACATGGCGCGCCCTGTGCTCAGCCACCGGATGGCGCTGAACTTCGCCGCGCGGGCGCGCGGTGACAGCCTGCCCGACCTGATCGAAACCACCGCGGCCGGGCTTGTCCGGGCCGAGGCGGCGGCGTGAACGCGGCCCGCACCCTTCGCGAAAGATCCGAGGCCGAGGCGTCCCGGCTGCCGCCGCTGCTGGCGCGGGCCGAACACCTGGCCGGAACCGTGCTGCTGGGCGATCACGGCCGGCGGCGTTCGGGGTTGGGCGATGATTTCTGGCAATATCGACCGGCCCAGATCGGCGACAGCCGGCGGATGATCGACCATCGGCGCTCGGCCCGCGGCGATCAGCAATATGTGCGCGAACGCGAATGGCAGATCGCGCAGTCGATCATGCTGTGGGTCGATCAGGGCGCCTCGATGCGCTTTGCGTCCGATAAATCCCTGCCCACGAAGGCCGACCGGGCGCGTTTGCTGGGGCTGGCCACGGCGATCCTGCTGGTGCGCGGGGGCGAGCGTGTGGGCCTGACCGGCACCACCCTGCCGCCCCGGCGCGGCAATGCCCAGATCATCCGGCTGGCGCAGGCCTTGTCCGAAGATACCGAGGCCGATTATGCCCCGCCCGAGCACCGCGCCATGATTCCCCATGCCCGCGCCGTGTTCATCTCTGACTTCCTCGGCCCGCTGGACGAGGTCGAACTGGCCCTGACCAAGGCTGCCGACCGCGGCGTGCGCGGTGTGCTGCTGCAGGTTCTGGACCCGGGCGAGGAGAACTTTCCCTATCGCGGGCGCACCATCTTCGAAAGCGTCGGCGGGACGGTCCGGCACGAGACACTGAAGGCGGGCGACCTGCGAGAGCGGTATCTGGCGCGGCTGGCGCGGCGCAAGGATGACCTGACGCGCCTGTGCCGGGTGACCGGCTGGCAGCTGGGCCTGCACCATACGGGCGACAGCGCGCAGGCGGCCTTGTTGTGGCTCTATCGTGCGCTGGACGGAGGGGCGCGATGACGGTTCTGGCGGGCATCGGCTTTACCGCCCCATGGGTGCTGCTGGGTCTGCTGACCCTGCCGATCCTGTGGCTGATCCTGCGCGCCGTGCCGCCCGCGCCGATCCGCCGGCTGTTCCCGGCGGTGACCCTCTTGCTGGGCCTGAAGGACGACGAGAGTGTATCCGACCGCACCCCGTGGTGGCTGCTGCTGCTGCGGATGCTGGCGGCAGCGGCGATCATCATTGGTCTGGCCGGCCCGGTGCTGAACCCGTCGCGCGACCAAACCGGATCGGGGCCGCTGCTGCTGGTGCTGGATGCCAGCTGGGCCGGGGCCACGCGCTGGCCCGCCACGCTGGAGCAGATCGACGCGCAGCTGACCGAAGCCGGGCGGGCCGGGCGCCCGGTGTCGATTCTGCGACTGACCGAGCCGGAACCGCCGGTTTTCCAGGCCGCCGAAGCCTGGCGCAACCGCCTGCCCGGACTGGTTCCGCAGCCGTGGCAGCCGGACGCGGCGCAGATCGAACAGGCGCTGGCCGACCTGTCGGCGGTCGAGGGCGGGTTCGACACGCACTGGTTCACCGACAAGCTGGACTATCCGGGCCGTGAAACCCTGCTGTCTGCACTTCAGGCGCGGGGCGCGGTCACGGTCTATCGCGCGGCGGCGCCGATCCTGGCGCTGCGGCCGGCCACCTATCAGGACGGGGCGATCCGGCTGACCGCGGTGCGCGCCACACCCGGTCCGGCGCAGACCGTCACCATCAATGCGCAGGGGCGCGACCCTGTGGGCGTGATGCGCCTGCTGCAATCGGTCGAGGTCAGCTTTGACAGCGGCGCGACCCAGGCGCAGGCCGATCTGGCGTTGCCGTCCGAACTGCGCGCCCGCATCACTCGGTTCGAGCTGCAGGGCCAGCGGTCGGCCGGGGCGGTGTCGCTGACCGATGACAGCCTGCGCCGGCGCGAGGTCGCCCTGATCGCCGGAACCGTCAATCGCGAGGGGCTGGAGCTGTTGTCGCCGCTGCACTACCTGACGCAGGTGCTGATCCCCACCGCCGATTTCGTCGAGGGCGGGCTGACCGAGGTTCTGCCCGCCAACCCGGATGTGATCGTGCTGGCCGATGTGGCCAAGCTGACCCCCAGCGAACAGGCCGGTTTGGTCGAATGGGTCGAACAGGGCGGGCTGTTGCTGCGCTTTGCCGGTCCGCACATGGCAGGCAGCGATCTGGGCCGCGATGCCGAAGACACGTTGCTGCCGGTGCGGCTGCGCAGCGGTGGCCGCTCGGTCGGCGGCGCGATGAGCTGGGGCGAAGCCAAGGGGCTGGCGCCTTTCCAGGAAGGCTCGCCCTTTTACGGGTTGCGCATTCCAGACGACGTGACCGTCAGCACCCAGGTGATGGCGCAGCCCGACCCGAACCTGGCCGACCGGGTGATCGCCGCGCTGTCGGATGGCACCCCGCTGGTGACGCGCAAGCCACTGGGCCTGGGTCAGGTGGTGCTGTTCCACGTCACCGCCGATGCCGAATGGTCGACTCTGCCGCTGTCGGGCCTGTTCGTCGAAATGCTGGACCGGCTGGCCGTGGCCTCGGCCGCCAAGACGCGGCAGGTCGAACAGCTGCAAGGCACCACGTGGGAGCCGATTCAGGTGATGGACGGGTTCGGAACCTTGTCTGATGCGGGCAATCTGGCCGGTGTCGATGGCCCTGCGCTGATATCCGGCGCCCTTGGCCCCGACTTGCGCCCGGGTCTGTATGAAAGCGGCAAGCAGAAACTGGCCCTGAACGTGCTCACCGAGGACAGCACGCTGCGCCCGATAAGTTGGCCTGCGGATGTGCCGATCAAGGGGCAGGAGGTCAGTGCCGAAACGCCGATCGGGGGTCTGCTGCTGAGCCTGGCCCTGATCCTGCTGGCGGTTGACGTCGTGGCCTCGCTGGCGCTGTCAGGGCGCCTTGGGCTGGCCCGGGCGGCGGCGGTCGCGCTGGGTGCGGTTCTGATCGCACCGCAGGCGCAGGCGCAGACGCCTGAAGAGACTGAATTCGCCCTGCAGGCGACCAAGGAATTGGTTTTGGCCCATGTACTGACCGGCAATGCCCAGATTGACGACGTCGCCCATGCCGGGCTGCGCGGCCTGTCGCAAACTCTGTTTTATCGCACGTCCGTCGAACCGGCCGAGCCTATGGGCGTGGACCTTGAACGTGATGAACTGGCCTTCTTCCCGCTGCTCTACTGGCCGATCACGCCGGATCAGCCCCAGCCTTCGGCCGAAGCTTATGCCAAGCTGAATGGCTATCTGCGGTCGGGCGGGATGATCCTGTTTGATACGCGGGACGCCAACATCGCTGGGTTTGGCGCCTCGAGCCCCAATGGCCGCAAGTTGCAGCAACTGGCTGCTCCGCTGAATATTCCTGCGTTGGAGCCTGTTCCGCGCGATCACGTCCTGACCCGCGCGTTCTACCTGTTGCAGGATTTCCCCGGCCGCTTTGCCGGAACCGAGGTCTGGGTCGAGGCCGCGCCGCTGGACGCCGAACAGATCGAAGGCATGCCCTTCCGCAACCTCAACGACAACGTCACCCCGGTGGTGATCGGTGGCAACGACTGGGCCGGGGCCTGGGCAATCGACCGGAACGGGCAGGCGCTGCTGCCGGTCGGGCGCGGCTATGCCGGAGAACGCCAGCGCGAGCTGGCCAATCGGTTCGGCGTCAACCTGGTCATGCACGTGCTGACCGGGAACTACAAATCCGATCAGGTGCACGTGCCTGCTCTGCTTGACAGGTTGGGCCAATGACCGGTTCCGTCATCTTTGACCCGCTGATCCCGTGGCCTGTGCTGGTGGTCATCGGTTCGATCGCTTTGGCCGCGACGGTTCTGGCGCTGTGGCGCGGGCTGTCAGGTTGGGCGTTGCGCGGACTGGCCGCGCTGGTGCTGTTGGCAGCCTTGTCCGGCCCGGTCTACCAGATCGAGGACCGCGCCCCGCTGACCGACATCGTGTTGATGATCGAGGATGAAAGCGCCAGCCAGACCCTGTCGGACCGCGCCGAACAGACCGCGCAGACCGCCGAGGCCCTGGCCGCCGAGATCGAGGCCCGCGACAACACCGAACTGCGCCGCATCACCGTGGGCGACGGCGACGGAGACGAAGGTACCCAGGTGATGGCGGCGCTGAATGCCGCGCTGGCCGAGGAACCGCGCGCCCGGATCGCCGGAATTCTGGTCCTGTCGGACGGCCTCGTGCATGACGTCGATCAGGCCCCCGACCTGCCCGCGCCGATGCACCTGTTGCAGACCGGTCGCGCGCAGGACTGGGACCGCCGCCTGATCGTGCGTAATGCGCCGGCCTTTGCCATCATCGACGAGCCCGTCACTCTGACCTTGCGGGTCGAAGACAGTGGCGCGGTGCCCGCCGGTCCGGCGTCCGCCCCGCTCGAGATTGCGGTGGACGGGGGCGAGCCGCAGCAATTCAGTATCCCGATCGGTGTGGATGTCGAGCTGCCGGTGACCCTGCCCCATGGCGGGCGCAACGTCATCCAGTTCACGGTTCCGCAGGCCGACGGCGAACTGACCGACCGCAACAACACCGCCTTGATCCAGATGAACGGCGTGCGCGACCGGCTTCGGGTTCTGTTGGTCTCGGGCGAGCCGCATCCGGGCGGGCGAACCTGGCGCAATCTGCTGAAATCCGACAGCTCGGTCGATCTGGTGCATTTCACCATCTTGCGCCCACCCGAGAAACAGGACGGGGTTCCGGTGGACGAACTGTCGCTGATCGCATTCCCCACGCGCGAGTTGTTTCTGGAGAAGATCAACGATTTCGACCTGATCATCTTTGACCGCTACAAGCGGCGCGGCATCCTGCCCGCGATCTATCTGGACAACGTGACCAACTACATCAATGACGGCGGTGCGGTGCTGATTGCGGCCGGGCCTGACTTTGCCACCGCCGACAGCATCTTCCGCTCGCCCCTGTCTGCGATCCTGCCGGCGCAACCCTCGGCCCGGGTCATCGAAGAACGCTACGTGCCCACGGTGACAGACCTGGGCCAGCGTCATCCGGTGACCGCCGATCTGGGTGAGACGGGAGACTGGGGCGCATGGCTGCGGCAGATCGACGTAAAACAACGCTCGGGTGAGTTGCTGATGACCGGCGTCGACGACCGCCCGCTGCTGGTACTGGACCGGGTAGGGGAAGGGCGCGTGGCGCTGCTGGCCTCGGACCACGCCTGGCTGTGGAGCCGCGGCTACGAGGGCGGTGGCCCGCAGTTGGAATTGCTGCGCCGCCTTGCCCACTGGATGATGAAAGAGCCCGAGCTTGAAGAAGAGGCGCTGTGGGCAGAGGCCAACGGGCAGTCAATGCGCATCATCCGCCAGACCCTGAACGAAGAGGTTGGCCCCGTCACGGTCACCCGACCCAATGGCGACACGCTTGAAGTGCCCTTGCGAGAATTGTCCCCCGGCCGGTTCGAGGCGCAGTATTTCGGCCCTGAAATTGGGCTTTATCGCCTGCAGGAAGGTGAGCTGTCCTCGGTCATCGGCCTTGGCCCTGCGGCGCCGCGGGAATTCGAACGCACCATCGCAACCGCTGAAATCCTTGAGCCGGTCATGGCCGGGATGCGCGGCGGGGTGATCCGGGTCGAGGACGGGCTGCCGGCAATCCGCAACGTGCGCGCAGGGCGTCCTGCGGCCGGGCGTGGCTGGATCGGTCTGACCCCGCGCGAGGCATATGAAACCCGTGACGTGACCCAGGCCGGACTGTTGCCGCCCTGGCTGGTGCTGCTGCTGGCGGGTGGCTTCCTGCTGGCGGGCTGGCTGCGCGAAGGTCGGCGCTGACCGACCTTTGGCCTTAAACAGATTTTCACGGTCTGCGGGAATGCTGATCCCGAACCGACCGGGAAGATGACCATGAGTCTTGCAGAAAAACTGGCACAGGAACGGCGGGCGCGTCTGGCCGCCGAACGCATGCTTGCACTCAAGCAGAGTGAACTGTCCGAGGCCAATCGCAAGCTGGGCGAATATGCGATGGCCCTGACCAAACGTATCGGCGAGACCGAGGCCGAGGTCGAATCCGTGCGTGGCGAGAATGAAAAGGTCAAATCGGACCTGACCGTTGCAAATGCCAAGATCGAAGTGGCCGAACGCCGCCTCTGGCACTCGATCCAGACGATCCAGGACGGTTTCGCCTTCTTCGACGGCAGTGATCGGTTGATCAGCGCAAATACGGCCTATCTGAGCGTATTCGAAGGACTGGACGAGGTCGCGCCCGGGATTTCATACCCCCGCATTCTTGATCTGCTGACCACCGAGGGCATCATCGATATCGGGTCGGAACCGGCTGAGGCGTGGAAAACCCGCATGATGCGCCGCTGGACCCGGATCAACCCGCCGCCCGAAGTGATCCAGCTGTGGAATGGGCAATATATCAAGCTGATCGACCAGCGCGGCCAGGGTGGCGATGTGGTCAGTCTGGCCCTGAACATCACGGCCTCGGTCCAGCATGAGGCGCAACTGCAGGCCGCGCGCGAAAAGGCCGAGGCCGCCAACCGGGCCAAGTCGGCTTTCCTTGCCAATATGAGCCATGAGATCCGGACCCCGATGAATGGCATCGTCGGGATGACCGACCTGCTGTCGGAAACCCCTCTGAATGAGGAGCAGAGGCTTTATGTCGAGACAATCCGAAATTCGGGGGACGCGCTGCTGGTCATCATCAATGACGTTCTGGACTATTCCAAGATCGAAGCGGACAAGCTTGTGCTGCATCCGGAGGATTTCGATCTTGAACGTTGCATTCTCGAAGTTGCGATGCTGCTGCAGCCCACGGTGCGCGACAAGGGGCTGACCTTGCTGGTCGACTATGACCTGTTCCTGCCGACGCTGTTCGTGGGCGATCCGGGCCGGGTGCGTCAGGTGCTGACCAATCTGGTGGGCAACGCGGTCAAATTCACCGCCCAAGGCCATGTTCTGATCCGGGTCACCGGAGTACCGCATGCCGATCAGAAGACCTGCGACATCCATATTGCGATTGAAGACACCGGAATCGGCATCGAAGCGGAGAAGATCGAGCACATATTTGGCGAGTTCAATCAGGTTGAAAACGAAAAGACCCGCGCCTTTGACGGCACTGGCCTTGGTCTGGCCATCACCAAACGCCTGATTACATTGATGGGTGGCTCGATCTGGGTCGAGAGCGAGGCCGGCAAGGGGTCGTGCTTTGGGTTCCGGATCACACTGCCCACCGCCGAAGGCCCTCAACCGGCTCCGCCTGCCTTGGCGGACAGGTTGAAACATGTCCTCGTGGTCGAGGATCTGGCGGTCAATCGGGCCATTCTGAACAAGCAGCTGCGGCGTTTGGGGGCCGAGGTGACGGTTTGCGCCACAGGCACCGAAGCGTTGAGGGCGGTGGATGCGTCGGTCGACCTGATCCTTTGCGATCACGATCTGCCTGACATGGACGGGCTGGATTTGGCGGAAACTCTGCGCAAGCGAGGCTGGTCCGACGTTCCGATCGTGCTGATGTCCGCAAACCCGGCCATCGTGCACACCGATCCGAACCATCGGCTGATACAAGGGGTGGTTCAGAAGCCGATCCCACGGGCCGAGCTGTTCTCACGGCTTCAGGCGCTGGACGCGGCTGTGTTGCCTGCGCCTGTTTCCCCGCCCTGCCGCGCGGAACCGGCCCAATCGCCCGGCGGAGACACGAAGCTGCGCAAGATGCGGGTTCTGGCCGCCGAGGACAATCGCACCAACCAGTTGATCCTGAGCAAGATGACCAAGGATCTGAACATAGACCTCAAGCTGGTGGCCAACGGACTTGAGGCTGTCGAAGCCTTTGCGGAATTCGCCCCTGACCTGATCCTCATGGACATCTCGATGCCCAAGATGGACGGAAAGCAGGCCACGGGTGAGATCCGTAGACGCGAAATCGGCACAGGGCAGCATGTGCCGATCGTGGCGCTGACCGCTCATGCCTTGGCGGGTGACGAGCACAGCATCCTAGCGGCCGGGCTGGATCACTACCTGACGAAACCGCTTCAGAAGAAGCTGATTTGCGAGATGATCCAGTCCAACTGCCCGACGGATGCGCAACCCGTCATTGTCGCGCCGGCCGGTGCGGTCTAGGCTGTCGCTATGTAACAGGAACGAGGTTTTCGCCCCCGCGCTTTGGGTGAAATAGCAATACGCTGCGCCGACATGGCAGCGATGGTCGATTTCTATGAAAACGTCATCGGGCTGACCCGCCTGCATGGCGGTCATGACAGCGCCATCACATTCTTTCGGATTGCGGAAGGGTTCGAAGGACACACACAAGTTCTGGCGCTGTTTCACCATGGGGCAGCGCCGCGGCCGGGTTTGCACCCCACCGGTGCCGACAAACCCATGACCGGGGCGCAATCGTCGTTGCACCATATCGCCTTGTCTCTTCCTTTTGCGGAACAGGAGGCCGTCATGCGCTGGTATGATCAAATCGGCCAGCCCTATCGCGTCGAACGGTTCGGCTGGATCGGTTGGCGCGGCGTATTTACCACGGACCCCGAGGGCAACACGGTCGAACTGGTGGCGTATGATGCCTCGATGCTGGATCAGGCCTGATAGGGGCGCACGAATACCGGTTTGTCCGGCTCGGACAGGTCTGCGCGATAGACATAGCCGCCGGAGTCGAAATCCCGCAGGCCCGCAGGGTCGGTCAGCCGGTGCTGGATGATGTACCGCGCCATCGAGCCGCGAGCCTTTTTGGCGAAGAAGCTGACGATCTTCGGTGCGCCGTCCTTGTCCTCCATGAAGACAGGGGTGATGACCCGCAGTTTCAGCGCCTTGGGGGTCACCGCGCCGAAATACTCCTGGCTGGCGCAGTTCACTAGCGTACCGGTGCCGATCTCGTCGGCCTGCGCATTCAGCGCCTTGCTCAGCTGGTCGCGCCAATAGTCGTACAAGGACGTGCCGCGTCGGGTCTTCAGCCGGCTGCCCATTTCCAGCCGATAGGGCTGAATGGCGTCCAGCGGGCGCAACAGGCCATAAAGCCCCGACAGGATGCGCAGATGGTTCTGCGCCCAGGCCAGTTCGTCGACGTCCAGCGAAGCGGCCTCGAGCCCCTGATAGGTGTCGCCGGCAAAGGCCAGCGCGGCTGGGCGGGTGGCCTCGGGCTGCGGCGCGTCGGCAAAGGCGCGGAACCGGTCACGGTTCAGTCGGGCCAGATCGTCACTGAGGCTCATAAGCCTTTTCAGATCCCCCAGTGTCAGGTTGCGCGCGGTCTTCGCCAACCGGATCGCATCGTCCTGAAAATCGGGCCGGGTCGGTGCCACGTCCCGCTCTGCCCAGTCCAGCCGTTTGGCCGGAGAGATCACCACCAGCATGTCTGCCCCCTTGTTCGTGCCTGCCCGTCGATACCTAGCCCGCTGCGCGAAGCACGTCCAGAAAGGCGGCCGCGAAACGTTCGGCGCGGCGGTCGCCCAGCACCTGTTCCAGAGTGCGCGCGTCGTCCGGGCGCATCTGCGCCACCTTGGCCAGTTGCGAAGCCGAGCAGCTGAGTGGTTTGTCGATCCCGTCCGGGCCTCGGGCCAACTGCGCCTGCACCTCGAGCAGACGGTCATAGATATTTCCCTGCTCACGCCCGGCCAGCTTGCGGCGCGCCGGGTGGACCGCCTGCGCCTCGCCCGCGACCACTTCAAGGAAGGTGTCGCCGTAGCGGTCCAGCTTTTTCGCGCCAACACCGCCGATCCGGGCCATCTCGTCCAGGGTCATGGGGCGTTGTTCCGCCATCTCGATCAGCGTGCGGTCGGGGAAGATGACATAGGCGGGCACGCGGGCGGCCTCGGCCAGCGCGCGGCGCTTGGCCTTGAGCGCCGACAGCAGGGGCGCGTCTTCTTCCGAGACCATCATCTTGACCGCGGGCCGCCGGGTGGCCTTGCGCAGCGTGTCCTTGCGCAGGGTGATCTGCGCCTCGCCCTTCAGGATCGGCTTGGCGGCCTCGGTCATGCGCAGGGCGCCGTGGCGTTCGGGGTCGGGGCGCACCAGGTCGTGGCCCATCATCTGCCGGAAGATCGCCTGCCATTGCGGGCGCGACCAGTCTTTGCCGATGCCGTAGGTGGGCAATTCGTCATGCCGCCGCGCACGGATCTTGTCGGTGTCATTGCCCAGCAGGATGTCGATCAGGTGGCCCGAGCCGAACCATTCCTCGGTGCGCAGGATCGCCGACAGGGCCATGCGCACGGGCGTGGTGCCTTCGAACAACTCGGGCGGGCTGTCGCACAGGTCGCATTTGCCGCAGGGCTGAGCCTCTTCCCCAAAATAGCCCAGCAGAGTCTGGCGGCGGCAATGCAACGCCTCGGCCAGACCCAGCAGCGCGTTCAGGCGGGCATGGTCGGCGGCGCGGCGTTCGGGCGGGGCCAGCCCCTCGTCGATCTGGCTGCGGCGCAGGCGGATGTCGTCGGGGCCGAACAGGGTCAGGGTCTCGGCCGGCCCACCGTCGCGGCCGGCGCGGCCGATTTCCTGGTAATAGGCCTCGATCGATTTCGGCAGGTCCGCATGGGCGACCCAGCGGATGTCGGGCTTGTCGATGCCCATGCCGAAGGCCACGGTGGCCACCACGATCAGCCCGTCCTCGCGCGCGAAGCGGGTTTCGACGATGCGGCGGTCCTCGGCCTCCATCCCGCCGTGATAGTGACAGGCGCTGTGGCCCTGTTCGCGCAGGGCCTGCGCCAGCACTTCGGTCTTGTTGCGGGTGCTGCAATAGACGATGCCCGACTGGCCGCGGCGTGCGTCTGCGAAATCCAGGATCTGTTTGCGCGGGCTGTCCTTGGCGGCAAAGGCCAGGTGGATGTTCGGGCGATCAAAGCCGCGCAGGAACTTGCGCGGGGGCGTGCCGTCGAACAGTTTCTCGACGATCTCGTCCTGGGTTTCCGCATCCGCCGTGGCGGTGAAGGCGGCCAAGGGCACGTTCAGCGCGCGCCGCAGCTCTCCGATCCGCAGATAGTCGGGGCGGAAATCATGGCCCCACTGGCTGACGCAATGCGCCTCGTCCACAGCGATCAGGCTGACGTTGATCCGCCGCAGCATCCCCGGCGCCGACCCGGCGGCCAGCCGCTCGGGCGCCATATACAGCAGTTTCAGCCGCCCGGCCTCGAGCGCCTCCCACACGGCATCGGTTTCCTCGGGTGTGTTGCCCGAGGTCAGCGCGCCGGCCTCGACCCCGGCCTCTTGCAACCCCCGCACCTGGTCGCGCATCAGGGCGATCAGCGGCGAAATCACCACCGTGACCCCGTCGCGCAGCAGGGCAGGCAGTTGGAAACACAGGGATTTGCCGCCCCCGGTGGGCATGATGGCCAGCACGTTCTCGCCGGCGGTCACGGCATCGACGATCTCTTCCTGCCCGGGGCGGAACTCATCGAATCCAAAGACATCTCGCAGCAGAGGCGCGGCGTCGAACATGTGCGGGGGTGCCCTGTTTCAAGATTTGACTGCTCTTGAACGGACAATCACACAGTCGGAATCGGGGAACAAGAGGTCAGTAGAAATAGACCGCGTTGTTGATAAGGATGATCCGCAGCGCATAGACCCCGATCAGCACCACCAGAGGCGTCAGGTCCAGACCGCCCATGTTGGGCAGAATGCGGCGGATCGGGCCGTATATCGGCTCGAGCAGGCGGTTCAGGCCGTACCAGATCTGGGCGACCAGCTGTTGATGCAGGTTCAGGACCTGGAAGTTGATCAGCCAGCTCATGATCACATGGGCCAGGATGATGAACCAGACGATGTCCAGGATCAGCAGCAGGATTTGGATCAGCGACAGCATGGGCACCTCGTTTTCCGTACGGCCTGAGACCTAAGTGCCCAAGCGGCAATAGGCAAGCCCGCAGTCACAGAACGCTTGCGAAATGGCCCAAAGGCCCGTCTTATGAAATCAAAAGCAGGCAAGGGGCAGAGATGGCAGAGATTTCCAAGCGCAGGCGCATCTGGGGCTGGTGGTTTTTCGACTGGGCCAGCCAGCCGTATCACACCCTGTTGGTGACCTTTGTCTTTGGCCCGTATTTCGCCGGTGTTGCGGCTGAATATTACGCAACCGCCGGGATGGATGCCGAAGCTGCCGCCGCGCAGGCGCAGGCGGTCTGGGCCAACTGCCTGACGATCACCGGTCTGATCATCGCTTTCGGCGCGCCGCTCTTGGGGGCGATGGCCGATGTCTCGGGGCGGCGCATCCCGTGGATCTTTGCCTTTTCGGTGATGTATGCCGTGGGCTCCGCGGCGCTGTGGTTCACGCTGCCGGACGGGTCGAACATGTGGCTGATGCTGTCGGCCTTCGGTCTGGGCTTCGTGGGGGCCGAATACGCGCTGATCTTCATCAACTCGCAACTGCCCGATTTGGGGGACGACGATGAGGTGGGCGAGATCTCGGGCTCGGGCTTTGCCTTCGGCTATTTCGGCGGGCTGATTTCCTTGGCGATCATGCTGGCGCTGTTCGTCGAGCAGCCCAACGGGAAGACGCTGATCGGGATGGAGCCGCTGTTCGGTCTGGACGCCGGCGCGCGGGAAGGCACGCGTTTCGTGGGGCCGTTCACCGCCGGGTGGTTCATCCTGTTCATGGTCCCGTATTTCCTGTGGGTTCGCGACGATCCTGCCGCCGACAAGAAAGGCAGCGTATCCGAGGCGCTACGCCTGCTGGGCAAATCCGTGGCCGCCTTGCGGTACCGGGTCAGCCTTGCCAGCTATTTGGGGTCATCGATGTTCTACCGGGACGCGCTGAACGGGCTGTACAGTTTCGGCGGCGTCTATGCGCGGCTGGTGCTGGAATGGGACCTGATCAAGATCGGCGTCTTCGGCATCATCAGCGTGCTGGCTTCGGCAGTCTTCGCCTGGATCGGCGGAAAGCTGGACCGGAAATTCGGCCCCAAGCCGGTGATCCTGACCGCGATCTGGGTTCTGATCCTGGTCTGCACCACCATCGTGTCGATGGACCGGACGCAGATCTTCGGCATCGCCCTGCCCCAAGGGTCGGGCCTGCCGGACATGGTGTTCTTTGGCTGCGGCATCCTGATCGGCGGGATGGGGGGCATTCTGCAATCGGCCAGCCGTTCGTTGATGGTGCGCCACACCGACCCGGCCGCCCCGGTCGAGAGCTTTGGCCTCTATGGTCTGTCGGGCCGCGCCACCGCTTTTGCCGCGCCTTTGCTGATCGGAATTGCAACAACCGCGACCGGCAGCGCTCGGTTGGGGGTGTCTCCGATCGTCGGGTTGTTTATTCTGGGATTGTTCCTAATGCGCTGGGTCAAACCGGAAGGGGATCAGAGCAGATGATTTCATTACGTTTTTTGGTATTTTTGGCAGGAATTGCGCTGGCCGGGGCGGCTGGGGCCCAACCGCTGGCCAAGCAGTTGTTCGGGGCTCAGAAGTACAGTTCGCAACAAAAGCCGGCCGCTTTCGGCAGTTATTCGCGCGGATGCGCCGCCGGATCGGTGCAACTGCCCGAGACCGGACCCACCTGGCAGGCGATGCGTCTGTCGCGCAACCGCAACTGGGGCCACCCGCAGTCCATCGACTTCGTGCAGGACCTCAGCCGTTTTGCGGCAAAGCAACCGGGGTGGAACGGGCTTTACATCGGGGATATCAGCCAGCCGCGGGGCGGGCCTATGACCTCGGGCCACCGCAGCCACCAGCTTGGCTTGGACATCGACATCTGGATGCTGCCCGGTGACAACATGCGCCTGTCGCGCAAGGCGCGCGAGAACATCTCGTCGATCTCCTTGCGGCGCTCGAACGGCGCCTATGTGAACGGCAACTGGACGAAACAGCACCACGCCATCCTGCGCGAGGCGGCCAAGGACAAACGCGTGGCCCGCATCTTCGTGTTTCCGGGCGCCAAGGTGCAGATGTGCAAGGAAGAGAAGGGCAACCGTGCCTATCTGCGCAAGATCCGGCCCTGGTGGGGGCATCATTATCACTTCCACGTCCGGCTGAACTGCCCGCGCGGCTCGCGCGGGTGCGTCAATCAGGATCCGCCGCCCAAGGGTGACGGCTGCGCCGAGGCCGAACAGTGGGTGCGCAACATCCTGAACCCGCCGCCGCCCGACCCCAACGCGCCGCCTCCGAAGAAACGTCGTGAGTATGTTCTGGCGGATCTGCCCCAGCAATGCGCCGCCGTCTTGCAGTCCAACTGATCGCCAGCCTGTTTCTGGCCGGTTCCGCCTGGGCGGTCGAAGTCAAATCGGCCGAATATCTGGGCAGCTTTGCATGGCGCGCCGGCCATGACTGGTTCGGCGGGTTTTCCGCCATCCATGTCTCGGATGACGGGCAGCGCGCATGGGTGCTGAGCGACCGCTCCACCCTGGCATCGGTCCGCATCGACCGGGATGGGGATGAGATTGTCGGCATCCGTATTGTTGGCCACTGGCCGGTTCTGTCCAGCCGGGGACGGATCATGCCCGGCAGCTCGGGTGACTCCGAGGGGCTGGCGCTGGCGCCGGATGGCAGCTTCTTCATTTCGTTCGAAGGCGTGCATCGCGTGGCCCGTTATGCCGCGCCCGGTGCCCATGCTCAGGTGCTGCCGCGGCCCAAGGCCTTTGACGCGCTCGACCAGAATGGTTCGTTCGAGGGGCTGGCCATCGACGCGCAGGGCCGCCTGTACACGTTGCCCGAGAAAAGCCGCACGGCAAATGGCGACATTCCGGTCTATCGCTGGAACGGGCGCGCCTGGTCCACGCCCTTCGTCCTGGCGCAGCGGGACGGTTTTCTGCCCGTAGCGGCCGATTTCGGCCCGGACGGGCGGTTCTACGTGCTGGAACGCGCGGTCTCGCTGACCGGGTTCCGGTCGCGTTTGCGTCGGTGGCGGATCGCGGGTGATACACCTGCGGCCGAGGAAATCCTGTTCCAGACCGGAACCGGAACCCATGACAATCTCGAGGGGCTGTCGGTCTGGCGCGACGGGCAGGGGCGGTTGCGGGCCACGATGATCTCGGACGACAACTTTCTGGCCCTGCAGCGTACCGAACTGGTCGAGTATCTGCTGCCGGATTGACACGGGCCGATCCCGGGTCTAGAAGCGCGGCTTGCCTTGGGACGGTCCCTTGGCCAAGTCGCCGCTACCTTGTCAAAACGGGCATCAGAACATGCAACGCAACTTTATCCCCGGCATTCTTGCCATGGCCGCCATCGTCGTGGCCTCGAACATCCTGGTCCAGTTCCTGATCTTTGATGGGCTGTTGACCTGGGGTGCCTTCACCTACCCGCTGGCCTTTCTGGTCACCGACATCATGAACCGCGTCTATGGCGTGGGCCCGGCCCGCAAGGTCGTCTTCGCGGGCTTCGTCACCGGCGTGATCTGCTCGCTGATCGGCAGCCAGATCATGCTGCAGGGCGACGGCTTCACCTACGTCGCCGTGCCGCTGCGCATCGCCGTGGCTTCGGGAACGGCGTTCCTGATCGCGCAGCTGACCGACGTCACCGTGTTCAACGCCATGCGTGAAGGCCGCTGGTGGCGCGCGCCGCTGGTATCCACCCTGGTCGGATCGGCGCTGGATACCGCGATCTTCTTCACCATCGCCTTCTCGGCCTCGGTGACCTTCTTCGGCGCCGATGCGGATGCGGCCATCAACTGGGCGTGGGAGCCTGTGCCCTTCATGCTGTCGGGCCCCGAGGCGCCTCTGTGGGTGACGCTGGCATTTGCAGACTGGCTGGTGAAGCTGTCGCTGGCTTTGGTCGCGCTTATCCCCTTCAAGGTGATCGTCGCGCGCCTGACCGCACAGCCCGCGTAAAAAACGCTTTGAGAATGGCACAAGTTGTGTCACCATCCTTTTCAACCGCAACAGATAGAAAAGGAGGTGATCCAGTGTCGAGAAAGAGATTGGAGAGAGGTGTCGGAACAACCGGGGGGACCGCCTGCTAGGGCAGCCCTTGGCGGAGCGCGCGCTCCGGCTGGTCGATTGATCTAACCGACCCGACCTCCTGAACTTTCGAAGGGCCGTCCCGCCGGGGCGGCCCTTTCTGTTTCCGGGTGGCGCCTGTAAGGTCGCGCCCATGTTGCGCATCACCGACGATATCACCCTGCACGATTGGGAAATGACCGAGAGCTTCATCCGCGCTTCGGGGCCCGGCGGGCAGAACGTGAACAAGGTCTCGACCGCGGTCGAGCTGCGCTTCGAGGCGGCGCGCTCGCCCTCGCTGCCCGATCCGGTCAAGGCGCGGCTGAAACGACTGGCCGGGCGGCGCTGGACCAAGGATGGTGCAATCATCATCCAATGCGACGAAACCCGCAGCCAGGCCCGTAACCGCGAGATCGCCCGCGCCCGTCTGGCCGAGCTGATCGGCAAGGCGCTGGTCAAACCCAAGCGGCGGATCGCGACGAAACCCACCTATGGATCGGTCAAGCGCCGGCTGGCGGCGAAAAAGGCCCGGTCCGACGTCAAGGCGCTGCGCGGCAAGGTGGCGGAAGATTGATCTGGCATCTTTCCCTGCCGTTGCTAGTCTGACCGCGACAGGCGGCAGGGAGGCAAGGCCATGAGGCTGGAGGGAAAAACCGCAATCGTGACCGGCGGCGCATCCGGGTTCGGGGCCGGGATCGTACAGAAATTCTTGTCCGAGGGCGCACGGGTGATGATCGCCGACATCAACGGGGATGCCGCGCGTCACATGGCGGCAACGCTGGGCCCTCTGGCCGATCACCACCAGGTTGATGTCTCCGACAGCGACTCAGTCCAGGCGATGGCGGACGCGGCTCTGGGACTTTACGGCCATCTCGACATTCTGGTGAACAATGCCGGTGTGACCCACCTGCCGACGCCGCTGGAGGAGGTCAGCGAAGAAGACTTCGACCGCGTCTATCGTGTGAACATGAAGTCGGTCTTTCTGACTGCGCGGGCGCTGGTGCCACATATGAAATCGCGCGGGGCGGGGGCGATCCTGAACGTCGCCTCGACCGCCGGATTGTCGCCGCGCCCGAATCTGAACTGGTACAACGCCTCCAAGGGCTGGATGATCACCGCGACCAAGACGATGGCGGTCGAACTGGCCCCCTCTGGTGTCCGCGTGAACGCGATCTGCCCGGTAGCGGGGGAAACGCCCCTGCTGAAATCCTTCATGGGCGAGGACACGCCCGAAATTCGCGCCAAATTCCTGTCGACCATCCCGTTGGGCCGGTTCTCGACCCCGCAGGACATGGGCAACGCCGCCTGTTTCCTATGCTCGGACGAGGCCAGCATGATCACCGGTGCCGCGCTTGAGGTGGACGGGGGCCGCTGTATCTGAACACCCCTTCATCTGGCCCGAAATATCCCCGCCGGAGGCAGCGCGCACCAGCGCGCTTTCCCGCAGTAAAGGACAAATCCGCATGACCCCCGGACCCAGAAACCTGATCACCGACGTACCCGGCCTGCTGGTGGGCAACGCTCAGGGCGCGGCTCTGAAATCCGGTGTCACCGTCCTGACCGGAGATCAGCCCCTGCGGGCCTCGGTTCATGTGATGGGGGGCGCCCCCGGCACGCGTGAGACCGATCTGCTGGCGGCCGACAAGACCGTCGACCGGGTGGATGCGATCGTGCTTTCGGGGGGCTCGGCCTTCGGGCTGGATGCCTGTTCGGGCGTGATGGATGCGCTGCATGCACAGGGTCGCGGGTTTCAGGTGGGGCCGGCTGTGGTGCCGATCGTACCCGGGGCGATTCTGTTCGACCTGCTGAACGGCGGCGACAAGGCGTGGGGTGAAAACCCGTACCGCGCCTTGGGCCGCGCCGCATTTGACGCCGCGGCGGAGACGTTCGATCTGGGCAGCGCCGGGGCCGGAACCGGCGCGCTGACGGCCATGTGCAAGGGCGGGCTGGGCTCTGCCTCGGCGGCGTTGCCTGGCGGCGTGACCGTGGGTGCGCTGGTTGCGGCCAACCCGCTGGGCAGCGTCACCACTCCGGGCGACCGGCATTTCTGGGCCGCCCCGTTCGAGATCGGGGCCGAGTTTGGCGGGCTGGGGCCGGATGCGGCGTCCGGTCTGGGGGACCCCGCGCCCAGCCGCAAGGCCCGGGCGATGGGCCATCCCCCGCCCGACAAGGCCAACACGACCATCGCCATCGTCGCCACCGATGCCGCCCTGACCAAACCGCAATGCCAGCGCATGGCGGTGGCCGCCCATGACGGGATCGCCCGCGCCATCCTGCCCGCCCACACGCCGGGCGATGGCGACCTGGTGTTCGGCGTCAGCACGGGACGGATCCCTTCCTCCGAGGCCGATCTGGCCCTGCTGAGCCATACTGCGGCTCAGTGCCTGACCCGCGCCATCGCACGCGCGGTCTACCAAGCGAAACCGGCGCCGGGCGACCTGTTGCCGTGCTGGTCGGATCTGCAAAATACGCCTTGAAAATATACCTTTTCGGCTGCGTCAGGTCGCCGCCGCGCGTCAAATTGCGCATTGACTCTGCGTGCGTTTGATACTGGTTAAAGGGCAGCCAATTCATATCGGAGCAACGCCAATGAAACGTATCATCGCGACTGCCATCGTCGGCCTGCTGGCTGTGCCGGCCCTGGCCGAAGGCGACGCCGAAGCCGGCGCCAAGACCTTCAACAAGTGCAAGTCCTGCCACATGATCGCAACGCCGGACGGCGAAGCCATCGTCAAGGGCGGCAAAACCGGGCCGAACCTCTACGGCATTGCAGGCCGTACCGCCGGCACCGAGGAAGGCTTCAAATACGGCGACAGCCTGGTTGCGGCCGGCGAAAAAGGTCTGGTCTGGGACGAAGAAAGCTTTGTCGCCTATGTTCAGGACCCCAAGGCGTTCCTGAAAGACTACCTGGGTGAAACCTCGGCCAAGTCGAAGATGACCTTCAAGCTGAAAAGCGGTGGCGAGGACGTCTTTGCCTATCTGCAGAGCGTTTCGGCCGAATAAGCCGCACTTGCTGAAAAATCGGAACAAGTACAAAAGGCCGCAGCCCTGCGGCCTTTCGTGCGCTTGATTGAAACGTCGATCATCGCCAGTTTTGTCGCAGACCAAAAAACACTGCGCCCAACCCGCCCGCGCATCGCGCCCAGTCGCCGATGCCGCCAGATCGACGCAGTCACATCAGGAGAGGACAGATGGGAATCATGATCCCGGCTTGGGTTCATGGCGAGCTGACACCCGTGGACAAGCTGGAAGCCCACGAAAAGGGGCTCAAGCACAAGGCGGTCTCGGTCTTCGTCGTGCGGGGCACCGAGATTCTGATGCAGCGCCGCGCGCTGGGCAAGTATCACACGCCCGGCCTGTGGGCGAATACCTGTTGCACCCATCCCGACTGGGACGAAAACTCCTCGGACTGCGCCGTGCGCCGCCTGCGCGAGGAGTTGGGCATTACCGGGCTGTATCCTGAATACCGGCACCGGCTGGAATATCACGCGGATGTCGGCAACGGGATGGTCGAGAATGAGGTCGTGGACGTGTTCCTGGCGCATGTGCGCGGACCCCTGAAGATCGAGCCGAACCCCGACGAGGTGATGGAGATCCGCTGGATCGACTATCACGACCTGCTGGCCGAAGTGCGCCGTCATCCCGAACGGTTCACCCCGTGGCTGAAGATCTATCTGCACAATCACGCCGACACGATCTTTGGCCCCGACCTGATCATCTCGGCCAAATCCTGACGCGCCCATCTTGCAAGGGCTGACGAAGCCGCATACATCACGGCGTCATGGCCAAACAGAAGACAGACCCCAACTACAAGGTGATCGCCGAAAATCGGCGGGCCCGCTTCGATTACGCGATCGAAGAGGATATCGAGTGCGGCATCGTGCTGGAAGGGTCCGAGGTCAAGTCTCTGCGCGCGGGCGGGGCCAACATCGCGGAAAGCTATGCCGCGGTCGAGGATGGCGAACTGTGGCTGATCAACAGCTACATCGCGCCCTACGAACAGGCCAAGGCGTTCAAGCACGAGGAGCGCCGCCGGCGCAAGCTGCTGGTGTCCCGCAAAGAGCTGTCGAACCTGTGGAACGCCACGCAGCGCAAGGGCATGACGCTGGTGCCGCTGGTGCTGTATTTCAACCACAAGGGCCGGGCCAAGCTGAAGATCGGCATCGCCAAGGGCAAGAAGATCCACGACAAGCGCGAAACCCAGGCCAAGCGCGACTGGTCTCGCCAAAAACAGCGCCTGCTGAAGGATCACAGCTGACCCGGGCTGCTCCGCGGATCAGGATGAATCAGAACGCCATGGTGGCCTGCACCGCCCGCTGCCAGCGCGCATAGGCCGCTTCGCGGTCAGCCTCGGGCAGGATCGGTTCGAACCGCTGGTCCAGCGCCCAGGTGTCGGCGAATCCCGCCTGATCGGGATAGACCCCGGCCTTCATCCCGGCCAGCCAGGCCGCGCCCAGCGCCGTGGTTTCCTGCATCACCGGCCGGTCGACCGGCGCGCCCAGAATGTCCGACAGACCCTGCATCGCCCAGTCGGACGCGCTCATCCCGCCATCGACCCGCAGGATCACGTCCGCGTCGGCGCCCCAGTCGCCCTGCATCGCGTGCCATAGGTCGCGGGTCTGGAAGGCGATGCTTTCCAACGTGGCTCGTGCGATCTCGGCCCGGCCCGAGTTGCGGGTCAGACCGAACATGGCGCCGCGGCAGTCGGGCTTCCAATAGGGCGCGCCCAGCCCGGTGAAGGCGGGCACCAGAACCACATGCTGGTTGGGGTCGGCCTGCGCGGCCAGTTCGCCGCTTTGCGGGGCCGAGTCGATGATCCGCAGCGCGTCGCGCAGCCACTGCACCGCCGCGCCCGCGATGAAGATCGAGCCTTCCAGCGCATAGGTCCGCTGACCGTCCAGCTGATAGGCGATGGTGGTCAGCAGGCGGTTTTTCGACTCCACCGGCTGCGTGCCGGTGTTGAGCAGCGCAAAACAGCCCGTGCCATAGGTGGATTTCATCATGCCCGGTTGGAAACAGGCCTGCCCGATCGTGGCGGCCTGCTGGTCACCGGCCACGCCCAGAATCGGGATCGCCCCGCCGAACAGGCCGGTCTGGCCGAAATCGGCCGCGCAGTCGCGCACCTCGGGCAGCATCGACAGCGGCACGTCCAGCAGATCGCAGATCTCGGCGCTCCAGTTGCCCCTGTGGATGTCGAACAGCAGGGTGCGCGCGGCGTTGGTGGCGTCGGTGGCGTGGACACGGCCCTCGGTCAGGCGCCAGATCAGGAAACTGTCGATGGTGCCGAACAGCAGCTCGCCCGCCTCGGCCCGGTCGCGCGCGCCGGGTACGGTGTCCAGTATCCACTTGACCTTGGTACCCGAGAAATACGGGTCGAGCAGCAGGCCGGTCTGGGCGGTCACGTCATCCTCGCAGCCCGCGTCGCGGAACCGCTGGCAGATTTCGGCGGTGCGGCGGTCCTGCCAGACGATCGCGTTGTGGATGGCCTTGCCGGTCGTCTTGTCCCAGACCACGGTGGTTTCGCGCTGGTTGGTGATGCCGATCCCGGCGATCTGGTCGGGCGAGGCACCGACCTCGTTTATCACCTGCCGGCAGACGTTCAGGACGCTGTCCCAGATTTCCTCGGGGTCGTGCTCGACCCAGCCTTCCTGTGGGAAATACTGGGTGAATTCCTGCTGTGCGGTGCCCACGCGCTGCATCTGCGCGTCGAACAGGATCGCGCGCGAGGACGTGGTGCCCTGATCGATTGCCAGAATAAAGGTCATGCCCGTGTTCCCCCCCGGTCGTCATTTTCAGGGGACATTAGGCGATTGGTCGGGGCCGTTCCAGACCCCAGTTTCAGGCCACAGGCACGTCGATATTGTCGATCAGGCGCACGCCTTCCAGCCAGGCGGTGGCGAACAGGCGCGCGGGGCGGGTGGCGGCGGTCAGCGGCGCAAGCGTTTCGGCGCAGCGCAGGTCGATATATTCCACTTCGGAAAAGCCCGCCGCCAGCAGCGTGTCGCGGGCCGGCCCCACCAGATCCGCGAATGCGGCGCCGCGCGCCAGCTGCCCGGCCATGTCCTGCATCACCGCATGCATCCGCGCCCCGGTCGCCAGCCCCTGGTCCGACAGGCGCAGATTGCGCGAGGACATCGCCAAACCCGAGGGCTCGCGCACGGTGGGGCGGCCGATCACCTCGATCGGGATGTCCAAATCACGGGCCATGCGGCGCACGACCATCAACTGCTGATAGTCCTTTTCCCCGAAATAGGCCCTGTCTGCCTGCGTCTGCAGGAACAGTTTCGCCACGACGGTCGCTACGCCGTCGAAATGTCCGGGGCGGAATTCGCCCTCCATCACGTCGGTCAGTCCGGCGACGGAGACGGTGGTGGCGAACCCGTCCGGATAGATCTGGTCAGGGTCGGGGACATAGATCGCATCAACCCCCAGCGGCGCCAGCTTGGCCGCGTCGTCCTGCTCGGTGCGGGGGTACTTGGCCAGATCCTCGGGGTTGTTGAACTGCTTGGGGTTGACGAAGATCGTCACGATCACCCGGTCGCAATCGGTCCGCGCCGCCTGTGCCAGCGACAGGTGCCCCTGATGCAGCGCGCCCATGGTGGGCACCACGCCGATGGTCTGGCCCGCGCTGCGCCAGGCCTGGGTCTTGGCGCGCAGCTCCGAAAGGGTGCGCAGGATGGGCGCGGTCATGCCTTGCCCCCCTTGGCAGGGGCCTGATCGGCAAACACATGTTCGGCCGCGGGGAAGGTGCGGGCGCGCACCTCGGCGGCGTATTCGGCGATGGCGGCCTCGGCCAGCGGGCCCAGATCGGCATAGCGTTTGACGAATTTCGGTTTGAAGGCCGTGAAAAAGCCCAACATGTCGTCAACCACCAGGATCTGACCGTCACAGCCGGCCGAGGCTCCAATGCCGATGGTGGGGATGGGCAGCTCGGCGGTGATCCGGTCGGCCAGCCCCTGCGGAACCTTCTCGAGCACGACCGAAAACGCCCCGGCCTCGGCCACGGCGCGGGCGTCGGCCAGCACCGTCTCGGCCTGTTCGTCGCGGCCCTGCACCTTATAGCCGCCGAGCGTGTTGATCGATTGCGGCGTCAGACCCACATGCGCCATCACCGGGATGCCGCGCTTGACCAGAAAGCGGATCGTCTCGGCCATCTCGACCCCGCCTTCCAGCTTGACCGCGCCGGCGCCGGTCTCGGCCATCAGCCGGGCCGCGTTGCGGAAGGCCTGCTCGGGGCTTTCCTCATAGCTGGCAAAGGGCATGTCGATGACCATCATCGCCGTCTCCAGCCCGCGCGCCACGGCCTGCCCGTGCAGGATCATCATCTCCATCGTCACGCCCAGGGTCGAGCTCAGCCCGTGCAGCACCATGCCCACGCTGTCACCCACCAGGACGAAATCGCAATGGGGATCCATCAGCCGGGCCATCGGCGTGGTATAGGCGGTCAGGCTGACCAGCGGATCGCCCCCTTTGCGGGCGCGGATATCCTCGGCATTCGGGGCTGTCTTGCGGGCGGTGGCGCTCATGCTCGCTCCTCGCGGGGTTCATGTTGCAGCGCGGCATAGCAGATCGGCAGGGGCCAGAGAAACCCCGGTTGCGCGAACATTTCCTTGAATGACCCAAGGTTTGCAGGGACATTGATTCCGTCAGGGCCGCGTCATCCGCCGCCCATCCGCAGATTCTGGGAGGGAATTTACATGACCAAGCCGTTCTTTCGCATCTTTGCCGGCGCCATGGCGCTGGGCGTGGGGCTGATCGCCTCGCAGGCCATGGCCCGGTCGGACATCACAATCGCCATGCAGCTGGAGCCGCCGCATCTGGACCCGACCAGCGCCGCCGCACAAGCCATCGATTCGGTCGTCTACACCAACGTGTTCGAAGGGCTGACCCGGTTCATGGGCGATGGCTCGGTCGTGCCGGGGCTCGCCGAAAGCTGGGAGATTTCCGAGGACGGAAAGGTCTATACCTTCACGCTGCACGATGGCGTCACCTTTCACGATGGCACCACGATGGATGCCGAGGACGTGAAGTTCAGCCTCGACCGCGCCACCGCCGAGGACAGCGCCAATGCGCAGAAGGCCCTGTTCGCCGGGATCGAAAGCGTTGAGGTCGTGGACCCGCTGACCGTCAGAATCACTCTGGCGGAACCCAACGGCAATTTTCTGTTCAACCTGGCCTGGGGCGACGCGGTGATCGTGGCGCCCGAAAGCATCGAGGGCATCAAGACCAACCCGGTGGGCACCGGTGCCTACAAGTTCGCCGAATGGGTCCAGGGCGACCGCATCACGTTAGAGCGCAACCCCGATTACTGGGGTGACCAACCCGCGCTGGAGAAGGCCACGTTCAAGTTCATCTCGGACCCCACCGCCGCCTTTGCCGCGATGATGGCCGAGGACGTGGACGTGTTCGACAATTTTCCCGCCCCCGAGAACCTGCCGCAGTTCGAGGCTGATCCTAGGTTCCAGGTGCTTGTCGGCTCGACCGAGGGCGAGACCATTCTGGCGACCAACAACAAGAAGCCGCCCTTTGACGACGTGCAGGTGCGGCAGGCGCTGGCCCATGCGATCGACCGTCAAGCGATCATCGACGGCGCGATGTTCGGCTATGGCACGCCGATCGGCACGCATTTCGCACCGCACAACCCGGCCTATGTCGATCTGACCGGCAATTCGGCGCATGACCCGGACAAGGCCCGCGCCCTGCTGGCCGAGGCCGGGTTCGCAGACGGGTTCGAAACTACGCTGCACCTGCCGCCGCCCTCCTACGCCCGCCGCGGGGGCGAGATCGTGGCCGCGCAGCTGGCCGAGGTCGGGATCAAGGCCGAGATCATCAACGTGGAATGGGCGCAGTGGCTGGAAACCGTGTTCAAGGGCAAGGATTTCGCCCTGACCATCGTCAGCCATACCGAGCCGATGGACATCGGCATCTATGCCCGGCCGGATTACTACTTCCAATATGACAACCCGGACTTCCAGGCCCTGATGGCGACGCTGAACGCCACCACCGACCCCGATGAACGCACCCGCCTTATGGGTGAGGCGCAGCGCATGATCGCCGAGGATTACGTCAACGCCTATCTGTTCCAACTTGCCAAGCTGGGCGTGGCCAAGGCCGGGGTTCAGGGCCTGTGGGAAAACGCGCCCACGGCGGCCATCGACCTGACCGCGATCAGCTGGGCGGAATGAGCCTTACGGGTCCGCCCGGCGGGCCTGTTTCCCCATATTAGGGTCTGTTTCAGATGACACGTTGCCTGGTTTCGGTGTTTTTCTTCATGGTCGCCCTGACCGTGTCGGGGCCTTTGGGTGCGCAAGGGTTGTTTCAGGATGGCCACAGCGCGCTGTTGGGCACCCCGGAGAACCCGGTCGAGGTCGGCGTCGGCATCAAGATCGACCAGATCACCTCGGTCGATCAGAAGGCCGAGAACTATGGCGCCGTGGTCGTGCTGCGGTTTGAATGGAGCGATCCGGCCCTGGCGTTCGATCCGGATGAGCTGGGCCGCGATTTCCGCGTGTTCGATCCGCCGGCCTTCGTGCGGCATGCAGCCAAACGGGATGCGGTGGTTCCGGCCTTCGTCATCCACAACCAGCAATCCAACCGCTGGGTGCACGAATCCGCGGCCGCCCTGCGCTATGATGGGCATGTGACGTTTGTCGAGAAATCCTCGCTGACGCTGCAGGCGCCGCATTTCAACTTCCTCAGGTTCCCCTTCGACACGCAGGAGTTCCATTTCGAGGTCGTCTCGGTCTTTCCGTCCGACTTCGTGCATTACTACGCGCTGGACCAGTTTTCGGGGCTGGGCGACACGCTGGGCGAAGAGGAGTGGATTCTGGGCAATGCCCGTATGCTGGCCTCGACCACGACCGGCCTGTCGGGCAATGAAAGCGATCAGGTGTCGCTGGTCTTTCAGGGCAAGCGCCACCTGACCTATTATGTCATTCGGGTGTTCCTGCCGATGCTGGTGCTGGTTCTGGTCGGCTGGGCGCTGTTCTTTCTGGACGAATACCGCAAGCGGATCGACATCGCCGGGGCCAACCTGCTGGTCTTTGTCGCCTTCAACTGGGCGATCTCGGCCGATCTGCCCAAGCTGGGCTATCTGACCTTTCTGGATTTCATCCTGCAATGCATGTTCCTGATGACCGGGGCGCTGGTGGTGTTCAACGTGATGCTGCGGCGGCTCAAGGTCTCGGGGCGCGAGGACACGGCGCGCAAGCTGGACAACTACGCGATCAAGTGGATCTATCCGCTGGGCTATGCCGCGATCGTGGGCTACGCGGTCTGGGCGTTTCTGATGCAGTCCTGACGCGCTGTGCCGCTGGACCGGCGGCCAATCCCGGCCTAACGTGGCGGCAATGCTCCGATATGCGCTCAAACGTCTGATTTCGCTGGCACTCAGCCTGGCCGCCGCCTCGGTGGTCATCTTCGCGGTGATCGAGGTGGCGCCGGGGGATCCGGCCTCGTTCATGCTGGGGGTGAACGCCCAGCCCGAAACGCTGGCTGCCCTGCGCGCCGAGCTGGGCTTGGACGTGTCACGGCCGCAGCGCTATCTCGACTGGGTCAGCGGCATGCTGGCCGGAGATTTCGGCACCTCGTACACCTATCGCACGCCGGTGGCGCAGATGGTGGCCGACCGGCTGTGGGTGTCGCTGCCGCTGGCGCTCTATGCGCTGACACTGTCGACGTTGATCGCCTTTCCGGTCGGTATCTTCGCCGCCGCGCGCCGGGGGAAACCGGGCGATCTGGCGGTGATGGGAGCCACGCAGCTGGGCATCGCGGTGCCGAACTTCTGGTTTGCGATGATGCTGGTGCTGATCTTCGCAATCAATCTGCGCTGGTTCAACGCGGGCGGGTTCGCGGGGTGGGACACTGGCCTGTGGGCCGGGCTGCACTCGCTGACCCTGCCGGCGATTGCGCTGGCTCTGCCACAGGCGGCGATTCTGTCGCGGGTCATGCGATCGGCACTGCTGGACATTCTGGGTGAGGATTTTACGCGCACCGCCCGCGCCAAGGGCCTGTCGCGCCGTCAGGCGCTGTGGCGGCACGGGGTGCGCAACGCGCTGATCCCGGTGTTGACCATCATCGGGCTGCAGTTTTCCTTCCTGCTGGCCGGATCGATCATCATAGAGCAGGTCTTCTATCTGCCCGGGTTGGGGCGGCTGGTGTTCCAGGCGATCTCGGCGCGGGACCTGATCGTGGTGGAGTCGGTTGTAATGCTGCTGGTCTTTGCGGTCATCACGGTGAACTTCCTGGTCGATCTGGCCTATGCCGCGGTCGACCCCCGGTTGCGGAGCCGCACATGAGCCGGTCTCTGATCCTGGGGGCGGGGCTGTCCTCGGTGGTGGTGCTGATGGCGCTGCTGTCCTTCGTCTGGACACCCTATGACCACGCCGCGCTGAACATCCCCGACAAATTGCAGCCGCCCAATGCGCAGCACTGGTTCGGTACCGATCATTTCGGGCGCGATATATTCTCGATGATCATGGTCGGCGCGCGCACCTCGATCGCGGTGGCTCTGGTGGCGGTGGGCATCGGCATGGCGCTGGGCGTGCCGCTGGGTCTGACGGCCGCGGCGCGCAAGGGGTCGTGGCTGGACGAACTGATCATGCGCGGCAACGATCTGGTCTTTGCTTTCCCCTCGCTGGTCATCGCCATCCTGATCACCGCCGTCTTCGGCCCCGGTGCGGTGAACGCGATCATCGCCATCGGCATCTTCAACATCCCCGTCTTTGCCCGCATCGCCCGCGGCGCGGCGCTGTCCCTGTGGGAGCGCGAGTTCATCCTGGCCGCCCGTGTCGCGGGCAAGGGCGCGGCGCGGATCTCGGTCGAGCACATCCTGCCCAACGTTGCCAATTTGCTGATCGTGCAGGGCACCATCCAGTTCAGCCTTGGTATTCTGGCCGAAGCGGGGCTGTCCTATGTCGGCCTCGGTGCGCAGCCACCCACGCCCAGCTGGGGCCGGATGCTGGCGGATGCGCAGACGATGGTCAGTTTTGCCCCGCATTTGGCTCTGATTCCGGGGCTGGCGATCATCGTGACGGTGCTGGGGCTGAACCTGCTGGGCGACGGGCTGCGCGATTGGCTTGACCCTCGCATCCGGGTGGCCCGCGCATGAGCCTGCTGGAAATCCATAACCTGTCGCTGTCGATCCACGGGGTCCCCGTTCTGGACCAGGTCAGCCTGTCCATCGACCCCGGTCAGATCGTGGCCGTCACCGGTGAGAGCGGCTCGGGCAAGTCGATGACGGCGCTGACGGTGATGCAGTTGCTGCCCGCAGGGGCCGTGGCCAGCGGCTCGGTCCGCCTTGACGGGCACGAGGTTCTGAACAGCCCCGAGGACGAGATGTGCCGCCTGCGCGGCGCGGCCGTCGGGATGGTGTTTCAGGAGCCGATGACGGCGCTCAATCCGGTGAAGACCATCGGTGATCAGGTGATGGAGACCATCCTGATCCACAAGGCCATGCCCGCCGACGCCGCCCGCGCGCGCGCCCAAGAGGTTCTGACCCGCGTCGGCCTTCCGCCTGATCGCTTTCCCCTGTCGCGCTATCCGCACGAACTGTCAGGCGGGCAGCGGCAGCGGGTGGTGATCGCCATGGCCATCGCCCTGCGCCCCAGGCTGCTGATCGCGGACGAGCCGACAACCGCGCTGGACGTGACCACGCAGGCGCAGATCCTCGACCTGCTGCGGGGGCTGGTCACCGAATACGGCATGGGCCTGCTGATGATCACCCACGATCTGGCGGTGGTGGCCGACATGGCCGACCGGATCGTGGTGATGCAGAAGGGGCGGGTGGTCGAAACCGGGGCCACCGACCATCTGCTGCGCCACATGCAGCATCCCTATACGCGGATGCTGTTTCAGGCCTCGGGCCATCGGGTCGCATTGCCTGCGCCGCCCGCGCCCGCGCCGCTGCTCGAGGTCCGCAACGTGGTGCGGGACTATCGCCTGCCGCGCACGCGGTTGTTTGAAAAGCCCGGCCATCACCGGGCCGTGGACCACGTCAGTTTCACGCTGAACCGGGGCGAGCGCCTTGGACTTGTGGGCGAGTCCGGCTGCGGAAAATCGACCCTGACACGGGCTGTTTTGGGGCTTGAGGAGGTTCAGGGCGGGCAGATCCTGCTGGGCGGCCTGCCAGTGTTCACCGGTCGCAAACCCAATCTGGCCGTGCGCCGCAAGATGCAGGTGGTGTTCCAGGACCCGTTCGGCAGCTTCAACCCCCGCCACCGTGTCGCCCGCCTGATCACCGAGCCTTTTCACCTGCTGGGAACGCCGCCCACCGGGTCCGAACGGCAGCATCGGATCGCCGAGATGCTGACCGCCGTAGGCCTCTCGCCGGACGATGCGGGGAAATACATCCACGAATTCTCGGGCGGGCAGCGCCAGCGCATCGCCATCGCCCGCGCCCTGATCATCCGGCCCGAGCTGATCCTGTTCGACGAAGCCGTCTCGGCACTCGACGTGTCCGTGCGGGCGCAGATCCTCGACCTGCTAGCCGAGCTGTGTGCGGCCTATGACCTGACCTACCTGTTCATCAGCCATGACCTGAGCGTGGTGCGCACCATCACCGACCGGGTGATGGTGATGCAAGCAGGCCGGATCGTCGAGCAGGGCGAGACCGAGCGCGTGTTCGCGGACCCGCAGCACCCCTATACGCAATCCCTGATCCAAGCCGTGCCGAAATTGCCCGAGATCGGGCAGGGCGCAGCATGAAATCCCATTGTTAGAGCCTGTTTTGGAGGCAGATATGCTAAATCCCATCTGGTTTGACCCCACCCTGTGCCTGATCGGCGGCGATTGGGTCGCAACCGACGACACGCTTGATCTGACCAACCCGTCCGACGGCACGCCGCTGTGCCGGATTGCGCGCGGTGGGGCGCCGCAGATCGATGCCGCCGTGCAGGCCGCGCAGGCGGCGCTGGACGGTGACTGGGGCAGGACGACCGCGCTGGAGCGGGGCCGCATCCTGACCCGGCTGGGGCAGTTGGTGCGGGACAGGACCGAAGAGCTTGCGCTGCTCGAAGCGTTGGACGTTGGCAAACCGCTGACCCAGGCGCGCGCCGACGCACTGGCGCTGGCGCGGTATTGCGAATTCTACGGCGGTGCGGCGGACAAGGTGATGGGTCAGACCATCCCCTATCTGGACGGCTACACCGTCTATACCCTGCGCGAGCCGCATGGCGTGACCGGCCACATCGTGCCGTGGAACTACCCGATGCAGATCATCGGCCGCTCGGTCGGGGCGGCGCTGGCCATGGGCAATGCCTGCGTTCTGAAACCGGCCGAAGAGGCCTGTCTGACAGCACTGGCCTTTGCCCATCTGGCCACCGAGGCCGGCCTGCCGCCGGGGGCGCTGAACGTGGTGTCCGGCATCGGGTCCGAGGCGGGCGCGGCCCTGTCGGCGCATCCGGGTGTGCATCATATCTCGTTCACCGGGTCCGTGGCGACGGGTGCGCTGGTGCAGCAGGCGGCCGGAAGCAACGTGGTGCCGGTGACGCTGGAACTGGGCGGGAAATCTCCGCAACTGGTGTTCGATGATGCCGATTTGCAGGCCGCGTTGCCGTTTCTGGTGAATGCGGGCATCCAGAACGCGGGTCAGACCTGCTCGGCCGGGTCGCGTGTTCTGGTGCAGCGCGGGGTCTATGCCGAGGTCAAGGCGCGCATGGCCGCCGCCTATACCGACCTGACCGTCGGCCCCGCGACCGAGGATCTGCGGGTCGGGCCGCTGATCTCGGACCGGCAGAAGCAGATCGTAACCGGCTTCCTGGCGCAGGGGGCCGATCTTGAGATCGCCGCACAAGGCCGGATCGTGGATCACGCGCCGCCGGGCGGGGCCTATGTGCGCCCGACGCTGTTTGGTGACGTGCCGCCCGATCATCCGCTGGCGCAGAAGGAAATCTTTGGCCCGGTGCAGGTCCTGATCCCCTTCGACACCGAGGAGCAGGCCATTCAAATCGCCAACGGCACCGATTACGGGCTGGTGGCCGGGGTCTGGACGCGGGACGGCGCGCGGCAGATGCGGCTGGCCAAACGGCTGCGCGCGGGGCAGGTGTTCATCAACAATTACGGCGCGGGCGGCGGGGTCGAACTGCCGTTCGGCGGGGTCGGCAAATCGGGCCATGGCCGCGAAAAGGGGTTCGAGGCGCTGTACGGTTTTTCCCAGTTGAAAACCGTGGCCGCCCATCACGGCTGAGCCGGGCTAGACGATCACTTCGATCGCTTCTTGTTCCCCTACGCCAAAGACGCGCTTGTAGCGCTCGATCTCGTCTTTCGGCCCCATCGCCTTTTCGGGGTTGTCCGAAAGTTTCACCGTCGGACGCCCATTGGCCGAGACCGCCTTGCACACCAGCGAGAACGGCGCCAGCGCATCCCCGGGCACCAGACCGCGGAAATCGTTGGTCAGCAACGTGCCCCACCCGAACGAGACCTTCACCCGGCCCGCGAATTGGCCATGCAATTCGCGGATCTTGTCCACATCGAGCCCGTCCGAGAAAATGATCCGCTTCTGGCTGGGATCCTCGCCGCGCGATTTCCACCAGTCGATGGCGATCTCGGCGCCCTTGGCCGGATCGCCGCTGTCGATGCGGATGCCGGTCCATCCGGCCAGCCAGTCGGGCGCGCGGTCCAGAAACCCCTTGGTGCCATAGGTGTCGGGCAGGATGATCCGCAGGTTGCCGTCATGTTCGTCATGCCAGTCGCTCAGCACGTCATAGGGCGCGCGGGCCAGTTCTTCGTCGGTTTCGGCCAGCGCCGAATAGACCATCGGCAGTTCATGTGCATTGGTGCCGATCGCCTCGACCTCGCGCCGCATGGCGATCAGGCAGTTCGACGTGCCGGTAAACGCAGGGCCCAGCCCTTCGATCATCGCCTGCACGCACCAGTCCTGCCACAGGAAGGAATGCCGCCGCCGGGTTCCGAAATCTGCGATGCCCAAACCGGGAATGCCGCGCAGCGTTTCGATCTTTTCCCAGACACGGGTCATGGCGCGGGCATAGAGAACCTGAAGTTCGAACCGGCGCATGTCGTTCAAAACCGCGCGCGAGCGCAGCTCCATCAGCACCGCCAGCGCCGGGATTTCCCACAGCATGACCTCGTGCCATTTGCCTTCGAATGTCAGCTCGTACTGATCGCCGCGGCGTTCGAGGTGATAGGGCGGCAGGCGCAGATTCTCGAACCATTCCATGAAATCGGGGCGGAACATCTGGCGTTTGCCGTAGAAGGTGTTGCCCCGCAGCCAGGTGCTTTCACCCCGGTTGAGGCTGAGCGAGCGGATGTGATCCAGCTGTTCGCGCAACTCGCCCTCGTCGATCAGATTGGCCAGGGGGACGTGATTCGACCGGTTGATCAAGGAAAACTCGACCGTTGTTTGAGGTCGGTTTCGAAACACTGACTGGCACATCAGCAGTTTGTAGAAGTCTGTGTCGATCAAAGACCGGACAATCGGGTCGATCTTCCATTTGTGATTGTAGACACGGGTCGCGATGTCGACCATGGGGAACTCCTGCCATTTCCGTTGTTAGATCAATCGGGGCGGTGAATGGCAAGAGTCGCGGATTTGGTAACAATGCCAAGGACAGGCCATAATGCGGGCATAATGTCTGTTCTTTTCGCGGTCTAGTTAAACGGTGGGATGGTACGAGAAGGTAGTAGTTGGTTGAATGGGTCTGGCTTACGACTTTGATATTGTAACGATTGCAAAAGATGGGGGCGATTGCGGTTCGTCGGCTAAGACCGAGCCGAAAACCGCAACGGTCTGTGCGCGTTTTCGCGACGTGAAGACGGCCGATGCTCTGAGGGGGGCGTCACCGAAGCTGCGTCAGGTGTTCGTGGATGCCGGGTTCATTCTGGACAGCCACGGCAGTGGTGAATCGCGTGGTTTCTATCCGCCCGAAGACGCCGCGGCCCGCGAAAAGATCCTGCGCCAGCTGTTTGCAAATATTCGGGCCACGGGATTGCGCGGCCAGTATTGCGGTGAATTCGATCTGCGCGACTTTCTGCGCCATGTTCGCAGCGCGCAGCCTGGGATCGGCATCAAACGCCGCGATCCGGTGCGCCGCCCGCAGCCGGCCACACCTGCGCCCGCAAAACCTGACCGAAGAACCGTGCCCGGGCGCATTGGCTTCGCCCTTGGCCTTGCGGTGATCGTGTTCGTCCTGCTGAAATACCTGGCTGCGGCGGGAGCGACGCCCTGAATCGCTAGGCCAACGTAACACCCGTGTCGCGCATGGCCTGTTCCGCCGCTGCGAGCGATCCATCCAGATCGATCGCCCGGCAGGTGTCGGTTCTGACGGTCACGTCAAACCCCAGCCGGGCCGCATCCACAGCTGAATAATGCACGCAGAAATCGGTCGCCAAGCCCACCAGCGTCAGCCGGTCGATCCCGCGGTTGCGCAGATAGCCTTCCAGCCCGGTGGGCGTGGTGCGGTCGTTTTCGAAGAAGACCGAATAGCTGTCGATCGCGCTGCGAAAACCTTTGCGCAGGATCAGGTCGGCATCGGTACGCAGGTCGGGGTGGAATTCGGCGCCGGGCGTGCCCTGAACGCAATGGTCGGGCCACAGGACCTGCGGGCCATAGGGCATCTCGACCACGTCATAAGGCGCCTTGCCCGGATGGGATGACGCGAACGAGGAATGACCCGCCGGGTGCCAGTCCTGCGTCAGGATCACCGCATCGAAATCGGGCATTATGGCATTGATCGGGGCGACGATCTCATCCCCGTTGGGAACCGCCAGCGCACCGCCGGGGCAGAAGTCGTTCTGGACGTCGATCACGATCAGGGCATGGGTCATGGCGGCCTCCTTTGCGTGTCCTATCGGTAGGCGGGCGGGCGGGGGTCGTCAATGCGGTGTCTTGCGTTGCGGGGGGCCGCGCATTAGATCGCGGCCATGTACACGATCACCGCACTGTATCACTTCACCCGTTTTGCCGACCCGGACGCCCTGCGCGCGCCGCTGTTGGAGCTGTGCCGCGCGCAGTCGGTCAAGGGCACGCTGCTGCTGGCGCATGAGGGCATCAACGGCACCATCGCCGGCCCACGCGCCGGGATCGACGCGGCTCTGGCGCATATCCGGGCGCTGCCGGGCTGCGCCGATCTGGAATGGAAAGAGGCCACCGCCAGCCAGCCACCTTTTGGAAAGATGAAGGTGCGCCTGAAGAAAGAGATCGTGACCATGGGCCAGCCGGATGTCGATCCGCGCGCCCGCACCGGCCACTATGTCGAGCCTCAGGACTGGAACGATCTGATCCGTTCGGATGATGTGGTGGTGATCGATACGCGCAATGATTATGAGGTGTCGATCGGCACGTTCGACGGCGCAATCGACCCTAAAACGGCCAGTTTCCGCGATTTTCCTACCTGGTGGGAGCAGAACAAGGACCGGTTCCACAACAAGCGCGTCGCCATGTTCTGCACAGGCGGCATCCGCTGCGAGAAATCCACCAACTATCTGCTGGGGCAGGGGATCGAGGATGTCTATCACCTGAAGGGCGGCATCCTGCGCTATCTCGAGGAGGTCCCGCCCGAGGACAGCACCTGGAAGGGCGAGTGCTTCGTGTTCGACAATCGCGTTTCCGTAGGGCACGGGTTGGCCGAGGGACCGCACCAGCTGTGTCATGGCTGCCGCCGCCCGATCCTGCCTCAGGACATGGAGCGCCCCGAATACGAGCACGGCGTGTCCTGCCACCAATGCATCCACGAGACGTCCGAGGCCGACAAGGCCCGGTTCCGCGAACGGCAGAAACAGATCTCGCTGGCAAGGGCGCGGGGCGAAGAGCATATCGGCGGCCAATAGCTTCGAATCCCGCAAAAAAGCTTGCGATGATGCGCCCGGCGTTAAAAAATGGCCGGTACCCGTGCTTGGGGAGGGGGACGATGGCGCATGATCCAACCACATTGCAGGATTGGAAGCCCACGCTGATCGCAGCGATGGGCCTTGTCATGCTAAGCGCTCTGGCTTGGTACATCCTTTCACACCTGACCGAATCCGCAGCCGGCGACACGATCGGAGCCGCAGCCACCATCGGGTTGGCGATTTGGCTGTTCTCGCAAACCTGGTACTACATTGCGCTTGTGCGCTCGCCCAAGCGGCAGTTGCTGCTGATGGGGATTTCCTTCATCCAGGTCGTGCCGTTCCTGTTCGCTGCAGTCTACGGGTCATACGGGTACTACGATCTGTGCGTTGAAGGCGCCCGCGGTCCGGCGGATGTCCTGTACTTCTCGTATGTTACCTTCACGACGGTTGGTTTTGGTGACTTGCGGCCGGTTGGCGTGTGCCGCGCGCTTGCCGTGGCTGAGGCGATTACCGGCTATATTCTACTGGGCCTGTTCGTGGCAGCGGCCGTAGGGCTGTATGGTCGGTCGCATCGCCATCGCCATGACAAAGACGCCTGAGGCCGCCGGCCACATTTCTTCACTTGTTCCGCTCAATCCATTGCGACATCGCACGTTTGTCGCGGAAGCACTCGCTGGGGATCGGGCGGCGTTTGGTGCGCGAGATCCGCTCGGCAAAGGCCACCTGTTTGCCCGTCGGGTAGTCGGCAAAGGGGGAGGGATCGTGCGGCTTGTGCGCCGAGATCCAATCGGACATGGATCGCCGATCGCGCTGCGCCTCAACCGGGATCTCCAGCGCGGACTGCTGGGCGATCGCGCGCGCATAGCGCATCTGACGGTCCGTGACGGGCAGAATGTGGTAGTCGTTGGTCGGCCCCATCGGGGCGGTTTTGCGCAAAGACTGTTCCATCGGGTGATCCTCCGATCATGTAGAACAGAAATGGAACATTAACCATTTTTTTCAAGAGGGCCCCTTTTTTTGTTGGCAAGAATTCGCCCAAAGCAGTGCTTTATTGACTGATCAATCAATAATCATTACCTGCGGATGAAACCGACCGGCACCGGTTCCCCGGGGCCCGAGTAAAAAAGGATCCGCGATGAAAGTTCAGCCCGAGGCCAGCCACTTTATTGATGGCGAATATGTCGAAGACACCGCAGGCACCCCGATCGACGTGATCTACCCAGCCACGGGCGAGGTCATCGCCCGCTTGCATTCGGCGACGCCGCAAATCATCGAACACGCTCTAACAAGTGCAAAACACGCGCAAAAGGCCTGGGCGGCGATGACCGGAACCGAGCGCGGCCGCGTCCTGCGCCGCGCCGCCGACATCATGCGCGAGCGCAACCGCGAGCTGTCGATCCTGGAAACCCATGACACCGGCAAGCCGTTGCAGGAAACGCTGGTGGCCGATGCGACCTCGGGCGCGGATGCGTTGGAATATTTCGGCGGGCTGGCCGGGTCCCTGACCGGTGAGCATATCCGGTTGGGCGGCGGCGACTTCGTCTATACCATCCGCGAGGCGCTGGGCGTCTGCGTTGGCATCGGCGCGTGGAACTACCCGACCCAGATCGCCTGCTGGAAGGGCGCCCCGGCGCTGGCCTGCGGCAATGCGATGGTGTTCAAACCCTCGGAAACCACCCCCTTGTCGGCGTTGAAAGTGGCCGAGATCCTGATCGAATCCGGCGCGCCCAAGGGCATCTACAACGTGGTTCAGGGCTATGGCGATGTGGGCGCCGCGCTGGTCACCGACCCGCGCGTGGCCAAGGTGTCGCTGACCGGCTCGGTGCCCACGGGCCGCAAGGTCTATGCCGCCGCGGCCGAGGGCATGAAACACGTCACGATGGAACTGGGCGGCAAGTCGCCCCTGATCGTGTTCGACGATGCCGACATCGAAAACGCCGTCTCGGGCGCGATCCTGGGCAATTTCTATTCCTCGGGCCAAGTCTGTTCCAACGGCACGCGGGTCTTCGTGCAGAAGGGCATCAAAGAGGCGTTCCTGAGCCGTCTGACCGAACGCCTTGCCAATGTGAAGATCGGCGACCCGATGGATGAGGCCGTGAATTTCGGGCCGATGGTCAGCGAGGCCCAGATGAACATCGTTCTGGGCTATATCGAGAAGGGCAAGGCCGAGGGCGCGCGGCTGGTCCATGGTGGCGCGCGGCTGGATCTTCCGGGCTTCTACATTCAGCCCACTGTCTTTGCCGACGTGACCGACGACATGACCATCGCCCGCGAGGAGATCTTCGGCCCCGTCATGTCGGTGCTGGATTTCGAAACCGAAGACGAGGTGATGGCCCGTGCCAACGCCACCGAGTTCGGCCTGGCCGCCGGCGTCTTCACCAACGACCTGACCCGCGCCCATCGCGTGGTGGCCGGGTTCGAGGCGGGCACCTGCTACATCAACACCTACAACCTGGCCCCGGTCGAGGCCCCGTTCGGCGGGTCGAAAATGTCAGGCGTCGGGCGCGAGAATTCGAAGCTGGCGATCAACCACTATTCGGAAATGAAAACCGTCTATGTCTCGATGAATGACGTCGAGGCACCCTACTAGACGTTCCCAAATCGGGATTCCGGTCCAACTTGCCCTGTTCCCGACATTTGGGGTCGGGAACAGAGCATACGGTGTGCAGGTCCTGTGGCTGACTTCTGAGGCAGAGGGGTGACGCGTCCCCGCCAGTCAGGAGAAAAGCCCAATGAGAACCCATGCACAGGCCGTCGTGATCGGAGGGGGCCTTGTCGGTTGCTCGATCCTCTACCACCTTGCCAAGCTGGGCTGGACCGACGTGATCCTGCTGGAGCGGGACGAACTGACCAGCGGGTCCACCTGGCACGCGGCGGCCAACATCCACGGGCTGCACGACAACAACAACGTCACGCGCATCCAGCACTACACGATGAACCTGTACAAGCAGCTGGAGCAGGAAACCGGGCAGGGCTGCGGCGTGTTCCAGCCGGGATCGCTGTATCTCGCCCAGACCGAAGCGCGCGAGCACCAGTTGCGCCTGCAAGAGGCCAAGGCGCGGTTCTACGGCTTGAACTTCCATGAAATCAGCCGCGAACAGGCGATGGAGCTGCACCCGCTGGCGCAGTTCGATGACATCCGTTGCATCATGTATGAACCCGACGGCGGCAACGTGGACCCCTCGGGCGTGACCCACGCCTATGCCGCCGGAGCGCGGGCGCTGGGGGCTGAGATTCAGCGGTTTTGCCCTGTAATAGGAACTGAACAGCAGCCTGACGGCTCGTGGATCGTGCGCACGGAAAAGGGCGACATCCACACGCAATGGGTGGTCAACGCCGCCGGGTTGTGGGGGCGTGAGGTGGCAGCGCTGGCGGGGCTGGAACTGCCGCTGCAACCGACCGAGCACCAGTATTTCGTGACCGAGGCGATTGACGAGGTGGCCGCCCTTGGCCGCCGTCTGCCCTCGATCGCCGACCGCGACGGCGAGTATTATTTCCGGCAGGAAGGCAACGGCCTGTTGATCGGCGCCTATGAGAAAGACATGCGGTTCTGGGCCGAGGACGGCACGCCGCTGGATTTCGCCCATGACCTGTTTCCCGACGATCTGGACCGGATCATGGAAAACGTGATCCGCGCGACCGAGCGTGTGCCGGTGGCCGCGACCGCAGGTGTGAAACGGGTGATCAACGGCCCGATGATCTGGTCTCCGGATTCCAACGCCATCTGGGGGCCGGTGCCCGAGCTGCGCAACTATTTCTGCTGCACCGGCATCATCCCCGGATTCTCGCAATCGGGCGGGCTGGGGCTGTTGGCTGCGCAATGGATGATCGAGGGCGAGCCGCAATACGACATGTTTGCCTGGGATCTGGCGCGGTTCGGCGACTGGGCCGACAAGAAATTCACCAAGGCGCGGGTGGCCGATCAATATTCCCACCGCTTCGCCATCCATTTCCCGAACGAGGAACGCAGCGCCGGCCGCCCCGCCCGCGTGCGCCCCGCCTACGAGATGCAGAAACAGTTGGGCGCGGTCTTCGGCCTCAACTGCGGCTGGGAACACCCGCTGTGGTTCGCCGACCGGCCCGGAACGGTCGAAACCACCGGCTTCACCCGCCAGAACTGGTTCGAACCGGTGGGGCACGAGGCCCGGATGCTGCGCGAGAGCGTGGGCATGATCGACATCTCGAACTTTGCCAACTACGTCGTCAAGGGGCCGGGCGCGCATGACTGGCTCGACCGGCTGGTGGCCAACCGGGTGCCGACCGAGGTGGGGCGGTCTTGCCTGACCCCGCTGATTTCCGTACGTGGCGGCGTGGCGGGGGATTTCACCATCACCAAGGCGGCCCAAGACGAATACATGATGATCGGCTCGGGCATGGCCGAACGCTATCATCAGCGGTTCTTCAACATGGTGGACCTGCCTGAAGGCACCACCGTCGAGGTCGCCACAAACCGCATCGCGGGCCTCAACATCGCCGGCCCTAAATCGCGCGAGGCCCTGCAACGGCTGACCAACGCCGATCTGTCGAATGAGGCGTTCCGCTTCATGCGCTCGGCCACGATCGAGGTTGCCGGGGTCACCTGCCTTGCCATCCGCGTCAGCTTCACCGGCGATCTGGGGTGGGAGCTGCACTGCGCCGAAGAGGACCAAATCAGACTCTATACAGCGCTTCTGGACGCTGCCCGCGCCTGTGGTGGCGGGCCGGTCGGCGGCCGTGCTCTGGGCGCGTTGCGGATCGAAAAAGGCTATGGCTCATGGGGGCGCGAGTATTCGCAGGAGTACTGGCCGCACGAGGTCGGTCTGGATGGGTTGATCAAGCCAGACAAGGATTTCCTGCACAAGGCGGCCTGGCTGGCGATCAAGGACAATCCCGCGCGCGAGGTGCTGTCGATTTTCGAGGTCGATGTCACCCACGATGCCGATGCCAGCGGGGGCGAGCCGATCTTCACCCCAGATGGTACGCCCGTCGGGCGCGTCACCTCGGGCGCCTATGGCTATACGGTCGGCAAGTCGCTGGCCATCGGATACGCCAACCCAGCCGTGGCCCAGCCGGGTGACGAGGTGCATGTCTTCATCCTGGGCAAGCCGCACAGGGCGCGGATCCTGCATGCGCCTCCGTTCGACCCAAAGGGCCTGCGCCTGCGAGACCAGAAACCGGCGATGGAGGGTGCCAAGTGACCGAAACCTTCGCCCGCGTCGCCGAGTTTGTTCTGAACCGCCCGGCGGACCAGATGCCCGACAGCGCGCGCGAAGCGGCGGCCCTGATGCTGCTGGATACTTTGGGCATCGTGATCGCCTCGACCCCGATGGAGGCCGGCGTGATCGCCCGCGACACTGCCGCATTGCTGTACGGATCGACCGATCCTGCATTCTCGGCGCGGATGCTGTGCGATGGGCGCCGGGTCAGTCTGGCAGGCGCGGCCTACGCGGCCGCCACGCAGACCGACAATCTCGACGGGCACGACGGCTACAACCCGACCAAGGGTCATATCGGCGTGGTGGTCGTGCCCGCGCTGTGCGCATTGGCCGAACACTTCCCTGATCTGTCGGGACCCGATGCATTGGCCGCCGTCATCACCAGCTACGAAATTGCGGGCCGCGCGGGTATCGCGCTGCACGCCACCGTCAGCGACTACCACACCTCGGGAGCGTGGAACGCACTGGGCGCGGTTGCCATGGCCGCCCGCTTGCGGGGCCATTCACCGGACCAGTTGCGCCAAGGCCTTGGTATTGCCGAATATCACGGCCCTCGCAGCCAGATGATGCGCGAGATTGCCAACCCCACCATGCTGCATGACGGCTCAGGCTGGGGCGCGCTGGTGGGCATGTCGGCGGCAATTCTGGCCGAGCGCGGCTTTACCGGCGCCCCCGCCATCACCATCGAGGAGGACCGCGCCGCACCCTATTGGCAGGACCTCGGAACGTTTTGGCAGATGGAACATCAATATGTGAAACCCTATCCGATCTGCCGCTGGGCCCATGCCGCCATAGACGGGCTGCGCATGGTGATGAACTCGCACGGTCTGACCCATCACCAGATCGCCCGTGTCGAGATCCACAGTTTTCACGAAGCGGTTCAACTGTATTCGGGGATGCCCGAGACGACGTCGCAGGCGCAATACTCGCTGCCATTTGCTGTCTCGACTTTTGCGGTACACGGGCGGATCGGGGTCGAGCACATCGGCGGCGATGGATTGTCCGATCCGATGGTCGCCGATTTCCTGAGCCGCATCACCGTATCCGAGTCGGACCGCCATAATTCCCGCTTTCCCGCTGGGCGCTGGGCCGACGTTCAGGTAACGACGCAAGACGGTCGCGTTTTCCGCTCGGGCGACATCCATGCCCGGGGCGGGCCTGAGTCTCCGATGTCGCGACAGGACGTCATCGACAAGTTTGTCGAGTTTTCTTCTCCGGAAATCGGAGAGTCTGCTGCCAAGAATCTGAGCAGGGCGGTTTTGAACCTTACCGATCCCGGCACCCGGTTTAGTGACATAGTGCAGCCTCTCTACCGGTCGGTGAAGTCGTCAGCCTGACCCGACCAGCCTTGCAGTTGCAAAGGATAGGTCGACAGCGTTTCATATCGTGCGCCGTCCGGCCGAAGTGTGGAAGAGTTCAGGTTGAACTGGGTCACCACCATGGTGGTTTGGGGAACTGGGATATGCAAAATGGCCTTGTTTAGAGCCGATTCAATACCCCGAACTATGGTGATATGCGGTCGAAAGCGGCGGCGTTGCAGCGTCAGCCCGGCCCGCCCAATGCACTGCAGGACGCTTTCATGCAGGTGCAGGAGTCCAGGATCGGGCTCTACCACCATGTGCAGCGAGTTTCCGAAACTGCCCAGCCCGGACAGTCTGACGGAAATGGCCGGGCGCCTCAGCACTTCGAAGTGATCATTCAATTCGATCAAGGCGTTTCGGGTCTGGTCGCCGAGAAAAGCCAGCGTCAGATGAAGGTTTTCAGCAGGCAAACTTCGACCGCAATTTGCTGCGCGAGCGACGTCGGCGCATATCTGGGCGATTTCGGAAGATACGGGAATGGCGACAAAACATCGAATGAGCGCTCCGGACATCCGTTGCCCCTGATCTGGAAAAGGTTGAATTTGCCGGGCAGTCTGCCGGTGCTTGCTCTTTCAGACAAGCGCATGCTCTCAATGCGAGGCGCACAAGCCGGCTGTTCGTCGCGCGGATCCTGACTATTCCAATTCAGTTGTCACGTTCAGCAATTCGGTTATCTTCTGCCGCGTGTCGGCGCTGGCCTCAAGCAGCTGTTCAGCGTCCGAAATCGGCTTGTCCGGTTCTCGCTGCACTGGCGCACGCAGGGCCGAGCTCAGATCTATGACCTGCCCCAGCGCGGTGTCCTTCGCCCCAACTTCTTCCAAGTTGAATCCCGCCCACCATGACAGGCGCGCGGCGGTATCTTCATCCCCTATGTCCCGCCAAGCCTCAACGGCGGCCGTGTAATTGCCCATATCGGTCAGGGCTTGTGCCCGCAGCCTTTCAGCGACATCGGAGGGATCCTCGGCCAATTCGCGCAGGGCCAGATCCGGTCGGTTTTCCAGCAGCGCGGCCCGGGCCCGAAGGATGGCGCGGTCGCGCCTGCGTGTCCCATCCGAACCTGCATCAGTCAAGTCTCGGGCTTGCTTGGCAAAGCCGAGGTCCGCAAAACGCTTGGCAAGCAACAGCGAAGTCTCGGTCGAATTAGACTCTAGTTCATATGGTTTCAGAGTACTTGAATACAGCAGAAAGGTCAGATCATCGGCGCGCGCTGCTGCCAGCTGCAAGATACGATTGCGCGTGCCGGACCAGGTCTCGTCTCCGCGATGGGCATCAAGGATATTGAAGGCCGCAGAAAACTCGCTGCCAAGGGCAAGCGCCAGAGCGTGACCGCGGGCCATGACCGGGCCCAATTCAGAATTGCGCAGTTCGACCGCGTAGCCCGAGATCAGATCGATTTGGCGTCGCGAAACGGCCCCACCCTCTGCCCACTTCTTTTCAGCGAGCCGGGCCAGGGCAAGCGGGGCTTCCAAATCCGAGCTTGGGTTGTCGATGACGTCGTTCAACAAATTGTCGCGGGTGTCCGCATCTCCCTCAGCGGCAGCAACAGTTGCCTGCGCGAGTGTCACCTCGGGGTGTTGCAGAGTTTGGACGCGATCCACCGAACGAAGTACCCGCCGGGCGGCTTCAAGCTGGCCGGAGGTGACGAATATCTCGGCCAGCCGGGGGCCGAGGATCCGGCGTAGATGCTCAGGAAGCCTCAGGTACGCCTGTTCCATCCGTTCCTGCTGCGCATCATCCCGCAACTGGCCATCCGCCATCGCGGCCCACATGGCAACCGCGCCGTCGCAGTGTTGCAACCCACGCAATTGGTTAGGCTCTGATACAGGCTGATCATCAATTATTTGCGCGACCGCTCGAACCCATTCCTGTTCCGGCGATGCATCTTCGATCAACTGCAGAACCTGTATGGCCTCTGAACCGAAACCCCAGTGTGCCAACAGCTTTGCGAGCTTGAGCGCGATGGATCTGTCGACCCTGTCGAACTCCAGGAACAAGCCCGCTCGCAGCTCAGCCACCTGATGCGTAAAGGGCCGACCGTCAGACCAGGTGTCGAACCCCAATTCGGCATCCGAAATACAGGCTGGCAGTGACTCCAGAGGTTGCAGAGGTGGCTCTCCCAGTTTGCCCAACTCGTCAAGGATCGAGCTTACCTGGATATGAGCAGGCAGATCCTGCGCGATGTCCGGAAGCGCTTCCGGCACCGAGGCACGCGGACCCGGAGGTGTGACATTCAGGTCGACAAGCTCGCGATCCGAGCCTTGCAACAGACGGGTCGAAAGGCGCTGCTGCAGGCCATCGCGATCCAGTTGCGGAAGTGGGGCAACGATTTCAATTGATGGCGCTTCGGCCTGTGGACGACGTTTGGAAGTCTGTTCTGGGATCAGAATCGATGGAATGTCCAGACTTGGCGGAGGCAAGGCTTTTTGCGCCGCTATGTCCACAACGATCATCGTATCCTTGTACAAAAAAGCGGTCGCGGCGCAGTCACAGCCGAAGTCCAACTCAAGCGGCGCGCCGGAATCGGCCTGCGATATGGCCTCAAGCCGGCCTGTGGACAATCGTGCAAAGACCGATCCGGTCTTGAATTCCACGTCGTCCAATTCGACCGCAAGGCGCGCACCGTTTTTCCGGTGGGCGAGGCTCCAGTTGGTGCCCGCAGGAACGCTGAGAACAAGCCGCGTGAAGCCGTCATGTTCGCCGGACCGCACCGGAACATCCTTTGCCAGCACTCCAGTTGCCGATGCGCTCAGGCCAAGGGTCAGGAGCAAAATCCGGATCATGCTGCCGCCTGCTTGATCTCTTTCAAGGCTTCTTCCAATTCGGTGAAGCCGGGGCGATTGTGGGTCGGCGTGTTCTGGCGACCAACCTCGATACACATTGCGGGGTTGTGATTGTGCAGGTTGGCAACCAGAACTTCCCGGATCAGTTGATAGAAGTGATTGTCTTCCTCCACGACCGCTTTCAGCTTTCCGGCGAAGGGGCCGACCAGACCGTAGGCCAGAAAGACGCCCAGGAAAGTCCCGACAAGGGCACCACCGATCAACTTGCCCAAGACCTCGGGCGGTTGGTCGATCGAGCCCATGGTCTTGATCACACCGAGAACCGCCGCAACGATTCCCAGTGCCGGCAACCCGTCCGCCACGGTTTGCAGGGCGTGGCTGGAATGCATGGCGTGGTGGAAATTGGCATCCATCCGCTTTTCCAGAACCTCTTCAACCTGATGGGGATCGTCATAGTTCATCGCCGCCGACCGCATGGTGTCGCAAATCAGGTCCACCGCCTCTTTGTCCGCCTGTATTTTGGGGAAAGCCGTAAAAATGGCCGAGTTTTCAGGGTCTTCGATGTGCTGCTCGAGCTCGACCGGATTTGAACGGGCAAGCCGGATCAGCGAGAACAGAAGGCATAGCAGATCGCGGTAGTCCTCGGGCTTCCATTTCGGGCCTTTGAAAACCTTGCCCAGATCCTTGACCGTGTGTTTGACCGCCGACATGTCATTGCTGATCAGAAAGGCGCCGATGGCGGCCCCGCCGATCATCATCATCTCGAACGGCAGAGATTTGAGGATGATGGCCATCTTGCCGCCGGCGGCGAGGTAGCCGCCGAACACCATTACGAAAATAACGACGATTCCAAGAATTCCGATCATGTGGTCTCTCCGGCAGAGCGGTCTTTGAGGGTGGGGCTCATGGCGGCTACTCAGTGGGGGCGTTGGCGTTGCGTCCGGCCATTACGACGCTGATGGTATAGGCGGCCTCGGGGCTGAGACCGGCCATCACACCCGCAGCAGCCTCAGGCGGCATACGCGACAGGAAACCGGCCGCAAAAACCGGGTCCATCGTTTCGAACAGCGCCGCGGCGTCCTTGGGCTTCATGTTCTGATAGACATCGGTCAGACGGGTAAGGTCGGTTTCAGCCGCCTTGTCCGCCACGGCCAATGTTTCGCGCAGCGATACCTCGGCCTCTTGCAAAGCGGAAAGGCGCGTCGCAATGGCCTCGTTGGCAATCTCCAGGGCACGCTCCCTGTCGCGCAGCGCGCTCTCACGCTGTTTGACGGCTGCTTCCCGACGCAGCAATTCGGTCAGCAAGGCTTGCATGTCCGGTTTTTCGTCCGAGCCGGCGCTGTGTGCAGAGACTTCCGAGGGGTCAGGCCCCCTTGCCAAAGCCGGCCCAGCCTCAAGCGCCAGCCGTATGATGGCGGAACTGATCATCAAGGCTGAAATGAGGGTCAGAGCGCCACCACGTGGTCGACGCTGGGCAGGTTGCAGGCTGAGCATCAGGATCGGGCCTCGCTACCTTGCGCCTTGTGCCTGAAGAACAATACGCCTTTGGGAATCGGGCCGGGATCCTCTGCGGGGTCGTTGGTGGATTTGACCTCGGCTTCCGGCTTGGATGGCTTTGGTTCCACCGCCTCAGGCTCGGCGGGTTGCTCGGGTGCTTGAGGCCCGGATTCCTCTTTCAGCGAGACCGGTTCCGCTTCGAGAGGTGACGGCTTTTTGGTTTCGGCCGAGGAAATTGCAGGCTCCTTAACCTTGGGTTTGTCCTCGGGGATCACGTCGTGCATCGACGCCATGATCAACTCAAGCCGCTGTGCGACTGACTCGGCGCGCTCGGTCAGATCCTGCAGTTTGTGCCCGGACTGGTCAGATGCAGCACGCGCGGCATCCAGGGATTTTTTCAGTTCTTCCGCCTGTGCGGACAGCACGGAAACCGCGCCACCGACGCCCCGCTCCAGGTCCGTGAACCGCCTGAGGCGTCGGGCCAGAACAAAACAGTACAATCCGGCCCCCAAGGCGCCGGCGACCAGCAGAATGTCCGAGATCAGTTCCAATTTCGCCTCCTAGTTCAATACGAATTCCGTGACCAGAACGTCACGTACCCGACCTTCGCCAACGACGATGCCGATGCGCCGCAGCAGGTGCCCGCGGATGCGAACCAGAGCCAGCGAGTCTTCGAGGTCGGACAGGTTGATGGCCCGGAGATAGCCGTTCATCACGTCCATGATGCGGGGAATCATCTTTTCCACCTCGGCCTCGTGACCGGCGGCCACCTCAAGTTGAGCGTGGAATTTCAGATGGCGCGAATCGCCGGAATTCACGGACACGATCACGGGCGGCAGGTCGACGAACCCGACATCCGGCAACGCATCGATCGCATCTCCGGCGTCCGCGTTTTCCGCTGTTTCTCCCTCGGCCTCTGGGCCTTTGCCCAAAAGCCCGGACGCGGTCACATAGTACCCGCCCGCAGCACCTAGCAGCGCCAGAACCGCGCCAATCATCAGTCCGTTTTTGCTCGACTTCTTCGGGCCTTCTGCCTCATCCACGGTCGCGTCTGTCATGGCGTCCTCATTCTTGCGTTCGGCACCCGTCATAACCCCGCAGGGACTAACCGATTGTTAAGGGCAATCGTTCAAACAGGGCCCGAGCCGCACAGAATGTCGGCGAGTCGGAGGTGAGCGTGCAGCAGATCGGAACTGTCTGGGCAAGTTTGGGCAGGCGCAAACAAATCATCGTGGCGGGCACGGCTGTCGTCGTGTTCCTGAGTGTCCTGGCGATGTCGCGGTTGGTGACATCTCCGTCCATGACACTCCTCTATGCGGGGCTGGAAAGCGGGGCAGCGGGGGATATCGTCCGGGCCCTGGATCAACGCGGTGTCACCTACGAGATTCGTGGCGGCTCAATCTATGTTCCGGGCTCGCAACGCGACGAGTTGCGCATGACCCTGGCAAGCGAGGGTCTGCCTGCAAATGGCAACCGGGGTTATGAACTGCTGGATACCCTGAGTGGGTTCGGTACGACCTCGCAGATGTTCGACGCTGCCTATTGGCGCGCCAAGGAGGGTGAACTGGCGCGAACCATCGTCAGCAGCCCTCATGTGGGGCAGGCGCGGGTTCACATTGCCAGCGGGTCCACAAGCCCGTTCCAGCCCAGCGTTTCGCCAACCGCTTCGGTCTATCTGGTGCCATCCGGGGCCAAGATCACGGTCGAACAGGCCAAGGCGATCCGTTTTCTGGTGGCCTCCGCCGTGACCGGCCTCGCGCCCGAGGATGTTGCGGTGATCGATTCCAACGGTGCGGTGATCGGCCCGCAAGAGACGGCGGTTGCCGCCGACACTGCCGATGACAAGGCCAAGGTCCTGCGCGACCGCGTCCTGCGGCTGGTCGAGGCGCGCGTCGGACCTGGCAATGCGGTGGTCGAAGTCAGTGTCGACACGGTTACCGAGACCGAATCCATAAGAGAGCGGCGGTTCGACCCCAAGGGCCGTGTCGCAATCAGCACCGATGTCGAGGAACGGTCGGATACCTCCCGCAATCAATCGTCTGATGTGACGGTCGCGTCCAACCTGCCGGACGGGGACGGCAATGGCAGCGATGAATCGAATTCTTCAGCCACGCAAACCCGCGAGCGGATCAACTATGAGGTTTCAGAGACCGAGCTTGAAGTTCTGCGGGTGCCGGGGGCCATCAAACGCCTGACGGTTGCCGTGCTGGTCAACGGAACCCGAACAACGGACGCCACCGGTGCCGAGGTTTTTATGCCGATGGCACAGCCGGAACTGGACGCTCTGGAAGAGCTTGTCGCCTCGGCCGTGGGCTTCAATGCGGATCGCGGGGATGTCATCACGCTGAAATCCCTGGAACTGCCCAATGTCGAACCGCAAGGAACATTGGCGACCGCTTCGGTCTGGCAAAGCATCCATCTGGATACGATGTCGCTGATACAGATGGCAGTGTTGGCCATCGTATCGCTGGTCATGGGGCTGTTCGTGATCCGGCCGATCCTGACCGGTTCGGCCGCAGTGCCAGCCTTGCCGCCTGCCGCAGCCTCCGCCGAGGGCGGCGCGCCATATCTAGTCGGTGAAATCTCAGATGCTGATGGACAGGAATTCAGCGCTCTCACCGGCCAGGGTGAAAACGGAGGCTCTGTGCCTGCGATTGGGTCCACGGCAAGCGAAGATGCGGTCGGCCGTTTGCGCGCCCTGATCGGGGACAAACAGGAAGAAACGGTCGAAATTCTGCGGAGCTGGCTGGAAGAAAACGAGGAGAAGGTGTGATGTCGATCGCCCACCTGCTCGAGGATTTCACGGCTCAGGCCGACGGCGCGGATCTGCGATTGCTGGACGAAGAAGCTTTGGAGGAAGAGCGGCTTGCCGCTTTCGAACGCGGATATGGTGCGGGGTGGGAGGATGCGTTGCAGGCCCAAACCCAAGGTCGTGCTGCGCTGGCCGAGGATATGCGGGCAGCCTTCTCCGACATGTCCTTCACCTACCAGGAAGCTCTGACCCGGATGACCTTGTCGCTTGAACCGATGTTCAGCGCTCTGGTTCAGACCGTCCTTCCCCAGGCGTTGGATCGGGGACTTGCCGCCCGCGTGATCGAGCAGTTGAGCGAAATGGCCAAGGCGCAGGTTGCACAACCGATCCTTCTGTTGGTTCCACCCGGTGTTGAAGGGGATGTCGAGGCAATGTTGCCCGCCGACATAACGCCCCTCCCCAAGGTCGTCGCGGACCCCGGGTTGCTGCCGGGTCAGGCGCGGTTGCAGGTCGGCACAGCCCGGTCCGAGGTTGATTGCACCGCGCTGCTGGACGCGATCGCCGCCGCTTTCGACGCATATGTTTTTGAGGCAAAAGAGGCTTTGTCAAATGAGTGACGCACCTGCATCCAAACCTGAAAGACCCAACCCGTTCGAAGCCGTTCCCATAGAGGTGACGGTTTCCGTCGGTCGGGCGCGCCCCTTGATACGCGACCTGTTGACCATGGGTGAGAACGCCGTTCTGACCTTGGACAAACGGGTCGAAGATCCGGTGGATCTGTATGTCGGCGACCAATTGGTCGCCCGTGGTCTGCTCGAGGAAATGGAGGGGGACAATGCCGGTCAATTGGCGGTGCGTCTGACCGAGATTTCGGATTTCCAGAACGGACTTGGATGATGCGCCGGGCGGCCTGGTGTGCATTGGCGATCCTTGTGCTGACACCAGCACTGGCATCGGCACAGGAGCTGTCGCTGTCATTGGGCGACGGCGGATCCATATCGGCGCGAACCATTCAGTTGATCCTGCTGATCACGGTGCTCAGCCTGGCACCAGGCCTTGCGATCATGGTGACCTGTTTTCCATTTCTGGTCACGGTACTGGCCATTCTGCGGCAGGGGATCGGATTGCAACAGTCCCCGCCCAACATGCTGATCGTCAGCCTGGCGCTGTTTCTTACCTATTTCATCATGGAGCCGGTCTTTACCCAGGCTTGGGACACCGGGATCCGACCGATGGTCGAAGAAACACTTGCGGTAGAGCCTGCATTGGAACGTGTCATGGTGCCGTTCCGCGAGTTCATGGTGGCGCGGCTGGATGGTGACACGTTTCGGGCCATGGCGGCCTTGCGCCCCGACACCGCGTCGATGGAGCTGTCGCCGGAGGCGCCACTGTCGGTTCTCATGCCGTCGTTCATGTTGTCCGAGGTTGCCCGCGCGTTCCAGATCGGATTCCTGATATTTCTACCGTTTCTGATCATCGATCTTGTAGTGGCTGCGGTACTCATGTCGATGGGGATGATGATGGTGCCGCCCGCCACGGTTTCGCTGCCGTTCAAACTGGCGTTTTTCGTGATTGCAGATGGGTGGTCCCTGATCGCCAGTGCCTTGGTGCGAAGCTATTCCTAGCCTGCGTGTGGACGGTCTCAGCGCCGGATCTGCAGCCGTGCCCGCAGACCCTGATCACCCGCTTCAAAGCGCAGCGAGCCGCCATGCTGCTCTGCCACGGTTGCAACGATTGTCAGGCCCAGCCCGAACCCGTCGGACGACCCGATGTTCGAACCGCGCCGGAACGGGGCCATCAGCGCCTCGATATCCGAAACGGACAAGTTGGTTCCCTTGTCTTCGACGACAATCGTGGCGGTTTCCGCGTCGGTTTCCAGTTCAACCGTTGCGTGGCGCCCGTATTTCAGCGCGTTGTCGATCAGGTTCGTCAACGCCCGTTTCAATGAGATCGGTCGCGCCATGACAAGGATGCGGCGGGTTTCCGGAAGCGAGCCATGCCCGCGCCGCGACATGAAGAGCGACGCCGCGCCCTCCACCTCGACCGGGGCGACCTGTTTCAGGGTCACAGGCAGATCCATGTCCTGATAGTCGGCAACCAGCGACTCGACCAGTGAGGTGAGGGAGATTTGGCGCGGGTCCTCGATGCTCAGTTCCGAGCGGGTGTAGGTCAACACGCTTTCGATCATGCCCGTCATCTGGTCGACATCGGACTCCAGCTTCTCTCGCAATTCGGCGTCCGGAATCAGCGCCGCGCGCAGACGCACGCGGGCCGCTGGCGTACCAAGGTCGTGGCTGACGCCGGACAGGACCGTGGCACGCTTTTCCAGCTGTGCGCGTTCGTCCTCCAGATGCGTATTGACCGCCGATACGATGTCGCGCAGTTCGGCCGGCCCGGACATGTCGTAGCTGTCCGGACCCCCGCTGCGCCGGCGGTCACGCAGCGACTGGGAGAACCGCGAAAAGCTGTCTGTCACATTGCCGACCGATGTCAGAATGATCGCAAGTGCCACGACGGCCAGAAAGATCGCGGGCAGGCGCAGGTCGGTCGGGGCCGCATCGCACCCCCAGACCTGCGTACCGTCGATCTTCTGCCAGGCGCCCTGACCGAACCGGGCCACCAGAATGGGTTCGCTGCAATAGGTGGCCAGCAGGCGTGTCAGGTTGCCCATCTTCTGCGGCCCGGTCTGGTCGCTGCCTGACACGATGTCGGATACCGGATAGACCAGCCGGTCGGACAAGACCGCAAGCGTCAGGTTCCGTCCGCTAAGCGGTGCGGAACTGTCGGTCAGAATGGACAGGTTGGTCAGAAACCGGCGTCCTGCAAGGTCGGGCAACTGCTCGAATTCACCCGCATCGGCCAGACTTGCGGCCTCGGGCGGCAGTGGCGTGATCAACACGTCGGGATGCGAGGCGCGACCTGTGCGCAGATCTTCGTAGACCGAGAACCCGGCAACATAGGCCCGGGTCAGATAGGCGTCCCAGTTGCGAACGGATGAAAACCACAGTCCTGCCGCCAGCAGCCCGGCAGCAAACGCACCCAGGCTCCAGGCCCAGCCCAGATCCCGCAGGCGCAGGGTCATGCCTCCTGTTCCACGGTGACCTCGCAGGCGAAGACATAGCCGACACCGCGGGCCGTGCGCAGCATCTGCGGATCTTTGGGGTTGGCCTCGATTTTGGAGCGCAGCCGCCCCACCAGAACGTCGATGGCCCGACCCTGCGCTTCGGGCTTGTCACCGGTGCCGGTCACGTCCAGCGCGGCGGCGATCTCGTCGCGGGTCAGCGGAATGTGCGGGTTGGCCAGCAGCACCTTGAGCAACGCGGTTTCGCGCTGCGACAGCGACACCTGGTACCCGTCCGGGGCATGCACCTCGTCGCGTTTGCCGTCATAGACCCATCCGCCAAAGCGGAACGTGCGGATCCGTCGGCGATAGGCCAGCGATGGCGTGCGCCGCGCGCGCTGCATCACCGCGCGCACACGCGCCAGCAGCAGTTGCGGGTTGAACGGCTTGGCGATGTAGTCGTCGGCGCCAACCTCGTACCCGGCCATCCGCTGATGATCGGCAGACAGGGCCGACACGAAGATGATCGGCACGTCCTGCTCGCGGCGCAGGCGGGCGCAGATATCGACTCCGTTCTCGTCACCCAGCATGACGTCCAGAAGGATCAGGTCGATGCGGCCTGACTTCAGGTGTGCCTGCACCTCGCGCTCGGTGGCTGCTGGCAGGGCAATGAACCCGTTCTGGTGAAAGAACTGGGTCAACATCGACCGGATTTCCGGATCGTCATCCACAACCAGCAGACGTGGAATGCTCACACTGTTCCTCCCCGATTTCCCCCTCGACGCTGCCCTCAATTGTAACGGACTGCAACAGATTCAAGGTCAACGTAACACGCTGTAACAAAAGGCGGGAAAATTTGCAGCCCGCGCCGGATACATGGGAAATTTGCCATTGCCAGACGGCAAGCGGCTACCGGTAATGTCCCGCATCGCTGCCCCGCGGCAGCAAACAAGGATCTGGGAGGATACCAAACATGAAACGTTTCGCACTCGCCACGGCGTCGTCGCTGGCCGTTCTGGCTGGCACGTCGGTGATGGCCGAACCGCAGGCCGAAGTTCTGCACTGGTGGACATCGGGCGGCGAGGCCAAGTCGGTCGCCGTTCTGCAGGAAGAATTCGCGGCCAATGGCGGCACTTGGACGGATATGCCCGTTGCAGGCGGCGGCGGAGACGCGGCGATGACCGCGCTGCGCGCCCGCGTTCTGGCCGGCAACGCGCCGACCGCCGTTCAGCTGAAAGGCCCGGCGATCCAGGAATGGTATGAAGAGGGTGTTCTGGCGGACATCTCGAACGTTGCCAAGGCCGAGGGCTGGGCCGAAGTCCTGCCCGCCTCGATCGCGGCGCATATGCAATGCGAAGGCACCTGGTGTGCCGCACCGGTCAACGTGCACCGTATCGACTGGATCTGGGCAAATGCCGACATCCTGGCCGCCAATGACATCGAGATGCCGACCACCTGGGACGAGTTTAACGCCGCTGCCGAGAAGCTGCAGGCCGCAGGCATCATCCCGCTGGCCCATGGTGGTCAGGCCTGGCAAGACGCAACCGTCTTCGAAGCAGTTGCGCTGGGCATCGGCGGACCCGAGTTCTTCAAGAAGGCCTTTGTCGATCTGGACCCCGAGACTCTGACCTCGGACACGATGGTTCAGATTTTTGACCAGATGCGCACCCTGCGCGGGTTCGTTGATGAGAACTTCTCGGGCCGCGACTGGAACCTGGCCACCGCCATGGTCATGAACGGTGAGGCCGCCTTCCAAATCATGGGTGACTGGGCCAAGGGTGAATTCCTGGCCGCGGGCAAGGTCCCCGGCGAAGACTTCCTGTGCGCCTCGACCCCCGGTGACGGCTATCTGTACAACGTCGACAGCTTTGCCATGTTCGACGTGGACGGCGACGACAAGCGCGCCGGTCAGGAACTGCTCGCCAAGCTGATCGTGGCCCCCAAGTTCCAGGAAGTGTTCAACCTGAACAAGGGGTCGATTCCGGCGCGGACCGACGTCGCACTGGACAAGTTCGACATCTGCGCCAAGATCTCGGCCGAAGACATGGGCGCTTCGTCCGCCAATGGCTCGCTGCTGCCGTCCTACGCGCATGGCATGGCGCTGCGCGGTGCGCAGGCTGGTGCGATCACCGACGTCGTGACCGCACATTTCAACTCGGATATGTCCTCGGCTGACGCGGTTCAGCAACTGGCGGACGCGGTGGCAAACAGCTACTGATCCAACACGCTCTGCCCCCTATACTGCGGGGCAGAGCATCTTTCCCCGGAGGAAAAAATGTCCGAATGGCTGGAAAACCACCTTCCCAAGGTGGTGCTGGCACCGTCGTTCATCGCCGTATTGATCTTTGTCTACGGATTTATCGGATGGACCGCCTGGGTGTCGCTGACCCGATCGAAACTGCTGCCGAAATACGAGATCAAGGGCTTCATCCAATATGACCGCCTGTTTGACTCGCCCCGCTGGGACACGGCGATCAACAACCTTTACGTCTTTGGCGCGCTGTTCATCGTGATCGCGATGGTGCTGGGCCTGCTGCTGGCGATCCTGCTGGATCAGAAGATCCGCGTCGAAGGCGCGATCCGAACGATCTATCTCTACCCGATGGCGCTGTCGATGATCGTGACCGGCACCGCGTGGAAGTGGATCCTGAACCCGGGTCTGGGTATCGAGGCCATGGTCCAGGGCTGGGGCTTTCCGAATTTCAAGTTCGACTGGCTGGTGAACCCGGACTACGCGATCTACACGATCGTCATCGCCGCGATCTGGCAGAGCTCGGGTTTTGTCATGGCGCTGTTCCTGGCCGGGCTGCGCTCGGTGGATGGTGAGATCATCAAGGCCGCGCAGGTCGATGGCATCCCCACCTGGCGGATCTATACGGCAATCATCATTCCGTCGATGGCTCCGATCTTCCTGTCGGCCTTCATCGTGTTGGCGCACCTTGCGATCAAGAGCTTTGACCTTGTCATTGCCCTGACAGGCGGTGGTCCGGGTTACGCAACCGATTTGCCCGCAACATACATGTACGCGATGGCGTTTTCGCGCGGCGATATCGGCCAGGCGGCGGCGTCCGCGATGATCATGATGCTGGTCGTCTTTGCCATCGTGGTTCCTTACCTCTACTCAGAACTGAGGGCGAAAAATGACTGATCTGTCGATGCCCCAAACCCGAACCCGCAGCCAGAGTGCCACGGGCAAGATTGCCCTGCGTTGGTTGCTGTATGTCCTGCTTGGTCTTTTTGCGCTCTACTACCTGATGCCGCTTTTCGTGATGCTGACCACATCGCTCAAAAGCCTCGAGGAAATTCGTACGGGATCGCTGATCTCGCTGCCGCGCGAGGTCAGTCTGGATGCCTGGAAAACCGCCTGGTCAGGCGCCTGCACCGGTATCCAGTGCGAAGGCCTGCGGCCCTATTTCTGGAACTCGGTCCTGATTGCGGTCCCTGCCGTGGCAATCTCGACCCTTCTGGGGGCGTTGAACGGATTTGTCGTCGCGCAGTGGCGTTTCAAAGGGGCCAACATCATCTTTTCTCTGATGCTGTTCGGTTGCTTCATCCCGTTCCAAGTGGTCCTGCTGCCGATGGCGCGTCTGCTGGGCCTGATGGGGATCGCCGGAACCATTCCGGGCCTGATCTTCGTCCACGTGATCTATGGGCTTGGCTTCACAACGCTGTTCTTCCGCAACTACTACGTCACCATCCCGGCCGAGCTGACCAAGGCGGCGCGAGTGGATGGTGCCGGGTTCTTTCGGATCTTCTGGTCGATCTTCCTGCCGCTGTCGCTGCCCATCATCGTGGTGACCGTGATCTGGCAGTTCACCCAGATCTGGAACGATTTCCTGTTCGGCGTTTCGTTCAGCCAGGCGGGCACGCAGCCCGTGACCGTGGCGCTCAACAACATCGTCAACTCAACCACCGGCGTCAAAGAGTACAACGTCGACATGGCCGCCGCGATCATCGCGGGGCTGCCGACGCTGCTCGTCTATGTCGTTGCCGGTAAGTATTTCATCCGCGGCCTGACCGCCGGTTCCGTGAAGGGATAACCCATGGCTCCCATCCTCGATATCCAAAACCTGTACAAGAATTACGGCGCAACCGAGATTCTGAAGGACATCAACATCTCGATCGAACCGGGCGATTTCCTGGTGCTGGTCGGCCCTTCGGGCTGTGGCAAGTCGACCCTGCTGAACTGCATCGCCGGGCTCGAGCCGATCTCGGGCGGGACGCTGTCGATTGGCGGCAAGGACATGACTCATGTCAGCCCCAAAGACCGCGACATCGCGATGGTGTTCCAGTCCTACGCCCTGTACCCGACCATGTCGGTGGCCAAGAACATCACCTTTGGCATGAAGGTGCGCGGGGTCGATCAGGCAACTCAGGACGCCAAGCTGAAAGAGGTCGCCTCGCTTCTGCAGATCGAGCCGTTGCTGAACCGCCGCCCCAGCCAATTGTCGGGTGGTCAGCGACAGCGTGTGGCAATGGGCCGGGCTCTGGTGCGTGACCCCAAGCTGTTCCTGTTCGACGAACCGCTGTCAAACCTGGACGCCAAGCTGCGGGTCGAGATGCGGACCGAGATCAAAAAGCTGCATCAGACGCTGGATGCCTCGATCGTCTATGTGACCCATGATCAGATCGAAGCGATGACCCTGGCCACCAAGATCGTGGTGCTGAAGGGCGGTGTGGTGCAGCAGATCGGCACTCCGGCCGAGATATACAATCGCCCCGCCAACCTGTTCGTGGCCGATTTCATGGGCTCGCCGGCGATGAACCTGATCCCGGCGCGGGTCCAGCGCAACGGGACCGGCACGCAGGTCGCCATTGCGCGGGATGGGGCTGACCCGATCGTGCTGACGGATACGCGCGATCTGGACCTGCCCGAAGAGGTGATCCTGGGCCTGCGCCCCGAGGATATCGCTGAATCCGGGTTCCGCGCTGGTGCCGGTGTGCAAGAGGCCGCCTGCCTGGTCGATATGGTCGAACCGGCCGGTGCCGATACCTACGTCGTGTCGGAACTGGGAGGCAAACAGGTCACAGCCCGCCTGCATGCCGAGACCAGTGCCAGGGCCGGTCAGATGCTGAACCTGGCCTTTGACATGAGCAAAGTGTCCTATTTTGCGAAAGCGACAGGCGAACGCCTGAACTGAGCCACGAAAAAAGCCGCGCAGGGATCCTGCGCGGCGTCATCACTACTCTGACCGGTTGGTTCAGCCGGTCTTTTTCAGGTCATTGATCAACTGATCCAGGTTGCCCTTGCGCGTATCCAGCATGGCGCCGATCTCGGTCCGCTCTGTCAGCAGCAGGTTCACGCCTTCGATGAACATGTTGTAGAACTTGTCGCGACCCGATTTGTCCGACACCAGGAAGGTCACTTCGAACGGCGCTTCGCCGCGCAGCTTGACGCTGCTGCGAACCTCGTAGCCGGCCTTGATCTTGCGGGCATTCTTCACGGTGACCTCACCCCCGATGAATTCGCGGAAGCGTCGACCGTATTTGCGCGAGATATACCCCTGGAAAGCCTTGGTGAATTCGCGCATCTGTGCATTGCTGGCGCTGCGCGCATCGGCGCCCAGCGCATAGCGCGCCATGATCGGAACGTCGGCATACTGCACGAAGATCTTTTCGAAATCGCGCAGCATGGCGCTTTCGGATTTGCCCGACTCGATTACGCGCGTGATGTCGGAAACGACGCTGTTGACCAGTTGTGTCGCGCTGGCCTCGGTCAACGCCAGGGTCTGCTGCGGAAGGCCAGCCACGGCCAGCCCGGCCAGGGCGGTGGCGGCAAAGGTACGGCGGTTCATGGCGTTATTCAGCATAGGGGTCCTCATATGGGTCCTCGTAAGGGTCAAGGTATGGGTCCCTGACCGGGTCGGTGCCGGTATCGGCGTAGGGATCGGAATACAGACCCAGATAGGCATCCTCATCGTCCCTTGCCAGTTCGAACCGGCGGTTTTGCAAATAGATCAGGCGGGCCTGAGCGTAACTGTCTGCGCTTTCGTACAGAATCGAGTCGACCGTGTCCGAGAATCTGCCCCGATCGCCCATCCGCCGTACCACCTCGGCATAGACGCCCAGGTTGTCGGCCGGTCGCGTCGGCGAGAAGTTGATCGGGTTCGAGAACAGGTTGACCACAACGCCGACCGCATCCCGGGTCGTCGAGGGGCCGTAGAACGGCAGTTCGACATAAGCCCCTTCGCCGAAGCCCCAGACATGAAGCGTTTCGCCGAAATCGGTATCAACCGGCGGCAGGTTCAACTCATCCGCCGGTTTGGACAGACCGAACCCGCCCACGGTCGAGTTGATCACGAACCGCAGCAGGGCGTTGCCCGACTGTTTCAGATTGCCCTGCAGCAGATAGTCGACGGCCTGTCCGGGCAACGAGATGTTTTCAGCGAAGTTGTTGAAGCTGGTGACCATCGGGTCGGGTACGATTTTCACATAGCCTTTCGAGGCCGGGCGGAACAGGAACCGGTCGACGCCTAGATTGAACTTGTGAATGCCGCGATTTGCGTTTTCGTAGGGGTCGAAGACCTCGCCGCGGGCCGCTGCGTCCTGGGGCTGCGACGCGCAGGCCGACAGAACCGCGAACAGCGACACTGCGACGATGTGCTTGAAACGGATCCGGTTGGACACGGTCTTGGTTACTCCCGATCGTCCGGATGTAATCCAGCCGGACACTCAATCAATACGTTTTCTCGTTGGCACAACGGACCAATTCAACGGCACATAGTCGTTTCGCACTCGAAAGGAAACTCCTAGCGTTTAACCCGCGCGCCGGACCCGGGTAAAGTGGCCTGCATTCAACACATCCGCATGAGTGGAGACCTGCCCAAATCGCGGGCAAATGCGAAATTGCCGGTTTCCGGCTTTTCGTGGGCGGTGTTCCCGGTTAGCGTCCGCCCGAGTCACATGAAGTTGAGGACAATCACATGAGCATCGCAGCCAAACTGGAATCCCTGGGCGTGACCCTGCCGGACGCCCCCGCACCGGCAGCCAACTACGTCCCGTTCGTGCGGGTGGGCAACATCGTCTATGTGTCGGGCCAGATCTCGAAGGACGATGCGTTGATCACCGGCAAGCTGGGTGCCGATATGGATGTCGCTGCCGGTGCGGCGGCGGCCCGGGTCTGCGCGATCAACCTGCTGGCCCAGGTCAAGGCCGCCTGCGGCGGGGACATCGACAAGCTGGTGCGGGTGATCAAACTGACCGGCTTCGTGAACTCGACCGCCGATTTCACCGACCAGCCGCAAGTGATCAACGGCGCGTCCGACTTCCTGGTCGAGGCGCTGGGCGATGCGGGTCGCCATTCGCGTTCGGCCGTCAGTGCCGCGTCGCTGCCGCTGGGCGTCGCGGTTGAGATCGAAGGGATTTTCGAGATCCAATGACACCGTCTCTGCCTCGTGTGTTCATGGGCGCGCCGATTGCGCATCGGGCGCTGCATGACATTCGCCAGACCCGCCCGGAAAACAGCCGGGCTGCCATCCGGGCCGCCATTGCTGCGGGTTACGGGATCGAGATTGACCTGCAGCTGACGTCGGACGGCCATGCCATGGTGTTCCACGATTATGACATGGCGCGCCTGACCGGCCAGTCCGGCGCGATCCAGCAGATCACCCGGGCCGAGGCCGCGGACCTTCCGCTGCTGCACGGGGACGAGGGGATCCCCTCGCTTGAGGAAGTTCTGCAACTGGTGGCGGGCCGCGTGCCGCTGCTGATCGAGTTCAAGGATCAGCACGGTGCGATGGGGCCTGTGGACGGGCGGCTGGAAGGGGATGCGGTCGCGCTGCTGAAGTCCTATGACGGTCCGGTCGCGCTGATGTCGTTCAACCCTAACTCCGTGGCCGAGCTGGCCCGGCTGGCGCCGGAGATTCCGCGTGGGCTGACGACCTGTTCCTACAAGCCCGAAGTCGAGCATCTGCCGGCCGAGGTCTGCGACCACCTGCGCGACATCCCCGATTTCAACCGGGTTGGCGCCAGCTTCATCAGCCACGAGGTGCAGGACCTGGCCCGCCCCCGCGTGGCCGAGTTGAAGGCGCAAGGCGTGCCGATCCTGTGCTGGACGGTGCGCTCGGCCGAACAGGAGGCCGAGGCGCGAAAGGTGGCCGACAACGTGACCTTCGAAAACTATCTGGCCGCCATTCCGGGTTGAACCCGGCTGCCGGCGTCACAGATAGTTCAGGGGGACGCAGGAGGGCACATGGACCAGTCACAGATCGAGATCCGGGTTCTGTCGACGCTGGATCAGATCCCGGCGGCCGAATGGGACAGTTGCGCCTGCCCCGAGGCCGCCGACGGCACCCGCCCGCTGGACCCGTTCACCACGCATCGGTTCCTGCGCGCGCTGGAAGACAGCGGCTCGGTCGGGCGGGGCACCGGCTGGCAGCCGAAATACCTGACCGCCTATCTGGACGGCCTGCTGATCGGGGCCGCGCCGATGTACGCCAAGTCGCACAGCCAGGGCGAATACATCTTCGATCACAGCTGGGCCCATGCCTATGAAAACGCGGGCGGGCGGTATTACCCGAAATTGCAGATCGCGGTGCCCTTCACTCCGGCCACCGGGCGGCGGTTCCTGACACGGCCCGGTTATGACGGGATCGCCATGTCGGCGCTGGTGCAGGGGGCGGTGCAACTGGCCGCCGACAATCGCCTGTCGTCGCTTCACGTCACCTTCTGCACCCAGGACGAGGCGCTGGCCGGGCAGCAGATGGGCCTGCTGGCGCGCGACTCGCAGCAGTTTCACTGGCTGAACGACGACTATGCCGATTTTGAAGCCTTTCTGACCGCGCTGTCCTCGCGCAAGCGAAAGAACATCCGCAAGGAACGGGCGCAGGCCAATGCCTTTGGCGGCGAGATCCGCACCCTGACCGGCGCCGATCTGCGCCCCGATCACTGGGACGCGTTCTGGGAGTTCTATCAGGACACCGGCGCGCGCAAGTGGGGCTCGCCCTATCTGACGCGGCAATTCTTTGACATCGTTCACGAAACCATGGCCGATGACGTGGCGCTGGTGCTGGCCGAGCGGGGCGGATACCCGATCGCGGGGGCGCTGAACTTCATCGGGCGCAAGACCTTGTTCGGGCGCTATTGGGGCTGCAACGAACATCACCCCTGCCTGCATTTCGAACTGTGCTACTATAGGGCGATCGACTTTGCCATCGCGCATGGTCTTGACCGCGTCGAAGCCGGCGCGCAGGGAGAACACAAGCTGGCGCGGGGTTATCTGCCCACGCGCACGCACAGCCTGCACTGGATCGCCGATCCCGGCTTTGCGGACGCCGTCGCGCGGTATCTCGAGGCCGAGGCCCGCGCGGTGGGGGAAGAGATCGAAATTCTGACGGATTACGGCCCGTTCAGAAAAGCCAACCCGGAGGAACAGCAATGAGCGAACTTCTGTCGACCGAGACCCGTGGCCCGCTGCTGGATCCGCTGTTCAAGAACGGCTGGACCATGGTCAAGGATCGTGACGCGATCACCAAGACCTTTATCTTCGACGATTTTGTCGATGCCTTCGGCTGGATGACCAAAGTGTCGATCTTTGCGGAAAAATGGAACCATCATCCCGAATGGTCCAACGTCTACCGCACGGTCGAGGTGGTGCTGACCACTCATGACGTGGGCGGCCTGTCGTCTCAGGACGCCAAGCTTGCGCGCAAGATGGACAGCCTGCTTTAGCCGCGGTCGCCCCGCGACCCCATGCCCCCAGCCAACATCGCTACCTCGCCCAGACGACGGAACTCGGCCGGGGTCACGGTACCGTCGCTCACGTCGATGTCGCGCGGGATTCCGGCGGTGCGATTGCCCATCATCCGTACGCTACGCGCCGCCGGATTGATGTCCAGACAGCGCGTCTGATAGCAGGTCAGACCTGCCGTATTGATCTGAATGTGCGCTTGCCCGTCCGGCCCGGTCACGACCGGCGCCTGCGGGACGTCGCACGCTGCCAGCAGAACGACCGCGCCAAGCCAATAAAATACTCTCATGCCTGCGCTCCTATTGGTCACAGGGTCAGCCGTGCCGGGGCGCCGGGCCTCAATCCAACTGACCGTTCCGGTCTTTGTCCGCAGACAGGAAATCGTCATTCATCTGCGAGTCATACTCTGACCGAGAGATAGAGTTGTCGCGATTGCGGTCAATCTTCTGGAACATCTTGATATCCATGAACGGCTTGGCCTCGTCCAGACCGAGCGTGCCATTCTTGTCATCGTCCATTTCCTGATAGGCGTAATCCGAAAAGGCATCGAATTCGTCGCGCGACAGGAAACCGTCGTTGTTGGCGTCGATCGCGTTCAATTCGCGCTCATTCAGTTCGGCCACGCTGTCTGCGGCGGCAGGTGCTGCCATCATCAGGGCCGTCATCAATAGAACCGAGTGTTTCATCCTGGCGCTCCTCAGCATGCGAATCTCTGGCCTTCGACCCCGCCGGCCACGGCGCCGGCTGCGGTCAGAATATCCTTGCCCGACCCACCGCCGAACTGGTTGCCGATGGCGCCGCCGATCAACGCGCCGCCCAGGGTGCCGCCAAGACAGGCGATTTCGTGCTGGCGCGCAGCCTGTTGCTGCGGTGTTGGCGCAGGCCCGCACGCGGTCAACAGCCCCGCGCCACCCAAAGTAATGACTGCTAGAATTCTTTTCATGAATGAGCTCCCGGTTCCCATGCAGGAACACTGGCACAATCCGCGGGTGCGGGCCAAGTTAATTGGCCTTCATCCAACGTGATCTGTGGCATGGCCCCGGTGCGCACCGGGGCCGTCCTGTCAGATGACTTCGAGCAAGCCTTCGCCAGCCGAAATCTCGCAGGCGCCGGGGCTTTCCTCCAGGTTCAGCGCCACGACCTTGCCGTCTTCGACCAGCATCGCATAGCGCTTGGAGCGCGCGATCAGGCCGGCTGGCGGGGCGTCGAAATCCATGCCGATCGCCTTGGTGAATTCCGAGGCCGGATCGGCCAGCATGGTCAGTCCGGCCGCAGTTGCGCCCGTGGCCTCGCCCCAGGCCTTCATCACGAAGGGGTCGTTGACCGACACGCAGATGATCTCGTCCACGCCTTTGGCCGCAAACTGGTCCTTGGTGCGCATGAAGCTGGGCACATGGGCCGAGTGGCAGGTGGGGGTGAACGCGCCGGGCACGGCAAAGATCACCACCTTGCGGCCCTTGATCTTGCTGGAGACCCGCACCTCTTCCGGTCCGTCAGCGCCCATCTGGATCAGGGTTGCTTCGGGCAGGGTGTTGCCGGTTGAAATCATCTTCATGCTCCTGTCGATTGAAATTGCAAACTCGCTCCTTGCCGCAATATAGGTGGGCGGGTGGCACAAGCCACGGGAAATTGACAGGGGGCGGACCAGATGAGCCATATCGTCGTGATCGGAGCCGGGCAGGCGGGGTCATCACTGGTGGCCGGGCTGCGCAAAGGCGGGTTTGACGGGGCGATCACCCTGATCGGGGCGGAACCCGTGCTGCCCTATCAGCGCCCGCCGCTGTCCAAGGCCTATCTGCTGGGCGAGATGGAGCTTGAACGGCTCTACCTGCGCCCCGAAAGTTTCTATGCCGAGAACGATATCACCCTGCGTCTGGGCCAGCAGGTGGGCGCGATCGACCCGGCGGCCAAGACCGTGACCATAAGCGGTGAGGTGATATCCTACGACCAGCTTGCCCTGACCACCGGCTCGCATCCGCGCCGCCTGCCTGCCGCGATCGGCGGAGACCTGGCGGCCGTGCATGTGGTGCGCACGCTGGCCGATGTGGACACGATGGCCCCCGCCGTCACCCAAGGCGCGCGGGCGCTGATCGTGGGCGGCGGTTATATCGGGCTCGAGGCCGCGGCGGTCTGCGCCAAACGCGGCGTGCAGGTGACGCTGGTCGAGATGGCTGACCGCATCCTGCAGCGTGTCGCGGCCCCCGAGACCAGCGACTATTTCCGCGCACTGCACAGCGCGCATGGCGTGGACATCCGCGAAGGCGTAGGGCTGGACCGGATCACCGGCGAGAATGGCAAGGTCACCGGCGCGGTGCTGGGCGACGGGACCGAACTCGAGGTCGATTTCGTGGTGGTCGGCGTGGGCATCGCTCCGGCCACCGAACTGGCCGAAGCGGCCGGGCTTGCCATCGAAAACGGTATCAAAACCGATGTGCATGGCCGCACCTCTGCCGCCGATATCTGGGCGGCGGGCGATTGCGCCTCGTTCCCCTACAAGGGCCGGCGAATCCGTCTGGAAAGCGTGCCCAACGCCATCGACCAGGCCGAGGTGGTGGCGCAGAACATGCTGGGCGCGGGCAAGGATTACGTGGCCACGCCCTGGTTCTGGTCGGACCAGTATGACGTGAAGCTGCAGATCGCCGGGCTGAACATGGGTTATGACCACGTCGTAACCCGTCCGGGAGAGGGAGCGACCACCTCGTTCTGGTATTACCAGGGCGATCAGCTGCTGGCCGTGGATGCGATGAACGACCCGCGCGCCTATATGGTCGGCAAGCGCCTGATCGACGCAGGGAAAACCGCGGATCCGGCGGTGGTGGCCGACCCCGCAGCGGATCTGAAACCGCTGCTCAAGGCGTGAGGATCATCGCCGGAGATTTCCGGGGCCGGGCGCTGGCCTCGGTCGGCAAGGGGGATGCGGGCGCGCATCTGCGCCCCACCACCGACCGGGTGCGCGAAAGCCTGTTCAACGTGCTGAACCACCTGATCGATTTCGACGGGCTGCGGGTGCTGGACCTGTTCGCCGGCACCGGCGCGCTGGGGCTCGAGGCGCTGTCACGCGGCGCGGCGCATGTCATCTTCGTCGATGACGGGCGGGTGGCGCAGGGGTTGATCCGCAAGAATATCGACCTGACCCGCAGCGCCAACCGCACCGCCCTGATCCGCCGCGACGCGACGCGGCTGGGCGATAATCCCGAAGCGCCGTTCGACCTGATCTTTCTCGACCCGCCCTATGGCAAGGGAATGGGGCAAAAGGCGCTGGTGGCGGCACTCAAGGGCGGCTGGCTGGCCGATGACACGCTGGTGGTCTGGGAAGAGAACGCCCCGATGGCCCCGCCCGAAGGCTTTACGCTGCACGATGCGCGCAAATACGGCGACACCCATGTCTCTCTGATGTGGCGGGACGGAACGCATGCATGATCTGGTAATCTTTGATTGCGACGGTGTCTTGGTCGACAGTGAAACGATCTCCAACCAAGTGATGGTCGACAACCTGGCCGGGTATGGGCTGAACCTGTCGCTGCAGGACTGCATGTCGATGTTCGTGGGCGGCACCATGTCGGGCGTCCGGGACTCGGCTCGCAAGATGGGCGCTGACCTGCCCGATGACTGGACCGAGCAGATCTATGCGCAGATCTATGATGTGCTGCGCGCGGGTGTTCCGGTGATTCCGGGAATCCCCGAGTTGCTGCGCCATCTGGACGAACAGCGCATTCCATTCTGTGTGGCCTCGAACGGGCGGCGCGAGAAGATGCAGATCACCTTGGGCCAGAACGGGCTGTGGGACAGGTTCCAGGGCGCGATCTTCTCGGCCCATGAGGTCGGCAGCGCCAAGCCCGAGCCGGGGTTGTTCCAGACCGCGGCCCGACATTTCGGTGCGAAGTCGCCCGTCGTCATCGAGGACAGTGCGAACGGTGTGACCGCCGCGATCCGGGCCCAGATGAGGTGCCTTGCCTATGCGCCGCACGATGACGGCGCGCGCCTGGCCGGGCTCGGGGCTGAAGTCATCCGTGACATGAAGGACGCGCCGCGGCTTTTGGGTCATTGACCGGCCTGTGCTAGACTGCGGTTATGGACCGCGCACTTTCACGCCCACTCTGGCCCGCCCGGTTCGAGGCGCAGGCTACCTCAGGACCCGAGCCACGGCCTCGGCCCGCACCCGTCTTCATTCAGGACGCGGTGACGTCATGGGGCCCGGACACCCTGCTGCTGAAGCTTCTGCGCGATCAGGCCGCCGATCAGGAGGAATAGGTCGGGTGGAACTTGCCGCCCGGTGACAGGGTAAAGATCTCGACCCCGTCTGCGGTGACGCCCACCGAATGCTCGAACTGCGCCGACAGCGACTTGTCGCGGGTCACGGCGGTCCAGTCATCGGCCAGCGTCTTGGTCTCGGGGCGGCCCAAATTCACCATCGGCTCGATGGTGAAGAACATGCCTTCTTCCAGAACCGCGCCGGTGCCCGGGCGGCCATAGTGCAGCACGTTGGGCGGCGCGTGGAACACGCGGCCAAGCCCGTGCCCGCAGAAATCGCGCACCACGCTCATGCGGTGGGCTTCGACATAAGACTGGATCGCGTGGCCAATGTCACCGAAGGTGTTGCCCGGCTTGACCATCTCAATGCCTTTGAACAGGGCGTCGTGGGTCACCTGGATCAGCCGCTCGGCCTTGCGCGGCAGCTTTCCGGCCACATACATGCGCGACGTGTCGCCGAACCAACCGTCGACGATCACGGTCACGTCGATATTCAGGATGTCGCCATCCTTGAGCTTCTTGTCCCCGGGAATCCCGTGGCAGACCACGTGGTTCACGCTGATGCAGCTGGCGTGCTGATAGCCTTTGTAACCGATGGTGGCCGATTTCGCGCCGGCGTCCTCGACCATCTGGGTGATGATCCGGTCGATCTCGCCAGTGGTCTGGCCGGGAAAGACATGCTCGGCAATATCATCCAGGATGCGCGCCGCCAGAGCCCCTGCCGCGTGCATGCCGGCAAAGTCAGCCTGTTCGTAGATGCGGATACCGTCCTTCGTCAGACGGCCACGATGCTCTTTCATTCGTGCGGGGCTCCAAAAAATTCTGCGCAGCATCCTTTCTACGCTGCTTGTGCAGAAAGTACCAGAGGGCGCAGGGTCGCGGGTGCCCGCCCTGATCTGAATTTGGATGCGGGGGGCGAAACGTCAAGGGACGCTGCCGCGTTTTGCGCGGGTGGTCCGGCCCGGCGTCAAAAGGCCTCGACCGATGCCCGGATTTGGGGCCAAATGAATCTACAGAGACTCATTTGGTCGGGAAGAGAGGAGCCGGATGAATGTCGCAGAAACGGGAACTGATATCGAATGGAAACCCCATGGAGGCGGTCGTCGGCTTCAGCCGCGCCGTTCGGGTGGGGAATTTCAGCGCGGTCGGGGGGACTGCCCCGGTCGATGCGCAAGGCAAGACAGTCGGGGTCGGGGACGTCTATCTGCAGACCAAACAATGCTTTGAGATCATCAAGGATGCGCTGGAGCGTGCCGGATCGGGTTTGCAGGACATCGTCCGAACCCGCGTGATCCTGACCGATATCGACAATTGGAAGCAGGCGATTGAGGCCCGCAAGCTGTACTGTCTGGGCGCGCGACCCGTGGACACGATCATGGCGATCAACAGGTTCGTAAATCCCGAATGGTTGGTTGAAATCGAGGTCGACGCCGTCGTCCCCGATTGAATTGCTGTGCGGCGGAAATCGACCGGCCTTCAGTCGCTGGAGATCGTCGCCTGCGGCTGAACCCAGACGCCATCCGGTGAGATGCGCGTACCACAGACCACGTGTTCAACCCCATTGGCCCGGGCAGTCGCAAACGCTGCCGCGTAGGCCGGATCGATATCCGCGGCCAACGCGAATTTGCGGCAGTCCGTGCGCTGAACAAGGTAGAGCAGGATGGCCCGGTGTCCTTGCGCGGCCATTTCAGCCAGTTCCCCCAGATGTTTGGTGCCCCGAGCGGTGACGCTGTCGGGGAATTCGGCCAGCCCCGGTTCGCGCGACAGGGTCACGCTTTTGACCTCGACATAGGCGTCGGGCAGCCCGGGTTGCGTCAGCAAAAAGTCGATGCGGCTGTTCTGGCCGTATCTGACCTCGGGCCGCACGGTTTCATAGGCGGCCAATGCGGGGATCTCCCGGGCTTGGAGCGCAGCGCGCAAGGCCCGGTTGGGGACCGAAGTATCAACGCCGGTAAAATGGCCGTTTTCATGATCGACCAGCCGCCAGCCGAATTTGAGCTTTTTCTTCGGGTCTTCATTAGGCTCAAGCCAGATCTTTTCGCCCGGTTCGGCCAGACCCATCATCGAACCCGGATTGGCGCAATGGGCCGTCACCTCGCGCCCGTCCTCAAGCCTGCAGTCGGCCAGAAAGCGTTTATAGCGGCGGATCAGGCGGGCGGGCACAAGAGGGGTTTGAAAGCGCATGGTTCCGGGCCTATACCTGCCGCAAAGGTCGATCAAGAGGAGAGCGTGCCATGCCCAACCCAACCGCTGCAATGCTGGTGATCGGGGATGAAATCCTGTCCGGCCGAACCCGCGACGCGAACATGCACTTTCTGGCGCAGGAGCTGACCAAGCATGGCATCGACCTGAAAGAAGTTCGTATCGTCAGCGATGACGCCGAGGCCATAGAATCCGCCGTCAAGGCGCTGTCGCAGGCCTATGACCATGTGTTCACCAGCGGGGGCATCGGCCCGACCCATGACGACATCACCGCCGATTGCATCGCCCGCGCCTTCGGGGCCCATATCGACGTGCGCGAGGACGCCCGTGCCCTGCTGCAGGCGCATTACGACCAATCGGGGCTGGAGTTGAACGAAGCGCGCCTGCGCATGGCGCGCATCCCTGACGGGGCAACGCTGATCGACAACCCGGTTTCCACCGCGCCGGGCTTCACGCTGGGCAACGTCCACGTGATGGCCGGGGTGCCCTCGGTGTTCCGGGCAATGGTGGCCAGCGTGCTGCCCACCCTGACCGGAGGCAAACCGTTGTTGTCGCAGACCCTGCGCGTGAACCGGGGCGAGGGCGACATCGCCGCCAATCTGTCGGCCCTGGCGCAGGATTTCGGCGACCTGTCGATCGGCTGCTACCCGTTTCAGGTCAACGGCGTGTTCGGCGCCAACGTGGTGGTGCGCGGCACCGACGGCGCCCGCATCGACGCCGCCATCACCCGCCTGGCAAGGGAGCTTGACCTTTGAGCGTCGACTGGGCCGCCGTCGTTGACGGCACTTGGCCTGCCGCTCGGTACTCGCAACTGGGTCCGTTCCTGCTGCGCGAAGGGCAGGGGGGCGGCTCGCGCGTGTCGGCGGCCAGCCGTATCGGCCCGGTCACCCCGCCGGATATCGACGCGGCCGAGGCGGCCATGCTGGAGATGGGCCAGAAACGCATCTTTTGCCTGCGCCCGGGTGATGAGGCACTGGATGAAATGCTGGCCGCGCGGGGCTATGGGATCCTCGATCCGGTCAACATCTATGCCTGCCCGGTCGCGCGGCTGACCGACCAGCCGGTGCCGCCGGTCACCGTCTTTACCCTGTGGGAGCCGCTGGCCATCATGCGCGAGATCTGGGCGCAGGGGGGCATCGGCCCCGAACGCCTAGCGGTGATGGAGCGCGTCCCCGGGCCCAAGACCGGCCTGTTGCTGCGCCACCGCGATCAGCCGGCGGGCACCGGTTTCGTGGCCATCCACGACGGCATCGCCATGCTGCACGCGCTTGAGATCGTACCCGCCCACCGACGGCAGGGGCTGGGCCAATGGGCAATGCGCGCCGCGGCCTTTTGGGCGCTGGACAATGGCGCGCATACCCTTAGCGTGATCTGCACCAAGGCCAATACCGGCGCCAACGCGCTCTACCACTCTCTGGGGATGGAACGCGTCGGAGAGTATCACTATCGCCAGCTGGTCTGAGAGGAGACAGACGTGACCGATCGAGACATGCCCACCGCGCTTGACCTGCCAATGGTGGATCCGCTGCCGCCCGAGACGCAGAAATACTTCGATATCTGCGTCGAGAAGCTGGGCATGGTCCCGAACGTACTCAAGGCAAACGCCTTTGACATCGACAAGCTGAACGCGTTCACGGGCATGTACAATGACCTGATGTTGGCGGACAGCGGGCTCAGCAAGCTGGAACGTGAGATGATCGCGGTCGTGGTCTCGTCGATCAACCGATGCTTCTATTGCCTGGTGGCCCATGGTGCCGCCGTGCGTCAGCTGTCAGGTGATCCCAAGCTGGGTGAAATGCTGGTGATGAACTACCGTGTGGCGCCGCTGGATGCCCGCCAGCGCGCGATGTTGGACTTCGCCGCCAAGATGACCACCGCCAGCGCCGAGATCGAGGAACCGGACCGCCAGCGCCTGCGCGATGCGGGGTTCACCGACCGCGATATCTGGGACATCGCAAATGTTGCGGGCTTTTTCAACATGTCCAACCGGGTCGCCAGTGCCACGGCGATGGTGCCCAATGACGAGTATCACGCGCAGTTCCGATGACCCGATTTGCTGTCCTTCTTTTCTGTCTGATCGCGGGTCCTGTGGCGGCGCAGGACCTGTCGCTGCCGGCGAGCGCGCGACAAATCAGCCAGCGCGTCAGCCCGTTGGACAGCTACCAATTGCCGACCGGCCCGTTTGCAGACAACGCCGTTCCCGCGCGCACGGTCGAAGGCCGGATCGAGCGCACCACATGGCGCTTGCAGGCCGGATCCAGCACGACGCTGCAGATCCTCGACCCGCTGCGGGATCAGCTCAAGGCGCAGGGTTTCGAGATCGCTTTCGAATGTGAGGCCCGCACTTGCGGTGGGTTCGACTTCCGCTTTGGAACCGAGGTGGTGCCGACGCCCGACATGTATGTGGCAATCAATGACTATCGATTTCTGTCAGCCACTCGTGGAGCCGAAGCCCTGACCTTGCTGATCAGCCGAAACCAGCCCGACGGGTATGTGCAGATGATCCGCGTCACTCCGAAGGGTAAGACCCCACCGCCGCTGGTGGTCGAGGAAACGGTGATTGGCGGCGACGGGCTGGTTGCCAGCCTTGTACGGGATGGACACGTGATACTCGGCGATCTCAGCTTTGAGACGGGCGAGGTCGCCTTGGGGGCCGGGCCATTCGAGTCGCTGGGCCTGCTGGCTGGCTACCTGGCTGAAACCCCCGGCGCGCGGCTGGCGCTGGTTGGGCACACCGACGACACCGGCGACCTGCAGGCCAATATCGAGGTCAGCACGCGCCGCGCTCAGGCTGTCCGTGCGCGATTGATCGAGGCACATGGAGTGGCCGAAGACCGCGTGCAGGCGCAGGGCGTCGGCTACCTCGCCCCGATCGTTTCCAACGCCACCCCGGTAGGGCGCGAACAGAACCGCCGGGTCGAGGCTGTTCTGCTGTTGAACTGACCAAGAAAAAAAGCCCGCGCAACTTGCGCGGGCCGGTCAGTCTTCACTGGGAGGTCTTACCAATCCATCGGACCTTTTTCGGCAAAGGACTCGACAAGGAAATCAATGAACGCCCGCACCTTGGGCTGGGTGAACCGGCCCGGCGGGTACACCGCATAGACGCCCTGAACCTCGTCCGGCAACGATGGCATCGCGTCGACCACCTGGCCGGATTTCAGCGCGTCCGCGTAAAGATAGCTGGGCAGATAAGCGATTCCGAGGCCCGAGATCGCCGCATTCAACAGGGATTGTCCGTCGTTCACGCTCAGCCAACCGGCCGTGCGCACCTGCCTCTTTTCGCCCGAGGGCGCAGTCAACTTCCAGACGTTGCCCGAGGACTGGCTGGAGTAATGCAGCAGCTTGTGTTCGTTGAGGTCATCGATCTTTGCCGGGCGCCCGAACTTCTCGATATAGCTGGGGGCCGCAACCATGCGTTTGACCGTTTCGGTCAGCTTGCGCGCGCGCAGGGTGCTGTCTTCCAGTTCGCCGATACGCACGGCCACGTCGAACCCTTCGGAGATCAGTTCGACATAGCGATTGTTCAAGACCATGTTCACGGTGATGTCGGGATAGGCCGCCAGGAAACCCGAAAGAACGGGTGACAGGTGGTTCACCCCGAAATCAGTGGCCACACTGATGCGCAGCAGACCCGAAGGCGCCGATTGCATCGACGTCACCAGCGCGTCGGCTTCGCCTGCATCATTCAGCACGCGGCGTGCGCGGTCGTAATAGGCCAGCCCGATCTCGGTCGGCGACACGCGGCGCGTCGTGCGGTTCAGCAAACGCGCGCCCAAGCGGGCCTCCAAGCTCGACACGTGCTTTGACACGGCTGATTTGGAAATGCCCATCTTTTTGGCCGCGTCGGTGAAACCACCTTGGTCCACCACGTTGGCGAAGGCCTCCATTTCTGTCAGTCGGTCCATTCTCGTTCCCCAGGTCGTCTGTTCGTTGACCGACCATCGCCTCCAATCTGGGCGGAAACTGGGCAGACATGGGATAATATCAGGGTTTTGAATCGGATCGTTTGCGCTTCGGAAACGCGGAAACAGTGGTTTCCCGCCTGCATCCGCCCCCTGTTTGCGTGTTCTTTTCTGGTAATTTCTCGCAACGTGCTAAAGTCAGAATGGCATTTTTGTGACCAGGGAGGAGATCATGAAAGCCATTCTAGCAACTATTTTTTGCCTGTTTGCCCCCTTGGCCTGGGCCGGAGGGGAGACGCCATCGAACCCGGACGCCGAGGTCTATTTCGTCAACCTGTCGGACGGCGACACGGTAACGTCGCCGGTGACGGTGGTCTTTGGCCTCCGCGGTATGGGCGTTGCGCCAGCCGGGACCGAAAAGGAAAACACCGGCCATCACCATTTGCTGATCGATCGCCCCCCATTGGGTCAGGGTGAGGACGGAGTCGACGAACTGGCCTATGGACTGCCGGCTGATGACAACCACCTGCACTTTGGCGGTGGTCAGACCGAAGTCACGTTGGAGCTTGCCCCCGGGACGCACACGTTGCAACTGGTCCTGGGCGATGCGGGTCATGTGCCTCACGCGACGCCGATCGTTTCCGAGGTGATAACGATCACCGTGGAGTAGCCCGTACCGACCAACCGCAGCGCCGGGACCAACCCGCCGACAGCGGCGGGACGGTTTCGGTTTGATTGCATGTGCTTGCCTCGCCTATACACGATCCCGATCAGGGGCGGAGCCATGGTATTTGAATGAACGTTGTTTTTGGGGTCGACCGGAACTTTATGTATCCCGCATTGCTGTCGGCCTATTCCGTGGTCAAGAACGCCAGCCGGCCTGTTGACGTTACCATTTTCGGTCAGGATTTCACCGCACAGGACATCGCAGCCGTCGAACAGCTGGACCACGCCGTCGACAACGGCACGGTCCGCTATCGGGAGTTCCAGTCCGAGACGCTCGGCCGATTTTCAGAGTTCAAGACGAAATACCCGAAAATCACGCTGCTGCCGTTGTTTCTGCCAGACTTCTTTTCGGGCCGGTGTCTGTTCATTGACGCCGACACTCTTGTGCTGGGCGATGTCTGCGAGTTGCAGGAGCTCGACATGAATGGCCACGGGATCGGGGCCTGTGTCGACATGGGATTGGTCACGCTGGGCGAAGGTCGCTTTCTGCGCCCATCCATGCAGAGTGTTCTGAGGCCGGGGCACGAACACCAAAAGTCGGTGACGCGCGTTTTGCGCAGCATCCGGTTGGGCTTTCTGCCCGGCGAGAACTACTTCAATGCGGGCATCCTTCTGATGGATTGCGAAGCGATCCGGAACTCACCCGCAGGCAAGGAGCTGGGCGATTTCGACAAGCTGATCCCGCATATCCACGACCTGCCCGAGCAGGATCGGATGAACCAGATTTTTGCGGGCCAGTGGCTCAGACTTCCTCAGCAGTGGAACACGCGGCCGCAGATTTGGTACGACGCGCACAGTCCGAAATTCCGGCATACCTCTGCCGAATTTCGAGACCAACTGAAACAGGCAAGCCGAAACCCGAAGATGTGGCACTATATCGGGGGCAAGAAGCCCTGGCGCGCGAAGCCAGCGTCACAAATTCTTCTGCGCCGCGCCTTTCGGGACTACCAGGAATACCTGGCACTGTTCGAGGACGAGACAGGTCTGACTTTTTCCGTTTAAGGCGGGGAATTGGCTCAACTCTCAAAAAAGCCACCCGGGCATCGTTCGGGTGGCTTTCTTTTGTCTGGGTGTTCTCGCCTTGGGGCAGTGGACGGAACGGGTCTTCCCTAAAGTGCAGCGGCCAGCCGCGTGCCCTGGTTGATCGCCCGCTTGGCATCCAGTTCCGCGGCCACATCCGCGCCGCCGATCACATGCGGGGTGATCCCGCGTTCGATCAGTGCATCGGCCAACGACCGCTCGGGCACCTGTCCGGCACAAAGGACAATCGTTTCGGCTTTGATAACCGTCGGGTCCGCGCGCTCTTCTCCGAATGAGACATGCAGCCCCTCGTCGTCGATGCGCTCGTAGTTCACGCCGCCCACGAAGTTCACGTCCTTCATCTTCAGCGTCGCGCGGTGGATCCAGCCGGTGGTCTTGCCCAGCCCCTTGCCATGCGCCTGCTTCTTGCGTTGAAGCAGCGTGACCTGCCGCTTGGGCGCCTCGGGCTGCGGGCCTTCGGGCGCCAGGCCCGAGCGGTGTTGTTCAGGGTCGGCGACGCCCCATTCCTTCATCCACAAGGGCAGGTCGGTGGTGGGCGAGTGGCCTTCCTCGAGCAGGTATTCCGACACGTCGAAGCCGATGCCGCCGGCGCCGATCACGGCCACCGATTTGCCCACCGGGGCCTTGTCGCGCAGCACGTCGATATAGTTCACGACATTGTCGCGGTCCTCGCCGGGGATCTGCGGGTCGCGCGGGTTGACGCCGGTGGCGATCACCACCTCGTCGAACCCGGCCAGATCGTCGGCGCCAACCGCGCGGCCCAGTTCCACAGTGACGCCCAGCGTGTCCAGCATGGTGCGATACCAGTCCACCAAGCCCCAGAACTCTTCCTTGCCCGGCACCTGCTTGGCCATGTTCAGCTGGCCGCCGATCTCGTCGGCCTTGTCGAACACGGTCACGTCATGGCCGCGTTCAGCCGCCGTCATCGCGGTGGACAGGCCCGCCGGACCCGCGCCCACGATGGCCACGCGCTTGGGCGCGGCGGCCTTTTCGATCACCAGCTCGGTCTCGTGGCAGGCGCGCGGGTTCACCAGGCACGATGTCAGCTTGCCGCTGAAGGTGTGATCCAGGCAGGCCTGGTTGCAGGCGATGCAGGGCGCGATCTTGGCCGATTCACCGGCTATCGCCTTGGCCACGAAATCCGCATCCGCCAGCATCGGCCGCGCCAGCGAGACCATGTCGGCGCAGCCGGTCGACAGCACTTCTTCGGCGACTTCGGGCGTGTTGATCCGGTTCGAAGTGATGACCGGAATCCCCACCTTGCCCATCAGCTTCTTCGTCACCCAGGCAAAGGCCGCGCGCGGGACGCTGGTGGCAATTGTGGGAATCCGAGCCTCGTGCCAGCCGATGCCAGTGTTGATGATCGTCGCCCCGGCCTTCTCGACCGCTTGCGCCAGCTGTACCACCTCTTCATGGGTCGAGCCGTTGGGCACAAGGTCGATCATCGACAGGCGGTAGATGATGATGAAATCGGTGCCCACCGCCTCGCGGGTGCGGCGCACGATTTCCAGCGGCAGGCGCATCCGGTTCTCATAGGACCCGCCCCAGCGGTCGGTGCGCTTGTTGGTATGGGTCACCAGGAACTGGTTGATGAAATACCCCTCGGACCCCATGATCTCGACCCCGTCATAGCCCGCCTTCTGGGCCAGCACGGCGGCGTTCACGATGTCGCTGATCTGCTTCTCGATGCCCTCTTCGTCCAGCTCGTTGGGGGGGAAGGGCGAGATTGGTGACTTCACCGGGCTGGGGGCCACACATTTCGGGCCATAGGCATAGCGGCCTGCGTGCAGGATCTGCATGGCGATCTTGCCGCCCGCCTGATGCACCCGGTCGGTGACGACGGAATGATTGGCCACATCCTTGTCGCTGGCCATCATCGCCGCCCCCGGCAGGACCGAGCCTTCGAGGTTCGGCCCGATGCCACCCGTCACCATCAGCGCCACGCCACCGCGCGCGCGCGACGCATAGAACTCGGCCACCCGGTTCCAGTCGCCGGTTTCCTCCAGCCCGGTATGCATCGAGCCCATCAGGACCCGGTTCTTCAACGTGGTGAAGCCCAGATCCAGCGGGGCCAGCAGGTTCGGGTACGCAGTCATCTTGAAACTCTCCCTCAATTCGGGGCCGACAATCGCGCCGCACCGCGCCGGTGTCACGCGAAACCTGACGTCACCCCCTTTGCCGCCGCTTTGCCAGTTGCTACAGCTTGGCCAACCACATCACGAGGCCCGCCCATGACCCCAGAACAGATCGCCAAACTGCCCTACCGCCCCTGCGTGGGCCTGATGCTGATGAACGATCAGGGTCAGATTTTTGTCGGCCAGCGCAACGACCGGTTCGAGGACGCCTGGCAGATGCCCCAAGGCGGCGTGGACGAGGGCGAATCCCCCCGCGAGGCCGCGCTGCGCGAGTTGCAGGAGGAAATCGGCGTCACCCCCGACCTCGTGGAAATCGTGGCCGAGACCGACGGCTGGCTGCCCTATGACCTGCCGCATGACATCGTGCCCAAGATCTGGAAGGGCCGCTTCCGCGGGCAGGAGCAGAAATGGTTCCTGCTGCGGTTTCTGGGAACCGACGACCAGATCGACATCGAGACCGACCACCCCGAGTTCACCCGCTGGAAATGGCAGGACCCCGACCACCTGATCGCCGAGATCGTACCCTTCAAGCGCGAGGTCTACGAGCGCGTCATGGACGCTTTTTGTGGGTATCTGCGCTAAATCAGGCCGCCGCAACTCCGCGCCGGGGCCCCGATTCAGGCATTCTGTTTTGCATAGACAGGCGTACTGTCGGGCTCATAGCTGACGACGCCCGGTTCCCACCACCAGATCGGGTTTGCCTTGAAACTGTCGCGCGCATCCAGCCGGTCGAGCAGCGCCGAAACCTTGCCGTAACGGTCCAGCTTCAGATCCACCCCAAGCGGCCGGGCCTGCACGAAACGCACATGGGCGGCCAGAAAGATGTCCTGCATCGACAGGTAGCCGGGTACGAATCCGTCCTCCCCGGTCAGCCGTTCCTCCAGCCATCCCAGGATGTGGGCCAGCTTCTCGGCCGACCGCTGCAGATGCGCGTTCTGGTCCACACTCACCCCGGACCATTTCATTTGCGAGATGGTCGTGGCCGCGTTGCCGAAGGTCTGGATGGTCGAAAACACCAGCTTGTCCTGCCACTGCGCGTCTCCGGGCCGATAGGCAAAGGGCGCCAGCTTGGGCGCAGCCTCCGGCCTGTCCGGATAGGTCGCCAGCAGGTATTCGACGATGGTGCCGCTTTCCCACAGCACGAGATCGCCGTCCCAGAATGTCGGCACCTGCAATGTCGGAGTCGCCTGCGCGCGTTGCTCGGCGCTGGGCGTGGTGATCTCCTCTCGCCTTTCGAAATCCAGCGAAAGTTCGTCCAGAACGATCCTGACCGCCCGTGCAAATGGCGATCCCGTCGTGAACAGCAGCGCTCTCATGACAGCCTCCCATTTTTGGTGCCCAAAGCATAGCGACGTTCGGGCCAAGCCCGCCAGAAAAATCGGTGGGCCGCCTGCCTGAACGCCACAGTCAACAAACACACTGTTTCGCGGGTGGTTCCCGGGTGGACCGCGCGCACCGACTGCGCACACCTGCCGCACTTGACCCGGTGCATAAATCGGCGCAAATCTGGCGCGTTTCCCGGGCCGCGCAGCAGTAGCGGCCTTTTGCGGATGGTGGATTTCATGCGCCAGCCAAAGATTCTGACGACGCTCAAAACCTATGACATGGCTCAGTTTACGGTGGATCTGATCGCCGGGATTTCGGTTGCCATGGTGGCCCTGCCGCTGAGCCTGGCGATCGCCATCGCCTCGGGCGCGGACCCGGCGCAGGGGTTGGTCACGGCCATCGTCGCGGGGTTCGTCATTTCGGCGCTGGGGGGCAGCCGGGTCCAGATCGGAGGCCCGACCGGCGCCTTCATCGTGGTGGTGTTCGGCGTGATTGCCGAACACGGATATGACGGGTTGGTCATGGCCACCTTCATGGCAGGGTTCATCCTGCTGATCGCGGGTTATTTCCGGGCCGGGCGATTGATCTCATTCGTGCCCGAGGCCGTCGTCAACGGCTTTACCATCGGCATCGCCGTCATCATCGCCACCAGCCAGATCAAGGATTTCTTCGGCCTGTCGATTCAAAATCTGCCCGCCGAATTTCTTGAGAAAGTACCCGCGCTATGGGACGCGCGCGACACGCTGAACCTGCCGGCCACGGGAATCGCCCTGCTGGCGGCCGTTCTGATCGTTGCCCTGCGCCGGATCGCGCCGCGTTTTCCGGGGCTGATCATCGCGGTCGGCGTTGCCTCGGCGCTGGTCGCGCTGATGGGGCTGGGGGTCGACACGATCCATTCGCGGTTCGGTGATCTGCCCTCGACCCTGCCTGTGCCCCAGCTGCCCGACCTCTCGCTGTCGCGCTTTGTCGAGCTGTTCCCTTAGGCGGTCGTGATCGCCTTTCTGGCGGGGGTGGAATCGCTGCTTTCGGCCATGGTCGCCGACCGGATGATCGGTGGGCAGCACAGGCCCAACGCCGAGTTGACGGCGCAGGGTGCGGCCAACATCGCCTCGGCCCTGTTCGGAGGGTTGCCGGCCACCGGGGCCATCGCGCGCACGGCGACGAACGTCAAGGCGGGCGGCAAGACGCCGGTTGCGGGCATCATCCACGCGCTGACGATCCTGCTGATCATGCTGGTTGCGGCCCCGGCGGCGGGCTATCTGGCCATGCCGGCATTGGCCGCGCTGCTGATGATCACGGCCTGGAACATGAGCGAGCCGCACAAATGGGGCGAATACGCCCGCGCCCGACCCAGCGACCGGGCGCTGCTGGTTCTGACCATGGTGCTGACCGTCTTCATCGACCTGACGGTGGCCATCGGCGTCGGCGTGGCCATCGGCCTTGCCCTGCGGCTCAGCCGGCGCGAGTCGGTCCAGACGGACTGGACCCCGCCAGACCGGTAAGGAACTCACGCGCCCTCAACTGAACAGGTTAAATGGGCGGCCGACCACCGGCGCTATATGGCCGGTTGCTGAATTTTGGTGTGCAAAGCACGGCGAACCTGTGCGTGGTGCCGGAGAACACCCGAACTACCCCCAAGCTCACCTGCTGGATTCGGCGGGACCCCGACGGCTTGATTGCCCAGTTCCTGCCTTTGAAGCGGTGAGCCTTTGAGCGGGTGCCCCCGCTCAAACCAACCCTTCGTCCCGCAGCAGTTCCAGCATGTTCGCCTCAGGCCGCGGGCCGATATGGCTGATTACTTCTCGGGCGCAGACGTTGCCGATGCGGGCGCAGGTCTCCATGTCGCGGCCTGTCGCCATGCCGAACAGGAATCCGGCGGCGAACTGGTCGCCCGCGCCGGTGGCGTCCACCGGCACCACCTTCTCGACCGGCACGTCGATGCGGATGCCGTCATGCAGAACCGTCACCCCGTCGCCCGAGCGGGTGCAGACCACCAGCGGGCAGATCGCAGCCGTGCGCCGCAGCGCCTCTTCCAAATCGTCGGTCTCGAACAGCGATTTGATCTCGGCCTCGTTGCCGATCACGAAATCCAGCTCGTGTTCGATCAGCAGCAGGAAATCGGTGCGATGACGCTCGACGCAGAACGGGTCGGAGATGGCGATGCCGGTCTTGCCGCCGCCGTTGCGACAGTCGCGCGCAGCCTCGAGGAAGGCGGTCTTGCCCTTCTCCTTGTCGAACAGATACCCCTCGAGGAACATGATCTGGCTGTTGCCCGCCACCTCGGCCGGCACGTCCGTCGAGGACAGTTCCGACGAGATGCCCAGATAGGTGTTCATCGACCGTTCGCCATCGGGCGACACGAAGATCATCGAGCGCGAGGTCGGCAGCTCGCCCCCCGGCACGGGCGGGTTCACGAAATCCACGCCGTCCTCGTTCATCGCATCGGCATAGAACCGGCCCAGCGCATCATCATGCACCCGCCCGATGAAGGCCGCGTCCAGACCCAGCGCTCCTGCGCCCGCGATGGTGTTGGCCACCGACCCGCCCGGCGTCTGCACCCGGTTTTCCATGGCCGCATACAGCACCTCGCCGCGTTCCCGTTCGATCAGCTGCATGATGCCCTTCTCGATTCCCATCATCTCGAGAAAGCTGTCGTCGGCCTGAGAGATGACGTCCACAACGGCGTTGCCGATGCCGGTCAGGTGATAGGTTTTCATAGGGTCTTGTCCTCGAATTGGCACAGGTCGCGGATCAGGCAGGTGCCGCATTGCGGCTTGCGCGCCTTGCAGTGGTACCGGCCGTGCAGGATCAGCCAGTGATGGGCGTGAAGCTGAAAGTCCACGGGAATATTGTCTTCGATGGCGCGTTCCACGGCGTCCACGTCCTTGCCGGGGCAGATGCCGGTGCGGTTGCCGACGCGAAAGATATGGGTGTCGACCGCCTGTGCCGGGTATCGCCACCACATGTTCAGAACGACGTTTGCGGTCTTGCGCCCGACGCCCGGCAGAGATTGCAGCGCCGCGCGCGAATTGGGCACCTCGCCGCCGTAGTCCTCGACCAGGATGCGCGACATCTTGATGACGTTCTTGGCCTTCTGGCGGAACAGGCCGATGGTCTTGATGTGCTCGATCAACCCCCCTTCGCCGAGGTCGAGCATCTTCTGCGGCGTGTCCGCGATCTTGAACAGCGCGCGGGTGGCCTTGTTGACGCCCGCATCGGTCGCCTGCGCCGACAGCGCCACGGCGACGACAAGCGTGTACACGTTCACGTGCTCAAGCTCGCCCTTGGGTTCGGGGTCGGCCTGCTGGAACCGGGTAAAGATCTCGCGGATCGTGTGATAATCAAGCTGCTTTGCCATCCGGGCCTTAATGCCGCCCGCGGTGCCGGGTGACAAGCCCAAAGCCCGCTGCACCGCCAATGCGCAAGTTTCGGGTCGCACGGTCGGGCCCGGCGCGGCTAGGATGGGACAAGCCACAGCAAGGTGAATGCCATGAACGTCCAGACATCCGAATCCGGGTACCACTACAACGTGATGCGGCGCGCGATCGATCTGATCGACCAGGGCGGTGAGTCGCTGTCGCTGGAAGAGCTGGCCCGCCAGATGGACATGAGCCCCGCGCATTTCCAGCGCCTTTTCTCGCGCTGGACGGGCGTGTCGCCGAAACGCTACCAGCAATATCTGACGCTGGGCCATGCCAAGGCGCTGCTGCGCGAGCGGTTCACCACGCTGGAGACCGCACACAGCGTCGGTCTGTCCGGCAGCGGCCGCCTGCATGACCTGTTCCTGAAATGGGAGGCGATGAGCCCCGGCGAATATGCCCGCAAGGGGGCGGGGCTGACCATCTATTGGGGCTGGTTCGAAAGCCCCTTTGGCCCGGCGCTGGTGATGGGCACGGCCAAGGGCATCTGCGGCATGGCCTTTGCCGCCGAGACCGGCGAAGAGGCCGCGATGCAGGACATGCTGTCGCGCTGGCCCCTGGCGGAATACGTCGAGGATCCGATGCGCCTGCGCCCGTGGGTCCTGTCGGCCTTCGGCGCGGCCAGCGACCGGCTGGAGCCTACGCCGTTGTACCTGATCGGCTCACCCTTGCAGATCAAGGTGTGGGAGGCGCTGATGCAGATCCCCTCGGGCCAGGTGACGACCTATTCCCAGATCGCGCAGGCCGTGGGCACGCCGCAGGCGGTGCGGGCAGTGGGCACGGCGGTGGGCCGCAACCCGGTCAGTTGGCTGATCCCCTGCCACCGCGCGCTGCGCAAATCGGGGGGCCTGGGCGGCTATCACTGGGGGTTGCCCGTCAAACGCGCCATGCTGGCCTACGAGGCGGCGCAGGCCGATGCCTGATTGACTTGGGGTCTCGCGCCTGCCAAAAGGCGCGCAGGTTCGGGTCTCCTGCCGCTCGCGGCCCTTTGGCTTTGGTGAAACCCGGTTCAAACCACATCTGTTGCCCTTTCCCGGCGCGCGGATGGCAAGGCGAGCCCCGTCCAATACTCGCGCCCGTTTCTGGAAACGAGGCAAGACATGACACAGATCCGAACCATCGCCCCCGTGGGCGAGCTGAAAGTGCAGGCCAAACGCCTGCGCGAGAAACTGCGTGGCGCCGGCGTGGCCCTGAGCCATGCGCAATCGCTTGAGATGATCGCCCATCAGCACGGCGCGCGCGACTGGAACACGTTGCACGCGATGGCCGGAAACCGGCTGCACCTGAAGGTCGGAGACCGCGTGCGGGGCACCTATCTGGGCCAGCCCTTCACCGGGGAAATCCGCGGCCTGACGATGCTGGGCGACGGCGCGCAGCGGCGGATCACCCTGCAGTTCGACACCCCGGTCGACGTGGTGACCTTTGACAGCTTCTCGGCCTTTCGCCAGCGCGTCAGCGGTCAGATCGGCTGGGACGGTCGGTCAGCTCGCCATACGTCGAACGGCGAGCCACAACTGGTGGTGCGTCCGGCGTGACGCAAACGGGGCAAGGTGCCTGTCCGCGCCTTGCCCCGCATTTTGAACTTTCCTGTGCCGGGGTTATTCCGGGGTCCAGCCGCTGACGGCCTTGACCTCCAAAAAGTCCTCCAGCCCCCAGACACCGCCTTCGCGCCCGTTGCCGGACTGTTTCATGCCGCCAAAGGGCGACCCGGCGGCGCGCGACTGGCCGTTCATCTCGACCATGCCCGAGCGCAGTTTGCGCGCCATGCGGTTGGCGCGGGCGCCGTCCTGTGTCTGAACATAGTTGGTCAGGCCATATGGCGTGTCATTGGCGATCTCGATGGCCTCTTCCTCGGTGTCGAAGGGGATCATCGTCAGGACCGGGCCAAAGATCTCCTCGCGCGCGATGGTCATCTGGTTGTTGGCGTCGGCAAACACGGTGGGGCGCACGAAATAGCCTTTGTTGAACCCTTCGGGGCGACCGGGACCGCCGGCGACCAGGCGCGCACCCTCGTCGATGCCTTTCGTGATCAGGGCCTGGATCTTGGTCCATTGCAGCTCGTTCACGACGGGGCCGATATGGCGGCCTTCCTGCATCGCCGGGCCCACGGTGACCTTATTGGCGACCTCGGCCGCGGTTTCCACGGCTTGATCATAGATCGGGCGCTGCACCAGCATCCGGCTGGGCGCGTTGCAGCTCTGGCCGGTGTTGTTCATCATGTGCAGCACGCCGCGCTTGACCGCCTTGTCATCGGCATCGGCAAAGATCACGTTGGCGCCCTTGCCGCCCAGTTCCAGATGCACCTTCTTGAGCGTGTCGGCGGCGTTCTTGGAAATCGCCGTGCCCGCACGGGTCGAGCCGGTGAAGCTGACCATGTCGACGTCCGGATGCCCCGACAGTTGCGAACCCACGCCCACGCCGTCGCCGTTCACCAGGTTGAAGACACCCGGCGGGAAGCCCGCCTCGTGCATCATCTCGGCAAAGATCATCGCGTTCAGCGGGCTCTGCTCGGACGGTTTCAGAACCATGGTGCAGCCCGCGATCGCCGCCGCGCCCACCTTGAGCGTGATCTGATTCATCGGCCAGTTCCACGGGGTGATCAGCGCGGCGACGCCGACTGCCTCGTAGATGATCCGATCATTGGGGGCGTGGTCGCCCAGGGGGCGCTCGAACTGGAAATTCTTGGCTGCTCGAATGAAATTCTTCAGGTGCCATATCCCGGCGCCCACCTGCTGGGTGCGCGACATGTCGATCGGTGCGCCCATCTCCATCGACATCGCCTGCGCGAGGTCTTCGGCACGGGTGGGGTAGATCTCGATCAGCTTTTCCACCAGCGCGATGCGCTCTTCGACCGGCGTGGCCATCCAGCCCGGCAGCGCCGTCTTGGCCGCCGCCACGACCGCGTCGGTATCGGCCTGACCGCCCAGAGAAATCACCGTGCAGGGCTCCTCGGTCGAGGGGTCGATCACATGGAAATCATTGGCTTGGCTGGGGGCGACCCACTGGCCGTTGATGTAAAAGTCGCGTTTCTCGATCATGGCGTGTCCTCTTGATCCGCATTCATTCGACCGCGCGGTCGGTTTTCCCGGGCACTCTGTCACTGCGGCCCCCTTGGGGCAAGGCAATTCTGGAAATTTGATCAAATTATTGATCGCACGTTTTTTGCCCCTGTGCCACATCAATGGTTTAACCTGAGGGCAAAGTGATTAGGTTTGCACCAACCGACTCGGGTTTTCACAGGAAAGGAGATGCATCATGGGTTTGCGCATCAACGATACCGTCCCCAATTTCACCGCTGAAACGGACCAGGGCACCATCCAGTTCCACGACTGGATCGGCGACAGCTGGGCGATCCTCTTCTCGCACCCCAAGGATTTCACTCCAGTCTGCACCACCGAGTTTTCGGCCGTGGCGCAGTTGAACGACGAATGGGCCAAGCGCAACACCAAGGTGATCGGTGTTTCGGTCGATGGGGTCGAGGACCATAAGAAGTGGAAGAAAGACATCGAGGCCTATGGCAAGGCCAACCCCGGCTTTCCGATCATCGCCGATGACGGACTGGCAGTGTCCAAGGCCTTCGACATGCTGCCCGCCGAGGCATATCTGCCCGACGGCCGAACCCCGGCGGACAGCGCCACGGTGCGCTCGGTCTTCATCATCGGGCCGGACAAGCAGTTGAAACTGTCGATGACCTATCCGATGACCGTGGGCCGGAATTTCGCCGAAATTCTGCGCGCGCTGGACGGCCTGCAGATGAGCGCCAAGGGCGTGGCCACTCCGGCCAACTGGGTGCCGGGCGAAGACGTGATCATCCCGCCGTCGGTTTCGAATGACGAAGCCAAGGAGAAGTTCGGCGAGTTCGAGACGATCTTCCCCTATCTGCGCAAGACCAAGGCGCCGAGCTGACACCAAAAGGGGCGGGGCACATCATGTCCCGCCCCGTACCGCATTGAACGTCCTCAGGCCTCAAGCGCCTCAAGCACTTTCCTTGCAACCGCAGCGGACGACGCCGGGTTCTGCCCGGTAATCAGTTTGCCGTCCTGCACGGCATGCGGTTGGAACGGCTCCACCTTGCTGAACTGCGCACCCCTGTCTTTCATCGTATCCTCGACCAGCAAGGGCACGATTTCGGTCAGGCCGACGGCGTCTTCTTCTTCATTCGTGAAGCCGGTGACGGTACGACCCTTGACCAAGGGCGACCCGTCGGCGGCCTTGGCATTCGCCAGAACGATCGGGGCGTGACACACGGCGCTGACCGGTTTCCCCGCCGACCAGAACGTCTCGATCAGATCAATCGATTTCTCATCTGACACAAGGTCCCACAGCGGCCCGTGCCCACCGGGATAGAAGATCGCGTCATAGTCCTGGGCGTTCACCTCGGACAGTTTGACCGTGTTGGCCAATGCCGCCATCGCTTCGGGGTCGGCCTCGAACCGGCGGGTGTCGTCGGTCTGGCTGTCGGGTGCGCTGCTTTTGGGGTCCAGCGGCGGCTGGCCACCTTTGGGCGAGGCCATTGTCAATTCGGCCCCGGCATCCTTGAACACGTAATACGGAGCGGCCAGCTCCTCGAGCCAGAACCCGGTCTTTTCTCCGGTGTCGCCCAGCTGGTCATGCGATGTCAGGACGACCAGAATTCTCTTTGCAGTCGAAGCCATGTGTTTTCTCCTCGTTCGGCCGGTTCACCCGGCCCGTGTCTTGTGTGACGGGATATATGGCTGTTGCCGCTTGTTGATTAGTGCCGGATTTGGCAAAGCATTATTGCTGACAGGTAATAATGAGGCTGCGAGATGGCGCTGTGGGACGGGCTGGAAGAATTCCTGATGGTGGTCGAGACGGGGGGCTTCACTGCTGCGGCCCGGCGGCTTGGGGTTTCGGCCAGTCATGTCTCGCGGCAGGTCGCCCGGCTTGAGGACCGTTTGGGCGTCAAGCTTTTGGCGCGTTCGACCCGCGTGGTGCGCCTGACCGATGCCGGGCGCGACTATCACGCGCGGGTGGCCGGGCTTGTGGCGGGTCTGGAAGAGGCGAACCAGTCGGCGGCAGGGGATCGGGCCCAGATCGCGGGGCGCATTCGCGTTTCGGCCGCGGGGCCATTTGCTGAACAGTTCGTGGCGCCCGCTTTGGCGCGGTTCGCAAGCCTGCACCCCAAGCTCTCGGTCACCATCGACTTCAATTCGCGCCTTCTGAACCTGACCGAAGAAGGCTTCGACTTTGCCATCCGCTACGGCACGCTGACCGAAAGCGGGCTGATCGCGCGACGTCTGGCAACCCGACGAATGGTCTGCGTGGCCGCGCGCGGCTATCTCGACCGGCACGGGAGGCCGACCCATCCGGGCGACCTGCGGCATCATCAGTGCCTGATCACCAACAATGACCGGTGGGTATTCCGCGACCCCGGCTCGGGCGATCCGATCGAGGTTCGGGTGCATGGCCGGTGGCAGGCCAACAACCCGCACGCCGTTCTTTCTGCCGCGCGGCAAGGTCTGGGGGTCATGTACGCGCCCGAGATTTTTCTGGGCGCGAAGCGCCCCCCTGAGCTGGAGCCGATACTGCAGGGGTACGAAGATCCAAGCCGCGCGAGTTGGATCGTCTATCCTGAACGGCGTCATCTGCCGCTGCGGGTGCGCCGGGCGATGGATTTCTTGGTCGAGGAACTGGGCGATGCGGTGCCCGACTAGGCGGGGCGCTGCGGATGCAGGTGCAGTTGCGCGCGATAGGCGGCGCGCTTGAACTCGCGGGTCAGCTTATCGGTCAACGGCGGTTTCGTCTGGATCGTCGAGCCGCCGATTTCACCGGCCACTTCCTGGTTGCCGCTGCCCAACAGCGCGTGGACGGGCTGGCCCGTGATCCAGTGCATCTGCAGGAACGTGTCCACCGGGCGGTCAATGCGGTCGGTGGCCGCCAGCAGACGTTCCGCCGCCTTCCGGCCCACCACCTGGCAGACGCATTGCAGTCCGATGACCTTGGGCAGGATCAGACGAAGGCCGTCATGCTCAGCGAGGGTCTGGGCTGCGGTTTCGCGCTGCTTGACCGGGATGCGGATATAGTGGTCAGGGGTCGCGATCGGGCGCAACAGATCCAGTGCAGCGTTCATCCGATCGGGATCGACGCGCAGGTCATCCTCGGCGGTGATCGCCAGATCGATCCCCTCGTCGACCATCTTGCGCCAGATCCGGCGGTGGCTTTCGAACACGCCGATCTCGGCCGGGCGCAGGGTGAACGGGTAGCGTGGGCGATGCAGGTTGCCCGGGTGCAGCGTGACCCCAGCAATCTGCGCCGGATCGCGCCCGTTGACCGCTTCGATCAGTTCGGCATTGGGCAGGTCGGCGCAGAGCTGCTCGGCATTGGGTCGGCGCGCGGTGCTGGAGGACATATGGATGACGAAGGATCGCATGGTGTCGTGCATAGAACAGGGGCGCCGCCCGGGAAAGGCCTCGGTAAAACAAAAAAGACCCCGGCCGGAACCGGGGTCTTGGATCAAGCAAGGGGCAGGGCGGATTATTCCGCGCCTTCCTCTTTCTTTTCTTTCTTCTCGGGCACGATCTCTTCGCCGGTTTCCTGATCGACGCATTTCATCGACAGGCGGACCTTGCCGCGATCGTCGAAGCCCAGAAGTTTGACCTTCACTTCCTGGCCTTCCTTCAGAACGTCCGAAGGGTGGTTCAGGCGACGGTTTTCGATCTGAGACACGTGGACCAGACCGTCACGCTTGCCGAAGAAGTTCACGAAGGCGCCGAAATCGACGATTTTCACGACCTTGCCGGTATAGATCTGACCTTCTTCCGGCTCAGCCACGATCGAGTGGATCATCTCGTAGGCTTTCTTGATCGACTCACCATCGGGCGATGCGATCTTGATGATGCCGTCATCGTTGATGTCGACCTTGGCGCCGCTGGTTTCCACGATCTCGCGGATCACCTTGCCGCCCGAGCCGATCACTTCGCGGATCTTGTCGGTCGGGATCTGCATGGTCTCGATGCGCGGTGCGTGGATCGAGAACTCGGCAGTCTCGCTCAGCGCCTTGCTCATCTCGTTCAGGATGTGCAGACGGCCGTCCTTGGCCTGAGCCAGGGCTTTCTCCATGATCTCGGGCGTGATGCCCGCAACCTTGATGTCCATCTGCAGCGAGGTGATGCCGTTTTCGGTACCCGCCACTTTGAAGTCCATGTCGCCCAGGTGGTCTTCGTCACCCAGGATGTCGGTCAGAACGGCATAGTCGCCGTCGTCTTCCAGGATCAGACCCATGGCCACACCGGCCACCGGAGCCTTGAGCGGAACGCCCGCATCCATCATCGACAGCGAACCGCCGCAGACCGATGCCATCGAGGACGAGCCGTTCGACTCGGTGATCTCGGACACCACGCGGATGGTGTAGGGGAAATCGGTCGGAGCCGGCAGAACCGCCTGCAGGGCGCGCCATGCCAGCTTGCCGTGGCCGATTTCGCGGCGACCGGGCGAACCAACGCGGCCCACTTCGCCGACCGAGTAGGGCGGGAAGTTGTAGTGCAGCAGGAAGTTCGATTTGAAGTTGCCGTGCAGCGCGTCGATGAACTGCTCGTCGTCACCAGTGCCCAGCGTCGTCACGGCCAGCGCCTGGGTTTCACCACGGGTGAACAGGGCCGAACCATGGGTCCGCGGCAGCAGGCCGGTTTCGGCCACGATCGGGCGCACGTCGGTGGTCGAACGACCGTCGATCCGCTTGCCGCCCTTCACCACGTCGCCGCGCAGGATGCTGGCTTCGAGCTTTTTCATCGCCGAACCCAGGTTCGAGTCCTCAAGCTGCTCTTCGGTCAGAGCGGCCTTGATGGCCTCGCGCGCGGCAGCGACGGCTGCGGTGCGCTCTTGCTTGTCGGTGATTGCGAATGCGGCACGCATCTGCTCTTCACCGGCAGCTTTCACGGCAGCGTACAGCTCCGAGTAGTCGGGGGCTTCGAAGGCAAAGGGCTCTTTCGCGGCGTCTTCGGCCAGCGAGATGATCAGGTCGATCACCGGCTGGATCTGTTCGTGTGCGAAGGTCACGGCACCCAGCATCTCGGCTTCGGTCAGCTCGTAGGCTTCCGACTCCACCATCATCACGGCGTCTTTGGTGCCGGCAACAACCAGATCCAGACGCTGTTCAGGGTTCAGGCGCAGGTCCTGCATGTCGTCAACGGTCGGGTTCAGGACGTACTCGCCATCCACGAAACCAACGCGGGCACCAGCGATCGGTCCGCGGAAGGGCGCGCCCGAGATGGTCAGGGCCGCCGATGCGGCGATCATCGCCACGATATCGGGGTCGTTGACAAGATCGTGGCTCAGCACGGTGCACATCACCAGAACTTCGTTCTTGAACCCGTCAACGAACAGCGGACGGATCGGACGGTCGATCAGGCGCGCGGTCAGCGTCTCTTTCTCGGTCGGACGGGCCTCGCGCTTGAAGAAGCCACCCGGCACCTTGCCGGCGGCATAGTATTTTTCCTGATAGTGCACGGTCAGCGGGAAAAAGTCCTGACCGGGCTTCTGCTCCCGGGCAAAGGTCACGTTGGCCATGACGCTGGTTTCGCCCAGCGTGGCAATCACGCTGCCGTCAGCCTGACGGGCAACCTTGCCGGTTTCCAGTGTGAGCGTTTCCTCGCCCCACTGCATCGATTTCTTCGTTACATCAAACATATGCGTATCCTAGATGGGAGCACTCCCGCCCCTGCGGGTCTCCCGTTTTGCGTGGCGGCCCCATTGCCGCCGACCCCAATTTATCTTCCATTCGAGTGCCGGGGTCAGGGCACAACGTCTCAGATACCGCGCGCATACATGAGATTGCGTCGGATTGAAAGGGATAAGGCCGCAGAAGGCACACGGTCCTGCATCTGCCGTGGTTCGCCTTCGCGTCAGCCGACACCGCGAACGTTCCGATGCGTAAGCCCGCATAGCATCTGGCGTGCACCCGCTCGCAAACAGGACTATCGCTCGTCATCGAGGATATGCAGATCGGAAATCGGCGCGGCAGAGGCTGGAGAGAAACTCCGGGCTGCGACGGTGGTAGGAAAGCCGCGAAACTAATGCGACCCCGTCCTCTCGACCTCGGTCAGGCCATCGCTGGCCATGCGCAGACATATTCCCGTAGGCGAATGCATTTTGTGAAAAAGTGATTGCAGTGTAGCCTCTTACCACGGAACCCGCGGTCCAGACGACGAAAAGGCGCCAAGGGGGTAAGACTACTCACTGTCGTCCGACGGCCGAATACCTTGGCGTTTGCAATTCGCGCGAACGAAAGGGACGGCCACATGTCTCAGACCAAGAAAATGCTGGATCCGGATCCGCGGATCTATGATTTCGAAACGGAATACGAGCTGGGGCAGGACAATGTTCGCCCATTCGGGCTGGATATTCACAACCCGGTTTTTCTTATCTCAAGCATCCTGATCTTTGCCTTCGTGCTGATCGCTCTCGCCAATCAAGAGGCCGCAGCAACGTTCTTCGGTTGGCTGCGGCCGTGGCTGACCAGCACCTTCGACTGGTTCCTCGTCCTGTCCGTGGATGCAATCACGCTGTTCTGCCTGGCCTTGATCGTTCTGCCGGTGGGCAAGGTGCGCATCGGCGGCAAAGACGCCAAGCCCGATTACTCCTATGCCGGCTGGATTGCGATGATGTTCGCGGCCGGGATCGGCATCGGATTGCTGTTTTTCGGCGTGTTAGAGCCGGTCTACTACAATTTCGCCGAGGATGGCGGCGCCCGTCCTTTGGGCATCGACATCGCGGTGCCGGGCAATGAATACATTGGTGTTGTAGGTACCATCCACCACTGGGGGCTGGAGGGCTGGGCGGTCTACGCCGCCGTGGGCCTGAGCCTCGCGATCTTCAGCTACAATCTCGGCCTGCCGCTGACCCTGCGCTCGGCCTTCTACCCGTTGCTGGGCGAGCGTGTCTGGGGCTGGTGGGGCCATGCGATCGACACGCTGGCGGTGTTTGCCACCCTGTTCGGCCTGACCACATCGCTGGGGCTGGGCGCGCAACAGGTTGCCGCCGGTCTCTACGAGGTGTTCGGCATCGAACCCAGCCCAACCGTCGTCGTCTTGCTGATCATCGGTATCACGATGATCGCGCTGGGCTCGGTGCTGATGGGCATGGACGCGGGCGTGAAGCGGCTCAGCGAGATCAACATGATCATGGCCGTGGGCCTGTTCCTGTTCGTGATCGCAGTGACCGGGATCGGCACGGCGATCTCGCGCTATTTCAGCGTGATGACCGACTACGTCAGGCTGCTGCCGGCTTTGTCGAACCCGTTCGGGCGGGAAGACACCAGCTTCTTCCACGGTTGGACAACCTTCTACTGGGCCTGGTGGATCGCGTGGTCGCCTTTCGTGGGCATGTTCATCGCCCGCATCTCCAAGGGGCGCACGGTGCGTGAATTCGTGATCTGCGCGTTGCTGGCACCTACGGCGGTCTGTGCGCTGTGGATGTCCACCTTTGGTGGCGCGGCCATCGACATGCTGAACGTCGGCGGCGCCGAGGGCGTCAAGGCCACGGTGATCGACAGCTATGCCCCCGAAGGCGCGCTGTTCGGCTTCCTGAAAGAGCTTCCGCTCTACGGCATCGTGGCTCCGATCGCGCTGATTCTGATCGTGGTCTTCTTTGTCACCTCGTCCGACTCGGGGTCTCTGGTGATCGATACGATCACCGCCGGCGGCAAGATGGACGCCCCGGTGGTGCAGCGTGTGTTCTGGTGCACGCTGGAAGGTCTGGTCGCGATCGCGCTGCTGCTGGGTGGCGGGCTTGCCGCGCTGCAAGGGGCGGCGGTGTCAACCGGCATCCCGTTCACGCTTGTGGTGCTGATCATGTGCTACTGTCTGTGGCTGGCGCTGAAGTCTGAGCGCGCCAAGATCTGAGCCGCCCTCGACGGCCAATGAACGCCCGCCATTCGGCGGGCGTTTTTTCGGTTTAACCGGACCCAGTCATAGTTCCAAAGGTTTGACCCGGGTCGGAAGTCTCTATTCAGGATCTCGCAACAAAGCCTTCGCAAATTGAATGAACATTGCGATGAACACGCCGACTCCAACAAAAATGTAGATCACGGTGAAGACCTTGCCGATCTTGGTCGCCGGGGACAGATCGCCGAACCCGACCGTCGATAATGTGGTCGCGCTGAAATACAGCGCGTCCACCCAATGCCAGCCCTCGACGCTGCTGTAGAACAACGTGCCGGACAGTAGAATAAGCCCGCATAGCAGCAAACCACCCCGAAAATGCGGATCATCCCACGATCGGACGATCGCCTTCAGCAGTCGGTAGGCATTGAGGATCAGAGCTATCATTCTGTACGCCTTTGGGTTGTTTCGAGGATACGTTCAGGATGCATGTTTTTGAGTAAAATTCCGCATGTACAAATCGGATTATTTGCTAAGATGGCGATGTTTGACAGGAGATACTTCATGCGTATTCATCTTTTGGTGGCGCTGCTTGCCGCCACCTCGGTTTCCGCGCAGCAAGACCCGGCTCAGACCCTGATCACCAATGTGCATGTATTTGATGGCGTCAACGACGGGCGCATCGAGAACGCGAATGTTCTGATCGAGGGCAACCTGATTGCAGCTGTGTCGGCAGACCCGATCTCGGCCGAAGGAGCAACGGTGATCGACGGCGGTGGACGCACCCTGATCCCGGGTCTGATCGATGTACACTGGCACACGACATATGCGTATACCCCAGCAACCGTCTTGATCTTCAATCAAGGCGATATGTCGGAAGTGGCCATTCGTTCGATGACAGGGGCAAAGGAAACCCTGATGCGCGGCTTCACAACAGTGCGCGATCCCGGCGGCAATCCATTTGCAATCAAGAGACTGATCGATTCCGGCGAATACCCTGGGCACCGCATTCTGCCTTCGGGGCCGTTCATGAGCCAAACATCGGGTCATGCCGATTTCCACAGTTTGTTGGAGAACCCAAGAAACTCGACTTCCGAGTTGAGTTATTGGGAAAAGAACATGATGGCGATGGTGGCCGATGGGGTCCCCGAGGTTCGCAAAAGGACCCGCGAGATTCTCAAGTACGGTGCCTCCCAAGTCAAAATAACCACGGGCGGTGGCGTATCCTCACAGTATGATCCGCTGGATGTGAGCGAATACTCTGTTGATGAGATCGAAGCGGTCGTCGAAGAAGCTGCGAACTTCAATACTTACGTACTGGCCCATGTAATGACGGACCGCGGGATTCGCACCTCAGTCGAAGCCGGCGTCATGAGCATCGAGCATGGTTTCTTCGCGTCTCGTGAAACGCTCGAGCTCATGAAAGAAAAAGGGGCATGGCTAAGCCCCCAGACCATGAAAGAAGAGGACATGGTCTGGGACAGCCCGGTCAGCGCGGCAAAATACAAGCAGGTCACAGATGCCGTTGCGAACCTGTACCCGATGGCCAAAGAGGTGGGGGTGAACCTGGCCTTTGGGACCGACCAGCTTCTGGACGCCTCCAAGGCGTATCAACAAAGCCTTTATCTGGTGCGATTGGGCGAATGGTTCACCCCGTATGAAGTGTTGAAAATCGCCACTTCTGAAAACGCCCGGTTGCTGGAACTGAGCGGCCCCCGGCACCCGTATCAAGACGGCCCGCTGGGGGTCATCAAAGAGGGTGCCTATGCCGACCTGATCCTCGTCGACGGCAATCCGCTTGAAAACCTTGAGTTGGTTGGGAATCCGGGCGAGTACTTCGACCTGATCATGAAAGACGGTGTGGTCTACAAGAACGCGCTGGATTGAACACCGCGCTCCTCTGACAAAAAACGCCCGCCATATGGCGGGCGTCTCGAACTTGAAAGCGGTGTAGTCCGCGCTTAGCGGCGGATGCCCAGCTTTTTGATCAGGTCCTGGTAGCGCGCTTCTTCCTTGCCCTTCAGGTAGTCCAGCAGCTTGCGGCGCTGGGCGACCATCTTCAGAAGACCACGGCGGCCGTGATTGTCTTTCTTGTGGGTCTTGAAGTGCTCGGTCAGGGTGTTGATGCGCGAGGTCAGGATAGCAACCTGGACTTCCGGCGAACCGGTGTCGCCGTCCTTGGTTGCGAATTCTTTCATAACGCGTGCTTTTTCTTCAGCAGTGATCGACATCGGGGTCTCCTTCGAAGGTTAGAGTTGATGGCGCAGGCCGGGATGTCGTCCAGCGCAGGCCCATGGAGAAAACCGCACCGATTCCGATGCGGATGGGCGCGTATAGGCGCAATTGGAATAAATGGCAAAGGGATTCTGCGTATCTCAGCCCATGGGGCTGGTCAGGGTCGGGTCCAGACCCGGAGTCAGTTGAATATCCTCGGGCCCAAGACCTTGGGCGCCGAACAGATAGGCCACCTCACGCCCGTTGACCAGAACGCGCGTCAGATCGGCGTTGTCCGCGTCTTGTTCGATCCCGATTTCGGGCGCGTCAGGGCCGTTCCATTCGATCAGCAGCTTGTCTTCTCCGGGGGTGAAATCCACGATGCTGACTTCCTTCCCGGTGCCCGTTCCATCGATGGCGATCTGGTCCGCTCCCTGACCGCCGGTGACGACATCTCCGGCACCGGCCCGGATCGTGTCGTCCCCCGCGCCGCCGTTCAGAAAATCGCTGGCGGGCGTCTCGCCATCGTCCCGGCCGGTCAGAGTGTCGTCGCCATCACCGCCGAACAGCGTGTCTGCCCCTGCGCCGCCGGCGAGCATGTCTTCGCCGTCGCCGCCTTGCAGCGCGTCTTCGCCCTCACCCCCGGCAAGGTCATCGTTGCCCTGACCGCCGTACAGATCGTCATCGCCTTCGCCACCAACCAACTGGTCGTCGCCGGCATGGCCGTACAATATGTCGTCACCGGCATTCCCCGAGAGGTCATCGTGACCGTTGCCACCGTGCAGAACATCATTGCCAGTGTTTCCGTTCAGCGTGTCATCCCCGTCAGCGCCGAACAACGTATCATTTCCGGCGCCACCATCGATAATGTCATCGCCGTCATAGCCGTTGATCTGATCGTTGCCCTCGACCCCGCTCAGATTGTCCACGCCCGGTCCGCCGGCGATGACCAGGTTTCCGTCTACGTCCGAAAGTATGGTTCCGGTGGACGCATCCTCGGCCTCGGCCGGGTCTTCGAAAGAATCGTCAATCTCAAGCAGATTTCCTTCGGGAATGTCTTCGACGGCATCTTCTTCGATGACATCGTCGTTGTCCTCGTCCTCATCCCCCGAGAATACGTCGCTGATCGCGTATGCTGCGCCGCCCATTGCGGCCAGGCCGAACAATCCGAGCAGAAACATGGAAACCCTCCGAAAGCGTGCCGCCCCGAGTGTAAAATATCCCATGTCGCCAGAGGGTTGGTCAAAGCCAACCTGAGTCTGTGGTTAACCCTTTGTCACCGGTTCCACGGTTCGGGTTGCTGGGTATACGCGATGTAGAGCGGATGCTTGGGGTGGCCTGCCTTGCTGAGCCCCAGGTGGAACAGCGGCTGGCCGGTGCCGCGCAGCAGGCGCTCGACCGCCGGGCCGCGATCCAGATGCGCGCCATGGGTGCCCCAGGCGGCGATCACCTGATCGGCCCAGTCCACGCCGGCCAGAATGGCAGCGTCGTTCTCGGGCCCCACCGGGTCGGCCGCCGCGCGCATCTTGCGCGGGTCGGTGTCGCGCCAGGCAAAGATGTTGGTCACCTGGAACGCCCCGAACCCCAAGGCCCGCGCGCGCCGCTCGCAACGCTCGACGGTCGGGTCATTCTGCACCTCGGTCGCGGTCGAAGGGTTCAGCATCACGAACAGCGCCCGGCGCCCGGCCGGATCCCAGATGCGGGTCAGGCTGTAGCGATAGCGTTCGCAGTCGGAATAGACGGCTGTCGAGGGCGCGTCGCCCTTGGTGTGGGACCGGGTGATCATGCGCCTTCGCTTAGCACGGGACCTAACCGGCGAACACCCGGCTGGGGTGCAGTTCACCGGATTTGTAGACCCCCACCGCCACGGCCTTGCCGTCGAACGATGCCCAGGCCTCGTCGCCGTATTCCACGTCGCCGGCTAGAACCATGCCGGGGTTGCCGTTGCGTAGGCGGGTGGCGCCTTCGGGGGTGCATTTCAGCTCGGGCAGGTCGGCCAGCCCTTCTTCCAGCGGGCGCAGGTGCTCATCCAGCGCCGGGGTTTTCGCCATCTCGTCGATCTGCTCGATGCTCAGGCCGTCCTCGGCCTCGAACGGGCCGGACCAGATCCGGCGCAGCTCCTTGACGTGGCCATGGCAGTCCAGCGCCGCACCCAGGTCGCGCGCGATCGAGCGGACATAGCCACCCTTGCCGCAGGTCATTTCCAGCACGACATGGTCGGGGTCGGGCCGGTCGACCAGCACCAGTTCCTCGACCCACAGGGGCCGGGCGGCCAGTTCGACATCCTCGCCTTCGCGGGCCAGCTTGTAGGCGCGCTGACCGTCGATCTTGACCGCCGAGAACTTGGGCGGCACCTGCATGATCTCGCCCACGAAGGGCAGCAGAGCCTGCTTGATCTCGTCATCGGTGGGGCGCAGGTCGCTTTCCGCGATCACTTCGCCCTCGGCATCGTCGGTATTGGTGGCCTGACCCAGCCGCACGGTAAAGGTATAGGCCTTGAGCGCATCGGTGATGTAGGGAACGGTCTTGGTGGCCTCGCCCAAAGCGACGGCCAGAACGCCGGTGGCTTCGGGGTCGAGCGTGCCGGCATGGCCCGCCTTTTTGGCGTCCAGCGCCCAGCGGACCTTGTTGACCACGGCGGTCGAGGTCATGCCTGCCGGCTTGTCGACCACCAGCCAACCGGAAATGTCACGACCCTTGCGTTTGCGTCCCATGATGCACCTAGAATTCTGCTGAGGCGCGCGACCTAGCGGATCGGTCCGGCGCTGTCAATTTGCCGGGATGTCCTCGACCACGCCGACGATCGGCCCCAGCGAGAATCCCACGTCCGATCGGTTCGCCGCCCGATCATACATGCGCGAGATGTTGCCGTCGAAAAATAGCGCGTTGGGCGTGTTCAGAACGTCGCGGAACAGGCGGCCGAACTCGTGGAAGGTGACGTAATCTTCGGAAATCACGAATACCGCACGGCTGCCATCGGCGCTGGTGCCCACCCCGTTGCGCACATAGCGCGAGGTCGAATCCTTTAGAAACCGCGGATGCAATTCGCCGTCGATCACCAGCATCGGGCCGGATTGGGTGGCAAAGCGGCAGTCGGGCTTGCGATCTAGATAGTCCAGCGTCTCGAACACGTCGGCACGGCCTTCGCGGATGCAGAACACCCCGTTGGGCAGCAGGCCGAAATTGCCGGGTCCGGCGTTGGGAATCACGCGCATGAGTTCCTGCCCGTCTTCGACATAGTGGCCCACGGGCGAGCGGTCCTCGTGATACATGCCGGCATTCATCGCAAAGCTCAGGCGTTGGCCCGCATCGGCCAGTTCCTCGTTCACCGACGAGAAGTGGCCCAGCACTTGGCCCGCTTCGTCATACAGGAACAGGCGCAGGTCCTCGGTGGTGGCGTCGACCTCGCACACGGTATAGCGCCGGTCTTCGTGTGCCACGCGCTCGCAGGTCACCGCACCGGCCTGTCCGGCCCAGAGCAATGCGATCAAAGCGGCGGTCCTGCGGATCACTCGTCCAGGTCCCGGCGCACGGCGTCCTGTTCGAACATCCGGCGTGTGTCGTCCATGCGGTCGAACGTTTCGTCCAGCCGGAAGCGCAGGTCGGGGGCGAATTTCAGGCCGACCTTCTTGCCGACCATGCGGCGCAGCTCGCCCTTGTTGCGGGCCAGCAGCTCGATCACGGTGTCCTGCCCCTTGCCGCCCAGCGGCAGCACGTAGGCGGTGGCGATCTTGAGGTCGGGCGAGGTGCGCACTTCGCCCACGGTGATCGACAGGCGGTTCAGGTCGGGGTCGTGCACGTCGCCGCGCGCCAGCACCTCGGACAGGGTGCGGCGGATCAGTTCGCCGACGCGAAGCTGCCGTTGCGAGGGGCCGGGGCCGTCGTGGAATTTGTTCTTAGCCATGTCCCCGATCTAAGCGCAAAGCGGGGCTTTGCCAAGCGGCCCCGAACCGGGTAGGAGGCTTTGAGCCGAATTTCAGAAGAAGGACCAGCGCAATGACGCATATTCCGGGAATCGTCGTGACCGGGGCTTCGGGCCGGATGGGGCAGATGCTGATCAAGACCATCACCGACAGCGAACAGGCGCGGCTGGTCGGTGCGGTCGAGCGCACGGGCCATGACTGGATCGGCGAGGACGTAGGCACCGCGATGGGCGGCCAGCCGCTGGGCGTGACCGTCACCGACGATCCGCTCGAGGCTTTTGCCCAGGCCCAGGCGGTGATCGACTTCACCGCGCCCGAGGCGACGCTGGAGTTCGCCGCGCTGGCGGCGCAGGCGCGCTGCGTGCATGTGATCGGCACCACCGGCATGAGCGACGAACAGATCGCCGCGCTGGAACCCGCCGCGCGCCATGCGGTGATCGTGCGGGCCGGAAACATGAGCCTGGGCGTGAACCTGCTGGTGCAGCTGACCAAGAAGGTCGCCGCCGCGCTGGACGAGGATTTCGACATCGAGGTGATCGAGGCGCATCACCATCACAAGGTCGATGCGCCCTCGGGCACGGCGCTGATGCTGGGCGAGGCCGCGGCCGAGGGGCGGGGCGTGCAACTGGCCGATGTCGCTGACCGGGGCCGCGACGGGATCACCGGCGCCCGGCAGCGGGGCCATATCGGCTTCCACGCCATCCGCGGTGGCGACATCGTTGGCGAACACGACGTGCTGTTCGCGGCGCCGGGCGAACGGATCGTGCTGCGCCACGTGGCGACCGACCGGGCGATCTTTGCCCGAGGCGCGCTGAAGGCGGCGCTGTGGGGGCAGGGCAAGGCCCCCGGCCAATATGACATGGTGGATGTGCTGGGGCTTTAACCCTCGCCCAGATGCCGGTCGACCATGCGCTGAACCATCGGTGCGAAATGGTCGAAGCCGGGGGTGTCCATGTCGGGCCGTTTGCCTGCCTCGTCCAGATACCGGACCTGGATGATTTCCTTCAGGTTCGGGTTGGCCTCGAATGCGGCGACTTCCTCGGCGCTCATCGGGCCGCCCTGCAATTCCAGCGTATGGACCGAGGCCGCCGACAGGCGGTTGAAATACTCGGGCCTGGTTGCGCACAGGTACCGCTTGGCCGCGACGTGATAGCGGCAGCAATCGGTGATGACCGACGGAAAGAACCGCTCCAGCACCTCGGCGCCGGCATCCTCGTGGTGGCGGTCCTCGGTGTCGTCGGGGTGGTAGGTGCCGAATTCCGAGGTGAAATGCCCGATATCGTGCAGCAGAGCGCCCACGATGATCTCTTCGGGCATGCCGTTCTGCTCGGCGATGGTGGCGCCCTGCAGCATGTGCTGGGCCATGGTGACCGGCTCGCCCAGGTATTCCTCGCCTCCGCGCCGGTCGAAGATATCGGCGATGAAGGCCACGATGTTGTCGCGGGTCAGGGTCTGGAAATCGGGTTTCATTCCGCCGCCTCCGGTTGCGCCATCCGCATCGCGGCCAGAGTCGACAGCAGCCCGTCCTTGTCGGCATAGCATCCCTGCAGCCAGCGCGACCCGGCACCCGAATATCCCAGACGCGCATGCAGGACGCGGGTGTTGTCGACGATGAAGCTTTCGCCCGGTTCCAGCTTGAACGCCACGCCCAAGGTCGGGTCGTCGATGATCTCGCCCAAACGGCGGTAGGCGGCGTAATAGGCCTCCATCCGGTCGAAGGGCACATCAACGAACGGGGCCGAGGACCGGTTGTTGAAGCGGATGCCGATCAATTCGCCATCGGGCGACAGCTCGATCATCGGGCGGCGCGCGCGCAGGCAGACCCCGTCCGAACCGCGGTATTCGAACCGCGCGGGATAGCCGGCCAGCAGGGCAAAGCCCTCGGGGTTTTCGTCGCGCAGGCGCTGGGCCGCGCGAAAGCCGTCGACCACGATCGACTCCCCGCCCTCGGCGCTGTTTTCCAGGCAATAGAGGATCTGCAGCGTGGGGACCGGGTCGCGATAGGGGTTGTCGGTGTGCGCCTGCAGGCCAAGGCCGGTATAGGCTAGGTTGGTCGGGTTCACCTCGGTCCGCACCTCGAAATAGGGGCCATAGTTGGTCTCGCGCACATACCCGAACAGATCGGCGACCTTCAGCAGCGAACCGGACTCGGTCGGGCCGCCGGTCAGCATGGCAAAGCCGTATTCGGCGACCGCCGCCAGCCAGTCGCGCTTGGCGGCGGGGTTTTCATGCACCTGCGTCCAGTCGCCAGCCGGGGCTGCGAACCCGCCGTCCCAGGTGGTGATACCCGGCGACAGCCAGCCCATCTGGCGGGTCTGGTCCCGATCATAGACATGCGCGGCCAACCAGTTTGCGGGGAAGGTGACGGTCTTGTCTTCGGGGGCGAAGGTCACCTGCAGGTCGCCGCCCGCCACCTCGGCCGCCTGGATCGCGATCCCCGCCGGAATGTCGCCGATCGTGATCAGACGCTGGCCGTTGCCGGGGTCGCGCGTCTGCGGGTCCAGCGCATTGTCGCGCAGCCAGATGGCGTGGAAACGGGCGCGTGTGCCGTCTTCGAACTCAACCGAAACGACCGCCGGGTCATGGGTGGCGTGGCGCAGCATGGGGCTCTCCTGTTCAGCGCGGGCTTTGATTGAGGAGATACGCGGGATATGTCATTACGACAATTAAGGCTTGTTCCATCTGAGAGTTGGAAAATCTAATGAGCAAGAAAAAGGTCGGCCTGCCCCCGCTGGACTGGCTGCGAGTGTTCGAGGCGGCCGGGCGGCTGGGCGGATTTTCGGCCGCGGCGCGCGAGTTCGGCCTGACCCAGGCGGCAGTCAGCCAGCGCATCGCCAATCTGGAATCCTGGCTGGGCCGGTCCCTGTTCGTGCGCGAAGCGCGCGGCGTGTCGCTGACGGTCGAGGGCGAAAGCTATCTGCCGCTGGTGCAGGACAGCCTGCGGGCGTTGGAACGCAACACCGAGGATCTGTTCGGCACCGCCCCGCGCGCGTTGCGGGTGGCCGGGCTGTCTTCGCATATCCAGGCACTCGTGCTGCCCAGCCTGGGGGCCTTTCGCGCCCTGCGGCCCGAGGTGCAGGTCACCACGGATTCGGTGGCGCGGCGGTCCTCGCTGGAGGACGAGCGGACCTGGCTTCAGATCCGCTATGGGCGCGGCAGCTGGCCGGGGCGCACCGCCGACCTGATCGCGCCCGAGGTTCTGACCCCGATGGCGGCGCCGGGCGTCAGCTGGGGCGCGCCGGTGATCGACCTACGCGGCGAACGGCCCGGCTGGCAGGACTGGATGCAGAAGACGGGCGACACGGATCTGCCACGCACCGGTCTGAGCTTTGATTCGATGGAACACGCCCTTGGCGCGGCGCGGCAGGGGCTGGGGGTCGCCTTGGGGTCGGTCGCTCTGGCCTCGGCAGATCTGGCCTCGGGCCGTCTGATCCGGCTGGGGCGTCCCGATTTGAAAACCCGCGACGGATACTGGCTGACCTGGCCGCGGGACCGGGCGCAGTCGAAAAAGCAGCAGGCCCTGATCGGCGATTTCCTGCAGGCCCTGCGCGCGGCGGTCTGAGCGGTCAGAAATCGATCGCGATGCCCTTCTTCTCCCAATCGCCATAGCGCGCGGGATCGAGGCCGTCGCGTCCGCCCAGCTCCTTGGGCAGGGGTTTGGCCTCGGCTTCAGCCTTGCGCCGGCGCTCTTCGGCCTCGGCCAGGGCGCGCCGGGCGGCGGGCGGCAGGTCTGTGCGGTCGTCGCTCATGACATCGGGTTCCTTTCCGTGCATGGCCTTGATATACGCCCTCGTCCGCTGATGGCAATGCGGGCGAAAACATTGCAAAGGCGGTTTCATGACCAACACCCCGACTGCGGCGCGGCGCAGCGCCATCTATCTGCTGGATCAGATCCTGGGCGAGGGGCGCTTGCTGTCCGAATGCCTCGCGGCCGGGGCGCTGGACCGCCTGGCCCCCGAAGACCGCGCCCGGGCGCAGCGCTTGACGCTGGAGACCCTGCGCGGGCTTGAACGCGCAGACCGCCTGCTGGAGGGGCATCTGCGGCGCGCACCGGCGCTGACCGTCCAAAACGCGCTGCGTCTGGGAACGGTCGAACTGTGCCAGGGCGAGGCTGCGCATGGCGTCGTGAACGCGATGGTCGAGATCGTCGGCCGCTCGCGCAAGCACGGGCGGCTCAAGGGGCTGGTCAACGCGGTTCTGCGCAAGATCGCCGCCGAAGGCCCCGAGGCCTGGCCGAAGATGCGGGTGCCGCGCCTGCCGGACTGGCTGCGCGAGCCGCTGATCGCCGCCTGGGGCGCGGAGGCGGTCAAGGGCATGGAGCAGGCCCATTTCGCCGGCGCACCGCTGGACCTGACGCCAAAACCCGGCGCAGCGATCCCAATGGGCACCGAACTGCCGACCGGCTCGGTGAGGGTTACTGACGCGGGTCAGGTCTCGGCCCTGCCGGGCTATGCGGCCGGAGACTGGTGGGTGCAGGATGCCGCCGCCGCCCTGCCAGCGCGGATTCTGGCGCCCCGGACCGGCGAGCGGGTTCTGGACATGTGCGCCGCGCCCGGCGGCAAGACGCTGCAACTGGCGGCGGAGGGGGCTGAGGTCACCGCGCTGGACATTTCCGAAGGCCGGCTGGCGCGGGTGCGGGAAAACCTCGAACGGACCGGTCTGTCGGCCCGGGTGGTCGCCGGTGACGCGCTGGACCACCAGGGCCAGTACGACGCGATCCTGCTGGACGCTCCCTGTTCGGCGACCGGCACCATCCGGCGTCACCCGGATCTGCCCTTTGCCAAGGACGGCTCCGAATTCGGTGGGCTGATCGAGTTGCAGGCCCGGATGCTGGCCCATGCCTGGACCCTGCTGGAACCCGGCGGGCGGTTGGTCTATTGCACCTGCTCGCTGCTGCCCGACGAAGGCGAAGTGCAGATCGAAGAGGCTCTGCCGCAACATCCCGACATGCAGGTGGACCGCGCCGCGCTGCAGGTGCCCGGCGTTCAGCCCGACTGGCTGACCGAGGAAGGCGGGCTGCGCCTGCGTCCCGATTTTTGGGCCGATCTGGGCGGAATGGACGGGTTTTATATCGCCTGCCTGAACAAATCGGCCTGACCGGTCGCTTTTCGATGACTTGACGAACCGGCCCGGCTATCGTTGGTTCAAACGCCAGCAGAGCGGCAGGGGCAGAGCAACACACGTCATGTCGAATTCGGACACCATGGCCAACCGATGGGTGCGGTTTCAGAACCGTCTCTACGCGCGCCTCAGCCAGCGCCGGAAACCCGTCAGCGGCTTTGTCGGTCAGCCCGAGCCGCGCACCGTCGGTTCATTTGCGCGCGGGCGGCAACTGGTGGCGGGAAATCTATTGTTTGCCGGTTACCTTGTCGAAGCCCCGGACACGGGCTTGTGGGAGGTCGTGGCCCCCAACGCCGCATTCGATGCTGAACGCCACGGGTTTGCCTGGCTGGACGATCTGGCCGCGGTGGGTGATGCCGCGGCACGGGAAAAGGCGCAACGCTGGGTCTGGGGCTGGATCGAAACCCACGGCAAGGGGCAGGGTCCGGGCTGGGCTCCGGACCTGACCGGACGCCGCCTGATCCGCTGGATCAATCACGCGCTGTTCCTGCTGCGCGGTATGGACGAGGCCCATAGCCGCCTGTTTTTCCGGTCTCTGTCACAACAGACCTGGTTCCTGTCCAAACGCTGGCACGCGGCGACACCGGGGCTGCCCCGTTTCGAGGCGCTGGCCGGCCTGGTTCAGGCCGGTTTGGCGCTGGAGGGAATGGAAGACATCTCGGACCCGGCCGTTCGGGCTTTGGCGCGGGAATGCGAGGCTCAGATCGACGCCCAAGGCGGCATTCCCACGCGGAATCCGGAGGAACTGCTCGAGGTCTTTACCCTACTGGCCTGGACATCCGCCGCGCTCAGCGAAGTGGGGCGCGGTACGCCCGCCGCTCAGACGGCAGCAATCAAACGGATTGCCCCGACCCTGCGCAGCCTGCGTCATGCAGACGGCGGGTTGGCCCGGTTTCACGGCGGTGGCCGCGGTATAGAAGGCCGGTTGGAACAGGCGCTGGCCCAAAGCGGGGTCAAGCCCAAACCCGTCAAAGGTCTGACCATGGGCTATGCCCGTCTGGCCGCCGCCCGCACCACGGTGATCATCGACGCAGCACCCCCGGCCAAAGGGGCGGCCTCGTACATGGCGCACGCCTCGACGCTGGCTTTCGAGCTGACCTCGGGTCGTCGGCCATTGATCGTCAACTGCGGTTCGGGCGAAAGCTTCGGGTTGGAGTGGCGCCGGGCCGGGCGGGCCACGCCTTCGCACTCGACCCTTTGCCTGGATGGATACTCCAGCGCCCGGTTGGCTGCCCCGACCAAGGGAACCGCGAACGAAGCGCTGGTGGATGGCCCGAGCGAGGTGCCGGTAGAGTTCGAGGATTCGTTCGAAGGCGCGCGCGTGATGGCGGGCCATGATGGGTACGCCAAGGTGTTCGGACTTACCCATGCCCGTACGATCGAGCTGCGCTTTGACGGGCGCGAGGTAACAGGTGAAGACATCCTTCTGACGGCCACCGACAAGGCAAAACGCCAGTTCGACCGGGCGGTTGACGCATCCAAGCTGTCAGGGATCGGTTTTGACATCCGGTTTCACCTGCATCCGGACGTGGACGCAGCGCTGGATCTGGGGGGGTCTGCGGTGTCGATGGCGCTCAAAAGCGGCGAGATCTGGGTTTTTCGCCATGACGGCGCCGGAAAATTGTCTCTTGAGCCAAGCGTTTATCTGGAAAAAGGCCGTCTGAAGCCCCGCGCGACAAAACAGATCGTTCTATCCGGCCGCGCAATCGAGTATGCGACGCGCATCCGGTGGACGCTGAGCAAGGCGCAGGATACAGCCTATGCCGTGCGCGACGTGCACCGGGACGAGCCCGATTTCGACTGAGCCAAAAGGATCTTTGGACCCATGACCGACCTTCACCCCGTGCGCCGCGCGTTGCTTTCCGTTTCCGACAAGACCGGATTGATCGATCTGGGCAAGGCCCTGGCCGACCGCGGGGTCGAGCTGCTGTCGACCGGCGGCACCGCCAAGGCGCTGCGTAATGCGGGGCTTGCGGTCAAGGATGTCAGCGAGGTCACGGGGTTCCCCGAGATGATGGATGGCCGGGTCAAGACGCTGCACCCGATGGTGCATGGTGGCCTGCTGGCGCTGCGCGACAATGACGCCCATGTGGCGGCGATGCAGGAGCATGGCATCGGCCCGATCGACCTGCTGGTGGTCAACCTCTACCCGTTCGAGGAAACGGTGGCCAAGGGCGCGGGCTATGACGAATGCATCGAAAACATCGACATCGGCGGTCCCGCGATGATCCGCGCCGCGGCCAAGAACCACACCTTCGTCAACGTGGTGGTGGATGTCGAAGACTACTCGGCCCTGCTGGATCAGCTCGAGGAAAACTACGGCAAGACGTCGCTGGGCTTCCGCCAGTGGCTGGCGCAGAAGGCTTATGCCCGCACCGGAGCCTATGACGCGGCCGTGTCCAGCTGGCTGGCCGATGCACTGCAAATCGACACCCCCAAGCGCCGCGTGTTCGCAGGCGAGCTGAAACAACCCCTGCGCTATGGCGAGAACAGCCACCAGCAGGCGGCGTTCTATGTCGATGGCTCGGGCCGTCCCGGTGTCGCCACAGCCGTTCAGCATCAGGGCAAGGAGCTGAGCTACAACAACATCAACGACACCGACGCCGCCTTTGAACTGGTGGCCGAGTTCGACCCGCGTGACAGCGCCGCCTGCGCTATCATCAAGCACGCGAATCCCTGCGGCGTTGCAACGGGCGCCACGTTGCTCGAGGCATACAAGGCGGCGTTCGACTGCGACCGGACCTCGGCCTTTGGCGGGATCGTGGCGCTGAACCGGCCGCTGGACGCGGAAACCGCGCGCGAAATCACCGGCATCTTCACCGAGGTCGTGATCGCCCCCGGCGCCACCGACGAGGCCAAGGCGATCTTTGCCGCCAAAAAGAACCTGCGCCTGCTGACCACCGAAGCGCTGCCCGACGTGCGCGCCGGCGGCAAGACCGTGCGCCAGGTGGCCGGCGGGCTGCTGGTGCAGGACAAAGACAACGGGCATATCGAGATGGATGACCTCAAGGTCGTAACCAAGCTGGCCCCCACGCCTGAGCAGATGCGCGATCTGCTGTTTGCCTGGAAAGTGGCCAAGCACGTCAAGTCGAACGCCATCGTCTACGTCAAGAACGAGGCCACGGTGGGCGTCGGCGCCGGTCAGATGAGTCGAGTGGACTCCGCCCTGATCGCCGCCAAAAAGGCCGAGCGTATGGCTGAAAGTCTGGGCCTGCCCGAGCCGCTGACCATCGGGTCGGCCGTAGCCTCGGACGCGTTCTTTCCCTTCCCCGACGGGCTGATGGAGGCCGCCGCCGCAGGCGCGACCTGCGTGATCCAGCCGGGCGGGTCGATGCGCGATGACGAGGTGATCGCCGCCGCCGACGAAGCCGGTCTGGCCATGGTGTTCACCGGCATGCGGCATTTCCGTCACTGATGCGGACCCGGGTTCTGCTCTGGGCCGGGCTGGCCGCATTTGTGATCGACCAGCTCAGCAAGTACCTGGTGGTCCACGTGTTGCGCGTGGCCGACCAGCCCGGCGGCATCGACGTGCTGCCGCCGCTGCTGACCTTTCGGTACGGCGAGAACCGCGGCATCAATTTCGGCCTGTTTCAGGGCAATTCCGAAGCCGCGCGCTGGTTTCTCATCGCTATTTCGCTGGCCATCAGCATCGGCGTTTTCGTCTGGCTCTGGCGTACGGCCGCATCAAGGCGGATGCTGGTTTTCGGCGGATTGCTGATCGGCGGAGCGTTGGGGAACGTGGTTGACCGGGTGCTTTATGGATACGTTCTGGATTTCCTGAACATGTCCTGCTGTGGCATCAACAACCCGTTCGTCTTCAACCTCGCCGACGTGTTCATTTTCGCGGGTGCCCTCGGGTTGGTGCTGTTCGAAGGCAAAAAGCCCTCGTGACGCGCCGGATGTTATGCGATAAAAGCGCCTGAAACAGGCTGGAGACCAAGATGCGGATGCCGCGCGCCATTATTGCTCTGACACTTGCTGCTGCGGTCGCAGGATGTTCCGATATCGGCCTGCGCCATCTCGAAGCGCCAGGGCCCGGGCCTGACGAGTTTTCGGTCATGCCGGTCAAGCCACTGACCCAGCCCAAAGATTATGCGTTCCTGCCCGCGCCGACGCCGGGTGGCGCGAACCTGACCGACCCGAACCCGAATGCCGATGCCGTGGCTGCGTTGGGTGGCAATCCCGGGGCGCTGAACCCCGGCACTGGTATTCCGTCGTCGGACGGGGCGCTGGTGACGGCTTCCAGCCGCTATGGCGTTTCCCCCAACACCCGCCAGGTTCTGGCGCAGGAAGATGCGGATTTCCGCAAGCGTCAAAGCCGGTGGACGCGGTTGCGCCTGTTCAAGGTGGACCGCTATTCGCAGGTCTACAAGCGCAATTCCATCGATCCCCAGGTGCAGACCGAAGCTTTGCGCAGACAGGGCGTGGAAACACCCTCGTCGCCGCCGGATGAATAATTCTTAACTTTCCGTCATCGCTCTTGAACCCGTTCGGCGTCACCGTAGTTTGAACACCGTAACGAAACGGAGGATGCCCCATGGCTCGGGCCTTGGCGTTTTGCGCCGCTTTGATGACCGCAACCCCGGTTTTGGCCGAAACCGGGCACGAGGCCGTCACTACCTTTACCCTGGACAACGGCATGGATGTCGTCGTGGTCGAAGATCACCGTGCGCCCGTGGTTCAGCATATGGTCTGGTATCGGGCCGGATCGGCGGACGAGCCGATCGGGTCGTCAGGTGTGGCGCATTTCCTCGAGCATCTTTTGTTCAAGGCCACCGATACGATGGCGGCGGGCGAGCTTTCGGCCACCGTTGCGGCCAATGGGGGCAACGACAACGCTTTCACCTCGTATGACTACACAGCCTATTTCCAGCGCGTCGCGGCCGACCGGCTGGAGTTGATGATGAAGATGGAGGCCGACCGGATGCGCAACATCCGGCTGACCGAGAGCGACATCGCCACCGAGCGCGACGTGATCCTGGAGGAACGCAACCAGCGCACCGAGAACAACCCCCGTGCCCTGTTCGGCGAACAGATGAGCGCGGCGCAGTATCTCAACCACCGCTACGGCGTTCCGGTGATCGGCTGGAAGCACGAGATGGAGACCTTGGACATGGAGGACGCGCTGTCCTTCTACCAGACCTATTATGCGCCCAACAATGCGATCCTGGTGGTGACCGGCGATGTGGACCCGGACGAGGTCAAAGCCTTGGCCGAGACGTATTATGGCGTGATCCCCGCCAACCCGGACCTGCCTGAACGGGTCCGATCGCAGGAACCGCCGCAGACCGCCGAGCGGCGTCTGACCTTCAAGGATGCGCGGGTTTCGCAACCATATGTTCAGCGCAGCTACCTCGCGCCCGAGCGTGATGCCGGTGCACAGGAAAAGGCTGCCGCGTTGTTCTTGCTGGCCGAACTGCTGGGCGGCAGCACCACGTCCTACCTGAACGAGAAACTGCAGCTTGAGCAGAAACTGGCTGTATATGCCGGGGCGTTTTATCGTGGGGTGTCGTTGGATGACACGACCTTTGATCTGATCGTTGTTCCGGCTGAAGGCGTGTCGCTGCAAGAGGCCGAGGATGCGATGGATCAGGCGGTGGTCGATTTCATCGCAGAAGGCGTCAACCCGGATGATCTGGACCGGATCAAGATGCAGCTACGCGCCGCACAGGTCTATGCCCGAGACAACGTCGATGGAATCGGCAACCGCTATGGTCGGGCGCTGACCAGCGGCCTGACGGTCGAGGACGTGCAGGCCTGGCCCGACATCTTGCAGGCCGTCACCGGCGAAGAAATCATCGCCGCCGCGCGCGAGGTGCTTCAGCCCGAAGCGTCTGTCACCGGCTGGCTGATGCGTGATGACGAGGTGACCCAATGATCCGTTTCCTTGCCCCCTTGATCGCCCTGCTGATCGCTCTGCCTGCCTGGGCCGAGATCAAGATTCAGGAGGTCACCTCTCCCGGCGGCATCCGGGCCTGGCTGGTCGAGGATCACTCGATCCCGTTCACTGCGCTGGAACTGCGGTTCCGCGGGGGCACGTCACTGGACGATCCCGACAAACGCGGCGCGGTCTATCTGATGAGCGGCCTTCTCGAAGAAGGCGCGGGCGACATGGATTCTCGCACCTATGCGCGGGCGCTGGAATCCCTGGCGGCGTCGATCGGATACAGGGCCACCGATGACAGTGTTGCGATCTCGGCCCAGTTCCTGACTGAAAACCGGGACGACGCCGTTGACCTGCTGCGCACCACAATCCAGCAACCACGCTTTGATCAGGACGCGATCGACCGGGTTCGGGCGCAGGTCCTGTCCGGGCTGCGCTCGGAACAGACCGACCCCAATGACATCGCGGGTGAGGCATTCGCCAAAATGGCCTATGGCGATCATCCGTATGGATCCAACGGCAAAGGCTCGATCGACAGCGTATCGGCCCTGACCCGTGACGACATCATCGACGCATACAAAGGCGTCTTCGCCAAGGACCGTCTGTATGTGGGCGCAGTGGGCGACATCACACCCGAAGAGTTGGGTGCGTTGCTGGACAATCTGCTGTCGGACCTGTCCGAAACGGGCAAACCGATTCCCGGGAATGCAGAGGTGACGATTCCCGGTGGCGTCACGGTGGTCGAGTTCGACACGCCGCAATCGGTGGCGCTGTTCGGCCAGAAGGGTATCGACCGCGACGATCCGGATTTCTTTGCAGCCTACATCCTGAACCACATCCTCGGCGGCGGCGGCTTTGAAAGCCGCCTGATGCAGGAAGTGCGCGAAAAACGCGGCCTGACCTATGGCGTCGGGACCTATCTGGTGCCCAAGGATCTGGCCTCGGTCTATCTGGGGTCGGTATCCTCGGCCAATGACCGGATCGGGCAGGCTATCGAGGTAATTCGCGACGAATGGCGGCGCGCGGCGACCGAAGGCGTAACCCAGAAAGAGCTGGACGACGCCAAGACCTATCTGACCGGCGCTTATCCGTTGCGCTTTGACGGCAATGCCCAGATAGCGGGCATCATGGTGGGCATGCAGATGGAAGAGCTTCCGATCGACTACATCGCGACCCGAAACGACAAGGTGAACGCGGTTACGCTGGACGAGGTGAACCGCGTCGCGGCCGAGCTGCTGGACCCGGACGGGCTGCATTTCGTGGTTGTGGGCAAACCCGAGGGGCTTGAGACCACGAACTGACGCGAAGGGCCGGCAGTCGGCAGGCGTTTTGCAGAACTCCCGACGAGCAATCATTCAGCGCCGCTCGCCCCGGGTCCCTTGAACCGGAAGCGTCCGCAACCTCTGGATCGTCCGCGTATCCGGCATCTGTTCCGTGAAACCCGCATGGCCTTCACGGTCATGCGGGTCCGCCGTCGGGCTTGTTTCACTTGATGGACAAATGTCATCATGAAGCGGAACTATTTTCGCGGGTAAGGAAGGAGGGGTCCTTGTTGCCCTATCAGTTCTGGCATTCGAAGTTGACCGACCCTCCCATCCACGTCCCGGCGATCGGACTGCAGTAGTTTGTCCGGATACCGTACGACACCACCGACGATAATATCTCGGTCATAGAGACAATAAATGAACCGGGGTCTGGCCCGCCTCTGCACCGTCACCCACAAACTGAGATCTTTCGCGTTTTGGACGGGCGGTATCTCTACGAGTGCGATGGAAAGCGTTTTGTTGCAGAAACAGGCGACGTCGTAACGATCCCCGGGGGCGCCGCGCACGCATTTCGCAATCTTTCCGACGGGCCAGCGCGGCAACTGGTCATGATACTGCCATCCTTCGACACGGTCGCCTTCTTCAACGGGCTGGGAGACATCATGGCAGACGGAGTTCCCGACCGGGACGTGCTGAATGCATTCTCCGAGAAATGGCAGATCGAGTTTCTGGGGCCGCCCCTGCAACTTTGACGCCAGTCCAATTTGCCTCGGGCGCCAAAGTTGGCGGCTGCGTCATGCATTCACCGGGTTTTCGCGTTTCTTTTCCGGCCAGAACTCATCCACGACCACGTAGGCTATGATGACGAACAGGGCCGCGCTTGCGACTTGCAGAACGCGAGTGATGCTTTTGACATCGGCCTCGTCCGAAAACGGTGAAATCGACCCGCCGTAGACAATCAGGACCGTCGTCAGGGCCGATCCGGCGGCGGCGGCCAGCGGGATCTGGGATTTGCCGAGCGCGCCAAGCGTCACACAGGCGAAAAAGCACAGCAGGATCGGCGTGAGAATGACCGGCGCGATGACGTTGACTTCGTAGCAGATGATGGACGCAGCTGCGCCGAGCAGGTTTGCCGTCAGCATCGCCTTGGCCACGGCTTTGCCGGCGGCAGGCATCGCAGCGAGCTGCTGGCTGAGAAGAGCCACAAAGAACAGAACCAGCAGGGCAGACGCCCCAGACACAAAAAATGCCAGGGCGAAAGGAACCGTGACAAGAGACATTCTGACGATGCGCCGATGCTTGTCAAAGTCAGCGGCGGATCCGGCTTTGCCCTGCGTGGCGTTCTGGGGGGCGGCCGGAATAAGCGTGAACATCAACGTCGATACGAAACCGGCAAACAACAGGTTCAGCGGGATCCAGAATACAAGCACCAGCGCCAGATCCGGAGATTGCAGAACGAGGTTGGGGATCATCAGCGCCCCCATCAGGGCGATGACGCCCGGCAGGACACCGGCGCCTGACACGGACCATATGAAGGACAGGATTATCCCGATCGCCACCAGTATCAGAAACACGACCGGATAGGGCGCGAAAACCGATGAGAGCAGGAAAGAAACGAACATCAACGCAATCGAGAAAACGAACAGTTTCGCAAACGCGGCCAGGGGCAACGCGGTAGGTGCCTGAAGGAAGAGCGCGGTGAACACCGCGCCAACAACCGCCAATGGCCACCCAAGGAAAAGCCCCAGAGAAAAGACGCCGGTCACACCCAGTGCAAGTCTGTAAACGGCGTGTCTGTCCTCAGTACGCATAAGAAAAGATCGAAACCAAACGAATGTATGTCCGACCGACCGCGTTCAGTATCCCGTTGTCGCTGAGGTACATGATGACATCCGCCTGACCGTTCAACTGAAACCTCAGGTCGTCTTCCGCGCTTCCGGCCTCGTAGCCCGGCAGTATGATGCGCACGGGAAACCGTTCAGGTTCGCGCAGAAAGCCTTTGGTGCTCGGCGGGCTTGCCAATTGTCCGGGTGTGTCGCCGCCACTCAGCGAGACCGCCGCGCTGAAGCTTTCGATTTTGCCCGGGATGATCTGACCGGGGTGCATATCCAGCACGACATCCACCGGAGACCCGACGGTGGCGCGCCCCAGATTGTTCTCGGTGAAATACGCCTCGATCCACACGTCCGTCGCATCAAGAAACGTCAGCAGATCCTGGCCGGACCGGGCGTATGTGCCGGGTGCAATCAACAAGTTGGATATGACGCCCGTAGCCGGCGCGCGCAGTTCGGTCCATTCCAGATTGAGCTCGGCATCGGCCAAAGCCGCCAAGGCACGTTGGATTTTGGGATTCTCATTCCCTTCGTCCCCAAGCCTTTGCTTGGCCTTCTCCAGATCTGCTTTGGCGTTTTCATAGTTCGCCTCGGACTCGGCCAGCTGGCCTCGGGCATCGTCGGCTTTCGAGATGGCAATCAGCCCTTTCTTCTCGAGCGCGAAGACCCGCTCCGTCTGAATGCGCATCGTATCCAGATCGCTCTGCGCGCGGGCCAACTTGGCTTGCGCCGCACTTACCTCGGCCGAGGATGCGCCGACCTCCTGAGTGGCCGCCTCAAGGTCGGCCTGGGCTCTGTCGCGATCAATCTCGTAGGGTCTCGGGTCGATCCGAACCAGCAGATCGCCGGCCGAGACGACCTGCCCGTTTTCTACCAATACCTCGATCACGGTTCCCGTGACCTGCGGAACGATTTGGGTCGCCACGGCCTTTACCCGTGCGTTCCCGGTGAACGGCGTCTTGCGGTCGGCAACCAGATACCAGATGAGGAAGATGAGAATGACGGCCAGTGTCGTCCAGATCGTCTTCCTCATTTTGCGGCTCCCTCGGCGGTGTCATCGGTCGCTGGTGAGGCGTCGATCCAGACCTTGAACAACTCGTAGAAGACGGCGAACAAGACCGGACCCATGAAGATGCCGATCAGGCCATAGGCCATCATCCCGCCCAGCACCCCGATGAGGATCACGAGCATCGGGGTCTCCAGGCCTTTTGAAATGAAAACCGGCCGCAGGAAGCTGTCCATTATGCTGACGGGAATGGCCAGAACGGTGAAGATCAGCGCCGCACCGCCGGACATGGAACTCCATGCATAGATGACCAGCGGCAGAAGAACGAGGCCGGGGCCGATCTGGATGATCGAGAGTATCAGGCAGATGAACGCCAGCGTCGCGGCCGAGGATATCCCGAACAGCGCCAACAGGACCCAGACAACGACGGCCTGAATGGCGGCAACCCCGATTACTCCCTTGGTGACGTTCCGGATCGTGGCCCCAGCCAGAGTGACGAATTCGCCGCCGCGTGGCGCAAAGACGCGGTTGGCAAAGCGCTGAAGGCCCTGCACCAGATCCGGTCCGGGGCTGAACAGGGCGCCCATGATCAACACCGACAGCGCAAGGCCGAGAAGCCCGATTCCGATCCCCAGGACTTTGCCAAAGAGCGATTTGGTGATCTCGAGGATTTGCGGGCCGTATTTTGCAAGCGCACCATCCAAGTTCCGTTCAAACATGCCCCAGGCATCGGCAAGCTTGGCACCGACCAGAGGCAGATCCTTCAGGCCTTCCGGCGCCGGCGGTATCTTCAACTCGCCCTTGTCAGCTTGCTCGGCAAACTCGGACCCCAGTTCCGCAGCCCCAGATACCGCCGTTGCTACCGGCCCCAATGTGAGAACCAGACCCAGCAAAACCAGGATCGTCGTTGCCAGCTTCTTCCGTCCTCCCAGCTTGGACTGAAGCCAATCGAAGGCGGGATAAAGCGCGACGCAGAGAATTGTGGCCCAGATGACGACGCTTGCAAGCGGGGCAACCATGACCAAGGCGCTGTAGAGAAACAGCCCGAGAAACAGTAACCTTATCGCAAGGTCGACAATCTTTGCGTCCTGAGTCTTTTCCATTCCATCCCCCTGGTATGTTTTTCCGTATGTTACACTCAAAAAAGCAAATATGTATATTTTTTGAGCTTTTAGGGGATGCCCAGCAGTGCGATGGTTGACTCAGCCCCAAATTTGCAAGCGGATCGTGGGGCGCAAAGCACGCAGTGGCTCACCTTGCCAGAGCCTATTTTTTCGGGGTCTCATCCTCCTGGGACAGGATCGTGTCGGCCACGGTCGTCGCGGCGGTGACGAAGATACCCAGACCGACGATTATGTACGCCATCGTAAAGATCTTGCCCGCAGCGGTTTCGGGAGAAAAGTCGCCAAAACCCACGGTCGAGATCGTCACTACGGAAAAATAGACGGAGTCCAACCAGCTCCACCCTTCGACAAAATGGTAGAACACGGACGCCCAAAGGATCATTCCGACGGTGAAGGCGAGTATGCCTTTCACTCTGCCGTCCTTGAAAGCGACACCTATCCCACGCGTTATTCTGGTCAGTGAATTCATCATGCCCTCATTCGCAAAAGAATTCACGTATAGCAGTAATTGGATGATTGTGTGAATCCAAAGGGTGAGTTGGCCCGGGCAACGGCAATCTCGTGGCCTCAGAAGGCGCGCGAAACATGTATTCCATTAACATGATGGATAAATGCTCTAGGGTAATCACATGCTGAATCGGGACGCTGAGGGATAACGTGCGAATAATTGTCAAAGGTGTCTTGATCTGTTGCGCGGTCGCGCTTGTGGTTTTTGCCGCGGCTTGGTTGTTTCTGTCTTCCGCTTTGTTTTCGTCGGTGCGGACCAGTTTCGTTGAGAACCTGATCTCAAAGAAGCTGGGTCAGCAGGTGTTGATTGAGGATGAGGTGCGTTTGGGCCTTGGCCGTCAGTTGCAGGTATCAGCAGCTGGACTGGTATTGCCCGCTACGCCCAAGGCCGAGGCGGATCTGGCGGCGATCGATCAGATCGAGTTCGAAGTATCTGCACGGGACCTGTGGAACAGCAAGCTGTCGGTGAGCAATCTTTCAGTGTCTGGGGTTCATCTGAACCTGATCACAGACGAAGAAGGCGTGACCAACTGGCAGTCCTTTTCGCGCACCGGGACCGAAACCGACAAGACTTCGGAACGTCCGACCCAGCCTTTGGCCGGAATTCTGACGGATCGTACGATCGACCTGAAGGATGTCACCGTACTCTATCAGAACGACCTGAACGGCATTGGACTGGACTTGCAGCTTCCAGAACTGGTTTTGCAGCGCGATGCCGAAACCGGTGTTGCCTCGGCGGTCGGAACGGGGTCGCTCAACGGTCAGAGTTTTGACTTGAAGGGCACGTTCCCGCCCCAGGACCCGTTCCAAGTGGCATTGAACTTTGATCAGATTTCGGTCGAAGCCCAACAGATTCCTGTGGAGACCGGCCTTCAGGTCAAGGCGACCCTCGAGGTCGATCAGTTGGGTCAACTGCTCGATGTCTTGAAACTAAACCGCGTGTTGGAGGGTTCGGGCAATGTTGGTGCAACATTCAAACTGGCAGACGGCGTCGCACGGGTTGATGACCTGTCTGTTCTGGCCGAGCTGGATGGTGGCCAAAGCCTTTCCGTCACCGGACAAATCGGGAAATTGGGCAATCCGGAAGATGTTTCTCTGACGACCCGCATTCGCCTGTATCCTGAGGATGCCGAGCCGGCTCCGGCTGCCTCGCGGTATGACCTCAAGCTTATTGCCGTGGATATGGTCATCGACAGTGTCCCGGGACAGGTCCCGCAACGGCAGATGGTCATCAAGACGAACGGTTTCACGCTGGACACCTCTGGTGAGGGCCCGCCGCCGATCAAATTCTCCGAGCTTGCCAGAACGCCCGAAGGTGCCCTGAGCGTGGGCAACATCAATTTGAGGATCGGAAACCCCGCCGATCCTTTTATCATTCTGACCGGTTCGGTCGAGGATGCGTTGCAGTTGCAGGGCGTATCCGCCGAGGGTTTGATTGATATTCCGGCAAGCAGTCTGATCTCGCCCGAACTGCTGGGCCCCGATGACCAGCTGGGCAGGTTTTCGGGAGACTTTCATTTGAACGGAAACATCGAACAGCTTGCTTTGACCAATCTGGATGGTCAGACAAGCGAAACCGAGGTCTGGAGCCTGGAGGTGCACGGAACCGTAGAAAATGTCCTCAAGTTCGAGAATCTGGATCTGGCAATCGACGTGGATGTTCCGTCGGGCGCAGATCTTCTGAAGGCCTTGTCGCTGGAGCCGGTGGACACCGGTCGGGCCCATCTTGAAATCGACCTGGTAAGTGAAGGCACCGATTGGAATGCCAACGCCAATGTCGAGGTTTCCGAGTCGGTCTTGAAAATCGCGGCGGATCTTGATGACGCAAAAAGCGATCCCGTGCTGCAGGGGTCGATCGAGAGCGATCTGATAAAAATCGATCAAATCCGGACCATCGTTCAGGCGGCCGCCCAACTGCGCAAGATAGGTGGTTCACCGCCGGAGCAGGAAGATGCCGAGCAAGGCGACGGTGACACAGGTCCGTTGAGGGATGTGACCCTCAAACCCATCGGGCGGGCCATTTTGCTGTCGGGTGTGAATGTAGATGTCGACATAGACCTGCGTCACATTGAGGGTGCAAAGGGCATCAGCAGCCTGCAGAGCGAACTGACTCTGGACGAAAACGAGCTACGGGCCGGACCTCTGAAGTTTGAATACGGAGGTGGTCATTTCGACGTCAGCGGGCAAATGGATCTTTCGAATGAGGCACATCTGCTGACCCTGACCGGAAAGGCGGGCGGATGGCAGTTGGATGACCTTCTGCAAAACCTGAACTTCAAGAAAGGCGCCAGCGGCACGGTGTACGCAGATTTCTCGGTTACGGGGGGCACGGATACCGTCAAGCAATTCGTCGGCAGCATGAGTGGCAATGCCACGGTTTCAATGCGCGACGGTTCGATCGAAACCCAGCTTCTGGATCTGGCCGGGCTGGGTATTCTTCCGTGGGTATTTACCAAGGAAAAACAGAAAGTGGCGCCAATCGTGTGCCTGCGCGCTCCGATCAGCATTTCCAACGGAAAAATTGAGACGAAACAGACGACGCTGGAAACAGATCATGTTCAGGTCGTTGTCTTTGGCGCTGTCGACCTGACGGACAAGGTGTTGGACCTGAACATCCAGCCAAGAAAGATTGGCGAGCCACTTGCGCGCAGCCCGTGGCCAGTGACACTGAAGGGCGCGCTCGCTGAGCCCAAGGTCAAAGTCAAGGACGGCCCGAAAAGGCTGAAGCGGTCGGATGGTGCAGACCAGATGCCGGCACAAAGAAAGCTCTGCATCCCGGATATCCTGCAGTTGCAGTAGGGGCGGTTTGCCAAGCGGCTACAGCCCTGCCTGTGTTCGGCAAGGCCGGCCGAGCCTGTCGGACGCGGATCACCCCTTTTTCATGCTGCGCAGCATCTGCCCCATCATCTGGCCGAACTGACCCGAGCCGCGCTGGTACAGCGCCCCGTCCACGGCCAGAACCGTGCCGCTTATATAGCTGGCCATGTCCGAGGCCAGGAACAGGCAGGCGTTGGCCACGTCCTGAGGCGTGCCCCAGCGGCCCAACGGCACGTCTCGGCGCAGCTGCTCGCCCGCGTCGGGGGTGGGGGCCAGACGCTTGGCGCCCTCGGTGCCTTCGATGAAACCCGGCACCACCGAGTTCACCCGGATGCCTTCCACGCCCCATTCCATCGACAGGGTGCGGGTGATCTGATCGACCCCCGCTTTGGCCGCGCAGACATGGGCCTGGCCCTCGTAGGGCAGATAGGATTGCGGGGCCGAGATGTTGATGATGTTGCCGCCGGGCCGTTTCAGATAGGGATAGGCGCCTTTCAGCACATGCACAGTACCCATCAGGTCGATCTCGACCACGGTGCGGAAGGCGTTGACCGACATCTCCGCCATCAGCGCCGGGAAGTTGCCCGCCGCCCCCGAAACCAGCACGTCGAAATCACCGAGCGCCGCGTGGAACTGTTCCAGCCCCGCGGCGACCGCCTCGGCATCACGCACGTCGAAGGCCGCGCCGATGGTCTCGGCCGCGCCGGCTGCCTTCAGCGCGGCGATGGTGTCGTCCACCTTCTCCTGCGAGCGGCTGGCCACGGCCAGTTTGGCGCCCGAGGCCGCGAAGGCCTCGGCGATGCCCCTATTGATACCGCTGGTCCCGCCGATGACGATGACCGTCTTTCCTGCAAAGTCCATGTAGAGCCTCCCGCTTTGGAGGGGCCCTACTCGCCGTAGGGCACCCAGATGTTCTTGATCTCGGTCGCAGCCTGCAGGAAGCGGCGGGTGTGGTCCATGCCCCAATCGAATGCCGTCGCGTTATTGACCCAGGTCCGTTTCAGGTTCCCGGCCGAGACGACCTCGATCTGTGCTGACAGGTCCGACGACGAGAAGGACCAGACCGCATCCACGTTCAGATGCGAGGCCAGCGGTTTGGCCAGTTCCTCATGACTGCCGGTCAGGATGTTGACCACGCCTGCGGGCACGTCCGAGGTGTCCAGTACCTGATAGAAATCGGTCGCCGCCAGCGGATAGGGCTCGGACGCCACCAGAACCACCCGGTTGCCCATCGCGATCGCCGGGGCCATGGCCGAGACCAGACCCAGCAGCGGCGCTTCGTCAGCGCAAAGCGCGCCGATCACGCCCACCGGTTCCTTCATCGCAATCGCCACGCCCCGGATCGGAACGCCATGCACCTGGCCGTCATACTTGTCGGCCCAGGCGGCTGCGGTGAACAGGCGCTGGATTGCGGCGTCGACCTCTTTCGTACCGTCCTTGCGGCCGGTCATCGCGTCGATGCGATGCGCGAACTCATCGGCGCGGGCCGAGAGGTTCTCACCGATGTAATACAGGATCTGCGCCCGCAGATGGCCGGTGGTTTTCGACCAGCCCGCCGCGCCGGCCGCGGCCTCGACCGCGTTGCGCACGTCCTTGCGGTTGGCTAGACCCACATGGCCCAGCAGCCCCGCCTTGCCCCAGACCGAGCGGGAATAGCCGCCATCGGGCCGCGCCTGCTTGCCGCCGACATACAGTTTGGCCGTGCGGTCGACCGGATCGACTGGGCCGCCTTCGCCCACAATAGGTTCGATCTTGGCCAGCGGCTTGGCTTTGCCCTTGGGCTTGGAATAGGCGCTCAGCCCTTCCCAGCCGCCTTCACGGCCAAAGCCGCTTTCGCGCACGCCGCCAAAGCCCGCGGCCGCGTCGAACAGGTTGGTGGCATTGACCCAGACCACGCCCGCGACCAGCTTGGGTGCGATGTCCAGCGCAAGGTTGACGTTCTCGGTCCAGACCGTGGCCGCCAGCCCGTAACGGGTGTTGTTGGCCAGCTCGACCGCCTCGGCCGGGGTGCGGAAGGTTGATGAGACCAGAACCGGACCGAATATCTCCTCCTGCATCAGCGGGTCCGAGGTCTCGAGTCCGGTGATCAGCGTTGGCGGGTAGTAGCAGCCGTTCGCGGGCAACTCACAGGCGGGTTGGTAAACCTGGCCTACCGCGTTGCCCTCGACCATCGACTTGATGGTCTGCAGCTGCACCGGGTCCACCACGGCGCCCACGTCGATGCATTTGTCCAGCGGGTTGCCGATGCGCAGCGTGTCCATGCGGGCGCGCAGCTTGGCATAGAACCGCTCGGCGATGCCCTCCTGCACCAGCAGGCGCGAGCCCGCGCAGCAGACCTGGCCCTGGTTGAACCAGATCGCATCGACCAGACCTTCGATGGCACTGTCGATGTCGGCATCGTCAAAGACGATGTAGGGCGACTTGCCGCCCAGCTCGAGCGTGAGGGCCTTGCCCGACCCGGCGGTGGCCTCGCGGATGCGGCGCCCCACGATCGTCGAGCCGGTAAAGGCGATCTTGTCCACGTCTGCCTTCACGATCATCTCGCCCACCGCGCCGTCGCCGGTGACGATGTTGACCACGCCCTTGGGCAGACCGGCCTGCATGCAGATATCGGCAAACAGCAGCGCCGTCAGCGAAGTGTATTCGGCAGGCTTCAACACCACCGTGTTGCCCATGGCCAGCGCCGGGGCCACCTTCCACGCCAGCATCAGCAGCGGGAAGTTCCACGGGATGATCTGGCCGCAGACCCCCAGCGCCTGTGCGTCGGGCAGCTCGGTTTCCATCAGCTGGGCCATACCCGCGTGATAGTAGAAATGCCGCTGCACCAGTGGAATGTCGATGTCGCGCGATTCCCGGATCGGCTTGCCGTTGTCGAGCGTCTCCAGCACCGCGAACAGGCGGGCGTGTTTCTGGATCAGCCGCGCGATTGCATATAGGTATCGGGCGCGGGCGGGGCCGCCCAGCTTTTCCCATTTGGGTTGCGCCTTGCGAGCGGCGGCGACGGCGGCGTCCACATCGGCCTGCGTGGCCTGGGTCAGCTTGGCCAGAACCTCGCCCGTGGCCGGGTTGCGGCTTTCAAACCCTTTGCCGGGCTTGGTGAAGGCGCCGTCGATGAAATGGCCGAACTTGTCGCCCTGATCGACCAGCCATGCCAGGGCCTCGGCGGCACTTTCCGGGGCGGGTCCGTATTCCATGGTCTCGAAAATCTCTTTGACTGTCATTGTTCCTGTCCTCAGCCCATCGGGTGCCGGTAACCGGCCGAGTATGCCCCGGTGACGAAATGTTCCAACTGCCGCTCGATATCGCCCAGCAGGGACGACGCGCCGAACCGGAACAGGTCGGGTTGCAGCCAGCGGTCGCCCAGTTCGTCCTTGATCAGCGACAGGTAGACCAGCGCATCCTTGGCCTTGGAAATCCCGCCGGCGGGCTTGTAGCCCACGCGATAGCCGGTGCGGTCATAGTAGTCACGGATCGCGCGGATCATGACCAGCGACACGGGCAGGGTGGCGTTGACGCTTTCCTTGCCGGTCGAGGTTTTGATGAAATCGGCCCCCGCCATCATGCAGATCAGCGAGGCACGCGCCACGTTGCGCAGGCTGCCCAGCTCGCCGGTGGCGAGGATGGCCTTTACATGCGCCTCGCCGCAGGCTGCGCGGAACGCCTTCATCTCGTCATACAGCGCCTGCCAGTTGTCCTGCAGCACATGGCGGCGCGAGATCACGATGTCGATCTCCTCGGCCCCGGCCTTCACGCTCTCCTCAATCTCGGCCACGCGCAGGTGAAAGGGCGACAGGCCCGCCGGAAACCCGGTGGATACGGCCGCGACCGGAATGCCGGTGCCTGTCAGCGCATCCACCGCCGTTTCGATCATGTCGTGATAGACGCAGACCGCGCCGGTGGTAATCGGCGGCATGTCAAGCGCCCTCAGCAGGGCGGGTGACACGGGCTGGCGGGCCTTGGCGCACAGGCGGCGCACGCGGCCCTCGGTGTCATCGCCCGACAGGGTGGTCAGGTCGATCATGGTGATCGCCTTCAGCAGCCAGGCGGCCTGATGCTCTTTCTTGACCGACCGGCGCCCGGGCAGGGTCGCGGCCCGGCGTTCAATGGCCGAGGTGTTGGCCTGCACGGCGCGCACCCAGTCCAGGTCCAGATCCATGCCGGGGTTTCGGGGCTCGGTCACTTGCGGCAGATGCGCGGTGCGCACGGGGCTTTCTGAGCTCTGCGTATCCATTGTCACGTCCTTTGGGAGGTTTGCGCCAAAATCGCACGGGAAACGGCCAAAGGAAAGGCAAACTGGACGCCTTTGGCCACTTTTTTGACCAAATGGACAAATCCGGCTTTTTCTTGCGAGTAATTCGCAACACGGTTGACTTAGTTGCGAATGGTTCGCATATTCATTCTCAACTGGTACTCGGAACGAGGTCACATATGATTCGCCGCAGTTTTCTTTTTGCCCTTGCTCTTGGTGCCGCGCTGCCCTTGGCGGCGTGGGCCGAGGCGCCGCTGAAGGTCGTGGCGACAACCGGAATGATTGCGGACGCCGTGCAGCAGGTCGGCGGTGATCAGGTCGAAGTCAAAGGGCTGATGGGGCCCGGAGTCGACCCGCACGGTTATCGCCAGACCCGCAGCGATATCGTTGCCGCGACAAGGGCCGACCTGGTCTTGTGGCACGGCTTGTATCTTGAGGCGCAGATGGAGGACTTCTTCCACGACCTCGGGCGCAAACGCAAAGTCGTTGCCGTGGCGGATGCCATCGACAAGTCTAAACTGCGTGCACATGCCGACTATGCCGACAAATACGATCCGCATGTGTGGATGAGCCCGGTTCTGTGGAAAGACGTCGTGGTCGAGGTGCAAAAGGCGCTGACCGACGTGCGGCCGGACTCCGCCGCTTACTTCGCCGCCAACGCCCAGCGTTTTCTGGCTGAAATCGACCAGTTGGACGCTTATGGGAAAAAGGTGCTGGCCCAGGTGCCCGAAGACAACCGGGTGCTGGTCACCGCCCATGACGCCTTTGCCTATTTCGGCGAGGAATTCGGGTTCGAAGTGTTGGGGATCCAGGGTATCTCGACCCAGTCCGAGGCGGGGCTGAACCGGATCGGAGAATTGGTCAACACTTTGGTCGCGCGCGACCTGACCGCCGTCTTCGTCGAAAGCTCGGTCTCGGATCGGTCGATGCGGGCGTTGATCGAGGGTGCGTCGGCGAAGGGTCATACCGTCTCGGTCGGGGGTGAGTTGTATTCGGACGCCATGGGCGAGCCGGGCACCTATGAGGGCACCTATATCGGGATGCTGGATCACAACATCACGGTTATCGCGCGAGGCCTGGGTGCGGATGTGCCCGAACGCGGCATGTCCGGCAAGCTGTCGGCGGGGCTCTGACCATGTTGGAGCTTGCGGCTGGAAAATCGTCATCAAACGGGGACCTGACGGTGCAGGACAGCCCGCTTGTGATCCGGGGGATGACGGTATCCTACGGCCAGAAACCGGCCATTTTCTCGGTAGATATGACGGTGCAGCCTGGGGCCATGACGGCCATCATCGGACCGAACGGCGCGGGCAAATCGACGCTGCTCAAGGCGGCGCTGGGCATCGTCAAGCCGCTGTCGGGTCAGGTGCTGGTGTTCGGCAAGGCGTTGGACCGGCAGCGGGCCCGTATCGCCTATGTGCCGCAGCGCGCCAGCGTCGATTGGGATTTCCCGACGCGGGTCATCGATGTGGTCCTGATGGGCCTGTCGCGGGAACTGGGCTTGCTGGGCCGGGTCCGGATGCGACACATGGCCCACGCGATGGAGTGTCTGCATCGGGTCGGGATGCATGAGTTTGCGGACCGCCAGATCGGCCAGCTTTCGGGTGGTCAGCAGCAACGGGTGTTCCTGGCGCGCGCACTTGCTCAGGATGCCGATCTGTACCTGCTGGATGAACCGTTTGCCGGGGTCGATGCCGCCACCGAAAAAGCCATCATCTCGGTCCTCAAATCCCTAAAGGAAGCCGGCAAAACGGTGGTCGTGGTCCACCATGACCTTGCCACGGTCGCAGATTATTTCGACCACGTGTTCCTGATCAATACCCGCAAGGTCGCCGAGGGCCCGGTCGAGCAGGCCTTTACCGCCGAGACTCTTCAGGCCGCCTACGGGGGGCGGCTTGCCACCGCCCAGATCAACCAGATCTCGGGCACTGCGGGCTGACACATGCTGTGGGACGCTCTGACCCTGCAATTGGGGTACAACGCCACCTTGGTTGCCATCGGGGCCACGCTGCTTGGTTTTTCGGCTGGCGTGACAGGCACCTTTCTGTTTCTGCGCAAGAGGGCGCTGGTCAGTGACGCCATCAGTCACGCGACGCTTCCGGGCGTCTGCATCGCCTTTATGGTTTTAGTGGCGCTGGGCGGAACCGGGCGAAACCTGATCGGACTGCTGTCCGGTTCCGCGATTTCGGCCGCCGTGGGCCTTTTGTGCATGAATTGGCTGATCCGCCGCACCCGTCTGGCCGAGGACGCAGCGATCGGGGCGGTCCTGTCAGTCTTCTTCGGCTTTGGTATCGTTCTGCTGACAATCATCCAGACCATGGGAGTGGGCCGACAGGCCGGGCTTGAGGGGTTCTTGCTGGGGTCGACGGCCGGGATGCTGTGGTCTGACGCTCTGATCATCGCGATCGGCGGCGCTGCAACGCTGCTGCTCGTCATGATCATCCGCCGCCCCATGATGATGGTGGCGTTCGATTCCGAATATGCGGCCGCCTTGGGGCTGCCAGTGCATCGCATCGACCTTGCGATGATGGGACTTGTCATGGCGGTCACGGTTGTCGGGCTGAAGATCGTCGGATTGATCCTGATCGTGGCTTTGCTGATCATACCCGCCGTCACGGCGCGGTTCTGGTCGGACCGGTCCGACCATGTGGTGCTGTTGTCGGGGGTCATTGGTGGGTTGTCGGGCTATCTGGGTGCGGCGGTGTCCGCCTCGGCGCCCAACTTGCCGACCGGACCGATCATCGTCCTGTTCAGCTTTGGCTTTTTTGTCGTATCGCTGTTTCTGGCTCCGGTGCGCGGCGTATTGGCCGCAATCGTGCGGCATCTGCGGTTCCAGCGGCGGGTTCACATCCGACAGGGGTTGCTGGCGCTTGCACAAGGCCAGAACATCTATGAGCCCTACACATTGCGCCTGCTGCGTCAGGCCGGACTTGCCCGGCCCGACGGGGTGGCTACGGACGCCGGCAGAGCGCAGGCGGCCAAGGCGTTGCGCGACGAGAAACGCTGGGAAATCGTACGCGCCGACAATGCGCACGAGGCAGCCGCCGCCCTGTATGACGGGTTACGCGACATCGAAACGGTTCTGACCCGGGACCAGATCGACGACATCGACCGCCGCATCGGCAGACCACGGGAGGTTCGCCCATGAGCGGTGAAGAATTCGTTCCCTTGTCCCTGACGCCGCTGCTGATCGGGACCTTCGCGGCCATCGCCTGCGCCTTGCCAGGAAATTTCCTTGTGCTCCGCAAACAGGCACTGATCGGCGACGCCATCAGCCATGTGGTTCTGCCCGGGATCGTCGTGGCCTTTCTTGTCACCGGCGCGATCTCAACCTGGCCGATGATGCTGGGCGCCGCCGGCGCGGCGGTTGTCGCCGTTGTGCTGATCGAGACCATCCGGAGGCTGGGCCAGATCGAACCGGGCGCCGCAATGGGCGTCGTGTTCACCACCATGTTCGCCGGAGGGGTGCTGCTGTTGGAGCAGACCGACACCTCGAGCGTTCATCTGGATGTCGAACACGCACTCTATGGCAGCCTGGAAAGCCTGATCTGGCTTGACGCGACTGGCTGGTCCTCGCTGCTGGATCCGGTCGCGCTGGCCGGTCTGCCGCCCGAGCTTGCTCGGATCGCCCTGACATTGGTGGGTGTCAGCCTGTTCGTCTGGCTGTTCTGGCGGCCGCTCAAGATCTCGACCTTCGACGAAGGCTTTGCCCGGACGATCGGAATTCGAACCGGGGCGCTGGGAATGGCGCTGGTGATTGCGGCGGCGATTGCAGCCGTGGCCGCGTTTGATGCCGTCGGCTCGATCATCGTGATCGCAATGTTCATCTGCCCGCCGGCCGCCGCCCGGATGATGACCGACCGGCTTGAGACCCAGATTGCCTGGAGTGTTGTCTTCGCCATCCTATCCGCCGTGTCCGGCTATATCCTGGCTGGATATGGCCCGCTGTGGTTGGGCGGGTCGGACGCCGTCAGTGCGGCCGGGATGATTGCCACCATGTCCGGCCTGATTCTGGCTTTCGCGGCCGTGTTTGGCCCCTGCCGGATGCGCGCAGCAGCGCCGGGTCCGGGCTGATCCGGCGTGTTCCCGCCACCCGGTCCGGTCGGTGATCGGCCAAACTTTGCCCACCAAACGGGGCAAGCGAACCTTAAGCAGATTTGTCCAACGCACCGTGTTAGACACCGCGCCATTACATCGTTAATGACCTCCACTCACCACGGATCGTCCGGGCAATCGTGAAACTTATGGCAACCAATTCGGGTTGTGCATCTCGATTGGCCGGGCGATCCGACCCCCTATACCAAAGCAGCGTAAACCGGTGGCAGAATCGCGTGCGATTGTGCTAGGTCTAGCGGTATGGCGCAGGCAAACCCCAATATCAGCGAAAATCGCCCGGTAATCCGGCAACTCGACGAGGCCGCGATCAACCGCATCGCCGCCGGTGAAGTGGTCGAACGCCCCGCTTCCGCCGTCAAGGAACTGGTGGAGAACGCGATCGACGCCGGCGCGACCCGGATCGCCATCGACATCGCCGATGGCGGCAAGACCTTGATTCGCGTCACCGACGATGGATGCGGTATCGCGCCCGAGGATCTGCCGCTGGCCCTGTCGCGCCACGCGACCTCCAAGATCGACGGGTCGGACCTGCTCAACATCCACACCTTCGGGTTCCGGGGCGAGGCGTTGCCCTCGCTGGGCGCGGTGGGGCGTCTAACCATCACCAGCCGCGCGCCGGGGGCCGAGGCGGCCCAGATCCGCGTGGCCGGCGGCAAGATGGAACCGGTGAAGCCCGCCGCCCTGCGCGCCGGCACCGTAGTCGAGCTGCGCGACCTGTTCTATGCCACGCCCGCGCGGCTGAAATTCATGCGCACCGACCGGGCCGAGGCTCAGGCGATCTCGGACACGGTCAAGCGGCTGGCCATGGCGGAACCCTCCATCACCTTCACCCTGCGCGATGTCTCGGGTGGGGGCGAGGGGCGCGTGGTGTTCCGCGCCGACCGCGAGAACGGAGACCTGTTCGACGCGCTGCACGCCCGGCTGGCCCGCATCCTGGGGCGCGAGTTTGCCGAGAATGCCTTGCGGATCGACGCCACCCGCGAGGGGATCCGGCTGTACGGATATGCCGCGTTGCCGACCTATTCGCGCGGCGCCGCAGTGGCGCAGTTCCTGTTCGTCAACGGCCGACCGGTGCGCGACAAGATGCTGACCGGCGCCCTGCGCGCGGCCTATTTCGATTTCCTCAGCCGCGACCGGCACCCGGCGGCGGCGCTGTTCATCGACTGCGAGTCCACCTTGGTGGACGTGAACGTGCACCCCGCGAAATCCGAGGTGCGGTTTCGCGATCCCGGCGTGGCGCGCGGGCTGATCGTCTCGAGCCTGCGGCACGCGCTGGCCGAGGCGGGGCACCGCGCCTCGACCACCGTGGCCAACGCAACGCTGGGTGCGATGCGGCCCGAGCCGGCCCCCGCGATACCCGCGCGGGTCTATCAGATGGACCGGCCCTCGCCCGCGGCGCGGGCCATGGCCTATCAGGCGCAGGCGCCCGGCTTTGCCGATCTGGCCAATGCCTACAGCGGCAGCGTGGTCGAGCCCGTGGCCGAAGCCGAGCAGCCCGACCAGACCCCGCCCGAGCACCTACCTCTGGGGGCCGCGCGCGGGCAGGTGCATGAAAACTACATCATCGCCCAGACCGCCGACGGCATGGTGATCGTGGACCAGCACGCCGCGCATGAACGGCTGGTCTATGAGAAACTCAAGACACAGATGGCCGAGAACGGCGTGGCCGCGCAGGCGTTGCTGATCCCCGAGATCGTCGAACTGTCCGAGGGCGACTGCGCCCGCCTGCTCGCGGTGGCCGACGACCTGTCGCGCCTGGGCCTGACCATCGAGCCCTTCGGCGGCGGCGCGGTGGCGGTGCGCGAGACCCCAGCCATTCTGGGCGAGGTCAGCGCGCGGGCGATGATCCTCGACATTCTGGACGAGCTGGCCGATCAGGGCGAAAGCCAGACGGTGCAGGCGCGGATCGAGGCGATCCTCAGCCGGGTGGCCTGCCATGGCTCGGTCCGCTCGGGCCGCCGGATGCGCGCCGAAGAGATGAACGCCCTGCTGCGCGAGATGGAGGCCACGCCCCATTCCGGCCAGTGCAACCACGGGCGGCCCACTTACGTGGAGCTGAAGCTGAGCGATATCGAACGGTTGTTCGGCCGCAGTTGATCCGGCCGCCGGTCGGCGGTAGAAAAGAAGAAACAAAACAAGAACGCGCAGGTTGAGATGATCGAGATTGCAGGCACCCGATATTCGCTGGAAGACCCCATGGTGATGGCCGCCCTGATCGGGGCGGGGGTGGTTCTGTTGATCCTCGTCCTGCTGTTTCTGGCCCTGCGCGCGGCCAACCGCTCGGCCCGGATGGCCGAGCCGCTGGCGCAGCAGCTGGCCTATCTGGGCCAGCATGTGCAGCAGTTGGGGCAGGGGCAGGAGCAATTGCGCGGCGGGTTGCAGCATGTCTCGGACACGCAGGCCAATGCGCAGGTGCAGGTGATCCAGACGGTCGAGGCGCGGCTGTCGGCGGTGCAGCAGCACATGAACGACAGGCTGGCCGACAACGCCATGAAATCCGCCCGCGCGCTGGCCGAGATGCAGGAGCGGATGAAGGAAACCCTGCATGGGTCTTCGAAACAGACCGCGACCTCGCTGACCCAGTTGCAGGAACGGCTGGCCGCCATCGACAAGGCGCAGGACAACATCACCAAGCTTTCGGGCGACGTGCTGTCGCTGCAGGACATCCTGTCGAACAAGCAGACCCGCGGCGCCTTCGGCGAGATCCAGTTGAACGACATCGTGTCCAAGGCGCTGCCCTCGGACAGCTATGTGCTGCAGGCGACCTTGTCGAACGGCAGACGCGCCGACTGCCTGATCCGCCTGCCCAACCCGCCGGGGCCTATCGTGATCGACAGCAAGTTCCCGCTGGAGGCTTATGAGGCGCTGGTGGGCGCGGGCAATGACATGGAGTTGAAGGCGGCCGTGCAGATGTTCCGTAGCACGGTGCGCAAGCACATCACCGACATCTCGACGAAATACATCCTGGACGGCGAAACCGCCGACGGGGCGCTGATGTTCCTGCCCTCCGAGGCGGTCTATGCCGAGCTGCACGCCAAGTTCCCAGAACTGGTGCAGGAGAGTTTCTCGAAACGGGTCTGGATCGTCTCGCCGACCACCTGCATGGCCACGTTGAATACGATGCGGGCGATCCTCAAGGACGCGCGGATGCGCGAACAGGCGGGCGCGATCCGCAAGGAACTGGGCATGCTGCACAAGGATGTGGAGCGTCTGGGCGACCGGGTGGCCAATCTCGACCGGCATTTCGGGCAGGCGGCCAAGGATATCTCGGAAATCAAGATCAGCGCCGAAAAGGCCGGTCGCCGGGCGCAGCGGCTGGACAATTTCGATTTCGAGGAACTGGCCCCCGAAGACCGCGCCAACGTGGTGCCGCTGGGCAAGTCCGAGGGCTGAGGCCTACTGGATCGACAGGTCCAGATTGTAGCCGACGGTCTTCCCGGTATCGCGGTCGTTGCCCATCAGGTAGACGCGGATGGTATAGTCTCCGTCCTCGGGCAGGGTGATGCGGGCTGTGTTGCCGTTGACCGAGCCATTGTAGATCGCAACCCCGTCGCTGCCCGGCGGCAGGATGTTGAAATAGACTACGCCGCTGCCGTTGGTATCGCTGACCTGAAGCTCGGCAAACAATTCCTGCCCGCCTTTCGCGCCCAGCACGTAGTCGGAATATTCATCACCCGTAATGGTGCCGTTGACCATCGTCCCGAAGTTTCCGGGCTGGAATCTCACCTCGGCTGTCCTTTGGGCCAAGGCGGGCAAGGCCACAACGGCAATGAACAGGGCTGCCAGAGCTTGTTTCAACATTCTGCATATCCTCCCGGTGATTCCCGGCTCCAAGCCTAGCACAACCGAGGGACCGTTCAGATTCGCAGGAAGGGCTGCACCAAACGTGGGATCAGGCTGTTGAACTTCAGCGGAGCGTCGGTCACCGCCAGGCAGATGCAATCTTCGGACATGTCGGCCACGGGCGTGTGTTCCAGGTCCTCGTCTGCGATCTCGACATCGCCGCGGGCGAAATGATCCACCTCGTCGGAAAACGCGCCTTGCAGAACCATGGTCAGTTCCATGCCCTTGTGGCCGTGGTCCGGTACCGCCGCACCGGCCGGGATGAACAACAAGCGCGCCGTGGCATCGCGCGAGGTTGGCAATATGGCCTGCTTGACGCCCATGCCAATCGGCTTCCAGCGGATGCTGTTCACGTCACCGCCGACGTAATCCTGCAACGGGGCCGGCAGCACGTCGCATTTCGCGCGCGCGGGCTTGGGGGTCGGCGCACCCTGCGCGATCAGAGCCATTGTTGATGACAGGGCATCTGCGGACAAAGGCGCGGCTTCGACCTGGTCCTCAAGCATGTGTCCGCCCACCGCGTCGTAACTCTCGGCGCGGGCGCGACAATGGTCGCACAGGGACAGGTGGGTCGCGACCATCAGGTCGAACGCTTCGGGCAGTGTGCCCGAGGCGTAGGCCATCAGCAGGTCGTCCGTCAGGTGATGTTTGATCTCGTGGCTCATCTCTATCATCTCAGTTCATCGCGTGGCGCAAGCGGTCCAGCGCCAGCCGTATTCTTGATTTGATGGTGCCCAACGGAAGCCCGGTCTGCGAGGCGATCTCGCGATGGCTCAGGTCACCAAAATATGCCTTCTCTATCAGTTCCCGCTGTGCCTCGGGCAATTGCAGCAGGGCCGTCTTCAGATGCGCCGTTTCCTGTTGCAGCGCGATTACGTCTTCCTGTTCGGGTTCCGCTTCGGGACCCCATGTCAGTTCTTCCGGTTCAGGACGCCGCTGTTTGCGAATGGCGTCGATGCGTTTGTTCCGCGCGATCGTAAAGACCCATGTCGCCACGGTGGCCCGTGACGGATCAAACAGATGCGCCTTGTGCCACAACGTGGCCATGACTTCCTGCGCGCACTCCTCGGCCAACGTCGCGTCCGAACCCGACCGGATCAGGAACGCTTTGACCCGAGGGGCAAAGTGCTGGAACAGCTCGGCAAATGCCGCCTGATCCTGCGACTGCCGGATGCGTTTGACGTGGGACACCCACTCGCACTTTGCCGCGCCATTGTTCTTCGTACCGTTCACCGACGATCCCTTGGTTCGTTTCGTTCCGCGCCCAGCCGGCCGCGCCGCCGGGGCGGTCGCGACATCGTCCTGAACAACGGTGTCCATCTCGGTAAACATAACTGTATTACGCTGCCGCACCCAAGTCGGATCACGCCTGACCGAGATTTTTGATCCGGTCGCGCGTTTTTTTCGTATCATGACCATGGATGTTCGCTGAAAAACCCAGCCGATCCAGAATGTTGACCGCTAGAAAAGATCAGTCCGCCCATGCCAGAAATCGACTTCGTTCCGGCCCATACCTTTCACGGACGGAAAGGTGCGATCGCGAACGCCTTTCGCTACTCGGTCGACTACATCCTGCTGGATCCCGAACAGGCATCGCACACGCCCGCGTTGTTTTCGGTGGATAAACCCAACCTCACCGGCTGGCGGACCCGCGATCATGGAGGGGAGCCCGGTGTTGGTCGAGGTGCCCCGTGGCTCCGCGACAGCCTGCGGGCGATGCAAATCCCCCAACCCGCGCAGGTCCTGTTGCTGACCCAACCCCGGGTGCTGGGCCACGTATTCAACCCGGTCAGTTTCTGGTTTTGCCTGAATGACGCAGGCGCACTGTTTGCCGTGGTGGCCGAGGTCACCAACACTCATGGAACGCGGCACAGCTATGTCTGCCACAAGCCGGGGTTTGACGTGATCGCTCCCTCTGACCGGATTTCCGCGACCAAAGTGATGCATGTCTCGCCGTTTCAAAAGATCGAGGGCACCTACACTTTCCGGTTCGACCTGCGCCCGGACCGGGTCGGGGTTTGGATCGACTACGGCCGCGACGGGGGCGGTTTGATTGCCACGCTCACGGGCGTCCGGAAACCTCTCACCAATGGCGCGATCCTTCGTTCGCTGCTGCGACGCCCGTTTGGCGCGCGGCGGGCGGTTGCATTGATCCACTGGCAGGCGCTGAAACTGTGGATCAAGAAGGCCACCTTCCGACCGTTCCGCACCGCACCGGTACCATCTCACCCCGTCTCGCGCCCGCACGAGTGACGATCTGCAGTTTGCGCAAGATCAAGGACGCAGGCGTGATGCAATGGTTGAGATGGACTCCAATTGCGGACAGAGGAGTTGAAACCAATGCTGGAAATCTCGCCAACCAAAGTCGCCCAGGTCGCCATGATGGGCCGCGAGCTGGATCGCGCCGAGGGCGAGCTGCGGGCTTTTATCGATCGCATGGACGAGGACGAGCAAGCCGAGTTGGTCGCGATCATGTGGATTGGACGTGAAAGCTTTTTCCCGGACGACCTCAGCGAGGCGATCGCTACGGCCAAGGCCGAGGCCTCGACGCCATGCGCCGATTACCTCATCGGCACGCCGCATCTGTCGGATCACCTTGAGAACGGGTTGGACGCGCTGGGCATCTCGGCCGAAGATGTCGAGAACGACCTGATGTAGACTTGGTCGCCCGCACGGTGTTTCTGCGCTATGCTCCGGGGCAGAGGGCGCCGTGTATTGCACAGCGCCCGGTCCACAGCAGGGGCGCCAGATGCCGCGTATGTTGAAGACGATATTGGTGTTGGCCCTTATGGCCGTTCCGGCGTGGCCGCAGCGTCCGGCGCTGGCCTGCACCGTTTGTCTGGCACTTCCCGAAAACTCTCTGGCCGACCGGTTGTTGTCTGCTTCGGTCATCGTTCTGGCCGCGCCCGCGCCCGACGACCCGTTCCGCTATGCACCCGTCGGGTTGCTGAAAGGCAGTTGGGACGAGGTTGCAGACCTCCCCCAGATACCGTTTCTGGTGGACAGCAGCACCCGGAATGCCTTGCGCGCCGATCCTGACCGGGTGGTCTTGATGATCTATGGCCCAGGCCGCCGGGACAAGGCCGGGCGCGCCTTTGATCAGTCCTGGACCAAGGGATTTCTGATGACGCCGCAGCGGGCCGATTTTGTTGCCGAGGTACAGGCGCAAGGCCAAGGCTGGCGGTTGGACGGATCCCGATCCGCCGAGCGCGCCGCGTTTTTCGCGGCCTATCTGAATTCCGGAGACCGGTTGTTGCGGAACACCGCTCTCATTGAACTCCACCGGGCACCCTATGCGTCTGTGCGCGGCCTGCGCGACGCTGCTGCAACCCCGGATCTTCTGCGCGATTTGCGGAGCCTGAATCGCGTAGCCTATGCCCCGGCAACGATCCGGCTGCTGGGCCTGCAATCTGATCCGGCCGCGGCAGAGGCGGTGCGCACGGTCTATCCAAAGGCGGTCGCCACCGGAGGGTTCAACCTGCGCGAATGGGCGCTTGCCGGTATCGAAATCGACGGCGACCAAGCCCTGAATACGATCCAGGAGGCTCTGACCGCCAGCCCGCTTTCTCCAAAGGATCGCCAGGCGATCATCGCGGCGCTGATCGACGGCGGCGATGCGATGCCGGAACACCGCGGGAAGATCCTGGATATCTTTGCCGGCGAGATTGCGCACGACCAAAGCACGGCCGGGCAGATCGCCCTGGCCACGCGCGATTGGGGGGATGATAAGCTTGCCCCTGCGCTGCGGGCGCTTCTGGCTGACCCGCAGATCGACCCCGCCACCGCCTTCGCCATCCGAGTGGCCCTGCCATCCGGTCAGTGACCCCGCCAACCCTGACGTAAGGTTAACAAAGCTTAATCCGTTGGTCCGGAACCGTTAACGCGGCGTCCTTTTATCTGATGACAGTACTGCAATGCAGTTCGGATTTCAGGAGGACAAACCAATGGCAACCGCACAAACCACACAGTCGAACCACAGCCTGTTTCATGACCTTTTTGCAAAATACGCCGAGGCCAAGACCGAACGGTTTCGGAAGCAGATCTTTGCGAAGACGGTCCGTGACCTCGAACGCCTGAGCGACCAGCAGCTGCACGATATCGGCATCACCCGCTCAGACATCCCCCAAACGGCCTATCAGAGCGTCTATCAGCGCGCCGCGCTGACGCAGTAACCGGGGCCGCGCCCCACCAGGACACCGGCCAAACAGGGAGGAAACAGCCGATGCTCGACACAATGCAACCGACTCAACAACCCTGCCCATCCGCCAGCGCGCTGCTTCTGTTCGACCGCGCCATGCGCATCCGGGCGGTCAAGGATGACATCGTACGCGCGGCGCAACATCTGAGCGGTCTGGATGACCGGCAGTTGTCCGAGCTTGGCATCAACCGCAGCGATCTTGAGGAAACGATCGAGCGCTACATCTGAACCACAAGCGCCAATCCAACGGTTGGTGAAAACACCAGTAAAAAGCCATTCCGGTGCGTCCGGAATGGCTTTTTGGTTGGGTCAGGCCAGGTGGTCGACCACCTGCAGGTGCTGTGCCAGCTTGTCGATCTCGGCCATCCAGCTCTGAACCAGTTTCGGATCGCTGGGCGCGGCATGGACGCCGGCGGGAATGGCGCGGTTCAGCACCGCCTCGACCGCAAGCGAGACCGGGATCGACACCAGACGCGCCATCGCGCTGCCGCGTGCGTCGCCCCAGGCGTCCATCACATAGGTCTTGTGCCAGACCGGTATGCCGTTCTTCTCGGCCTTCAGGCCGACGCAGAGCACGACGCGGTCGGGCTCGCCCTCCTCATAGGCGTTCTCGGCCCAGAACTGGTCGGACATTTCCTTGAGCCGGGCATCGCCCTCGGGGCCTTCCAGCGTTTCGATTTCGCGGAACACGTCCGACCACGCATCCGACCAGCCGTTCAGCCGCAGAGTGCCGCGGACGAATTCCTTGACCGGCCAGTGCTCCTCGAAATGGTACTGCTGCATGAAGGGGATCGAGTCGCGGTTGGGATAGACCTCGAAGCTTTCGGGCGTGGGCAGCGGCGCGACATAGGTGCTGATCGCGTCCCAGGGCCGGGCCACGTCCAGCGGGGCATAGTCGCGGATCGACCGCGAGGGCGAGCGCAGCGCCTTGAGCACGCCCAGGGGCGACCAGCTGAACTTGTAGCGGAACGGGTTGGGGTTCTTGGGGATGCCGCCGCAATAGGAAATGAAGCTGAGGTGGTTTTCCGGGTCGAAGGCGTCGGACGCGCGGTAGTCATCGACCAGCGCATGGGCCATCAGGTGGTCGATGCCGGGGTCCAGCCCGACCTCGTTGACCAGCGCGACGCCGGCTTCGCGGGCCTTGTCGTCCAGCGCGCGCATCTCGGGCGCGATATACGAGGACGAGACGAAATGCGCGCCCTTCGCGATCGCCAGTTCCGCCAGCGGCACGTGCCAGTCGCCCGGCAGCATCGAGACGATCACGTCGCCCTTTTCCAGCACCGCGCTCAGAGCATCAATGTCGAAGGCCCGGATGTCGTCGGTCAGGTCGCCGACCTCGGCGCGGGCCTTGTCGACGGTCCGGTTCCAGACGGTGACCTTGTGGCCGGCCTCGATCAGGCGGCGCAGGCCGGGGATGGCCGACAGGCCGGTGCCACACCAGTGAATCGTCATGGCTCAGATCCTTTCGATATGGGATTTGAAGGTGTCCTCGGCATGCGCCCAAACGCCCGAGGTCAGGTCTGTCAGGGTCAGCAACGAGGGCAGAAGTTGCGCGGCGTAGTCTTCCGAGCTTTCGACCGGCAGCATTGAGGGCAGGTTGTCGATGGCCATCACGTCCAGCACCGGGTCGGTGGCCACGCGCAGGGCGGGTTCTTCCCACGTCGTGGCGCGGTCATAGACCGGCACCGGGTTGTAGTCGCTGTCGGGGTCGCAGGCCACATCGCCGATGGCGGTCAGCTTGCGCGGGGCATTCAGCGCCTCCCGCGGGACGAAGACCGGGGTGCCGGGGCGTGCGAAGATGCAGTTGAGGAAGATGTCGTGTTCTAGGATTTCCGGGAACGGTCCCCCTTGGGCGGTTTCGGCCATGTCCCATTTCGTCACGTCGACCCCCATCGCCTCGCACAGGTCGGACGCGCCGGTGCCGACGCGGCCCAACGCGCCGATCACGATGGCGCGGGGGCGGGGCGCGCCGGTGGCGTCCAGCTCGGCCAGCAGCTCGGCGTTCAGCGCGTCCTTGCCGGGATAGACACCGACGGGGCCGCAGATCTCGCCGCGCTGCTGCGCCGCCCAGGTCTTGAGCGTCACCGCCGCGCCCGCGTAGCCCGCCCAATAGCCGAAGGCCGCGACCCGCCGGCCGTTCTCGTCCACCAGGTGTTCCAGGTCATACAGCGTGCCGCCGCCGGCCTTGAAGCGCTCCAGCAGCTTGCGGCCCGAATGCTGGCCTTTGAAGGCATGGCCGAACATGATGTGGCGATGCGGCAGCGGCGTGCCGTCCTCGGGCAGTTCCTTGAGGCCGAAGATGATCGCATCCAGCGGCGCATCCGGCCACGAGTTCTCCGGCGCGATTTCGCAGCCCGCCGCGCGGTAGCCGTCGATCGGGATGGCGCGGACATGGCTCTCCTCGACCGTCACGCGGATGCCGGCGGCGATCAGTTGCGCCGCGCCATCGGGCGTCAGGCCCACCCGTTCCTCGTTCGGGCGTTGTTCAGCCCGGACCCAAAGATGTGTCATGCGATGTCCTTTTGTCAGAGCATTCCGGCGGCCCGTACCGCCTGAACCGAGGGTCGGGCCTCCATCGCCGCGCGGAAGGCCTGGATCTTGGGAAAGGCCGTGACATCGACCCCGTCACCTTCCAACCAGCTGCAAACCACGTAGAGATAGGCGTCGGCCAGCGAGAATGCCTCGCCCAAAACAAACGGGCCGCGCAGCCCGTTGGACGAGATGTAAGCGCAGGACTCGGTCATCGTTTGGGCCACCTTGCCTTTCATGTCCTGCCAGCTGGACTCCTGATCCGCCCAACGATGACCGCGCATCTTGTGCGCATGGTTCACATGCATGGTCGAGGCCAGGTAGTACATCACCTCGCGCATCCGCGCGGCCAGGACCGGATTGTCCGGAACAAGCCCGGCCTTCGGGGCCTTGGCTGCGATGTATTCAAGCAGAGCGCCGGTTTCCGTCAGAATGCCACCATCGACCACCAGAGCGGGAACGCGGCCCTTGGGGTTGATCTGCTTGTAGGCCGCCGTCGTCTGCTCGCCTGCTGCGAAGTCGAGCCTGATCGCCTCATAGTCCAGACCGGCTTCCTCAAGCGCGATGACGACGGCGATCGAGATAGTGCGGGGTGCGTAGTAGATCTGCATCTGGGACCTCCGATCCGGTTACAGGTGGGTCTGGGCGAAATGCCGGTCCGGCGCTTCCAGATGCGGAACCGCGTTGAACAGAACCGGGCTCAGGTCCGCTCCGATCGGGTGCAGACGATGCAATGAGGTGTTCATGATGGCAAGGGCCACGCGCGCCATCGCCGGGATGTCCAGCCCCATCGCCTGCCGCACCACCATCGAGATTAACCCACCCGAGGTCACCACGATGGCCGGCCCGTCGCCGTCATGGATTTCACGCAGAGCGTCCGAGACGCGGGTTTCAAACTGCTCGAAGGTTTCGGGCGCGTTCCGAATGTCGCCGTTGGCCCAGGCCTTGAAGGTCAGCGGCAGGTGCTGAACGAAGCCTTCGCGGTCCGTCGGGATCGTCACGCCGTGCTGTTCTTCGAACAATTGCGCAAGGGTGAAATACTCGATTTCATTCAGACGTGCATCACGGACGGGTTCCGGCAGACCCATGCTTGCCGCCGTTTCCACATGCCGGGTCAGGGTGCCGCAAAACACCCGTGGATAATGGGCTTTGGTCTCGCGCAGATGGGCCCCAAGCCAGCGCGCCTGCTGATGCCCAAGCTCGCTGAGCTTGTCATAACTGTGTTCGTCCCGTGCGGTGGTGTTGGCCTGCCCGTGGCGTACCAATGTGATGTATGACATGTCGGTCCCTCTTGGCCCGAAGTCTTAGGGCAGCTTGCCCGTAGGGGCCAGAGGTGTTCGGCCGGTTGCCGTCAAAAAACCGGGACAGCCTGCAATCGGGCTTGCGGGCGGACGGCTCGGCGATAGAGTTGCGGCAAGCGACAAGAAAGGACAGCGCAATGGCCGTGAATGCGCAGAGGTTTCTGGATGATCTGCACAAGCTGCGGGAATTCGGAGCTGCGGGGGTTGGTAAAGGCGTCGTGCGCCCGGCATATTCAGACGCGGACATTGCGGCGCGGCGATGGCTGGCCGACCGGTTTCAGGAGGCCGGGCTGCAACCGCATTTTGATCCGGTCGGAAACCTGTTCGGTCTGGCATCCGCGCCGTCGCTTTTGATGGGGTCACATTCAGACAGCCAGCCCGAGGGCGGTTGGCTGGATGGCGCGCTGGGCGTAATCGCGGCGTTGGAGCTGGCTCGCTCCAGCCAGCGCCCGATCTCGGTGGTCAGCTTTCAGGATGAGGAGGGCCGGTTCGGCGTCACGACCGGATCAGCCATCTGGTCCGGCAAGTTGCCCCTTGCGCAGGCCGACGACCTGACCGACCACGCGGGCATAGGGTTTGGCGATGCGCGCGCTCGGATGCAAAGTCTGACGCAGGATTTTGTGAACCCCGCCCAATTCACCGGGTTCATCGAAATGCATATCGAGCAGGGTCCGGTTCTGGATGCCAACGCCGAGGCCATCGGTGTGGTCTCGGACATCGTGGGCATTCGCGACGTGGTCATCGAGTTTTCCGGCCAGCAGAACCACGCCGGCACGACGCCGATGCACCTGCGCCGAGACGCGTTCCAGGCTCTGACGATCTTCAATGGCCTGATCAACGAGCGGTTCCGCAACGTGGTGACCCCGCAGACGGTCTGGACGATCGGTCATGTTGAGCTGTCTCCGAATGCCTCGTCAATCGTTCCTGGCCGGGTCCGTTTCTCGATGCAGTGGCGCGATCAGGAGACGGATCGTCTGGCCCGAATGGAAAGCATCATTCGTACAACCGCCCAAGAGGTGAGTGAATCCATCGGGGGCGATGCGCAGTTCGGGCCAATGTTGGGCATCGAACCGGTTGAGATGGATCCAACCCTCCGGCGGTCGCTGGAACACGGAGCCCAGACCGTCGCGCCCGGCAACTGGCGGGTCATGCCATCCGGGGCCTTGCACGATGCGTCGAACGTGGCAGCCTTGATGCCGGTCGGAATGCTGTTCGTGCCATCCATCAACGGTATCAGTCATGACTTCGCGGAGGACACTGCTGAAGGCGATCTGGTGACGGGGTTGAAGGCCTTGGAGGCGGCACTTGCCGATCGCTGAGGTATGGGGCCGCCGACCGTGAATATTGCAATTTCAGCTGTTGCGTAACGGAAAAAAGTTTCCTATACGACACAAAGCTGCAGCATGCAGATGTATACTCCTTGTCCATGAGCGATTTAGGCCGTGATGAATACCTGCGATCTGAAGTCGGACGGAACACCGCCAGCCGTGAAGTTGCTGGTACCGGAAAATGCATGTCGACCAGCCAGAATTTCACTGACTCGATCCGGAAAGGCTGCCGTGGCATGGTATTCCCAGCCTTGTGCTTTTGGATCCGGTCCATCGCGCCACTTTTGCCAAAAGAAAGAACACTGACATGCCTGGAATGAAGCGCACGCCGTTGTATGACCTTCATGTTGAGTTGGGAGGCAAGCTGGTTGATTTTGCGGGCTGGGAGATGCCCGTTCAGTATCCTTTGGGAATCATGGGCGAGCACAAGCAGTGCCGCGAGAAGGCGGCGCTGTTCGATGTGAGCCACATGGGTCAGGTGGTACTGCGGGGCGAGAATGTGGGCGAGAAGCTCGAGGCTTTGTGTCCGCAGGCCTTCGCGACATTGCCCGAGGGCAAGGCGCGCTATGGGTTCTTCACCAATGCGGACGGCGGGATCATGGATGACCTGATCGTGTCGAACGCGGGGGATCATTTCTTCGTGGTGGTGAACGCGGCGCTGCGTCATCAGGACATTCCGCACATGCGCGCGCACCTGGACGGGGTCGAGGTGACCGAGATCTTCGACCGCGCGCTGGTGGCGGTTCAGGGCCCGAAAGCCGAGGACGTGGTGGGCGCACTGTGCCCGGCGGCCCGCGATCTGAAGTTCATGGAAACCACCGTTGCCCCGATCGACGGAGTCGAATGCCGGATCTCGCGACTGGGTTACACGGGCGAGGACGGCTATGAGATCTCGATCCCCGAGGACAAGGCGATCGAGGTCACCCGCGCCCTGCTGGCGCATGAGGATTGTGAACCTGCGGGCCTGGGCGCGCGCGACAGCCTGCGGCTGGAGGCGGGTCTGTGCCTCTATGGCAATGACATCGACCAGAGAACCTCGCCGATCGAGGCCAACCTGGCCTGGGCGATCCAGAAGCGGCGCAAGGAAGAGGGCGGCTTTCCCGGCGCGGCCCGCATCCAGCGCGCACTGGCCGAAGGTCCCGCGCGCAAGCTGGTGGGGATCAAACCCGAAGGCCGCGCCCCGGCGCGACAGGGGGTCGAGGTGCAGGATCTTCAGGGCAACACGATCGGTCAGATCACCTCGGGCGGGTTCGGCCCGACAGTCGGCGGACCGGTTGCGATGGGTTACGTCGCCGCCGGCCACACCGAGCCGGGCGAGAAGGTGAATCTGATCATCCGGGGCAAGGCGCAGCCGGCGCGGATCGTGGCGCTGCCCTTCGTCAAACAGAATTACAAGCGTTGAAGTCAGGAGAGAGACAGCATGGCAACCTATTATTCCGAAGAACATGAATGGCTGACGGTCGAGGGCGACACGGCCACGCTGGGCATCACCAAGCACGCGGCCGAGCAGCTGGGCGAGGTGGTGTTCGTCGAGCAGCAGGACGTAGGTGAGGAATTCGCGAAGGACGGCGAGATCGGGGTGATCGAATCCGTCAAGGCGGCCTCCGAGATCTATGCCCCGGTCGATGGCGAAATTCTCGAGGTGAACGAGACGCTGGCCGACAACCCGGGCGCGCTGAACGAGGATCCCGAGGGCGAGGCCTGGATCTACAAGATCAAGATCACCGATGCCGCGCAGCTGGAAGATCTGATGGACGAGGCCGGCTACAAGGCGTTCATCGGCTAAACCCAAGCGGAGTCTCCGCATGGGGCTCCATCGTTTTGACTTGTGCCGCCGAATTTGGGCTCCGCCCGTTCGGACCTGGAACTGTCCACCGGACAGTTCCCGGGACGGCCCTTACTCCCCGCCGGAGGCTCCAGCAGTTTCCGCCGGGCCTGACCTATCCATGGGAGCGCTGCAATGGCCTTCAAACTGACCGACTACGAAGCCTATGACTTTGCCAACCGCCGCCATATCGGTCCCAGCCCGACCGAGATGCGCGACATGCTCAAGGTGATCGGCTTCAAGACGCTGGACGATCTGATCGACGCCACCGTCCCCCCGGCGATCCGGCAGAAAGAGCCGCTGGACTGGGGCCCGGCGATGACGGAACGCGACGCGCTCTATCACATGAAAAAAGTGGCGGGTAAGAACAAGGTTCTGACCTCGCTGATCGGTCAGGGCTATTACGGCACCACCACCCCGGCGCCGATCCTGCGCAACATCCTGGAAAACCCGGCTTGGTACACCGCCTACACGCCCTATCAGCCCGAGATCAGCCAGGGCCGCCTCGAGGCGCTGTTGAACTTCCAGACCATGGTCAGCGACCTGACCGGGCTGGACGTGGCCAACGCCTCACTGTTGGACGAGGCGACCGCAGCGGCCGAAGCGATGGCGATGGCCAAGCGCGGCGGCCGGTCCAAGGCCAACAACGCCGCCTTCTTCGTGGACAAGAACTGTCACCCGCAGACCATCGCGGTGATCAAGACCCGGGCCGAACCCCTTGGCATCGACGTCAAGGTCGCCGACCCTGACGAGCTGGACGCGGGCGCGGTCTTTGGCGCGATCTTCCAGTATCCGGGCACCTATGGCCATGTGCGCGATTTCACCAAGGAAATCGCGGCGCTGCATGAACACAACGCCATCGCCATCGTGGCCGCCGACATCCTGTCGCTGGCGCTGCTGAAATCGCCGGGCGAGATGGGCGCCGACATCGCCGTGGGCTCGACCCAGCGCTTCGGCGTGCCGATGGGCTATGGCGGCCCGCACGCCGCCTACATGGCCACCACAGACAAGCTGAAACGGGCGATGCCGGGCCGGATCATCGGCGTCAGCATCGACAGCCGCGGCAACAAGGCCTATCGCCTGGCGCTGCAGACCCGCGAACAGCACATCCGCCGCGAGAAGGCCAATTCGAACGTCTGCACCGCGCAGGCGCTGTTGGCGGTGATCGCCTCGATGTATGCCGTGTACCACGGCCCCGACGGGATCAAGGCGATCGCCCAGTCGGTGCACCGCAAGACCTCGCGCCTGGCCGCGGGCCTGGAAGAGCACGGCTTCAAGGTCGAACCCGAGGTGTTCTTCGACACGATCACGGTCGAGGTCGGCCCGCTGCAGAAGACCGTCATGGAGGCGGCGGTGGCGCGCGGCGTCAACCTGCGCAAGGTCGGCGAGACCCGCGTCGGCATCAGCCTGGATGAACAGACCCGCGCCGAGACGATCGAGGCCGTCTGGGGCGCCTTTGGCATCGACAAGAAGGACGACAGCTCGAACAAGCAGTACCGCCTGCCGGACTATGCACTGCGCGAGACGCCCTATCTGACCCACCCGATCTTCCACAAGAACCGGGCCGAGGCCGAGATGACCCGCTACATGCGCCGTCTGGCCGACCGCGACCTGGCGCTGGACCGGGCGATGATCCCGCTGGGCAGCTGCACCATGAAGCTGAACGCGACGATCGAGATGATCCCGGTCACTTGGCCCGAATTCGCCAACATGCACCCCTTCGTGCCGGAAGATCAGGCGCAGGGCTATCACGAGATGATCGCCGACCTGAACGACAAGCTGTGCCAGATCACCGGCTATGACGCGATCAGCCAGCAGCCCAACTCGGGCGCGCAGGGCGAATATGCGGGCCTGCTGACGATCCGCAACTATCACATCGCCAACGGGCAGGGGCATCGCAATGTCTGCCTGATCCCGACCTCGGCGCATGGCACCAACCCGGCTTCGGCGCAGATGGTCGGCTGGCAGGTGGTGCCGGTGAAGGCGGACGCGAAGGGCAACATCGATCTGACCGACTTCCGCGAGAAGGCCGAGAAGCACTCGGACAATCTGGCCGGCTGCATGATCACCTACCCCTCGACCCACGGCGTGTTCGAGGAAACCGTGCAGGAGGTCTGCCAGATCACCCATGACCACGGCGGGCAGGTCTATATCGACGGGGCCAACATGAACGCCATGGTGGGCCTGTCGCGCCCCGGCGACATCGGCGGCGATGTCAGCCACCTGAACCTGCACAAAACATTCTGCATCCCGCATGGCGGCGGCGGCCCCGGCATGGGCCCGATCGGCGTCAAGGCGCATCTGGCCGAGCACCTGCCGGGCCACCCGGAATACGGCACCGCCGTGGGTCCGGTCTCGGCGGCGCCCTTCGGGTCTCCGTCGATCCTGCCGGTCAGCTGGGCCTATGTGCTGCTGATGGGCGGCGCGGGTCTGACCCAGGCGACCAAGGTGGCGATCCTGAACGCCAACTACATCGCCGCGCGCCTGCAGGAGGCCTATCCGATCCTCTACACCTCCGAGACCGGTCGTGTGGCGCATGAATGCATCCTCGACACCCGCCCGCTGGCCGAGGCCGGCAACATCACCGTCGACGACGTCGCAAAGCGGCTGATCGACAGCGGCTTCCACGCGCCGACCATGTCCTGGCCGGTTGCTGGCACGCTGATGGTCGAGCCGACGGAATCGGAACCCAAGGACGAGCTGGACCGATTCTGCGACGCCATGCTGTCGATCCGCGCCGAGGCGCAGGATGTCATCGATGGCAGGATCGACCCCGAGAACAACCCGCTGAAGAACGCCCCCCACACGGTGCGCGACCTGGTGGGCGAGTGGGACCGACCCTACACCCGCGAACAGGCCTGCTTCCCGCCGGGTTCCATGGGCGTCGACAAATACTGGTCGCCCGTCAACCGCGTCGACAACGCCTACGGAGATCGGAACCTCGTCTGCACATGCCCGCCCATGGACGCATACGAAGAAGCCGCAGAATAAAAACACCGAAACCCCCGCCCGATCCGGCGGGGGTTTTCTCAGGGCTTGAAGTCCGCGGGCACGCCAAAGGGCGGCGTCTCCACACTTGTCCCGGTCAGGGCGTGTAGGAACGCCACCAGTTGCGCGATTTCACCGTCGCTCAGGTCAACTGGCGTGATGTCGACCTTGGCGCGTTGGCGTGCCATCTCGAACTGGTCCTGCCAGACGATGAAATCGGCCTGTTCCAGCCACGGCACCCGGGGCAGCGCGGCCTGATCGGTTGTCCAGCGTGACAGGCTGGTTGCCGGGTTCAGGTGGTGACGGATGATCCCTTCGAGGTCGGGAAAGGCGCCGTTGTGGCCATAGGGTGCGGTCAGCGCCACGTTGCGCAGCATGGGCGTGCGGAACCGATAGGCGTCCTCCAGCCGGTCGCTTTCGCCCATGCGGCCCACGTCGCGGGCATAGGCGTCCCATTGCCGGGTGCGGCCCGGGCCGAATGGCGGCAGGGCCAGCGCGTGGAATTTCTGATCCGACAGCAGCGGCCCCGAATGGCAGGTGGCGCACCGCGCCTTGCCGTAGAACAACCGCATCCCGGCCTTCTGATCGGGGGTCAGGGCGGTCTTGTCTCCGGCCAGGTACTGGTCGAACGGGCTGTCGGTGCTGCGCCATTCGATGGCCATGAAAGCGGCCAGAGCGTTGGCGACATGAGTGATGGTGATGTCCTCGGTGCTGTCCACGTCGTCAAAAGCGGCCACCATCGCCGGGCCGTATTTCGGGTCGGTCCGCACCCGTTTGGCGATGATCGGCCAGCCCTTGTCGATCCGGTCATGCACGGCGCCGGTGACTTCGTTCTCGGCCACGTTCCCGGCCATTTCGAACTGCGCGGTCAGCGGAAACAGCGCCTGCGCGGCCAGCAGCGAGTTCAGCCCTTCGGGCAGCCATTCCTGCGCGGGCGAGTTGAACCCGTTGCCATAGACGTCCGACAGGCTGAGCCGCCCGTCATGGAACATCGTGTGGATGTCGCGCGCGCCCAGGTTCCACAGGCCCGGCGCGTTGCGCGGGATGCGCTTGCGGATGCGGTCCGCCCCGGTGCCGGGCGTACGGTCGGGGCCAAGGCCCTGGCCGCCCTCGCCGATGCCCAGCGACAGGCCGTCGGAGGTGCCGAAATCGGGGTGGTGGCAATGGGCGCAGCTGATGTTGCGGTTGCCCGACAGGATCGGGTCATAAAATAGCTGGTGACCGATCGCGGCCTGTTCCCTATCAAAGAACAGAAAGTCGTCATCGGTCAGCGGCGCGGGCAGATCCTGCGCCCAGGCCGCCCCGCAGAACAGGAGACCCGCCGCCCCATGCGCCAGCTTGTGCTTGCCCTTTGTCTTGCCGCCACGCCCGTCTGGGCCGAACTGGAACAGGCCCGCGATCTGATGGAGGCGGGCGAGTTTGCCGCCGCGCGCGAACAGCTTCTGCCCGCGGCCCGGTCGGGCAACGCCGAGGCCGAGGAGCTGATCGGCGTGATGTACGGCCTTGGTCTTGGGGTCGAGCAGGACTATGAGCGCGCGTTCGAATGGTATCTGCGTGCCTCGATGAAGGGGCATCCGGGCGCGCAATCGGGTGTGGGGTGGTATTACGAGCTGGGCCTGGGACTGCCTGCGCCCGATTTGGTTCGGGCCTATATGTGGTACACGCTCAGCGCCATCGGCGGCGACCCCGATGCGGCGATCAGCCTGGAAGAGGTGGTCAAGAAGATGACGCCCGAACAGATCGAAAAGGCCCATGTGCTGGTCAATGACTACAAGGGGTGGATGTACCCCTTTCGGTAAGGGCGGGCCGGGATGACGCGACACCCCGGCCCGAACCGTATCAGTCCAGGTCGGCGGCGCGTTCCGCGTTGATCTCGGCTTCGGCCTCGGCCACGGCCGCGGTCAGAGCGCTATAGATCTCGTCCCCGCGCGCGACGTTCTGCTGGAACCAGTCATAGACCGGGGTCGCGGCCTGCTTGAACGCTTCTTTTTCCTCGGGGGTCGGCACGTACAGGTCGCCGCCACCGGCCACGAAATCCTCGTAGGCCTGGATCGACTTGCGCTTGGGCGAGGCAAAGGTGGCCTGCTGCAGCGCATAGAACCCATCGACGACGACACGGCGCAGGTCTTCGGGCATTTCCTGGAACTTGGCGTTGTTCATCCACCAAAGCGCGCCCATATAGGCGTGCCCGTCCAGCGTTACATATTGCAGGCCGGCATCGGGGAATTTCATGCCCATGATGTCGGTGATGCCGTTTTTCGAGCCGTCAACCACGCCGGTCTGGAAACTGGTGAAGAGTTCCGGCCACGGGATCGGAGTGGGCGAGGCGCCCAGGGCCTTGACCAGTTCCTGCGGCAGGTCTGCGACCACGGTGCGGATCTTCAGCCCGTCCATGTCGGACGGCTGGGTCACGCGGCGCTTGGTGTTGGCGAAATTGCGCCAGCCGCCGGTGTTGCCAATGGTCATCAGGCGGATCGCGCCGCCCGAATCCTCCAGCGCCATTTCGCGCATCTTGCGGGTGAAATCACCCGACAGGACCCGCTCGGCGATGCGGTCGTCGGCCATCAGATAGGGCAGGTCCAGAACCTGCACGTAAGGGAAGATGCCCGAGGCCCCGCCCGAGGTCGAGATGTAGATGTCGATGGTGCCGTCGGCCACGCCCTGCAGGCATTCGGCCCCGTTCGAGCACAGCTGCGTGCCGATGAACAGCTCGACCTCGATCGCGCCATTCGAGGCGTTCTCGACGAAGTTCTTGAACACGACCAGGCCGTCATAGTCCTCGTCGTTTTCGTTCGAGTTGGCGGTGGCGCGCAGCGTATAGTCGGCCGCCGAGGCCGCCAGCGCCGAGGCCGCCACCAGCGACGTGGCCAGTGCTGCGGTTTTGAAGAATGTTCTGAGCATGCGTTTCCTCCCTGTGGTACTCAGTCTAGTTTGCAAATCCCGTCAGTCTCGGGATCGTCATGGATATTGCGGGGACATAGGTGATCAGGAAGATCACTGCGATTTCGACGGCCAGGAACGGCAGGATCGCCTTGGCGATGGTTTCCACCCGTTCGCGTGACACGGCGGCGGCCACGAACAGCACCAGCCCCATGGGCGGCGTGGCCAGGCCAACGGTCAGGTTGACGCTCATGATGATGGCGAAGTGGATCGGGTCGACCCCCAGGCTGGTGAAGATCGGGCCCAGGATCGGCCCCAGGATGATGATCGCCGGGCCTGCATCCAGGAACATGCCCACGACGAACAGCAGCAGGTTGATCAGGAACAGCAGGATTAGCGGGTTTTCGGACAGTCCGAGAATCAGCGCGGCCAGTTGCTCGGGCGCATGGCTGAGGCTGACCACGGTCTTGAACGCCATCGCGGCCCCCACCAGCAGCAGCACCACGGCCGAGGTCATGCCGGCGTTGCTGAGAACGTCGGGCACCTCTTTCAAGGTCAGCGTGCGCAGCACGAAAAACCCGATGATGAAGGCATAACCCACCGCAACGGCTGCGGCCTCGGTCGGGGTAAAGATGCCGCCCAGAATGCCGCCCAGGATGATTACCGGCGTCATCAGCGGGAAAAAGGCCTTGAGGCTGGCCTGACCGCGCTCGGGCCAGGTGTATTTGCGGCTGGCCACCGGGAAATCATACCTGTTGGCCATGACCTTGATCATCAGCATCAGGCCGATGCCCACCATGACGCCCGGCACGATGCCGGCCAGGAACAGGGCCGCGACGCTTTCGCCCATCACATAGGCATAGATGATCATGATCCCCGAGGGCGGGATGATCGGCCCGATGACCGAGCTGGCGGCGGTGATCGCTGCCGCGAACTTGCGGGTATAGCCCTGCTTCTCCATCGCCGGGATCAGCATCGAGCCCAGTGCCGAGGTATCGGCCACCGCCGAGCCCGACAGCCCCGCGAAGAGGATCGAGCTGAGCACGTTCACATGCGCCAGCCCGCCGCGCAGATGCCCCATCAGCGCCTGGCTGAACTCGACCAGACGGATGGTGATGCCGCCGCGGTTCATCAGCTCTCCGGCCAGCATGAAGAAGGGGATGGCCATCAGCGGAAAGCTGTCCATCCCGTTGTAGACGTTGCGATACAGCAAGGTGATGTCGTTGGTCTGGCCGTTCAGCCAAAGCAGCAGGCCGGGCGCGGCAAGCAGTGCGAAAAAGACCGGCAGGCCGATCAGCAGCAACACCAGAAAGACGGGCAGGAACCAGACCAGCATCTATTCGGCCCCCACAGCGGCTTCGGGGATCTCGGGCAGCAGGTCACCGCCGCCCAGCATGGTGATGATCGACCGCAGGATCAGTTCGATGTTGACCGACAGCAGCAGGATCACGCCCACCAGCAGGGAGGCCATCATCCAGCTGCGCGGAATCCGGTACCATTCGTCAAAGCCCAGCGAGGTGGGCAGGTACAGCGCTGCGGTGGCGAAACGCCCGCCAAAACCGGTGACCTCGGACCAGCCGATGCGCACGGCGACCACCAGAACCGTCAGGCTGAGCAGCAGCAGAAACAGGTTCAGCAACTGGCCGGGTACGCGCGGCAGAAAGCGGACCAGCATGTCGATGGCCACGAACCCGCCGCGCCGGAAGGCGGTGGGTGCCATCAGGCCGGTCATCCACAACATGCAGAACCGCGCGGCCTCGTCGGGCCAGGGCAGGGCGTTGCCCAGAACGTATCGGAAGAACACCTGGATCAGGATCGCGATCACCATGAAGGCGATCGCAACGACACCAACCGCGCGGCCCAGACGCAGCGCGGTTTCGTTCACGAATGCAATCGGCGCAAGCACCGACGTCAATCCGCCCATGCGGATCCTCCCTGTTCAGGCCGCGGGTTTGGCCCGCGACCGTGTCCCGCGCTTATTGGTGCGCGAATTGGCCGAGCTTGCCGGCGTAAAAGGTCAGCGCGTCTCCGTCCGCCATGCTGGCCCGCAAGACCTTGCCCACCACGATAACGTGATCGCCCGCATCGTGATACGCATGTTGTTCACATTCGAACCGCGCCAGGCATCCGCGCAGCAGCGGCGTTCCGTTTTCGCATCGGTCGTGGTCGATTTCGCGTAGGGCAAAGGCGTCTTTCGAGCAGCCAAAGCACAGCTCGGCCTGGTCGGCCGACAGAACATGAACACTGAAATGACGCGCCTTGTAAAAATAGGGGAACCGGCGCGAGTTCCGGTCGCCGGCCCACATCACCAAGGGCGGGTCCAGCGACAGCGAGGAAAAGCTGTTGGCCGTGATGCAGACCGGCCCGTCGGGGCTGTCGCACGTCACCACGGTAACGCCGGTGGCGAACCGGCCGAAAGCGTCCCGCAGGGTGCGGGTGTCGTCCTTGTGCGGAATGAAGGTGCGCGCCATGTCGTTCGAAAATGCGTTCATCATGGTACCTCATGCCCCAGCGCCGCCTCGTAGAGGCGGAACCAGACTTCACGATCCAGATTGACTTTGAGGGCGTCCGAAATGCGCTTGATGCGGTCCAGGCTATTGGTGCCCAGAACCGGCAGGATGTCGGCCGGATGGGCCAGCAGGAAGGCCACGGCCACCGCGGCCCGGTCGACGCCGAACTGCGCGCCGATCTCATCCGCGACCACGCCCACCGGAGGATTACCCGCCATCAGCGCTCCGCCGCCCAGCGGCGACCACGCCATCACCGGGTGGCCGTGCTGCTGGTGAAAGGCCAGATCGCCATTGGTGAACGGAGCGATCGCGCCCAGAGAAATCTCGATCTGGTTGGTCACCAGCGGGGTCTTCATGGCCGATTGCAGCAGTTGCCAGTCCCAGGGGCGGAAATTCGACACGCCCACTGCGCGGACCTTGCCGCTGGCCACGACCTCGTCCAGCGCGGCGCCGGTTTCATGGTGGTCCATGAACGGGTCGGGGCGGTGGATCAGCAGCAGGTCGATATGGTCGATCGCCATTTCCCGCAGCGAGGTGTCGACCGATTTCAGGATGTGCGCGCGCGAGGTGTCATAGTATTTCACCTTGGCATCCGCATAGCGCCCGCAGGGGGCGACGATGTCGCATTTGGTGACGATCTCCATCCGGTCGCGCAGGCCGGGATTGGCGCGGAGGGTGTTGCCCAGAATCGCCTCGGCGCCATAGTCGCCATAGATGTCGGCCTGATCGAAGCTGGTGATGCCCTGATCCAGACAGGCGTGGATTTTGGCCGCCACATGCGCGGCCGAGGTGTCGCTGTCATCGCCCAGCCGCCACATGCCATAGACAAGGCGGCTCAGTTCCAGGGTGTCAGAAAGCTTGATACGTTGCATCAACGACGAACTCCGTTGCCCAGCGGCGTCGCCGGGGTGTCAGCAGGAACCCTTCCATAGGCTTCGGGAAGGGAACAGGTTTTCAGATGCGGCATCACGCGGGTGCCGAAATGGCGGGCCTCGTCCATATGCGGATAGCCCGAGAAGATGAAGGCGCGGATGCCCATCTTCTGATACTCTTCGATCTTCGACAGCACCTGGTCGGTCGACCCCACCAGCGCCGCGCCGCAGCCTGACCGCGCCCGGCCGACGCCCGTCCACAGGCCCGGCTCGACATAGCCGTATTTGTCGGCCAGCTCGCGGTTCCTGGCCTGATGCGAAACACCGAGCGAGGTGGCGTCCAGCGCCCGTTCGCGGATCGCGCGGCCGTATTCGTCATCCAGTTTCGACACGATGTAGTCGGCGTATTCCTTGGCCTCGGCCTCGGTATCGCGCACGATCATGTGCACCCGCAGGCCATAATCCAGCGTGCGGCCGTACTCGTCGGCCACCGCGTGCACGGCCTTCATCCGCTCGGCCAGTTGGTCCTTGGTTTCGGGCCACATCAGATAGACGTCGCAATGCTGGCCGCACAGCTTCAGCGCATCGGGCGAATAGCCCCCGAAATACAGCAGCGGCCCGCCGGTCTGATAGGGTTTGGCCGGATCAGTCGTCAGACCCGAGAAATTGTAGACCTGACCCTGGTAATTGATCTCATCCTGCGTCCAAGCCTGTTTCAGAATCTCGACCACCTCGCGCGAGCGCTGGTAGCGATAGCTGCTTTCGGCTTTTTCCCCCGGAAAATCCGACGAGATGATGTTGACTGTCAGCCGACCCTTCAGCATGTGATCCAGCGTCGCGATGGTGCGCGCCAGCATGATCGGCTGCATCTCGCCACAGCGCACGGCGGCCAGCAGGTTGATCTTTTCTGTGATCGGCGCGCAGCCGGCCACGAAACTCAGCGTGTCCTGCCCCACCTGATACGAGGACGGGCACAGGATGTTGCGAAAGCCCTGCGCCTCGGCCTCTTTCACGATGCCCGAGCAATGTACCCAGCTGGAGCGCAAATCGCCGTCGGGCACGCCGAGAAACTGATAATCGTCCGAGCACAGCGCCGCGAACCACGAAACCTCGGCCGCATCCAGATCGGGGGATGTGATGGGGACGATCGTCATCTGATTCTCTCTCCTGCCGGGCTCAACTTTTCTCTTGCGTAGCAACCACATTGATGTAGATCAATAGTGTATCAATTTTTTCTGCGACCAAGTGAAGCGCCCGCGTGCCCCCATCCACCAGAAACCCCAACGCCCTGCCGATCTATGTGCAGATCGCCGAGCTGCTGATCCGCGACATCGCCGCCGGCCGGCTGATCGACGGCGAGCGTCTGCCGCCCGAGCGGGACATGGCGGCGCAGTTGAACGTCTCGGTCGGGACGCTGCGAAAATCGCTCGCCGAGCTGGAAAAAAAGGGGATGCTCGAGCGGATCCAGGGCTCGGGCAACTATGTGCGCGAGACCGGGACCCAGAACAGCGTCTATGCCATGTTCCGGCTGGAACTGCCCGAGGGCGGCGGCCTGCCGCGCGCCGACATCCTGTCGGTCGATCACCTGGGCAAGCCCGCCGACCTGCCCGATTTCGGCACCTCGCGGCGCGGGTCGCGCGTGCGGCGGATGCGCTATCTGAATGACACAATCATTGCGGTCGAGGAGATATGGCTGGACGAATCAGCCGGTCTGATCGACCGGCGGCTGCTGTCGGACTCGCTCTATCGCTATTACCAGCAGCAGCTTGGGTTCTGGATCACCCGCGCCGAGGATCGGGTTTCGGTCGGTCGGCTGCCCGACTGGACCCCCGCGAACTTCACCCGGCCGGCGGGCGAGACCGTCGGTTACATCGAGCGGTTCAGCTGGTCGGAACGGCCTGAACCCGTAGAGTTTTCGAAAACCTGGTTCGACCCGGACCGGGCAACTTACGTCCAACGACTGAAATGACGAGGAAACGCGCATGACCCGGACCATCAATTACGGGCTGATCGGATGTGGCATGATGGGGCAGGAACACCAGCACAACATCGCCCTGCTGGAGGGCACGCAAGTGGCCGCCATTTTCGAGCCCGACCCCGAGATGGCGCGCGCCGCGCAGGCGATTGCGCCGGGGGCCAGAATGGTGGCTTCGGTGCAGGATCTGCTGGCGGTCGAGGAGTTGGACTGCTTGGTCATCGCCAGCCCCAACCATCTGCATGTGGATCAGATCGCCCAGATCGCCCAGACCCGTCCCTTGCCGCTGTTGGTGGAAAAGCCGCTGTTCACCAACCCCGGCGATGCGGCCCGTTTGGCCGAGATCGAGCGCAGCTATCCCTGTCCGATCTGGGTGGCGATGGAATATCGCTACATGCCGCCCATCGCCGCCCTGATCACCGAGGCGCAGGACACCAGCGGCGGGGTCAAGATGCTGAGCATCCGCGAACACCGCTTTCCGTTCCTGGAAAAGGTCGGCAACTGGAACCGGTTCAACCGCAACACGGGCGGCACCTTCGTCGAGAAATGCTGTCATTTCTTCGACCTGATGCGCCTGATCCTGCAATCCGATCCTGTACGCGTCAGCGCCAGCGGCGGGCAGGCCGTGAACCATCTGGACGAAACCTATGACGGCGAGACGCCCGACATCCTCGACCACGGCTATGTCATCGTCGATTTCGCCTCGGGCGCGCGGGCGATGCTGGAGCTGTGCATGTTCGCCGAAGGTGCGCAGTATCAGGAGGAAATCTCGGTCGTCGGCCCCAAGGCCAAGATCGAGGCGCTGGTCCCCGGGCCGGGCCGGTTCTGGCCCGAACATCTGGGCGCGCCGCCGGTGCCGCAGCTGATCGTCAGCCCGCGCGACCCCAAGGGCCCTGTCGCCCGCGACATTCCCGTCGACCCGCGCCTGCTGGCGGCGGGCGACCACAACGGCTCGACCTTCTATCAGCACCAGGGCTTTCTGGCGCTGGTGCGCGGTGAGCGCGACGCCCCGGATGTCAGCCTGACCGACGGCATGTGGGCAGTACGCATGGGTCTGGCGGCGCAGCAATCGCTGGCCACGGGCGAAACCGTCCGGCTGGATCGCTGAGGTCTTTCTGCGGGTGCAAAATGCGCCGATCGGAAACCTGTGTTCCGATTTGGCGTCACCGCCCGTGTCGTTTTTGATATTCAAAGCGTCTTTTCCGCTTGCCCGCCCAACCGCGGCCCCCTAGGTCTGGCCGCGGGACACCCCTCCCCAACGAGGGGCGTATATCTGGAAGGGTAACACCAATGACCATCGAACGACCGGCAGCGCGGCCGGCCAATCCGCGTTTTTCCTCGGGCCCCTGCGCCAAACCCCCTACATTCGAGCTGAACAAGCTGGCTGGTGCCGCGCTGGGCCGATCGCACCGCGCCGCCGTCGGCAAGGACAAGCTGAAGGCCGCCATCGAAGGCACGCGCGAGCTGCTGGGCATTCCGGCCGACTATCGCATCGGGATCGTTCCGGCCTCGGATACCGGCGCGGTGGAAATGGCGCTGTGGTCGCTTCTGGGCGAACGCAAGGTCGAGATGCTGGCCTGGGAAAGCTTTGGCGCGGGTTGGGTTACCGACGTGGTCAAACAGCTGAAGATCGACGCCGAGGTGAAAACCGCCGATTACGGGCAGATCGTCGATCTGGCGTCCATCGATTTCAACAATGACGTGGTCTTTACCTGGAACGGGACCACCTCGGGCGTGCGGGTTCCGAATGGCGACTGGATCGCCGATGACCGCGCCGGCCTGACCATCTGCGACGCCACCAGCGCCGCTTTCGCGATGGACCTGCCCTGGGACAAGCTGGATGTCACCACCTTCAGCTGGCAGAAGGTTCTGGCTGGCGAGGCCGCACATGGCATGCTGATCCTCAGCCCCCGCGCGGTCGAACGGCTGGAAAGCTATACCCCCGCGTGGCCGCTGCCGAAGATCTTCCGTCTGACCAAGGGCGGCAAGCTGATCGAGGGCATCTTCCAGGGTGCCACCATCAACACGCCGTCGATGCTGGCGGTCGAGGATTACCTGTTCGCGCTGGACTGGGCGCGCTCGGTCGGCGGGCTGCAGGGCCTGATCGCCCGCGCCGATGCCAATGCGCAGGCGATTTTCGAGTTCTGCGACCAGAACGATTGGATCGACAACCTGGCCGAGGACCCGGCCACCCGGTCGAACACCAGCGTCTGCCTGAAATTCACCGATCCGCGCATTCGCGACGGCGCCAGCTTTGCCAAGGCGGTCGCCAAGCGGCTGGAGGCCGAGAACGTGGCGCTGGACATTGGCGCCTATCGCGACGCGCCGGCCGGGCTGCGCATCTGGTGCGGCGGCACGGTCGAAACGTCCGACATCCAGGCGATGCTGCCCTGGCTGAAATGGGCGTTCGAGGCCGAGATCGCAGCCCAGGCCGAAGCCGCCTGACTCCTTTCCCCGACAAGATCCGGGCCGCGTCCGGCCCGGAGTCATCATTCCATTCAAGGACCACGCACATGGCCCCCAAAGTACTCGTATCCGACAAGCTCAGCGAAACCGCGGTTCAGATCTTCCGCGACCGCGGCATCGACGTGGATTTCATGCCCGACGTGGGCAAGGACAAGGAAAAGCTGGTCGAGATCATCGGCAACTATGACGGCTTGGCCATCCGCTCGGCCACCAAGGTCACCGAGAAGATTCTGGAAAAGGCCGACAAGCTGAAAGTGATCGGCCGCGCCGGTATCGGCACTGACAACATCGACAAGGACGCGGCCTCGAAAAAGGGCGTGATCGTGATGAACACGCCCTTCGGCAACATGATCACCACTGCCGAGCATGCCATCGCGATGATGTTCGCCGTGGCGCGTCAGATCCCCGAGGCCAATGCCAGCACCCATGCAGGTAAGTGGGAAAAGTCCAAGTTCATGGGGGTCGAGCTGACCAACAAGACGCTGGGCGTGATCGGCGCCGGAAATATCGGCGGCATCGTCTGCGACCGGGCGCACGGGTTGAAGATGAAGGTCATCGCCTATGACCCCTATCTGAGCCAGGAGAAGGCCGACAAGATGGGCGTGGAAAAGGTCGAGCTGGACGAACTGCTGGCGCGGGCCGATTTCATCACCCTGCACGTGCCGCTGACCGACCAGACCCGCAACATCCTCAGCCGTGAGAATCTGGCCAAGACCAAGAAAGGCGTGCGCATCATCAACTGCGCCCGCGGCGGTCTGGTCGACGAAGAGGCGCTGGCCGAACTGATCAAATCCGGCCATGTCGCCGGTGCGGGGTTCGACGTGTTCAGCGAGGAACCGGCCAAGGAAAACCCGCTGTTCGGTCTGCCCAACGTGGTCTGCACCCCGCATCTGGGCGCGGCGACCACCGAAGCGCAGGAAAACGTGGCGCTGCAGGTGGCCGAGCAGATCTCGAACTATCTGCTGACCGGCGCGGTGGAAAATGCGCTGAACATGCCCAGCGTCACCGCCGAAGAGGCCAAGGTCATGGGGCCGTGGATCAAGCTGGCCGGCCATCTGGGCAGCTTCATCGGCCAGATGACCGACGAGCCGATCAAGGCGATCAATATCCTGTATGATGGCGTGGCGGCGCAGATGAACCTGGCGGCGCTGAACTGCGCGGTGGTGGCGGGGATCATGAAACGCTCGAACCCCGAGGTGAACATGGTCTCGGCCCCGGTCGTGGCCAAGGAACGCGGCATCAAGATCTCGACCACCAACCAGGACAAGTCGGGCGCCTTCGAGGGCTATATCAAGGTGACCGTGGTGACCGACAAGCGCGAACGCTCGATCGGGGGTACCGTGTTCAGCGACGGCAAGCCGCGCTTCATCCAGATCAAGGGCATCAACATTGATGCCGAGGTCGGCGCGCACATGCTGTATACCACCAACGAGGACGTGCCGGGCATCATCGGCACCCTGGGCAAGACCATGGGCGAGCATGGCGTGAACATCGCCAACTTTACCCTGGGCCGCGCCCAGGCGGGTGGCGAGGCGATCGCGCTGCTGTATGTTGACGAGCCGGTTCCGGCCGAAGCCCGCGCCAAGCTGGCCGAAACCGGGCTGTTCACCCAGATCAAGCCGCTGGAGTTCGACGTGGTTTGATCCGGCAAGACCCGGATGAAAGCGATTGACGCCTGCACCCGCCCGGTGCAGGCGTTGTCGTTGCAAAGGCCCGCAAATCCAACCCCGCCTGGAACGGAGACATGGACATGACCGCGCCCACCTACGCCATCGGTGATCTGCACGGCCAGACGGCCGAGTTCGACCGCGCCCTGTCCCTGATCGAACAGGATGGCGGGCGCGATGCGCGGATCGTGTTTCTGGGCGACTACGTCGATCGCGGCCCCGACAGCAAGGGCCTGCTGGACCGGCTGATTGCCGGGCGCGACGCCGGGCGGAACTGGGTCACGCTGCTGGGCAACCATGACCGGATGTTCGCGTGGTTCCTGCAGGATGAGCCGCGCCATGATCCGCATCTTCTGGTCGGCTACCACTGGCTGCACGAGCGGCTGGGCGGCACCGAAACCCTGCGCAGCTATGGCGTCGAGTTCGAAGACCGCACCCGGCTGCAGGATGTGCATCGCGCGGCCGTTGCGGCAGTGCCGGTCGCGCACAGGGCTTTTCTGCGCGACCTGGTGCGGATGCATCAGACCCCCGAGATTGCCTTTGTCCACGCCGGCATCCGGCCGGGCGTGCCGCTGGGCGCGCAGGCCGAGGACGATCTGGTCTGGATCCGTCAGAGTTTTCACGCCTGCGAAACCCCGCACCCCAAGCTGATCGTGCATGGCCACACGGTGGTGGACCGCCCCACCCATTACGGGAACCGCATCAACCTGGACAGCGGCGCGGGCTATGGCCGCCAAACCGGGGTTGCCGTGTTCGAGGGGCGCGACTGCTGGCTGCTGACCGAAGCCGGACGCGTGCCGCTGCGCCCCTGATCAGCCGCCCGCGAACATGTTCTTGTAGGCCTCGCGGAGGGCGTTTTTCTGCACCTTGCCCATCGTATTGCGCGGCAGTTCGTCCAGCAGGATCAGCCTGCGGGGATGTTTGAAACGGGCAAGGCTTTGGCTCACCGCCTCCATGATCGCATCCAGATCCGGCGCCGCGCCGGCCTCGGGCACCAGGATGCCCAGCACGGTCTCCCCGAAATCCGGGTGCGGTACGCCGATCACCGCGCTTTCCAGCACGCCGGGCTGGTCATCCAGAACCAGCTCGACTTCCTTGGGATAGATGTTGTAGCCGCCCGAGATGATCAGGTCTTTGCCGCGCCCAACGATATGCACATAGCCGTCCGCGTCGATGCGGCCCAGATCACCGGTGATGAAGAACCCGTCCTCGCGCAGTTCGGCGGCGGTTTTCTCGGGCATCTGCCAATAACCCTTGAACACGTTCGGGCCGCGCACCTCGATCATGCCGATCTCGCCCTGCGGCAGCGGATCGCCCGTTTCGGGGTCGGTGATCTTCAACTCGACCCCCGGCAGCGAAAAGCCCACGGTTCCGGCCCGACGTTCGCCGTCATAGGGGTTCGAGGTGTTCATGTTGGTCTCGGTCATGCCATAGCGTTCAAGGATGCGGTGACTGGTGCGTTGCTCGAACCGCGTGTGGGTTTCGGCCAGCAGCGGCGCCGAGCCGGAAATGAACAGCCGCATGTGCCGGGTCAGATCTCCGGTGAACCGGTCGTCGTCCAGAAGCCGGGTGTAGAAGGTCGGCACCCCCATCATCGAGGTGGCCTTGGGCATCAGGCGCAGGATGTCGTCCAGATCGAAGCCCGGTAGAAAGATCATCGATCCACCGGCCGACAGCATGACATTGGTGGCCACGAACAGGCCGTGGGTGTGAAAGATCGGCAGCGCGTGCAGCAACACGTCGTCCGCGGTGAAGCGCCACTCCTGCACCAGCGTTTCGGCATTCGACAGCAGGTTCGCCTGCGTCAGCATGGCACCCTTGGACCGCCCGGTGGTGCCCGATGTGTAAAGGAAAGCTGCGAGGTCATCCTCGGTCCTATGCGCGGGTTCGAAGGCTGGCAACATCCCAAGTGCGCGCCGCATCAGGCTGCCGGAACCGTCCGCGTTCAGGGTTTCGAGCATTGCATTCTGCGCTTGGGCAATCGGCTCGATATCGGCTTGTGAATTGGCATCCGCGACAACCATCCGAGCACCGCTGTTTTCGATGAAATACCGCAGCTCGTCTGTCGTGTAGGCGGTGTTCAGCGGCAGAAATATCAGCCCGGCCTGAACGCAGGCTGCATAAAGCGCCAGCGCCTCGGGCGATTTCGCGACCTGCACCGCAACGCGGTCATCCGGTTCCAGTCCGCAGGCCGTCAAAGCGTTGGCGATCCGGGCCGCCATGTCCAGGAAATCGGCATGTGAGAGAACGCGTCCGTCCGGCAGATGCAGGAACGGCGTTGTCTTACCCGCGTGAATGCCGAAAAGTCGATCGTATAGCGGGTTGCTCATCTCGTTCTCCGTGTTGCCGTTGCTCGGTCAAGGCGAACCTGTACCGGAATCGGGCCGCGGTAAAGGCCCGGACAGCCTCAGAACCGGGTGGTCATCCGGTAACCGGCCGCGAAATACATCTTGGCGAAGGTAACTGGGCTGCCTTGCAACCAGGTGATACGTTCCGCGGTAAAGACCGGCTCGCCAACCGTTACGTCCAGAAATCCGGCCAGTTCGGCATCGGCGCGGCTTGCCAGAAAAGACAGCTCGACATTGGTGAAGGGGACCGTCTGAATCAGCCATTCATTGGGTCCCAGCGTCGAGAAATCAGCCTGTTCGACAGCCGGAACGCTGGCCGTAACGATCCAGCGATCCTCGAACTGAAACGGGGTGTTGTCCGAAAAATGCATGCACCGAACATGCATCACCCGCCGATCCGATCCCAGCGCCAGCCGCGCGGCCAGCCAGTCGGGCGCCTGTTCGGCTTGGGCCGAGACAAGTGCATAGCGGTAGGTGCCGCCCAGAGCCTCGACCTCTTCCCGGACCAGCGGGATGGTGAACCGGGCCTGTCTCTGCGGCGCGCTCAGCACCCGGGTACCGGCCTTGCGGCGACGTTCCAGAAATCCTTCCTCGGCCAGTTCTCGCAGTGCCCGATTGACCGTTGTACGCGTGCAGGAAAACTCAACCGCAAGGTCCTGCTCGTTGGGCAGCAACATGTCCGGCAGCCACTGACCCGAGCGGATGCGGTCAAGCACAGTCTGCTTGATTTCCTTGTAGCCTGTCGTGTCAGCGGTCTGGGTCATCTTGATCTCAACTCAGTTCTTTTTCGGGTCAGACGTCGGTCAACAGGTCTGCAATCGCGGCTTTGTAGTCTCTGATTATCGTCTCGCGCGCAATATGCCTGCCATCCCGCACCATATGACGGCCCGCCGACCACAGATCCGTTACCAGACCATCGGGTGCGGCAAAGCACAAGCCGTCCAGAAGTTGATGATCCGCCAGCGCGCAAAGCGTCGGGTGCGACCGTTCGAGCGCTACCAGGTCGGCCAGTTTGCCGACCGCGATCTCTCCGGCATTGCGGCCCAGAGCCTGCGCCCCGCCTTGAGCCGCGCCGGTGTACAACGCATGTCCCACGGAACCGTTGGCTGCCGCCAGAACCGCGCGGGATCGGTCGCGAAGGCGCTGGGAATATTCCAGACTGCGCAACTCCTCTGGCAGAGAAACCCGCACGTTAGAGTCTGATCCGACACCGAACCGTCCTCCAGCGTCAAGGTAGGGCACTCCGTTGAAGATCCCATCGCCCAGGTTGGCTTCTGTGATCGGACAAAGGCCGGCCACGGCCCCCGAACGCGCCAGAGCGCGGGTTTCGGCGTCGTTCATCTGGGTGGCATGGATCAGACACCAGCGTGAGTCGACCTGGGCATTGTCCAGAAGCCAGGCGACCGGGCGTTGGCCCAAAGCGGATTGCACGTCCTCGACCTCTTTCACCTGTTCGGCGATATGGATGTGAACCGGACCCTCCGGAACCTGCGCCAGCAGCAGGGCCAAGTCTGTGGGAGAGGTGGCGCGCAACGAGTGCGGCGCGATGCCGACCACCGTGTCCGCGGCAAGATCTGCGGCAGCCGATCGGCACTCGTGATACAAGTCCATGAACCGGTCCACGTCATTGCCGAACCGCAGCTGGCCGCCAGACAGGGGCTCTTGCCGGACGCCGCCGTAGGAATAGAGAACCGGCAAATGGGTCAGACCGATTCCCGTCCGCAAAGCTGCTGAGAAGATCCGCTGGCTCAGCTCGGAAAGCTGGTCGTAGGGCGCTCCGCCGGGCTGGTGATGCACATAGTGGAATTCCCCGACTGCGGCATATCCGGCCTCCTGCATCTCAAGGAACACCAGCGCGGCGATGGCCTCCATCTGCTCGGGCGTCAACCTGTCCAGAAAGCGGTACATCAGATTTCGCCAGGACCAGAAGCTTTCCCGCCCGGCTGCGCGAAACTCGGTCATACCTGCCATGGCGCGCTGAAACGCGTGGCTGTGCAGGTTCGACAAGGCTGGCAGCAGGACATCAACGCAGGTGTCGGCCGACTGCGGACGCGCACCGGTCTCCAATCCCGTGATGACGCCATTCGCAGTTTCGACCCTCAGGTCCGAAATCCAGTCAGAGCCTAACAAGGCGGTTTTGGCGTGGATCTGCATCGGTGTCTCTTTTTGTGTAGACTTTAATTTTTTACACGTATACGAAAAATTGAAACCCGAGGGGAGTCCAAAAGAATCGCGATGACCAGAAATTCGGTGATTTGTTGTCGGCGGATCGCAACCATGGCGGATGGGGTTGCGTCCTATGGCTTGGTCGAAGACGCGGCGATTGCTGTTTCGTCGGGCCGGATCCAATGGATCGGACCGCACCGAGATCTGCCGCCGGATCACACCGACTGGCCGATCGTCGATTTCGCAGATCGGTTGATCACTCCGGGCCTGATCGATCCGCACACGCATGCGATTTTCGGGGGCAACCGGGCGGTTGAGTTCGAAATGCGGTTGAACGGGGCAACCTACGAGGAGATCGCGCGCGCCGGCGGGGGAATTCTGTCGACGGTCACCGCCACACGCGCCGCCAGTATGCAGGACTTGATCCAAGAGTCGCTGCCTCGCATAGACGCGCTGTTGGCCGAGGGTGTGACCTGCATTGAAATCAAGTCCGGTTACGGACTGGATCAGGACACCGAGCTGCGCATGTTGCGCGCGGCCCGGGAAATTGCAAAGCAGCGCCCGGTGCGGGTCCGGACCAGCTTTCTGGGCGCTCATGCAGTGCCGCCCGAATTTACGGGGCGCGCGGACGCCTATATCGACACGGTCTGCATCCCGACCCTACGCGCGGCCCATGCCAAGGGGCTGGTGGATGCCGTTGACGGGTTCTGCGAGGGAATCGCCTTCGATACGGCTCAGATCGCCCGGGTGTTCGACGCCGCGCGTGATTTGGGGCTGCCGGTCAAGCTGCATGCCGAGCAATTGTCAAACCTGGGAGGGGTCCGGCTGGCGGCCTCCTACGGCGCCCTGTCAGCCGATCACGTCGAATATGTGGACGCCGCCGGCGTGGCTGCCATGGCCGAGGCTGGAACGACCGCGGTTCTGCTGCCCGGCGCGTTCTACACGTTGCGGGAAACGCAGGCCCCACCGATCGACCTGTTCCGCAAGGCCGGGGTGCCGATGGCCCTGGCCACCGATTGCAACCCGGGGTCCTCGCCGCTGACGTCGCTGCTGCTGACGATGAACATGGGTTGCACCCTGTTTCGCATGACCCCGGCCGAGGCACTAGCCGGGGTCACCCGCAATGCCGCCCGCGCACTTGGGTTGACCGATGTCGGCACGATCGCGCCGGGCCAGCGGGCGGATCTGGCCGTGTGGGACGTCTCTCACCCGGCCGAGCTGGCCTATCGGATCGGGTTCAACCCGCTGCACGCGCGCATTTTCGGAGGGGCGGCATGAGCGCTTTGACCTTGGTTCCGGGGCTGGTCTCGCTGGCCCAACTGGCGGAGATCTACTGGAACGAAACGCCGGTGGTTCTGGATCAGGGCCGTCGCCCGGCTGTCGAGGCCGCCGCCGCCCGCATCGCCGAGGCCGCCGCCGGAGATCAGCCCGTCTATGGCGTGAATACCGGTTTCGGCAAGCTGGCCAGCCTCAAGATCGCGGCCAAGGACACCTCGGCGCTGCAGCGCAACCTGATCCTCAGCCATTGCTGCGGGGTCGGCCCGGCGGTGCCGCGGCGGTTGGCGCGCCTGATGATGGCGCTCAAGCTGTTGTCTTTCGGGCGCGGCGCATCTGGGGTGCGGTGGGCGCTGGTGGAGCTGCTGCAGCAGATGCTGGCCCGTGGCGTGACACCGGTGATCCCGGCGCAGGGCTCGGTGGGGGCCTCGGGTGATCTGGCGCCGCTGGCCCACATGACGGCGGTGATCATCGGCGAAGGCGAAGCCGAGCTGAACGGTACGGTCATGCCAGGCGCACAAGCCTTGAAAAAGGCCGGATTAGAGCCTGTTCAGCTGGGGCCGAAAGAGGGGCTGGCCTTCATCAACGGCACCCAGTTTTCGACGGCCTACGCCTTGGCGGGCCTGTTCGAGGGCTGGCGCGCGGCGCAGAACGCGCTCGTCGTTTCGGCCGTATCGACCGATGCCATCATGGGCTCCACCGCGCCGCTGCAACCCGAGATCCATGCCCTGCGCGGTCATCGCGGCCAGATCGAGGCCGCCAGCGCCATGCGGGCCGTGTTGCAGGGGTCGGAAATACGCGAAAGCCATCGCGAGGGCGACAGCCGCGTGCAGGATCCGTATTGCATTCGCTGCCAGCCGCAGGTCACCGGTGCCGCGATGGACGTGATCCGGCAGGCTGCCGCCACCCTGCAGACCGAGGCCAACGCGGCCACTGACAACCCGCTGGTGCTGTCCGATCCCGACATGATCGTTTCGGGCGGCAATTTTCACGCCGAACCGGTGGGATTTGCCGCCGACATGATCGCGCTGGCCCTGTCCGAGATCGGGGCCATCGCGCAACGCCGGATCGCGCTGATGGTGGATCCGACGCTCAGCTTCGATCTGCCGCCATTCCTGACCCCCGACCCGGGCTTGAATTCCGGCTTCATGATCGCCGAGGTCACGACCGCCGCGCTGATGAGCGAAAACAAGCATCTGGCCAATCCGTGCGTCACCGACAGCACGCCCACCTCGGCCAACCAGGAAGATCACGTCTCGATGGCCGCCCATGGGGCGCGGCGTCTGACGCGCATGGTGAAAAACCTGAACCATATTCTGGGGATCGAACTGCTCTGCGCCGCCCAGGGCGTCGAGTTCCGCGCCCCGCTGGTCACCAGCGCGCCCTTGCAGCGGGTGATTGCGCGGCTGCGCGCCGATATCCCGCCTTTGGCGGAGGACCGGTACCTGGCCCCGGAACTGGAGCAGGCCAAGGATCTTGTGGCCAGCGGCGCGATACTCGAGGCGCTGGGCGTACCGCTGCCGGAGGTGACGGCATGACCATGGTCGAGGTGCAGCGGGGGCAGGGCCCGATCGTGCTGGGCCAACCGCATGGCGGAACCGTCGTGCCCGAGGAGATCCATGCGCGCCTGAACCAGACTGGCCGGGCGTTGGCCGATACGGATTGGCACATAAATAGGCTCTATAAGAGGCTATTGGGCGATGCGACGGTGGTTCAGTCCCGCGTGCACCGCTATGTGATCGACGCCAATCGCGATCCGGCGGACGTGTCGCTCTATCCGGGGCAGAACACGACGACCCTGGTGCCGCTGACCGATTTCGACGGGCAACCCATATGGCTGGAAGGGCAGGAGCCGTCGGAAGATGAAATCGAGGAGAGGCGCGAGAAGTTCCACGCCCCCTACCACGCCGCGTTGCAGGAAGAATTGGAGCGGGTGCGGGCCAGGCATGGCGTGGCGATCCTGTTCGACTGCCACTCGATCCGGTCCCTGATCCCCTTCCTGTTCGACGGAGAGTTGCCGGTGTTCAACACTGGCACCAATGACGGCACCACCTGCGCACCCGAGGTCGCGCATGCGGTGGATGCCGTGGCCCATGCGTCGGGCTGTACCGCGGTGCTGAACGGCCGATTCAAGGGCGGCTGGACCACCCGGCACTATGGCCGCCCAGACAAGGGTATACATGCGATCCAGATGGAGATCGCCCAACGCGCCTATATGGACGAGACCCCGCCCTGGACCTGGCGCGCGGACCGGGCTGAACGCCTGCGCCCGCACCTGCAAGAGATGCTTGACCGCCTGCTTGCCTTGGCCTTGTCGGGCGCACTGGCCGAAAAAGGAGCCCCGAAATGAGTGACCCGCGCAAGAACACCCGTGACGTCTTTCCGCCGACCGGGCCGGAGCTGAATGCCAAGAGCTGGCTGACCGAGGCCCCGTTGCGGATGCTGATGAACAACCTGCACCACGATGTGGCTGAAAACCCGCACGAATTGGTGGTCTATGGCGGCATCGGCCGTGCGGCGCGGACCTGGAAAGATTTCGACACTATTGTTGGGAGTTTGAAGGATCTCGAGGCCGACGAGACCCTGATCGTGCAGTCCGGCAAGCCGGTGGCGATCATCCGCACGCACAAGGACGCGCCGCGGGTGCTGATCGCCAATTCCAACCTCGTGCCGCATTGGGCGACCTGGGACCATTTCAACGAATTGGATCGGAAGGGCCTGATGATGTACGGCCAGATGACGGCCGGGTCGTGGATCTATATCGGAACGCAGGGCATCGTTCAGGGCACCTATGAGACCTTCGCCGAGGCCGGGCGCCAGCACTATGGCGGCGACCTGACCGGCCGATGGATCCTGACCGGTGGGCTGGGCGGCATGGGCGGAGCACAGCCTCTGGCGGCAGTCTTCGCCGGGGCCTGCTGTCTGGCGGTGGAATGCAATCCTGACAGCATCGATTTTCGCCTGCGCACCAAATACCTGGATGAAAAGGCCGAAACACTGGACGAGGCGCTCGCCATGATCGACCGCTGGACCAAGGCGGGCGAGGCGAAGTCCGTGGGTCTGCTGGGCAATGCGGCCGAGATCTTTCCCGAGATCTACCGCCGCATGGCCGCCGGTGGGATGTGCCCCGACATCGTAACCGACCAGACCAGCGCCCATGATCCGATCAACGGGTATCTGCCCTTGGGCTGGACCTTGGCGCAATGGCGCGAAAAGCGGGAAACAGACCCTAAAGCAGTGGAAAAGGCCGCGCGCGCCTCGATGAAGCAGCATGTCGCGGCGATGGTCGATTTCTGGAACGCGGGCGTGCCGACGCTGGACTATGGCAACAACATCCGTCAGGTCGCGCAGGACGAGGGGCTTGAGAACGCCTTTGCCTTTCCCGGCTTCGTCCCGGCCTATATCCGCCCGCTGTTCTGCCGAGGCATCGGCCCGTTCCGCTGGTGCGCGCTGTCGGGCGACCCCGAAGATATCTACAAGACCGACGCCAAGATGAAGGAGTTGTTCCCCGAGAACGAGCATCTTCATCGCTGGCTGGACATGGCCCGTGACCGGATCGCGTTTCAGGGCCTGCCCGCGCGGATCTGCTGGATCGGGCTGGGCGACCGGCACCGCGCGGGTCTGGCCTTCAACGAGATGGTCGCGAACGGAGAACTGAGCGCACCGGTCGTCATCGGACGGGATCATCTGGACAGCGGCTCGGTCGCCAGCCCCAACCGCGAGACCGAGGCGATGCTGGACGGGTCCGACGCCGTGTCGGACTGGCCGCTGCTGAACGCGTTGATCAATACCGCCAGCGGCGCGACCTGGGTGTCGCTGCATCACGGCGGCGGGGTCGGCATGGGCTTCAGCCAGCACGCGGGCGTGGTGATCTGCGCCGACGGCACCGAGGACGCCGCGCGGCGGCTGGAGCGGGTGTTGTGGAACGACCCGGCCTCGGGCGTGTGGCGTCATGCGGATGCGGGGTATGACATCGCCAAGGACTGCGCCCGCGAACACGGGCTGCGCCTGCCGGGCATTCTGGGCTAGCGGCGCGGAATTGGCCTCTGGCGGAAATGCTGCACCTGCGATATGCGCAGGGCAGGCTGCCGGAGGATCAAGATGTACGTTGCCACCCTGTTGACCAACCCCAAGACGCCATCGCTGGACGGGGCGCTGATCGACTCGCTGCGCAATGCCTGGGGCGGGGGCGACATCCAGTGGCTGAGCCCCGACGAGGCGGCCGAATTTGCCCTGCCGGCGGTTCCGGCCAACCGTTGGGATGTCTGGGCCGACCTGCAGAAATTGGGCGTCGATCTGGTGGTGCAGCCGGCCGAGGGCCGCCGCAAGAAGATGCTGCTGGCCGATATGGACAGCACGATGATCCAGCAGGAATGCATCGACGAACTGGCCGACGAGGCCGGGGTAGGCGAGCGGGTCAAGGACATCACCGCCCGCGCCATGAATGGCGAGCTGGATTTCGAAGGCGCGCTGACCGAGCGGGTGGGCCTGCTGAAGGGGCTGGACGTGTCGGTGATCGACCGGGTGCTGAACCAGCGCATCACCCTGATGCCGGGCGGCCGCGAACTGGTGGCGACGATGCGGGCCAATGGTGGCTATGCCGCGCTGGTCTCGGGCGGGTTCACGGCGTTCACGGCCCGCGTGGCCGAGCTGCTGGGCTTTGACGAGAACCGCGCCAACTCGCTACTGGCGGAGGACGGCAAGCTGACCGGTGACGTGCAGCGCCCGATCCTGGGCCGTCAGGCCAAGGTCGAGGCGCTGGAACAGATCTCGGCCCGGCTGGGTATTTCCGAGGCCGAAGTGATCGCCGTGGGCGACGGGGCGAATGATCTGGGCATGCTGGAGCGCGCCGGGACGGGCGTGGCCCTGCACGCCAAGCCCTCGGTCGCCGCGCAATGCGACGTGCGCATCAACCATGGCGACCTGACCGCGCTGCTGTACCTGCAGGGATATGCCCGATCGGACTTTGCGCGGGGCTGATCCGACGGTTTCGGGTTCCCATTGTTTAACGTTCGTGTTAATCAATAGCTATGAACACGCTGCTCGATGCCTTTTCGGCCCTGTCCGACCCGACCCGATTCACGATCGTTGAACAACTGATGGATCACGGCGAACTGCCTGCCGGAGACCTAGCCCAGGGCAAGGGCATGTCCGGCGCAGCCATTTCCCGGCACCTGAAGGTTCTGCGGCAGGCCGGGCTGGTGAATCAGCGCGTCAACGGCACCCAGCGCATCTATTCGATCCGCCCCGAGGGGCTGCGCGCGATTGCCGAATGGACCATCTCGAAACGACAGTTCTGGGAGGCCAGCCTGGACCGCCTGGGCGACATTCTGCAGGAGGACTCCTCATGGCCGACCTGAAGCTGGTGCGCGACTTTCCGGTCAGCGCCGAAACCCTGTTCGCCTGGATCAGCGACGGAACCAGATTGTTGCAGTGGTGGGGGCCCGAAGGGGTCGAGGTGCCGGAGCACGATCTGGATTTCTCGCGCCTAGGTCCGTGGTATTCGGTCATGGTCAATCGCGAGGGGCAGCGTTTCAAGGTGTCCGGGCATGTGACCCATGTGGACCCACCGAACTCGGTCGGGTTCACCTGGGGCTGGCATGACGACCAGGACCAGCGCGGCGCCGAGAGCCATGTGAAGCTGGCGGTCGAGCCGACCGACACCGGAGCGCGCCTGATCCTGGATCACCGCGATCTGGGCGATGACGACGTCTCGGCCAATCATGAAAGCGGCTGGACTTCGTCGCTGCGCAAGCTGGAAGCCCGGCTTGCCAACCCCGTCTGACCAAAAGGGAGACCAGAAAATGCCTCAGTACCTGTTTGTCTATCACGGCGGCACCACGCCGACCGACCCGGCCGAGATCGAAGCCACCATGGCCGCCTGGGGCGCGTGGTTCCAGAACATGGGGCCGGCGCTGGAAATCCCCGGCAACCCGGTGGGCCAGTCCCATACCGTCAGCGCCGATGGCGTGGCCGGCAATGGCGGGCCGAACCCGGCCTCGGGCTTTACCGTCGTCAAGGCCGACAGCATCGAAGCCGCCACCGACATGGCCAAGGGCTGCCCCATGGTGGTCAACGGCTCGGGCTCGGTCGAGGTGGCCGAGATCCACGAGATCGAGATGTGACCCTCAGCCGGGGAAACCCGGCGCGGGGCGGATCACGCCGCATTCCAGCCCGCGGCGGCTGTATTGCGTGGCGTTCATGAATTTGCGCGTGGCCGGGTGATCGGCCTCGAGCACGCCGAGGCTGACGAGAATGGCGGCGATGGCACATTCGCTGGCGCGGGTGGCGCCATCGGTGATCTTAAGCGCCACACCCATCTTCTTTTCCGGGATGATCGCGACGAACACGGCCTCGGCCCCGGTCTTGATCGCGGCACGGCCGTTCATCGCCCGCATCAGTTCGGTGCAGGCGCGAGTTTCGCCGGCCACCAGCTCGGGGTGGGCGACCATCGCCCGGGTCAATTGCAGGGCCGCGTCGCTGGCCCGGTCCGACCGGTCGCCGGCCGAGGCAAACCACGCCATCGACCGCGCCAGCCCCACCAGCGAAGTGGCGAAATTGGGCGCCGAGCAACCGTCGATCCCGTAACAGGGGCTGTCCTCGCCCGTGGTCTCTTCGAAGGCCGACAGGCAGGCCTGCTGCACGGGGTGGTCGATTTCGATATATTCGGGGCCTGCGCCCATGTGCCGGGCCAGGGTCAGGAACCCGCAATGCTTGCCCGAGCAGTTGTTGTGGATCTGGCAGGGGGTGTCGTCGGCCAGGATCAGGCCGTCGCGCGCGGCCATGTCGGCCGGCTCCTGCGGGCCGCAGCGCAAATCGGGCTCGGACAGGCCCAGGTGATCCAGCCAAGCGGTCACGCGCTCGGTATGGATCGCCGCGCCGTTGTGCGAGGCGCAGGCCAGCGCCAGATGCTCGGAGCCCAGCCCGTATTTGGCCGCCGCGCCCGAGGTGATCAGCGGCAGCGCCTGGATCATCTTGGCTGACGACCGCGGATAGATCACCGCGTTCGGATCGCCCCAGCTGCGCACGATCTGGCCGCTGTCGTCGCAGATCACCGCATGGCCCAGATGAAGGCTCTCCAACAGCGGTCCGCGCCACAGTTCGGTCATCGGTACTGGCTGCGTCATGTCGTCCCTCCGGAATGTGCGCAAAATTCTGCCAATCGCCCTTTCGCCTGTGGCGAAACCTGCGTTAGTGTGTGTATGTCGGCAATCATCCGGATGCGCAACTGCAACAGACGGACCGTCAGAGTTCGCGGCCTTCCGGGATGGAGTTGAGGTGTGGGTCGAGCCAGGAGGCTGAACGAATGAAAACAATGCTCGCCCGCGTATGCGCGGGCCTTTGTGTGGCAGGGATGGCCACGACAGCGATCGCCCAGCAGGCGACCAGTACGAACCGTGTGTCCGCTCAGACTGATTGGAGCGTGTTCGTCGAAGACGATCCGACCGAGTGCTGGAGCGTATCCGCCCCCAAGGAGACCGTGAATACCCGCGGTGGCCGTGTGGTATCGGTGCGTCGCAGCGACATTTTGCTGTTCGTGTTCTATCGCCCCAACGCCGAGGTCAAAGGTCAGGTGACATTCACCGGAGGCTACCCATTCGCCCCCGGGTCCACGGTGAACCTGGAAATCGACGGGTCCGAGTTCGAACTGTTCACCGAGGGCGAGTGGGCGTGGCCCGCCAGCGCCGCGGATGATGCCAAGATCGTCACGGCGATGAAGCGCGGGACCGAGGCCGTGTTGACCGCACGGTCCGAACGCGGGACCCAGACCAAGGACACGTTCTCGTTGCTGGGCTTTACCGCAGCCATCGAAGACGCCGAGAAGCGCTGCACCAAGTAACTGCCCAACCAGTCCAGATCTCAAGCCCCGCCAAAATGGCGGGGTTTTGCGTTTTTGTGCCATCCGTTTACGCAACGTCGGCACCAAAACTTGATCCGCATCAAGGCTGACGGACTCAATTTCTGAACCAATCTGTTCAGACAACGAAGAAGGAGTCCAGACATGTCGACCAAACCCCTTATTGCGGTTCTGATTGTTGCAGCGGCAACTCTGAGCGCGTGCGAGAAATCCACCGAAACCTATCCGGTCACGGGCGAGCAATGCGGCCCGAATGATCCGGTCAAGACACTGGATGCCGAGGACTGCTACATCCCGCCAGCCGGGGTGTGATCGCCCGCTGCACCTAAATCGTGCCCAAGCCTGACCGCTGTGCTAAGCTCTGTCTGAAACCGTGGGTAGACAGGCGAGGAGACGGACATGCGTTGGGTTTGGGCAGCAATTCTTCTTCCGGTATCGGCATTTGCAGACCCTGCGCTGGAATGTGCCGATGCCGGATCTCAGGTCGAGATCGGGACATGCGTCGGTCGGGCTGAAACCAATGTCGAGGCCGCTTTGGTCGAGGCCTTTGGGTTCGCGGTCGATGCGGCGAAGGAACTGGACGAAGTGACGGGTCGGGCTGTTGCTTTGCCGGCGCTTGAAACTTCTCAAGAGGCCTGGAAGACCTACCGCGATGCGCAGTGCGAAGCAGTTGGCGCGTCTTTTGGTGGTGGATCCGGAACGGGCATTGCGATCACCTCGTGCCGGGTCGAGTTGGGGCGGGCCCGTGTCACCGAGCTGTTGCGGCTCCTCGACTGACATTCGGACAGGTTCGCACGAATCCTTTTGATCTTTGGCAGCGTTCCTATATAGAGGCGCATCCCAAGCCAGAACGCCCGAGAACCGCCATGTCCGCCAAAGCGCCGATCACCCAGGATGTCATGACCATTCCCCGCAAATTGCCCGAGGGAAAGATCAACCTTGTGGGCGTCACCCGCGACCGGCTGCGCGAGGTTCTGATCGAACATGGCACGCCTGAAAAGCAGGCCAAGATGCGGGTGAACCAGATCTGGCAGTGGATTTATCAATGGGGCGTGCGCGACTTCGACCAGATGACCAATCTGGCCAAGGCCTATCGCGCGCAGCTGGCCGAGAATTTCGTGATCGAAATCCCCGAGGTGGTCACCCGCCAGGTCTCGGAAGATGGTACCCGCAAGTACCTGGTGCGCATCGCCGGTGGGCACGAGGTCGAGGTCGTCTACATCCCCGAAGAGGATCGCGGCACGCTGTGCATCTCGTCGCAGGTGGGCTGCACGCTGACCTGTTCGTTCTGCCACACCGGAACGCAGAAGCTGGTGCGCAACCTGACTGCGGCCGAGATCATCGGTCAGGTGATGATGGCGCGTGACGATCTGGACGAATGGCCCACCCCGGGCGCGCCCAAGAACGAGACGCGCCTGCTCTCCAACATCGTGCTGATGGGCATGGGCGAGCCGCTCTACAATTTCGAAAACGTCCGCGACGCGATGAAGATCGCGATGGATCCCGAGGGCATTTCGCTGTCGCGCCGGCGGATCACTCTGTCGACGTCGGGCGTGGTGCCCGAAATCGCGCGCACGGCGGAAGAGATCGGTTGCCTGCTGGCGATCTCGTTCCACGCCACCATGGACGAGGTGCGCGACGTTCTGGTGCCGATCAACAAGCGTTGGAACATCGAGGAACTGCTGCAGGCGCTGGCCAGCTATCCCAACGCGTCGAATTCCGAGCGGATCACCTTTGAATACGTGATGCTGGACGGCGTGAACGACAGCGACGAGGACGCGCATCGCCTGATCGACCACATCAAACGCCACAACATTCCGGCCAAGATCAACCTGATCCCGTTCAACGAGTGGCCCGGCGCGCCCTACAAGCGCAGCTCGAACAACCGGATCCGGGCCTTTGCCAACATCATCTATCAGGCCGGGTACGCCTCGCCCATCCGCAAGACGCGGGGCGAGGACATCATGGCCGCCTGCGGTCAGTTGAAATCGGCCACCGAGCGCGCCCGCAAGTCGCGCCGCCAGATCGAGGCCGAGGCCGGGCTGAAAGGTTGATCCGATGCCCGCGGGTTCGCGGGCAAATGGTCTGTAATTCTACGGCTGAATTTGGTAGTCTTGAGGCATGAGAGGTGCGCGGTTGCGCGCACGTAAAATCTGCGCACAAGACGGTGAGTTGGACAGTCCGGTTCTGGTGCGTTTCGTCCAGTCCGCTCAAATTTGTCGGGGAAATCTGCGGAATTCAGGCAAGCCTGGAACAGGGTGGGCCAATACATGAACGCACTGACGAACCTGTCCACGATCTGCATGACCGCCGTATTGGTTGCATCGGGCGCAGCCATTGCATGGGCGCAATCCAACGAGACCGAGGCGCATCTGGCGATCGAGAACCCGGCGGACCTGAGCAAAGAGGACGCGCAGCAGCACTATCGCGCCCTCAGGAAACAGATGGATCGCGGCTATGCCACCGCGCATCTGGATCAACTGATGAACTATCAGAACTGGCCGTTGTTCAACGACGCGCCGTACCTGTCGGCCACGCATGGGCAGCGCTACGTCAACAGCTATGCCAACCGGATGGCCCACAATTACGGCACCTTGCAACCGGGGGAAAAGCTGCCCGTGGGCTCGGTTCTGGCCAAGGACAGCATGACCGTCACGGATGAGGGCCGGGTGCATCCCGGCGCCCTGTTCGTGATGGAGAAACTGCCCGAAGGCACCAGCCCCGACACCGCCGACTGGCGCTATGTCATGGTGATGCCCGACGGGTCTCTGTTCGGTGACACGATGGGGGATCGCGCGGGGGCGGTTGCCTATTGCCATGACTGCCACGAAGCGGTGGCTGACCGCGACTATACGTTCTTCGTGCCCGAGGATTACCGCGTCGGCAACTGATCGCGGGCCGCGTCGCCGGGCAGTTTCAGGGCGGCGGCCTCGCGCCGGCTGAGCTGCTCTCCCTGCTTGCGTTTTGACAGAACCTCGCGCGCCAGGGCGTATTTGTCATCCTGCCAGAAGATCAGGCAGCCGTTGCACCCCTTGCCGCAACAGCCCTCGGTGCCCACGCGGTTGGTCTTGAACAGGCGCTCGGTGCCGTCCTGACCGATCTTCTCCACCAGCTCGTCCCGGCGGCGGGCATAGGCGGCTGGATTGTCGCGCCCCGAGGTTTCCAAGCCCTGCACCAGCTTGTCAAAACGGATGCGGCTCCAATGTTCGTCGGTCAGGGCGCGCTCCTTGCGCAGGACCGAATATACCGGGAAACGGGCGCGCAGGTCGTCGGGGTCTTCGTGATCGAACAGGGCAAACGGCAGGCGGATCACGGTTTTCGTGCTGCCATGCACCACGTCCAGCCTGGCGCCGTCACTGGCGCGTTCGAATTCGTAGGCGCGCAGCAGGACCGTCTCGCGCGAGATGGGCGAGACGAAATCCAGCACGTCGCCGGGTTCAAGCTTGTTCTTCACTTCGACCAGGAAGGCATCCTCGGTCACGTCGGTCACCAGCCCGGCATATTCCCATTGGGCGATGGTCGCGGTGTGTTCGTAATCATGGGCGTAATTGGTCAGCCGCCCTTCGTGAAAGGCCAGCGTGTAGCCGCGGTTTCCCACGGTCTCCAACTCGCGCATGTAAGGCTTCGGGTCCCAGTTCTCGGGATCGGCATAGTAATCGTCGATGGCCATGCGATAGGCGCGCGCGACGATGGCGGCATAGTATTCCGACTTGCCGCGCCCCTCGACCTTGAGGCTGTCGACGCCGATCTTCAGGTATTCGTCCAGCTTGGGCATGATGCACAGATCGCGCGAATTGAGGATGTACGAGCCGCGATCATCCTCTTCGATCGGCATCAGTTCACCCGGGCGGCAGCCTTCTTCCAGCAGGAATTCGAACAGGTCGGCGTTTTCCTCGGTGATCCGCAGTTCCTGATGGGTGCCGTCCTTCAGCCGCAGCTTCAGCGCATAGTTCCAGCGGCAGGAATTGGCGCAGTTGCCCTGGTTGGCGCCACGTTCCGCCATGAAGTTCGACAGCAGGCAGCGGCCCGAATAGGTCATGCACATGGCGCCGTGCACGAAAGCCTCGAGCCGGATGTCGGGGCATTTCTCTCGGATTTCCACCAGTTCGGGATACGAGACCTCGCGCGCCAGCACCACCAGTTCGGCCCCCTGATCCTGCCAGAACTTCACCGACAGCCACGAACAGATATTGGCCTGGGTCGAGATATGCAGCGGCAGTTCGGGCGCGCGGTCGCGCACATACTGGAATACGCCGGGGTCGGCGATGATCAACCCGTCCGGCCGTACCTTGCGCACGGTGTCGATGTATTCGTCCAGCTTGGGGATGTCCTTGTTGTGCGAAAACAGGTTCAGCGTCAGATAGGCGCGGCGGCCATGCGCGTGGCAGAACTCGACCCCTTCAATCACCTCGTCCAGCGAAAACTCGGACTTGGTGCGCAGAGACATGTCGGGCGTGCCCAGATACACCGCATCCGCCCCGTACAGGATGGCCAGTTTCAGCTTGCGCAGATTGCCCGCAGGCATCAGCAATTCCGACTTGGTCCGTGTCATCGCAGCACCCGGTTCTGAATCGATGGTGCCTTCTAAGGCAAAACCACCGAGTCCAGAAGGGCAAACCTGCCTTGCAGACAGGTCCTAGCCGCGGCGGAACCGCGCTGTTCCGATCCGTTCGACCAGCTGGCTGCGGACCGGGTCGGGTTGGGCGTCGATGGCGCGCAGCACCTCGCGCAGTTCTGCCCGCAGGCCGTGCATCTGGTCGATCAGCGACAGCACCATCGACAGGGCGTCGGGCTCCATCTCGTACTGGTCATCCAACTCGCAAGCCAGTTGCAGGCGTGCCATGTCCAGCCGCTCGTAGACCAGCCCCTGGTCGGACTGGCGCGGGATCACGATCCGGGCGGACAGGAACCGGGACAACCGCTCTGATGTCAGGTTCTGGACGGCTTCGATCAGTTCGGCTTCGGTCAGAGAACGGGTCATGCCGGCATTCCTTTCCGCGGGTCATAGCTGTGCGACTTGCGCCAGTTCTGCATGAACTGCTTCAGTTCGTCGTCGATCTGGTCGGGCAGCACCACGCTCAGCTCGATCAGCTGGTCGCCGCGTTTGTCCGAGCCGCGTTTCCTGACGCCTTTGCCGCGCAGGCGCAGGGTCTTGCCGCTGCTTGTGCCCTCGGGCACGGTCACGTTCACGCGGCCGTCGATCGTGGGCGCGGGGACCTTGCCGCCCAGAACGGCCTCGTCGATGGTGATCGGCAGGGTGATGCGGATGTCGTCGCCCTCGCGCTTGAACACCGGGTGTTCGGCCACGCGGATCGTGACCAGCGCGTCGCCCGGCGGCCCCTCGCCATAGCGCGGCGCGCCCTTGCCACGCAGGCGGATGGTCTGGCCGTCGGTGATGCCGGCAGGGATCTTCACCTCGATCCGGTCACCACTGGGCAGGGTAAGCTTTTGCGTGGCGCCAAAGACGGCATCCAGGAAGCTGATCTGCAGGCTGTAGTTCACGTTGTGACCGGGCGCATGAAACTCGCGCGCACGCCCCCCGTTGAAGCCTCCGTTGCCACGGTTGCCGAAGAACTGAGCAAAGATATCGGACATGTCATCGTCCTCAACCCCGCCACCCGCGCGATAGGGGTTGCCCGCGGTTTCCGCATATTCGCGGTAGTATTGCTGCTGCGGGCGCTCCTGGCCCGAGGCGTCGATCTCGCCCCGGTCGAATTTTGCCCGGGTTTCGGGGTCCTTCAGCAGGTCATAGGCTGCGGCGGCGGCCTTGAACTTGGCCTCGGCCTTGGCGTCCCCGGGCTTGAGGTCCGGGTGGCAGTCCTTGGCGATGCGCCGGTAGGCTTTCTTGATTTCGGCGGCACTGGCGTCTTTCGAGACGCCCAACACCGAATATGGATTGTCGCTCATATATCTCTCGTTTCTGATGGGTTGCGCCAGTGGATGTTGTTGGCAGTTAATCTTTCAGATTGTGTCGTGTCATGGAATTTCAACAGGACCGAATACCGAGAAGATTGAATTTTCTCGAAAAATTCCGGCATCCTGATAATATCCGCATGTTTTGAACTGTTGCGGATGGAGTCAAACGCATGTCACGCAGAATCAAGTCGGCCCTGGCCCTGTTGGCGGGCAATGCCATCGGTCTGTTGTTGGCCAGCCTGTTGCTGACCGGCTTTTCGATCAAGCCGGTGTCCTTCATCGTGGTGGTGATCGTGTTCACCCTGGTTCAGGTCGTGGCCGAGCCATTGATCCTGAAGATCGGGGAAAAGAACGTGCCGGCGCTGAAGGGCGGTATCGCTCTGGTGGTCACCTTCGTGGGCCTGCTGATCACCGATCTGGTCGCCGCAGGGCTGACCGTCGGCGGTATCTCGAACCTGCTGGCGGCGACGCTTCTGGTGTGGCTGGGCGCCCTGATCGCCGGGGTTCTGCTGCCGATCTACGTCTTCACCGAACTGCGCGAGCCCAAGAAATAAGGCTCAGGCCAGCGCATTTAGGCTGTCGTTCAGAGCCTGCCACAGCTCGTCCACTGGTTCACACCCGACCGACAGGCGCACGAAACCGGGATCGACCTGATCCCCCCAGCGCGCGCGCCGCTCGGCCGAGCTGTGCACGCCACCGAAGGACGTGGCCGGGCGCAACAGCGGGCAGCCATTGATGAACCGTTCGGCCTGGTCTTCCGAGGCCAGCGTGATAGTCAGCAGAAAGCCGAACCGTGCGGTCTGTTTTCGGGCCAGATCGTGCGACGGGTCCGAAGGCAGGCCTGGATAGCGGATCTGCGTGACCGCCGGATGATCGGCCAGCCGTTCGGCCAGAACCTGCGCCGAGCTGCTCATGCGGTCGAACCGGACGTCCAGCGTCTCCAGCCCGCGATGCAGTAGCCAGGCCTCATGCGGGCCGGGGATCGCGCCCGAGGCGCGACGCCATTCCTCGACCCGTTCCATGATCTGGGCATCGCGGCTGGCCACGTGGCCCATCAGCAGGTCGGAATGCCCGCCCATCGCCTTGGTGTCCGAGGCGACGACGATGTCGATGCCCAGGTCCAGCGGGCGCTGTCCCAGCGGGGTCAGCGTCGTGTTGTCGGCGATGGTGATGCCACCCGCGGCGCGCACGTCGCGGGCCACCTGCGCCAGATCGATCATGTCGAGCCCGGGGTTGGAGGGGCTTTCGACGAAGACCACGTCGAACCCGTCGAACCCGCCCTGCGCAAATGCGGTCGTTGGGCGCTCTTCGACCGACACGCCCAGCGGGGCGAGGAACCGGTCGGCCAGCAGGCGGGTGACATAATACCCGTCCGACGGGATCAGGATGCGCGACCCCGCCCGCACGGTGGCGAACAGTGCAGCCGAAATTGCACCCATGCCGGACGGAAAAATCAGGCAGGGTGCGTCTTCGAGATGCGCCAGCACATGCTCGACCTGTGTCCAGGTCGGGTTGTCCACCCGGCCATAGGTCGGGTGACCGTCCGGCGCGCCGGGCAGGTGGAACATGCTGCTTTGGGTCAGCGGCAAGGCCACCGGGTCGCCTTTGCTCAGGGCATTGCCGCGCAGATGCAGCATCTCACCTGTCTTGGGGGTGCGCGCCATCGCTCAGCGCCCCGGAATGTCGTCGCGCGGCGGGGCGGGTTCCCAGCGCTCGATGATGTCGACCGCCTCCTGCGCGGTATCGACAAAGCGGAACAGGTCCAGATCCTCTTCGGAAATGGTCCCGGCATCGGCCAGCGCTTCCCAATTGATCACCCGCTCCCAGAACTCGCGCCCGAACAGCAGGAACGGCACGCGCTCCATCCGGCCGGTCTGGATCAGGGTGAGGGACTCAAACAACTCATCCATCGTGCCGAATCCGCCGGGGAAGATGGTGATCGCACGGGCGCGCATCAGGAAATGCATCTTGCGTATGGCGAAATAGTGGAAATTGAAGCTCAGCTCAGGGGTGACATAGGCATTGGGCGCCTGCTCGTGCGGCAGCACGATGTTCAGCCCGATCGAGCAGCCACCGGCATCCTTGGCGCCGCGATTTCCGGCCTCCATCACGCCGGGGCCACCGCCGGTGACGATGACGTTCTCGCGGCACCCGCTTTGCTTGGATTTCTCGGTCATCAGCCGGGCGAATTCGCGCGCCTCGTCATAGTATTGCGACAGACCGGCCAACGTGGCCGTCCGGGCGCTGTCCTTTTTGGCCGGTTCCGGGATTCGCGCGCCGCCGAACATCACGATGGTCGACGTGATCTGGCGTTCGGCCATGATCATTTCGGGCTTCAGCAGTTCCAGTTGCAGACGCACGGGCCGCAGTTCCTCGCGGCACAGGAAATCGTCATCGGCAAAGGCCAGCCGGTACGAGGGCGAGCGTGTCTGCGGCGTGTCGGGGACTTCGCTTGCGGTCGAGCGGTCGGTATGCGCATCGCGGAAAGGGCTGAGGCGGTCTTCTCTCATTGCTGGGGGTTCCCTGCTTGCGTGTTTTTCAAACAGCTATAGGGTTCGCGGGCAGAGTGCCAGTCACGGAAAGACGAGAATGGATTGGAAGACTGAAATTTCGGCCGCAGCCGAACGCATCAATGGCCACGCGCAGGTGACACCGGTCATGACAAGCGACGCGCTGGGACTGGCGCAGCCGGTCGAGATGAAGCTGGAGCATTTCCAGCACACCGGCAGTTTCAAGGCGCGCGGGGCGTTCAACACGTTGCTCAGCCTCGATGTTCCGGCGGCAGGGGTCGTGGCGGCATCGGGCGGGAATCACGGTGCGGCTGCAGCCTATGCCGCGCGGGCGCTGGGCCATCCGGCCAAGATCTTCGTGCCCGAAATGGCCGGCCCGTCCAAAATTGCTCTGATCGAACGGATCGGCGCGGATCTGAGCGTGGTGCCGGGTGAATACGCAAACGCCCTGGCGATGGCGCGTGAACACGAAGATCGAACAGGTGCGATGCAGATCCATGCCTATGATGCGCCGGCCACCGTGGCCGGGCAGGGCACATGTTTTGCCGAATGGGACAGCCAGGGCCTGCAGGCCGATACCGTATTGGTGGCGGTAGGCGGCGGCGGGCTGATCGCGGGGGCGCTGGCCTGGTTTCAGGGCGCGCGCAAGGTCGTTGCGGTCGAGCCGGAAACCTCATGTGCCTTGAACGCGGCGTTGCAGGCCGGAGCGCCCGTGGATGTGTCCGTTTCCGGCATAGCCGCCAACGCGCTGGGTGCGCGGCGGATCGGCGACATCTGTTTCGGGCTGGCGCAGGGGATGACGTCGGTGCTGGTCAGCGATGACGCGATCGCCGAGGCGCAGCAGCGCCTGTGGCAGGCGCACCGCATTCTGGTCGAGCCGGCGGGCGCGACGGCCCTGGCGGCCTTGACCTCGGGCGTCTACACGCCGGAACCGGGCGAACGGGTCGCGGTTCTGGTCTGCGGGGGCAATATCGCACCTGACCCTCTGACCGCCTGAATTTGCGCCTTGAGGCCCGAGCCTTGGGATTATAGATAAAATCCCATGACCGCCACGATCGCAGATTCCATCTATGACCGGCTCAGCCAGCGCATCATCACGGGCGAGCTGCCCGCGGGTGAGAAATTGCGGCAGGACCATATCGCGCGGGCGTTCGACACCAGCCATGTCCCGGTGCGCGAGGCGCTGTTGCGGCTTCAGGCGCATGGTCTCGCCCACAGCGAACCACGGCGCGGCATGCGCGTCACCGCGTTGGACCCGGCCGAGGTGCGCGAGGTGATCGAGATGCGCGTGGCCCTGGAATCGCTGGCCCTGCAACATGCGATCCAGAATTTGACACCGGCGGATCTCAAGGCGGCCGACAAGGCCCGCATCGCCTGCGACGAGGCGCAGGACATGCCCACATGGGAAACCCGGAACCGCGCCTTTCATCGGGCGATCCTGACACCCTGCGCGCGGCCGCGCCTGCTGCATACGATCGACGATCTGCATATCGCCAGCGCCCGCCATCTGTTCGCCCATTGGCGTCACCGCTGGGTCCAGCGGAAAGACACCGACCACGCCGCCATCGTGCAGGCGATGAAGCGCCGCGATACCGCCACGGCCACAGCGATTCTGGTGCGCCATATCCGCCGCGCCAGCTGAAACCGACGGGTTTTCGCGCCGGGTGGCCGCAAACGGCTCCGCCAACGTCGCATTGCGCATTGGCCCCGGCTTTCATATAGGCAACACCAACCAAACGAGAGTCAGCACGGAGTAACCCCATGTCCAACGCCCAACTGGAAACCGCCATCGAGGCCGCATGGGAGGCCCGCGACACGATCACGCCCGCCACCACCGGTGAACAGCGCGAAGCGATCGAGGACACGCTGAACGCGCTGGACAGCGGCGCGCTGCGGGTCGCCGAGAAGCAGGCCGATGGCAGCTGGCATGTGAACCAGTGGGCCAAGAAGGCGGTTCTGCTGGGCTTTCGCATCAAGGACATGGAAATCCAGTCCGGCGGCCCGCAGGGCGGCGGCTGGTGGGACAAGGTCGACAGCAAGTTCGCCGGCTGGGGTGAAAACCAGTGGCGCGCGGCCGGTTTCCGCGCGGTGCCCAACTGCGTGGTTCGCAAGTCGGCCTATATCGCGCCGGGCGTGGTGCTGATGCCGTCTTTCGTGAACCTCGGCGCCTATGTGGACGAAGGCACGATGGTCGATACCTGGGCCACGGTCGGGTCCTGCGCGCAGATCGGCAAGAACGTCCACCTGTCCGGCGGCGTCGGCATCGGCGGCGTGCTGGAACCCATGCAGGCCGGCCCGACCATCATCGAGGACAACTGCTTCATCGGCGCCCGCTCCGAGGTGGTCGAGGGCTGCATCATCCGCGAGGGCTCGGTTCTGGGCATGGGCGTCTATATCGGCCAGTCCACCAAGATCGTCGACCGCGAGTCGGGCGAGGTGTTCTATGGCGAGGTGCCGCCCTATTCGGTGGTGGTGTCCGGTTCGATGCCGTCAAAGAACGGGATCAACCTGTACTGTGCGGTGATCGTGAAGCGGGTGGATGAAAAGACCCGCTCGAAGACCGGGATCAACGAGCTGCTGCGCGATTGATCGCAGGCATTGTTCAAAGTTCCAAAGGTCGCGGCTCTGGTCCGCGGCCTTTTTTGTTCGGCAGGGTCGGACCTATCCCGTCGTGTAGTCGGCGAGATCCTCGGGCGCGTGCAGCAGGGTGCCGTCGTATTTCGGCAAGTCATCGTGCAGTTCCAGCCAGGGCAGCTTGCTTTGAAAATTGACGTGAAAGGTTGGCGCAAAGTCCACAGGGTCTTCCAATGAGGCCGCGTACAGGTGCATCCCGCCTTCATAGTGGTCGGCCTCGAACCCCATCGGAGAGCCACAGGTTGCGCAGAAATGTCGCTGGACGCCTTTCGAACTGGCGAAACTACGCGGTGTTGCGGCGGTCCATCGGAAATTGCGCAAGGGTACGCCCAACCATGCGACCACGGGCGCGGCGCAGTTGCGGCGGCAATCGTCACAATGGCAGTAGCAGCTCCAGGTCTCGGCGCCCTCAAACTCCCAGCGGGTTTCACCGCACAAGCAGCGGCCGCGTTTGGTCATGATGTCCTCCGTCGTTTTTCGCGACCAGTCTGACTGGACGGTGGGCCTGAGCGCGTCAAAAAACGACACGGCATCCGGGAACCGCGTCCAGCTGCCATGCTTGACCATCGACCGGCCCCCGGCTAAGGCCCACGGCATGGAAAAGCAAAAGAAACCCTCGCGCCAGCAGGTCTATACTCTGTTGGTCCAGATTGGCCGCAAGGATGGCGACGGCCTGCCCGAAGGCGCCACCGGCGCGGCGCTCATGTGCTATGCCAGCGGCGTGGACGAGGCCGAGGCCGTGCGCGAAACCGTCGCCATTCTCAAGCAGGCCGACACGGCTCCGCTGGACGTAACCGGCTATGGCACCCTGGCCGAGCGCGAGGCGCAGGGGCACGAGATCGACCCCGACGAACGCGCTCTGATGCAGAGGGCGCTTGAGGAAAACGCGGTTATTGTTGCGCAGATGACGCCCTTCTTCGGCGAAAAGCCCGAAGGCGCCTAGCGGCGCGTGCCGAACCACTTGCGATAGATCTGGTCATAGGTGCCATCTTCGCGGAGGCCCAGAAGCGCCTGGTTCACATCCTCGACCAGAGGTGACCCGGTCGGGAAGACGATACCGTAGTTTTCGCGCAGGAAGACGCCGCCGGTCATTGCCGCAATCTTGCGGCCTTCATGTGCGGCGAAATACGACAGGATCGGTGCGTCGAACACGACGGCATCTAGGTCCCCATCCTTGAACGCGGTCAACATGCTGTCTAGGTCTTCGTACCCGTTGAATTCGACCTCGCGCCGGTTCAGGAAACTGGCGGCGGTCGAACCCGAGATTGTCCCGACCTGTTTGCCGTACAGATCATTGACCGAGTTGATGTTGCTGGTGATCGCATCCACCGTCATGACCGAGGTGATCCGCGCGGTGAAAACCGACACGATGAACAGCGAGGATACGACCAGGATCACACCCAGAACTCTCCCGAACGGGGTCCGGGGCATCCGCTCTTCAAATCCGCCATTGACCACCAGGTTCAACGCCCACCAGAAGGACGGGAACCAGGCCTCGTTCAGGTCGCGGTCGAAATAGGGTTGGGATCGGCGTTCGAACCCCCACATCAGCATGCCGCCACCCAGCAGGATGGCAAAGGCCAGCCCGATGGCGATGAACAGCTCGCGTGACAGAAGCGCCTGCATCAAGGACGGGCTGCGCGCCGCGTCTGCTGGTACCATGATCTGAAGGCCGGCTTCGAAAATCGGCTGGCTGAAATCCATTCGGGCTTCACGGCCTGCGGTGATCGAAATATTCGCGATCGCCATGTCGGCTTCGCGGTTTTCGACCGCCGACAGCATGTCCCCGAACGCATCGACACGAACGACCGTGTATTCCCAATCCAGTTCTTCAGCCAGCGCGGCCAGCAGGTCCATTGAGAAGCCGGTGTCCTCGCCCTCATCCACATACGAGAACGGAGGACGCTCCACCGTCGTGACCGTCAGAGTTTCGGCTTGGCTGTGTTGTGCAAAGACCGCGAAGGTCAGGCAGATCAATGCGAAAAGGGCGCGCGTCATGGCTGGTTCACCTGTTTCGCGGCGCTCTAGCGCAATTTGCCATGGCGCGGCAAGGTCGTCGCGAGGTCATCGACCGGGATTTCTTTTTTGCCGTTTTTTCGGGCTGGGCGACCGGAAAACCACCGATCGGGGTTGGCATTGCGGCCAATTCGTTGAATCTGTGCGTGAACCCACATCCTGCCGACCCTGCGAGGCCCCTGAATGACCGACTCTGTCCAGTTGACCGCAGACCTGATCCGTTGCCCCTCGGTCACACCCGAGGAAGGCGGGGCGCTGATTCTGCTGGAAGATATCCTGGCGCGGGCCGGTTTCACCTGCACGCGGGTGGATCGCGGCGGCGTCTGCAACCTGTTCGCCCGGTGGGGCGACAAGGGGCATGCGCGCAGTTTCGGGTTCAACGGCCATACCGACGTGGTGCCGGTGGGCGATGAGGCCGCATGGACCCGCCCGCCGTTCGGCGCGGAAATCCATGATGGCATTCTGTACGGTCGGGGCGCGACCGACATGAAATCGGGGGTGGCGGCCTTTGTCGCGGCGGCGGTGGATTTCGTGCGCGACACCCCGCCAGACGGGGCGATCATCCTGACCATCACGGGGGACGAGGAAGGCGACGCGGTTGACGGCACCACCGCGCTGCTGGACTACATGCAGGCGCAAGACGAGCGGATGTCGGTCTGTCTGGTGGGCGAGCCGACCTGCCCCAACGAGATGGGCGAGATGATGAAGATCGGCCGCCGCGGGTCGATGACCGCGTGGTTCGAAGTGACGGGCGTGCAGGGCCATTCGGCCTATCCGCATCGCGCCAGAAACCCGCTGCCGGCCTTGGCGCGGCTGATCGATCGGCTGGCCAGTCACGAACTGGATCGGGGGACGGACCATTTCGACGCTTCGACCCTGGCGGTGGTCACGATGGACACCGGCAACGCGGCCACCAACGTCATTCCCGCCCAGTGCCGTGGCGCGGTGAACATCCGGTTCAACGACCTGCATACAGGCGCCAGTCTCAGTGACTGGCTGAAGGCGCAGGCGGCCGACGTGGCGGCCGAGTTCGGCGTTCAGATCGACACGCGGATCAAGGTCTCGGGCGAAAGCTTCGTGACCCCTCCGGGGCCGCTGTCGGAACTGGTGGCCCGCGCGGTCGAGGCCGAGACCGGCCGCCGGCCCGAGCTGTCCACCACCGGTGGCACCTCGGACGCGCGGTTCATCAAGGATCATTGCCCCGTGGTCGAGTTCGGTCTGGTCGGACGCACCATGCACCAGGTGGACGAATCCGTCCCGGTCGAGCAGATCCGTCAGCTCAAGGCGATCTATGCCCGGATCCTGGCCGATTATTTCGCCTGAGCGATTGATGCGTCCGGCCACTTTTTGGTCATGACGCGGTCGTATCGGCGTGCTAGGCGGAAATCATGAAACGCATACCGACCAAGCAGGAGATCCTCGACTGGATCTCGGCGAACCCCACGCTCACCTCGAAACGCGACATTGCCAAGGCCTTTGGCATCAAGGGCGCGGACCGGATCGACCTGAAACGGATCCTCAAAGAGCTTGAGGCCGAGGGCCATCTGGAAAAGCGCAAGCGCAGCTATCGCGACCCGGACCGCCTGCCGCCGGTCAGCGTGCTGCAGGTCAAGGCGCCGAACGCCGACGGCGACCTGTTCGCGCGGCCGCTGGAATGGCATGGCGAAGGGGTCGAGCCGATCGTGCTGATCATTTCCCGCGCCAGCGACCCGGCGCTGGGCGAAGGTGACCGGATCTTGGCCCGGCTGACCCAGGTGCATGAAGAAGACCACAATTACGAGGCCCGCCTGATCCGCCGCATCGGCGCCAATCCGCGCCGGGTCGTGGGGATTTTCCGCAAGGGCGCCGAGGGCGGGCGGATCGTGCCGATCGACAAGGCCGGATCGACCGAATGGCTGGTGGCTGAAGGCGCGTCGCTGGGCGCCAAGGATGGCGAGTTGGTCGAGGCCGAGCAGGCGGGGCCGAAAAACCGCATGGGGCTGCCGCGCGCGCGCATCGTGGAACGGCTGGGCGATCCGTCCGCGCCCAAGGCGGTGTCGCTGATCGCGATCCACCAGCATGGCATCCCGGATGATTTTCCCGATGACGTGATCGCCGAGGCCGACCGGGCCAAGCCCGTCGGGCTGAAAGGGCGCGAGGATCTGCGGGACATCCCTCTGCTGACCATCGACCCGTCGGACGCGCGCGACCATGACGACGCCTGCTATGCCCATGCCGATGACGATCCGAAAAACCCGGGCGGTCACGTGATCTGGGTCGCCATTGCCGATGTGGCCGCCTATGTGCGCCCCGGCAGTGCGCTGGACCGCGAGGCGCGCAGGCGGGGCAACTCGACCTATTTCCCCGACCGCGTCGTGCCGATGCTGCCCGACCGTCTGTCGGGCGATCTGTGTTCGCTGCACGAAGGCGTGCCGCGCGCCTGTATCGCGGTGCGGATGCGGATCGATGCAAACGGCAACAAGATCGACCACCGCTTTGTGCGGGGGCTGATGCCCTCGGCCGCGTCTCTGCATTATGCCGAGGTGCAGGAGGCCATCGACGGCACCCCCAATGACCGGACCGGCCCGCTGCTGGAGAGCGTTCTGAAGCCGCTCTATGCTGCCTATGGCGCGCTGAAGACGGCCCGCAACGAACGCCAGCCGCTGGACCTGGACCTGCCGGAACGCAAGATCGTGCTGAACGACAAGGGCGAGGTCGAAAGCGTCGCGTTCCGCGAGCGGCTGGACGCGCACCGGCTGATCGAGGAATTCATGATCCTGGCCAACGTGGCCGCGGCCGAGACGCTGATCGCCAAGCGCAGCCCGCTGCTGTTCCGCGTGCACGAGGAACCCGCGCCCGAAAAGCTGGAAAGCCTGCGTGAGACGGCACAGGCCGCCGGGCTGAATCTGGCCAAAGGGCAGGTGCTGCAGACCCGTCACCTGAACGCGCTGTTGAATGCCGCCGCCGGCACCGAGGATGCTGAGCTGATCAATCTCAGCACCTTGCGGTCGATGGCGCAGGCCTATTACAGCCCCGAGAACTTTGGCCATTTCGGGCTGGCGCTGCGCAACTATGCGCATTTCACCTCGCCCATCCGCCGCTATGCCGACCTGATCGTGCACCGGGCGCTGATCTCGGCCCATGGCTGGGGCAAGGACGGGCTGACCGCCGACGAGATCGAGCGTCTGGAGGAGATTGCCACCCACATCTCGGACACCGAGCGCCGCTCGATGATGGCCGAGCGCGACACGACCGACCGCTATCTGGCGGCCTATCTGAGCGAGCGCGTCGGCAACGAGTTCACCGGCCGCATCAGCGGCATCGCCCGGTTCGGGGCCTTCGTCAAACTGGACGAAACCGGGGCCGACGGGCTGGTGCCGGTGCGGTCGCTGGGGCGCGAGTTCTTCCACTTCGACGCCGAGGCCGGCACCCTGATGGGGGCCGATACCGGCCTGACCATCGCCATCGGCCAGCGGGTCACCGTGCGCCTGACCGAGGCCACGCCGGTAACCGGCGGGTTGGAGTTGGAGCTGCTGTCGATCGAAGATCAGGCCATGCCGCGCGGCGGCGGACGTGGGCGGCCTGGCCGTCCGACACGGCGCAAGGCGGTCAGCACCAAGCGCAAGAAGGACAAGATCAAACGCAAGGTCGAGCGCAAGCGCCGTCAGAGGTGATAGGTCAACGCCCGGGTGATCAGCCATCCATGCCGGACGGGGTCGATCTGTTCGATCCCGTCGAACAGGATGGCGCGATTGCCGTCAATCCTGTCAGCGTCGGGAAAGGCCGAGGTAAACTCACCGATAAGCCGGGTCTGGCAGTGGACAAACAGGGCAAACCGGGCGGAGGTGTGTCCACCCAGCCTGATGGTTGTCCCCTTGGGACTCAGATAGGCCGGTTGACCCCATCGCAGAGCCTCGGTCACCGAAACCGCCGGCTGAAGTTCCTGCGCAGTGGCGAAGACCAGATCGCGCAGAGCCAGAGCGCCGCTTCTGGTGTCCGCGGCGAATGCCTCGTAGGCAGACGCCACGTTGGGGTCATCGAAAAGCCTCATGGCAGGGGGATAGCCTGTTCCATCCGGTCAACATAACTGTTCAGCAGCGTATCCTGTTTGATGCGCCGGGTCAGCCGGGTATCGGCCGGAGTGGCCCGCATCGCAGCCAGCATCGGGCCGACGCTGAGGTCGGCCGAAGTGGGGTGATCCCCCAAAAGATACGGGGCCTGCCACAGATAGGCTGAGATCGCCTCGAGGTCGCGTTCGACCCGCGCCATCCGTTCAGCCTCGGAGAAGCGCCCGATCCCTTGGGACCGAAGGCCTTTCAAGACCGATTTCCGGACCGAGTTCGAGATCGGGCGTCGGACGATTCGGGGAATCTCATAGAAGAAGGTGTCGCGCAGAACTGGCCAAACCTCGTCGTTGGCCCAGCGGTCAATGACGATCTGGAAGTACAGATGTTCCTCGGCCATGCGGATCAACGCGCGGGACTGGCCCTTTTGCACATCGCTCAGGCCACGGTCGAATTCGGCGCCCTGCGCTTCCAACCAGTCGCGAATCTGGTCGCTGTCCGGCACCAGACGTTCGGGTGTGCGCAAAACCGGCAACTTGCTGTGCGGCATCTGTCGCGGATCGACCATGTCCGAACGGCGCCAATGCAGCCTGGCCAGCTGCAGCATATAGGCGGTTTTGACGCAAAAGGGGCTGGCGCTGAAAAGTCCGAAAGCGGAAGGGTAGGTAAGAAGGGTCAACATAATAGGCTCCGAAATTGGGGTGCCGCCGGTCTATCGCGGGCTAATGACAGTTTCTGTCATTAGGTTTAGATTGAATGACATCATGTCCCGCACCGCCCGACTGTTCCAATTGATGCAGGCCTTGCGGTCTGGCCCGTCGCCCAAGACCTCGGCGCAGTTGGCGCAGGATCTGGGGGTTTCGGCACGCACCGTGCATCGCGACATCGACGCTCTGCGTGGTCTCGGTGCAGTCATTGATGGCGAGGCCGGGTTCGGGTTCACCCTGATCGAAGACGCGACACTGCCGCCGCTGGGATTCACCGATGACGAGTTGGAGGCGCTGGTTCTTGGCCTACGCGAGGTGCAACTGATCGGAGACCCGGCTCTGTCGGACGCCGCCGGTGCGGCGCTGCGCAAACTGCAGGGCCGGCTGCCACACCGCCAATCCCACCGCCTGAGCCACGCAGTGCTGACCGCCACCCGGTTCGACCGTCCTGCCGCACCCAGCATCGAAGTTGCCGACCTGCGGCAGGCGACGTGGGACGAGCGTGTGGTCGAGTTCGACTATACCGATGCGAAAGGTGACGACACCCAGCGCCGCGTGAGCCCACTGAGCATCGTGTACATGGATCATGCCAGCGTACTGCTCAGCTGGTGCCATCTGAGGCGGGATTTTCGCGTGTTTCGGTTGGACCGGATGCGCGCGATGTCCGTCACCCAAGACAGTTTCCGCCCCAACCGCGTGCCTTTGCTGCGAGAGGCGCTGGCCAAGATCCGGGCCGAGCGCGAAGCAAAAGATCAAGAGAGCCAGTCCTGAGCGCTTTGTGATTTGCGCAATCTGGGGTACCCTGTCTGCGAGCAGTAATCAGGAAAACCTGAATCATGAAATATGTGTGTGGCTTTGTGGCCGCCGCATTTTGGGCATCCATCTTGCAGGCGGAGACTTCGAATACAACCAAACGACCACAGATCAGACCGGCGCTGGATTCGATCCAGTTGGCGTCGGCCGATCTGACGGTTTCGATCCGGCCGGTGCCAAGGCCGACCACCGGCATGCACCGGGTGGTCGTCGAAGGCAACACCAGCTTCGAGACTTGGTTGAACGCCTTCCGGCACCGGGCAGTTGCGGCAGGTATCCGGCCGCAGGTCCTGGACCGGTCATTGTCAGGCCTGACCTACGACAACGACGCCATCAAGCGCGATCGCAGTCAGGCCGAGTTCTCGAAACCGATCTGGGAGTATCTGGATTCGGCCGTGTCAGACCTGCGCATCGCGAATGGGCGCAAGGCGCTGGTGCGGTACAAGGATACGCTGGACCGGATCGAAGCCCGGTACGGGGTCGAAAAAGAGGTGGTGGTCGCGGTCTGGGGGCTGGAAACATCCTACGGCACGTATCGGGGCAGCAGCCAGACAATCCGGTCGCTTGCAACGCTTGCCCATGACGGGCGGCGCGCGCAGTTTTTTGAAACACAGTTGCTCGCGGCATTGCAAATCGTGCAGGCCGGCGACATCACCTCGGACCGAATGACGGGCAGTTGGGCGGGTGCCATGGGGCACACGCAATTCATGCCGACCTCATACCTCGAGCACGCGGTTGACTTCGACGGCGACGGACGCCGCGACATCTGGTCGGATGATCCTACGGATGCGCTTGCGTCTGCTGCCGCCTACCTTGCCAAGTTCGGGTGGACCAAAGGTCAGCCATGGGCGGTCGAGGTGCGTTTGCCCAAAGGGTTCGACTATGCCAGCGCCAGTCGGGACGTTAGTTTGCTGCCTTCGGAATGGGCCGCACGCGGCGTCCGCGCTGCGAACGGCGGTGACATCCCAGATTTTGGACCCGCCTCGATCCTGCTGCCGGCCGGCAGCGGCGGCGTGGCCCTGATGATCTTTGACAATTTCAGCGTGATCGAGCGTTACAACGGCGCCGATGCCTATGTGATCGGCATCGGCCACCTGTCAGACCGGCTGGCCGGGCAGGGTCCGTTCCGCGCAAGCTGGCCGCGCGGCGACCGGGTGCTGAGTTTTACCGAACGCAAGGAGTTGCAGCTGCGCCTGACCCTGGCTGGGTTCGACACGCAGGCCATCGACGGGCGGATCGGTCCGAACACCATCAATGCGCTGCGGGCCTACCAAATGGCGCGAGGTCTTTTGCCGGATGGGTATGCCACCGTGCAATTGCTGGAACGGATGCGCTGAACGAAAAAGGGCGGCCCATCGGACCGCCCGTTTGCGATTTTTTCCTGAGATCAGGAGGCCGCTTTCATCAAGCCTTGGGCGATGATCTCGGCCTGCGCCTCGTCCAGCGACTTGTAGATGCGCACGAACATCTCGTCGATATCTGCCGGGGTCAGGATCAGCGGCGGCGAGATGATCATCCGGTCGCCCACATGGCGCATGATAAGGTTGTTGGCAAAGCAGCGATCGCGGCAGATGTACCCGACCGTGCCCGGATCGGAGGCGAACTTGGCCCGGCTGGCCTTGTCCGGCGTCAGCGCGATCGAGGCCATCATGCCCACAATCTTGGCTTCGCCCACCAGCGGGTGCTCGACCAGCGCCTCCCATTTCTGTTTCAGATAGGGGGCCGCGACATCGCGCACATGCTCGACGATCTTTTCTTCTTCCAGAATGCGCAGGTTTTCCAGCGCGACGGCCGCCGCGACGGGGTGGCCCGAATAGGTATAGCCGTGGTTGAACTCGGTCCCGCCGATCACCTCGGCGATCTCGTCATTGACGATCGAGCCGCCGATGGGCGCATAGCCCGAGCTGAGCCCCTTGGCGATGGTCATGATATGCGGGCGGATGTTCATGGTCTGCGAGCCGAACCAGTTTCCGGTGCGGCCAAAGCCGCAGATCACCTCGTCGGCGATCAGCAGGATGTCATACTTGTCGCAGATGCGCTGGATTTCCGGCCAGTAGGTGTCGGGCGCGACGATCACGCCGCCCGCACCCTGGACCGGCTCGGCGATGAACGCGGCAACGCGGTCTTCGCCCAGTTCCAAGATCGCCTCTTCCAGCTCGCGTGCGCGGGCCAGACCGAACTCTTCGGGCGTCATGTCGCCGCCCTCGGCCCACCAGTTGGGCTGGTTGATGTGGTGGATGTTCGGGATCGGGATGCCGCCCTGCGCGTGCATGCCGGCCATGCCGCCCAGCGAAGCCGACCCGACGGTCGACCCGTGATAGGCGTTGTGGCGGCTGATGATGATGTTCTTGTTGGGGTGACCCTTTTCCGCCCAATAAGTACGGACCAGACGGATGTTGGTGTCATTGGCCTCGGACCCGCCGGCGGCGAAGAAGACATGATTCAGGTCACCCGGTGCCAGTTCGGCCAGCTTGGCCGCCAGCGCGATCGCCGGGACATGGGTCGTTTTGAAGAAGGTGTTGTAGTAGGGCAGTTCGCGCATCTGGCGCGCCGCCACTTCGGCCAGTTCGTCGCGGCCATAGCCGACGTTCACGCACCACAGGCCGGCCATGGCATCCAGGATCTCTTCGCCCTCGCTGTCGGTCAGATAGACGCCCTTGGCTCGGGTGATGACGCGCGCGCCTTCCTTGCCCAGTGCGCCGTTGGCCGAAAACGGGTGAAGGTGATGCGCCGCATCCAGGGCCTGCAATTCGGCGGTCGGCATGTGGTTGGTGATGGTCGACATCGGTCTCTACTCCTGCAACAGCGGTTGCCGTCACAATATGATCAAATTTTTTCCTGTCAATCGAATCGCGCTGACCTATTCGGTCGCCAGCGCCTCGGCCATCAGTTCCATGCCCTGTTCGATATCCTGGGTCGTTGCTTTTGCGACTTTTTCAGCGTCGCTGGCGCGCAAGGCATCGATGATGTCCTTGTGCCGGTCTGGAAGGCTCTGGGTGCCGAAGCGCCCGCAGACGACGCGCAAGGACGGCCCGAATCGCAGCCACAGGCGCTCGGCCAAATCCTTTAGAATCGGCGCGCCGGCATGGTCATAGAGTTTTTCGTGGAATGCATGGTTCAGGCGAAGATAGCCGCCAACGTCCCCGTCGGCGATCGTGCGATCCAGCTGTTCGTCGATCTTTTCAAGCTGGTCGATATCCGCCGTGGTCATGTTGACTGCTGCGCGCCGGGAAAGCTCTGATTCTACGGCATTTCTGGCGAAAATCATCTGTTCGACATCTGTTGCGGTCAGAAGGGGAACGCTGACCCGCCGGTTGCCCTGAAAGATCAGCGCACCGTCCGAGATCAGGCGCCGGATAGCCTCGCGCACCGGGGTCATGCCCACGCCCAGCGAATCGGTCAAGCCTTGGATCGTGACCGGTTGCCCCGGCACCAGATCGCCGAACATGATCTGCGACTTCAGTGTCTGGTACACCTGTTCATGTGCTGGTCGTTTTTCGGTCTGGGTCACTGCAGCAGATGCCTTATTTTTGATCAAATCCAATTGGTTCACCCCGATCCCAATGCTCCCGGCTTGTCAGGTTTCTTGCCCCGTGAAACCATACGACGTATCGAGGGAAAACGCAAAACTTGATCAAATCCAAAAAAACGGGAAAATGCCCGTACACTTGCAGGGAGAAGAAAATGAAAATCAAAACGCTGACGATGACGGCAATTGTCGCATTGGGGACGTCGGCCGCTGTTGCGGAAGAGGTGCGCGTATACAACTGGTCGGACTACATCGACGAGGAGTTGCTGAGCAAATTCCAGGAAGAGACGGGTCTGACCCTGATCTACGACGTGTTCGACAGCAACGAGGTTCTGGAAACCAAGATGCTGGCCGGAGGATCCGGTTACGATGTGGTGGTGCCGTCGGGCACCTTCCTTCAGCGCCAGATCCAGGCTGGAGCCTTCCAGAAACTGGACATGTCCAAGCTGCCCAATGCAGTTAACCTCTGGGATGTGATCCAGGAACGTACGGCCGGATATGACCCGGACAACGCCTATTCGATCAACTACATGTGGGGCACCACGGGGCTGGGCGTGAATGTCGACAAGGTCAAGGAAGTGCTGGGCGACGATGCGCCCTTGAACAGCATGGACCTGGTGCTGAAGCCCGAGAACATGGAAAAGCTGGCCTCATGCGGCGTCCATTTCCTGGACGCGCCGTCCGAGATCATTCCCATGGTACTCCAGTACATTGGCGAAGATCCGGACAGCCATGACACCGACGTGATCGCCAAGACCGAAGAGGTGCTGACGGGCGTGCGTCCCTACATTCAGAAGTTCCACAGCTCGGAATACATCAATGCACTGGCCAATGGGGACATCTGCGTGGCCGTGGGCTGGTCGGGCGACATTCTGCAGGCCCGCGATCGGGCGGATGAGGCCGACAACGGTGTGACCATCGAATACCATCCGTTTGCCGAAGGCTCGCTGATGTGGTTCGACCAGATGGCCATTCCGGTGGATGCACCCAACCCGGACGGCGCGCATAAATTCCTGAACTTCATCCTGGATGCCAACAACATGGCGGCGGCGTCGAACTACGTCTACTACGCCAACGGCAACAAGGCGTCGCAGGAGTTTCTGGAAGAAGACGTGATCGGCGATCCGGCGATCTACCCGGATGATGCCACGATGCAGAACCTCTACATCACCACGCCTTACCCGGCCAAAACGCAGCGGGTCGTGACCCGCCTGTGGACCAAGATCAAATCGGGCACCTGATCCGAAATGATTGCGCAAGGCAGAATGGTTCTGCCTTGCGCACAACCTGTACAGGCTGACTTACGGGGGCCGATTTGAACTCTACCGTCTTTGCGCCGTGGGAAGATCCGCAGGCGAAACCCTTGATCCAGTTCAAAAATGTGACCAAGCGATTCGGGGACTTTACTGCCATCGACAATCTGTCGCTGGACATCTTCGAGCGGGAATTCTTTGCTTTGCTGGGGCCGTCGGGTTGCGGCAAGACGACGATGATGCGGATGCTGGCGGGGTTCGAGAAACCCACCGAAGGCCACATCATGCTGAGTGGTCAGGACATCGACCCGGTGCCGCCGAACAAGCGGGCGGTCAACATGATGTTCCAGTCCTATGCGCTGTTTCCCCATCTGAACGTCTGGGACAACATCGCCTTTGGCCTGCGCCGGGACAACATGCCCAAGCATGATTTGGAAGACCGGGTCGAGGAGATGCTGCGCCTGACCCGTCTTGAGAAATTCGCCCGCCGCAAACCGCACCAGATTTCCGGTGGCCAGCGTCAGCGCGTGGCGCTGGCCCGGTCGCTGGCCAAGGCGCCCAAACTGCTGCTGCTGGACGAACCTCTTGGTGCACTGGATAAAAAGTTGCGCCAGGACACCCAGTTCGAACTGATGGACATTCAGGAAAAGACCGGCACCACCTTCGTGATCGTGACCCACGACCAGGAAGAGGCGATGACGGTGGCCAGCCGTGTTGCGGTGATGGATCAGGGCAAGCTGATGCAGGTCGCAACGCCCGACCGCATTTATGAGAACCCCAATTCCGTCTATGTCGCCGATTTCATCGGGGACGTGAACATTATCGAAGGTCGTGCAACCGCAGCCGGTGAGGGCACGTACAGTATCGAATGGGCCGAGGGCCAGCCGCCTCTGACCGCCACGTCCGCGGCAAGCTTCGGAAACGGTCAGACCTGCCACCTGGCCATCCGGCCGGAAAAGGTAACGATCTCGGCCGAGCGTCCTGCCGATGCCGTCAACGCAGTGCAGGGCAAGGTGCATGACATTGCCTATTTGGGCAACCTGTCGACCTACCATGTCGAATTGCCAAACGGGACGATCATCAAGGCGCAAACGGCCAACACACGGCGGATTTCCCGCCGGTCCTTTACTTGGGAAGACCCTGTCTGGCTGTCCTGGACAGCCACGGCGGCGGTTCTGCTGGCAGACTGATGCGCCGCGCGGTCCTGATCGCCATTCCCTATGTCTGGCTGCTGGCCCTGTTCCTGGTGCCGTTCTTCATCGTGTTGAAGATCTCGCTGTCGGACATCGCGCTTGCGATCCCGCCCTACACCCCGACCCTTGATCTGTCGCAGGGCTGGGCCGGGATAAAGGAATTCTTCAGCCTACTGGATTTCGAGAATTTCGTCTGGCTGACCGAGGATGACCTGTACTGGAAAGCCTACCTGTCCAGCGTCAAGATCGCGCTGATCGCGACCGCGCTGACCCTGCTGGTGGGCTATCCCATCGCCTATGGCATGGCCCGCGCGCCCGAGGAATGGCGTCCGACGCTGATGATGCTGGTGATCCTGCCGTTCTGGACCTCGTTCCTGATCCGCGTCTATGCGTGGATGGGGATCCTGTCGAACGAAGGCTACCTGAACCAGTTCCTGCTGTGGACGGGCATCATCTCGACCCCGCTGACCATTCTGAACACGCAGACGGCCGTCTATATCGGCATCGTCTACACCTATCTGCCGTTTATGATCCTGCCGATCTACGCCGCGCTCGATCGGCTGGACGGCTCGCTGATCGAGGCGGCCGAGGATCTGGGCTGTTCGCGCACGCAGGCCTTCTGGCTGGTGACCATCCCACTGTCGCGCCCGGGCATCATTGCGGGATGCTTCCTGGTGATGATCCCGGTGATCGGTGAATTCGTGATCCCCTCGCTGCTGGGCGGGTCGGGCACGCTGATGATAGGCAAGGTCTTGTGGGAGGAGTTCTTCTCGAACCGCGACTGGCCGGTGGCCAGCGCCGTGGCGGTGATCCTGCTGCTGATCCTGGTGATCCCGATCGTGCTGTTCCAGCGCAACCAGCAGAAACAGGCGGAGGCAGAGCAATGAACAGGCTGAGCTGGTTCAACACGGTCTCGCTGACGCTGGGCTTTGCGTTTCTGTACATCCCGATGGTGATCCTGATCATCTTCAGCTTCAATGAAAGCAAGCTGGTCACGGTCTGGGCCGGGTTCTCGACCAAATGGTATGGCGAACTGATGCAGAACCAGGCGTTTCTGGATGCGGCTTGGGTCACCGTTCGCGTTGCCGTGTTCTCGTCCACGCTGGCGACCATTCTGGGCACCATGGCCGCCTATGTCATGGTGCGGGGCGGGCGGTTCTTTGGCCGCACGCTGTTCTCCGGGATGATCTATGCGCCGCTGGTGATGCCCGAGGTGATCACCGGCCTGTCGCTGCTACTGCTGTTCATCGGCATCGGGCTGGACCGAGGCATCCTGACCATCGTGCTGGCGCATACGACCTTTTCGATGTGCTACGTCTCGGTCGTGGTGTCCTCGCGGCTGGTGACGTTCGATCATTCGCTGGAAGAGGCGGCGCTGGATCTGGGCTGCTCGCCGGCGCAGGCCTTCAGGTTGGTGACGCTCCCGATCATCGCGCCTGCGGTGATCTCGGGGTGGCTGCTGGCCTTCACCCTGTCGCTGGATGACCTGGTGATCGCGTCCTTCACGTCCGGCCCCTCGGCCACGACCCTGCCGATCAAGATCTTCTCGGCGGTGCGTCTGGGGGTCAGCCCGGAAATCAACGCGCTGTCGACCATCATGATCGCCGTGGTCACCGTCGGTGTGATCACTGCGTCGCTGGTGTCGAAACGTGCGATGGTCCGGCAGCGGCAAGAGGAACAAGCCGCCGCGCGCACCGAATGAGGCGGATCTTTCCGGCTTATACCTATGGCCCCGGCCCCCGTGGGGGGTGTTGGTGGGATGAAACCACTACGGCGCCTGACTGGCCCGTTCATTCGGGTGATTTGTCGACCGACGTTGCGATTGTCGGCGGCGGGTTCACCGGATTGTCTGCGGCCCTGCACCTCGCCGAACGCGGTGTTTCTGTCGCAGTGTTCGAGGCCGAAACTCTGGGCTGGGGCGCTTCGGGGCGCAATGGTGGGTTTTGCTGCCAAGGAGGGTCCAAGCTTGGTTCGGCGACACTTGCGCGGCGCTATGGGATTTCGGCGGCACAGGATTACGCGCAGGCCGAAACCGACGCGGTCGCCTTGGTTGCGGATCTTTTGCAGCGCTTTCGGATCGACGCAGACGTTCACTCCGAAGGAGAGACGCAGCTTGCGCACAGCCCGCGCGCGATGGAGCGGCTGCGGCGTCACGCGGAAAGCGGTGGGGTTCTGCATGAGCCGTCGGATTTGGAACGCCTCGGTATGGGGGGCCGTTTCTTTGGCGGATATACCGACCCGGTCGGCTTTGGGCTGAACCCGCAGAAATACCTGTTCGGGTTGGCCCGGGCCGCGCAGGCGCAAGGTGCCGCAGTATTCTCGAAAAGCCCGGTTCAGGACATCGGAAAAGCCGGGTCCGGGTACAAGATGAACACCCCCACGGGCCGTGTTCAGGCCAAGACGGTGTTGATCTGCACCAATGGTTATTCCAGCGACGATCTGCCCGACTGGTTGGCCGCCCGTTACATGCCTGCACAGTCTACGGTCATGGTGACACGTCCGTTGACCGAAGCTGAATTGCAGGCACAGGGGTGGACATCGCGCCAGATGGCGTACGACACGCGCAACCTGCTGCACTATTTCCGTCTGATGCCGGACAACCGGTTCCTTTTCGGAATGCGAGGAGGCCTAATGTCCTCGCCGCGCGCCGAAGCTGCGATCCGTCGCAAAGTACGCAGTGACTTTGATCGCATGTTCCCGGGTTGGGCCGAGGTTGAGGCAACTCATATGTGGTCAGGTATGGTTTGCCTGACCCGTGACCTGCTGCCCTTTGTCGGGGAGGTTCCGGGCCACCCGGGCTTGTTTGCCGGTCTGGCCTATCACGGGAACGGCGTGGCGATGGGCAGCTATTGCGGGCGGGCATTGGCCCGCTTGGTTTTGGGTGAGCCCGCGAATATTCCGGACGTCATCGCCAAACCGCCGTCAAAGTTCCCATTCGGGCGCTGGCGGCGACTGCTGATGCCACCGGCTTATGCGGCCATGGCTCTTGCCGATTTGTGATACGGCCCAGGGTCAGAGGGCCGCAACCTCAAGGTCAAACCCGGCCCTATAGGCTGGCGCACCATTCTCGGCCCGCCACAGGCAGTAGGCAGCCATACGCCAATTGTACCAGGGCTTTAGCTCGAGGTATCGGCGCACCGTCGGCGGGCTGTCATAGGCCGACAGAAACGTAGCCTCTTCCTCGGGGGTCAGCGCCTTGCCGCGATAGAGATGCTGCATGGCGGGTGACAGGAACAGGGCAAGATCCTCGCATGGGTCACCCATCGCCGGGCATTGCCAGTCGATCAGTGTCAGCCCCGCAGAGGAGACGAGGATGTTGCCGGCCACCGGGTCGCCATGGATCAGGCATACTCGGGGGGTCGGCGGCACCCGGACCCTGGGTTTGCGTTCGGCCAGAACGGCGCTGAGTTCCGAGCGGCAACCGTTCAAAATACGGGTGCCGTGATGATCGAGATCAACGCTTCCATTGCATCCCTTAGGGACCTCTAGCACGATTTCTCGGGCGTGCAGATCATGCAGCAGTTTCGCCACCTGCGCGGTCCCTTCTCGCCACGGAGTGCCAGCCGCATGGTCATAGAAAACCCAGCGATCCGGGCCAAAGCTGCCCGAGGCGCGAAGCCGCGGAACAAACCCCGTCGCAGCAAGTGCGTGCAGACAGGCTGCTTCGAGTTGGGCGTCGTTGCGAAACAGCGGGTTTTGAAGGGAAGACCGATAGAACTTCAAAACCCGGTCCGGCTCGGCGTCCAATACCTTCCACACCTGGTTCGTGCGTCCGCCATACAGCGTTTCGAACTGGGCGTCTTTTGCGATCAACCCGCTTTCGACAAGTTGGTCTGCAAGGCCGGGTGGAGGAGCGGTTGGAACGGACAGTTGAGACACCGGAGCGTTGCGAATCTGGACGGCCAATCCTTGGCCCGCAGCGCCCCCGAGTTCAAGCGCCGGTACGAACGGCAACGACGTCGGTTGCCGGAATCACGACGCCGCTGTCCAAGGTCAACATGACGACACCGGCCCCGACTTGGGCTTCGACGACGCGGCTGTAGGTGGCCGCAGGCCGCGCCGAGAGCAGTTCATCCCCCAAATAGCTTTCCAGCGTTGCGGAATAGGTGCCGTTGGGCAGCGGATTGCCCGATGCATCCACTCCAGCCCAAAGAAACTCGGTCTCGGACACCGGAACAGAGATTCGGTCGATTTCGGTTCCGTCAGAATCCTTGATGACCAGCACAGACGCATCCGCGCCCAGGTCAGGCTGAGTGAATATGGTCTGTGGCTGGCCATCAAACCGGAAGGAGGCTGCCCCCTGAACATCGACCCCAATCCAGTTGGACAGCTCATCCAGATTGACGCTGCTCAGGGCGGCGGTGAGGGTTGCCAGAAGGTCGTTGGTCTGCACCTGCTGCTCGACCATCGAAAACTGGGCGAGTTGCGACGCATATTCCGACGAATCCAGTGGCTCCAGAGGATCCTGGTTGCGCGCCTGCGCCGTCAACATCATGAGAAACGTCTCGAAGTCCGAGGTCAGCCCTGTCGCTGCTGAGGTTCCCGTTGGTTGCGCTGTTGAGGGTGTTTGTGTCGTGTATGCCGCAGTGGTGATCATGGTTCAAAGCCTCAGGTCCAACGCCCGGTCCACCTGAGTTGGGCGGGCCAGAGCGGGTGTTTCGGTTGCAGGGTCAAGCTCCCCTGTGGTGATGAATGTGCTTCGTTCAGTTGGCTCAGCGTCCTGCTCTGGGTTCGCCGAGGTGCCCAGATCAAAGGAAAGATCGCCCAGCCCCATCTCTTTGAATTCGGCTGACAGGATCGAGATATGCCGGCGCATGAGGTCCATGGTTTCAGGCCGGTCGGCGACGATCATCATGTGCAACCCGTCTTCGCGCCCGGTCACCTTGATCGAAACTTTGCCCAGCTCTTCCGGAGTCAGTGCGATTTCCACGCTTCCGCTTCCCGGCTTTGCGACGATGCTGGCCGCCATTTGCACGGCGACCGCCCGAGCAATTTCTGCCCGGCCCGAGAGCGGGGCGCTGTTGGTCGGGCCTGTATCCCTTTGCGCTGGGGTCGTACCCAAGTCCTGCGTTGGCATCCGATCGTGCAGACTGTCCTCTGGCATCGGGTCCTTCAGTGCTGCGCATTCCGATGTACCGACGATCTGCGCCCGGATGATGGATTCCGTTCCCTGGCCAGCAGGTTTGGCCGGCCGTTGATCCACCCCCCACGATCCGGTGGCCTGCTCGTCGCGCCTGGCTTCTTTACCGGTTGCAGTGCGCAATTCGTCCTTTCGGTTCTGCAGCCCTCCACTCACTCCAGGTTCGGTGGCGTTCAACTGCTCTTTTGCGGCTGACGCAGGTTGGGGCGCTGTGCTCGCGGCACGCTCGGGCGCTTCGGCTCCCTTGCCCGTGTCGCCCGCGAGCGATCGGCGATCGGGATCAGAGGTTACTGCGCGCATGGCCGCGGCGGCAGTTGACTGGCGTCCCTCCGCCGGAGGGCTGGCCTCGAGAGTGGCGTGCGCCGTCGCCTCGCGCTTTGGAAGTTCACCGGGCGTTGCCATGGGCAGAGGCGTGTCTTTCTGTCGAGCGTCCTGTTGTGATCCCTGCAATTCCAGCGGTTCAGCCAAATCGGGTTCGACCTGCGGGACGTCAGGGTCGGTGTTTTCATCGCCATCCACGATTTTCGGACCCGCGCGGCTGTCCGGATGAGGTTTCGCCTCGGCCTCTAGGTTCAGCATCTCATCTTCGGCCATGAGCTCCGCGAAATCAGAGTCGCCTTTTGTTGGGGGCTCGGACTTTGCGGCCCAATCCGGCTTTCCGCCGGAAATCACATTGGTCATCATGGTCAGGGCGTTGGGCATTTTGCTCCGGCTCCGGTTGTTTGGCCCAAACCTGCCCTCAAGGTAGTTACGTATATTTTAACCGCTCTTCGCTTTGATCGACAAAGATCGAAACAATTTTCGGAGAGGGCGATGGAAATCCCAAACTTCGCGCCGGTACCGCGCAGCAATATGACCGAACAAAGACTCAAGGCCGCAGCGGTCGAGCTTGAGGCAACTTTTCTAGCCGAAATGCTGAAGGCCGCAGGCCTGGGCAAGGCGCGGCAAGCTTTCGGAGGTGGCGCGGGCGAAGACCAGTTCGCGTCTTTCCTGTTGCAGGAGCAGGCCAGGCAATTGGCCCGATCCGGCGGGATCGGACTGTCGGAAACCCTTTTCAATGCAATGATGGAGAAGACCCATGCCGACTGAGCACAAGCAGGGACTGATTAAGGCTCTCGAGGAGGTTCTCGATCTCGAGCGCAGGGCTTTGGTCGAAGGGGACCTGGATCGGCTGGGCCAGATGATGCCGCAGAAGGAAAAACTGATCGGCGCACTCAACGAGATGCAGGTGCACGACAGTGACGACTTGATTCGACTGCACAAGAAGGTCGAGCGCAATCAGGGCCTGCTGACCAGCGCGGCCGAAGGGATTCGGGCGGTCATGAACCGGATGGCTGAACTCAGAAAAATCCGGCAGGAATTCACGACCTATGACGCGGCCGGGCAACGCAATGGCTTCGCCGTCCGTCAGGATCCCAAGCTGGAAAAACGTGCCTAGCGGCGGGTTTGATTCAAATCCGTCTTTTTCCGTCGGACCGCCTTAGCACTCCGTTAGGAGATCAGGCCCAAAAGTGGTCCCGCACCTCGAAAGAAGGTGGCGCGACCACCGATCGGTAGCTCGCACAGGTCAGAACGACAACACGTCCGCCAATGATGGTCGGGCGTCACTGGGCGAAGAATGCCCGAATGGAAAAGGATGAAAAACATGTCCAGCATTCTGACAAACAACGGCGCGATGGTTGCGCTGCAGACTCTGAAATCGGTCAACAAGAACCTTGCAGCAACCCAGAACGCGATTTCGACGGGTAAGGATGTCGCTACGGCCAAGGACAACTCGGCCGTATGGGCGATTTCCAAGGTGATGGAATCCGATGTCAACGGTTTCAATGCGATCAAGGATAGCCTGGCACTGGGTGAATCGACTGTCGCCGTGGCCCGGAACGCTTCGGAAACCGTGACCGACCTGCTGACCCAGATGAAGAACAAGATCGTCGCCGCGCAGGAGGACAACGTCGACCGCGGCAAGATCAATGATGACGTAGCCGCCCTGCGGGACCAGATCGCATCGGTTGTCGGTGCCGCACAGTTCAACGGCCTCAATCTTGTGGACGGGTCAGCGGGCACCGCATCGATCCTGTCGTCGCTGGATCGCGACAGCGCTGGCAACGTGACCGCGTCGTCGATTTCGGTGGCCAGCCAGGACCTGTCGACCGGTGGATATGCCAGCAAGGGCGTTCTGGCCGGCTCGGACAACGCGACCACTGACAATGACGCCGCCGGGTTCACAATGGACAAGTCCGGCGGGTCCGGTGACATCGTGATCGACAGTTCGACAGACAACTTCGCCGTCGGTGACAAAGTGTCGATCACCATCGGGGACAAAGTTGCATCATACACCGTGCAGGCCAGCGATCTGGACCCTTCGGGAACCTATGACTCTGCCTACACAGATGCCATCGTGGCAGTGGGGCTGAAGAACCAGATCGACGCGCTTGGGATCACCGGTGTAGCGATCGACTATGACTCCAGCGCGCCGGGCACCCTGTCCTTCGTGACCGGGACAGCAACCGCTGGTGCTGACGCAGATCGCGACGTAACCGTTTCGGCCCAGTTCACCAATGCCGGTTCTGGCGGTCTTGGCGCGCTGTCGTCGATTGACGTTTCGACCAGCGCCGGCGCTGCCGCAGCACTGGGCACGATCGAAACCTTGATCGATACGGCGATTGACGCGTCGGCCGCGTTCGGTTCGGCGCAAGGGCGGATCGAGACGCAGAAGGAGTTCATCTCGAACCTGACTGACTCTTTCAAATCCGGCATCGGCTCGCTGGTGGACGCCGATATGGAAGAGACCTCGGCCCGTCTGCAGGCCCTGCAGGTACAGCAGCAATTGGCGACACAATCGCTGTCGATCGCCAACCAGGCCCCGCAGTCGATCCTGTCGCTGTTCCGCTAAGGCGGAAACTTGGTCGGGGTGTGACCAACGCGCCCCGGCTGTGACTGCAAACACGACGGCCTTTTGAAAGGATTTCAAGTGACCCCGCAAACGCTTGCCCAACGGGCATATGCTCAGTCCGCCGCCCCGACGCGAACCCCGCGTGATACCGAATATGAGGCGATTTCAAAGATCACGCATCGGCTCAAGGCAGCGGCTGCGCGCAAAGCCTCGGATTTCTCGGGCTTTGTTCAGGCCCTGCATGAAAACCGCCGCTTGTGGTCCGTTCTGGCCAACGGCGTCGTGGATTCGGACAATGCACTGCCGAATGAGCTGCGCGCGCGGATCTTCTATCTGGCCGAGTTCACCGAGCAGCACACGGGCCAGGTTCTGGCCAGCAAGGCTGGGGTCGAGCCGCTGCTTGAAATCAATCTGGCGGTTTTGCGCGGGCTGCGTCAGCGGGGGACCGCGTGATGGGCGGGCTGGTTCTGAAGCTGGCTCCGAAAGAGCGGGTTCTGATCAATGGCGTAGTGATCGAGAACGGCGACCGACGGACCCGCTTTTCAATTATGACGCCCGAGGCAAATGTCCTTCGGTTGCGCGACGCGATACATCCCGACGAAGTGACAACCCCGGTCCGGCGCGTGTGTTACGCGGCCCAGCTGGTCCTGTCCGGAGATCTGGAAGCCGGAGACGCAAAACAACAGCTGCTGCGACGGATCGAGGAACTGAGCCAGGTCTTCACGGATGCCGACAGTCGCCAGGTCCTGGCACAGGCGACCGAAGCCCTGGTAACCGAGCAGTACTACAAATGCCTGAAGGCGCTTCGATCGTTGCTGCCGCGCGAAGAGCGTCTGATGGCCTATCGGCAATGACATTCCTGCCGGTCATTCCAACTGGGGGTATCGTGGGGTGGCGTTTTTTGCAGCGCACCTATGACGCCCAGTTGCAGGCCTTTTCCACCTCGGCGGTCAATGACCGGGACACGCAGTATTTTGTGGAAAACATCCGAAACGTCCGCTCGGCAGAAGATCTGGTCTCTGACCGACGCCTGCTGCAGGTCGCGTTGGGCGCGTTCGGATTGGAAGGTGACCTGGACAATCGGTACTTCATTCAAAAGGTCTTGTCAGACGGTACGAGTTCGGATGACGCCCTTGCGAACCGGCTTGCTGACAGCAGATATCGGGAGTTTTCCGAAGCATTCGGCTTGGGTCCGGGCGAAGTTCGGAAAACCGCACTGATCACTGACATGGACAAGATCGCTCAGAAGAATGTCGTCGCCCGGTTCGAAAGCTCGGTCGGAGAAACCGACGACTCGATGCGGATCGCACTTTTTGCCCAGCACGCTTTGAAAGACCTTGCCGGGCAGTCCGGAAGCGAGACCAAGAAGTGGTACGATCTGATGAGCCTGCCGCCGTTGCGCAGCATGATGGAAACAGCGTTGGGCCTGCCGTCAAGCTTTGGCCAGCTGGATATCGACAAGCAGCTGGACGTATTTCGGGACAAGCTGAGCAGAGTGACCGGTTCGCCGAACCTTTCGCAGTTCGTCGATGCCGATGCAATTGCCGAACTGACGGATACTTATCTCGCCCGAACTCAGATCGCACAGATGCAGAGTTCGATTTCTCCCGCGCAAACTGCGTTGATTTTGCTGGGCGCCGCAAGTTGAACCGTTCGGGCTAAGGTCAGTACCTCGCGCCAGGATCAGAAAGCGCACCAGTGCCGTGCGCAGCTATGAATGGCTATTTGGGATCGGGGGGGCAAGGGTGCCGGATGCTCAGGCATCCAGAACCGTGTCAGCGGATGTCTGCAAGGCAAAAGACATCACCGGATGCGAAACGTTGTGCAAGTCGACCGGCCCCAATGGAACGGCCCGGGAACAGGCCGGCTCGATATCTTCGGAAACGACGATCCGATGGCCATTGAGCTTGCCGAACTCGCCCAACCGCGCCGCGACATTGGCTGCATGTCCGATCACCGTGAAATCAAGCCGCTCGCGCGAACCGACATTTCCGTACGTAACACGCCCGAACGATACGCCGATCGAGCAATCGCATTGCCGGTTCTTGTCGGAGCGACGCAGCTCGGCCAATTTCTCGACGATTTCAACGGCACTGCGCTGAGCGTCTGACCGTGCCTTGCCGGGGTCCTCACCTGCCGGGAAAACCGCAAGAACGGCGTCGCCGATGAATTTTAGAACCTCACCGTCGTTGTCGTGGACGATGCCGGACACCGTTTCGAAGAATTCGTTCAACAGGTTGATGTATTCCGTGCGGCCCAGATCCTCTTCCAGGCTGGTCGAGTTGCGCAGGTCACAGAACATGATGGCCGCGTCGATGTCATCGCCGTCGCCGCGACGAATGTCGCCGCCCAAAACGCGGGCCCCGGTTCGTTTGCCCACATAGGTCTCGAGAAGGGCCTGAGAATTCTCGCGCTGCATGAACACCTCATAGTAGCGGGCGATGACGGCCGAGCACTCAAAGACAAGCCCCAGGTTTTCCGTGGTAAAGCCGTTGGGGTGGTCGCAGGTCAACGTCAGGACATTGATACGCCCGTCGGAAAACGGCAGAGGCATTGCCACGTAATCGGTGCCCCCCTTTGCGCGCAGGTCCTCCATGATGGGGAAACTGTTGTGGGGGTTGTCTACGTTCAGCCGTTGCCGAACGCCGCCCAATCCGTTCGAGACATGCCGCAAGGGGCTGTTGATGAACGCGGGGTGGTCGTGAATCTCGTAGGTTGGAATATTGGTCGAAATCTCCTCGGCACCCTTTTCCCAGATGTAGTGCTTGCCTGCGATCAGGGGATGCAGCGACCAGACAAGGATGCTGAGACGTTGAATGGCGATGCCGTGTTCCAGCATTTTTTCGGCCAGGGTCTTGGTGAAATCTTCCGGTGTTGAGATCGACCCCGCGCCACGCATCAACCAATCGATCAACGGGCCGCTGATGTTGCCGTCTCGCGGTTGGCGCAATTGATTGTCGCCCAGATCGATATGAGTGTAGGCCGCCGGCATGAAGCCGATGTGACCCTGAATGGCTTTGCTTTCAGGCAGGGAATCCTCGTAGGCCCAAACCGAGTTTGCCAACCGTTCATCGCCAATCAGGACATCGTGATAGGTTGCCGTGCCTTTGAACGGGCAGAAGGTCTGCAACTCGGTCTCGCCGCTCAGATCAACGCGCACGTCTTCGCGCGGAACATAAATCGCAGGCGGCAGCCGGGTTTCATACATGACCTTGGCATTCGTGCTTTCAGCCAGAAGGATGTCATCGCGGTAGATGGCAACCCTGCCGTCAAGCGTTTCGATCGAAATTCCGTAGCCGTTCGTATTCCGTGTGGCGTGGACATTCATCGGCCGTCTCCCTTGCCCGGGTCCCTAGAGGATGGGCTTTTGCAGCCCGATTTCCAAGGGGCGCAACACAGAATTTACCGATCGCGATCCACGGCCGAGGTGGTCAGACCATCTGGATCACGTCTTTTTCGATCGCCAGCATATAGCCCTTTTTGGCGATGTTTTTGACCAACAGCTCGCTGACCATCTGATTTCCCAGCGCGTCCCGCAGCCGTTTGATGCGCGTGGCCCCGGCAGCTTCGTCACAGTCCGATATGTCTCGGCCAGAGATCATGGCTTCGATCTGAACCCCCGACAGCACTTCGTCGTCGAGACGGGACTCGGCCAAGACGGCCAGTGTTTCCATCGCTGCGGGCGTCAGCTTGAAATCCATGTTGTTCAGGTAGACGGTGTTCTCTTCGCGACTGATCAGCAGCGACGTGACCTGGATTCCCGTGCGCTCGATCTGGGCCATTCGACGGTTCAACGTCACCAGCATCACCAGAAAGACCAAGGCGGCCAACAGCATGGCCGTGGCAAAGATCAGCAGCACGAAGATCACCATCCGGTAGCTGGCCAGCGTGTCGGCAAATGCGGTTCCGGATTGCGCGAGGATCTCCAGCAATCGGATTTCAGCCTGGGTGGTCAGATCGCTTTCGACGAACAGCCGCTCGACCCGTGCGTTAAAAGCATTGGCATCGGGCAGGGTCCAGAACAAAAAGGCTGCGGCCGTGATCAGGATCACAACGATTGCGGCGATGCCTGCTCCGACCAGCCGGGTGCCAGACCGCCGAGCCTCAGAAACGGAGATAGAATTTTCCGGCATTGGCCTTCCTTTGATCCAACCCTTCCGGTCCAAAAACGCTGATCACGTTGAGCAACGTCCACCCCGAGGATTTCAGCCTTTTGGCCACCTCTTGCTTGGCTTGCCCCTTTTTGCAGGCGGACACCTGCATCACGCCATAGTGCAGGCGCAGCGGGTTGTCCTGTTTGGCCTTGTAATCGGCATAGCATTCGGCCGCCGAAACGGTGGTGCTCAGCGATATCAACGTCGCAACGACCAGGAAAGAGAGGATCTGTTTCATAGGCTGCATACTGCGCATGGCTTGGCACGATATTCAATATCTCAAAGGGTTTGCGGCGATGATATCGGATAACACTGGGCCGTTATTGCTTGTCTGTCGGCGGGTGGCCGAAAGCTGTTGCATCAGTTTCGCGGTCAGCCAGTGGCGCCGCGTCCAGCTTTGAAAGGACACTTGTCATGCACCGGAAGTTCATCGCCCTCGTCGTCGCCACCGCAGTCGCCATCACCGGCGTTTCCGCATCCCAGGCCAAGGCGGCCGACGCCCATGATATTCTGGGCGGGTTGGCGGCCATTGCCATCATCGGTGCGGCCGTCAATCACTATAACAAGGAAAAGCGCAAAGAGCGTGTCACCCGGCAGAACAACTATGTCTACCAGCCGCAAAACGTTCGGCCCGATCATATCCGCCCGCTGCCCCGGCGTGTCGCCCGCTATGACCTGCCGCAGCGTTGCCTGAAGACCTACAAAGGCTATTCGAAGAAACGTCCTTTGCTGGGGCCGAATTGCCTCGAGAAACACTACAATCATGCCAATAGCCTGCCACAACAGTGCAAAGTGGGGTTCTGGGACGGCAAGAAGGTGAAGCGGGCCTACGAACCCGCCTGCCTGCGCCAGAAAGGATACCGCATGGTTTACCAGTAATCGGTTTCGAGCAGGAGCAGCGCCGCAGAAGCGCTGTGCGGGAAGGGGGCGGCCTGGGTCGCCTCCTTCTTTTTTGTTGCGGTTCGGACCAAAAAGCGGTTTGCCGAGGGGATGACGACTCCGACGTTTGAATTGGAACAGGCGCTGATTGCGCAGGGCTACCCCCGAATAGCCGGTGTAGACGAGGTGGGCCGCGGCCCGTTGGCCGGTCCGGTCGTGGCGGCCGCGGTCATTCTGAATCCGCAAGACATCCCCGACGGTTTGAATGACTCCAAGAAGCTGACGGCGCGAAGGCGGCGCACCCTTGACGAAGATCTGCGCGCCCGGGCCGAGTTTGCCATTGCCGAGGCGTCGGTTGAGGAAATTGATGACCTCAATATCTTGTATGCCTCTCATCTGGCGATGGAGCGCGCCGTCGCCGCCCTGCATCCTGCGCCGGACTACCTGTTGATCGACGGCAATCTGATCCCCAAAGGGCTGACCTTGCCGGCGCAGGCCGTGGTCAAAGGGGACGCGAAGTCAGTCTCGATTGCGGCGGCGTCGATCCTTGCAAAGAATTGGCGCGATCAACTGATGGTGGATTTGGCGCAACAGCATCCGGGCTACGGCTGGGAAACCAATGCGGGCTATCCGTCCAAACAACACCGCGAGGCGCTGCAATATCTTGGGGTAACCCCACACCATAGACGTTCGTTCAAGCCCGTCCACAATATCTTGTATCAAGAGTAAATCGTAACCCTCTGATTCAAAAAAGAATTTGACGCCGAATCCGGTTTGACTCATCCTAGTCTCAACCAAATGAGCGCAAAAGCGCCGTGGAACTTGAGGCAGAGACATGACAACTACCAAGACAAAGGGCGCATCCGCGCTCCCTTTAAACACGATTCTATCTGGCGACTGCATCGAGGTGATGAACAGTCTGCCCGAGGCGTCGGTTGACCTGATTTTTGCGGATCCGCCGTATAATTTGCAGCTGAAAGGACAGTTGCATCGCCCGGACAACAGCCAGGTGGATGCGGTCGATGATCATTGGGACCAGTTCTCGAGCTTTGCCGCCTATGACCAGTTTACCCGCGAGTGGCTGAAGGCCGCGCATCGCCTGCTCAAGCCCAATGGGGCGATCTGGGTGATCGGCTCGTATCATAACATCTTCCGCGTGGGCTCGGCCCTGCAGGATGCGGGCTATTGGATTTTGAACGACGTGATCTGGCGCAAGTCGAACCCGATGCCGAATTTCCGGGGCAAGCGGTTCACCAACGCGCATGAAACGATGATCTGGGCCAGCAAGCGGGAAGGGGCGAAATACACCTTCAACTATGAGGCGCTGAAGGCCTTGAATGAAGGCGTGCAGATGCGCAGCGACTGGGTGCTGCCGATCTGCACGGGCCACGAGCGCCTGAAAGATGAAAATGGTGACAAGGCGCACCCTACGCAAAAGCCCGAGTCGCTGTTGCACAGGGTTCTGGTTGGTTCGACCAATCCGGGTGACGTGGTGCTTGACCCGTTCTTCGGCACCGGAACCACCGGCGCGGTGGCCAAGATGCTGGGCCGCGAGTTCATCGGGATCGAGCGTGAGGACAGCTATCGAAAGGTGGCCGAAAAGCGCATCGCCAAGGTGCGCAAGTTTGACCGTGACGCGCTCGAGGTCAGCGCCAGCAAACGCGCCGAGCCGCGCGTGCCCTTCGGCCAGCTGGTCGAACGCGGCATGCTGCGCCCGGGCGAAGAGCTGTATTCGATGAACCAGCGGCACAAGGCCAAGGTGCGGGCCGACGGTACGCTGGTGGGCGACAACATCAAGGGCTCGATCCATCAGGTGGGCGCGCATCTGGAAAACGCGCCGTCCTGCAATGGCTGGACATACTGGTGCTTCAAGCGCGACGGAAAAACCGTTCCGATCGACGTGCTGCGCCAGCAGATCCGGGCCGAACTGCACAACTGATCACACCAATACCGCCGGTGCCTGTGGCCTGACACATGGTACCAAGCCTTGCCCCGCCGAACCCGGCGGGGTCTTTTGTTTTGTGCCCCGTGATGTTTGGATGGTGCGACCCCATATCCCGCTACATAGCGAGGGAGCATCAGGAATGTCTGATACCACGGCCAGCCAATCCCGGTTTCAGCGGTTTTTCGTGACCACGCCGGACAAATTCAATTTGGACAACAAATACACCGAAGCCGCGCTGGAACGGCACAAGCGCGAGGGGCTGGAACTGGCCGTCCGCGCCCGCTGGATCGCCATGGCGTTGACCGGTGTCCTGCTAGTGTTTCTGAATCCGAACTGGGATGTGATGTGGTATCATTTCATCCTGCTGCTGCTCTGCGGCAACGGCTGGCTGATCCGGCGCGCTGGCCGTGTGGGCCAATCCCGGATCGAGCTTCTGCTGATTTTCGCCGATCTGCTGATCATGACGCTGGGCATGGTCGTTCCCAACCCGTTCAGCGACGATGTGCGCCCGCTGGCGATGCAGTACCGGTTCGACAATTTCCAGTATTTCTTCATCATCCTGGCCGCAGGTACGCTGGCCTATTCCTGGCGCACGGTGATCGCCATGGGCAGCTGGACGGCCCTGATGTGGACGGCGGGCTGGATCGTCGCCTGGTGGGTGGCCACGCCCATCTCTGGCCTCAGCGAAAAGGTTGCCACCGCGTTGCAGGGCTATCCGGCCGTGGCCGAACTGTTGGACCCCAACAGCTTCATGGTTCCGATGCGCGTGCAAGAGGTGATCGTGTTCATGATGGTCGCGGTTACGCTGGGCGTGTCGATGCGGCGGCTCAATCGCCTGTTGATCTCAAATGCCGGACTGGAGCGGGAACGCGCCAACCTGTCGCGATACTTCTCGCCCAACGTGGTCGAGGAGCTGAGCCAGAACGACGAACCGCTCAAGCAGGTGCGCAAGGAAAACATCGCGGTTCTGTTCATCGACATCGTGGGCTTCACGAAATTCGCTGCCGGCCGCGACCCGTATGAGGTGATCGAGGTGCTGCGGGGCTTCCATGCGCGAATGGAGGCCGAGGTGTTCCATCACCACGGAACCTTGGACAAGTATCTGGGCGACGGGCTGATGGCCACGTTCGGCACGCCGGTTCCAACCCCGCTGGACGCGGTCAACGCCCTGTCCTGCGCGCGGTCAATGGCTGACATCATCGACCGTTGGAATCTGGAACGCCGACGGGCAGGCGAGCAGGAGATTCAGGTTGGCATCGGTGTTCACTACGGTCCGGTCGTTCTGGGCGACATCGGGGCCAACCGGCTGGAATTCGCGGTGATCGGAGACGCGGTCAATCTGGCTGCCAAGCTTGAAGCAATGACGCGAAAGATGGGTGCGCGGATTGTCATCAGCGACGCGCTGCGCGAAAAGGCCCTAAGCGAAGCGTCGACGGCTGCCGATCTGATGAACGGGTTCCAGCGCCACGATGCACAGGCGGTTGGCGGCGTCGAGCGGCCGGTCGATATCTGGGCGCTGCGTTGACCGCTCTCAGGACCGTGGCATCGGAAGCATTGCCTTGTTGTACGGCTTCCAATCCGTGATCTCGGGGTAGTACTGTCGCCGCCAAGCCCGCACCCGCGGGTTCATCACACGCCGCCACAGCGGCGGGACCATCGCCGCGATCGTCATCACCGGATAGCCATAGGGCAGTTGCGGGGCCGCTTCGGCAGGGTGGTTCTGCAGCAGCGGAAACCGCCGGTTGGGCTTGTAATGATGGTCCGAGTGGCGTTGCAGATTGATTAGCAGCCAGTTCGAGGCCTTGTGCGCGGCGTTCCACGAATGGCGCGGCCGGACATGTTCGTACTTGCCGTCGCCCAAGTATTTGCGCGTCAGCCCATAATGCTCGACATAGTTGACCAGCTCCAGCTGCCAGATCGCAGTGCCGGCCTGAACCAGGAACAGCCCCAGCCCCGCCCACCCGCCGAGCAGCAGCGCCAGCGCCAGCATCAATCCCTGCAGCGCCCAATACCGCCAGAACGGGTTCGCCCGGTCCGTCCAGTTCAGCCCCTTGCGCGCCAGCTTGGCCTTTTCGGCCTGAAACGCGGACACCAGGCACTGGCGCAGGACGCGCGGGTAGAAGCGGTGGAACCCTTCGTTGTAGCGTGCGGTCACGGGGTCGCGCGGCGTGCCCACATAGCGGTGATGCACCAGCAGGTGTTCGGAGCGGAAATGCGAATACAGAACCATCGCCAGCAGGATGTCGCCCAGCCACCGCTCCAGCCGGCCCTTCTGGTGCATCAGTTCGTGGCTGTAGTTGATGCCGATCGTGCCCGAGATCACGCCCATCCCGAAGAACAGCCCGATCTTTTCCAGTGATGACAGATGTTCGGCGCGGGTGGCGTACCAGATCAGGCCATAGAGCGTGAAAAACTGGACCGGAACCCAGGCCTTGGTCAGCAGGACGTACCAGCGCAGCGCGTCCTCGGGCGTTTCGGGGTCGGCGTTTTCAAGGTTCAGCCCGGTCAGCCCGTCCAGCGCTGCAAACAACCACCAGGTGGACAGCGGCACCAGCAATACCCACCAGCCGCCGGCGAAAGCGGTGAACCACAGGATCGGGATCAATAGGAACGAAACCCAGAAAGGAAGGGCTGTTTGCCAGCGCGACAGGGTGTCAGTCGAGATCATGGTCAGGCTCCGAAACTCTGCCGTCAGGATAATCCTGCCCGATCCATTTTCCCAGATGCAGAACTGCCGCGCCACAGATCATGCGCCTTGCGCATCACGGTCGGAAGATCGCCGGGGCGAAAGGCATGTATGGGCGTCACGACCAACCCCACGGGGTCCACCTCTGCGGGTACGGCGGCGGTCCAGACGCGCAGGATCAGGTGGAAATGGGTAAAGGTATGGCGCACCTCGGCGGGCAACAGGGTCCAATCAGCCGGAAAGGGCGGCGTCTCGGCCGCGTCCTCGGCCCAGTCCGAGCCCGGAAAGCCCAGCATCCCGCCCAACAGCCCCGTTTCCGGTCGGCGCTCCAACAGGATTGCGCCATCGGCGCGCTGCGCGATGTAGACGTGGCCAAGACGGGTGGGCTTCGGCGCTTTGGGTGTTTTGCGCGGCAGGTCGGCCTGTGTTCCGGCAGCGCGGGCCTCGCACGGGTCTCGCAGGGGGCAGATGCCACAGGCCGGAGATTTCGGCGTACAGATCGTGGCCCCCAGATCCATCACCGCCTGGGCATAGTCGCCGGGGCGTTCGTCAGGGGTCAGCGCGGCGGCCTTCGCCTTCAGCAGAGGTTTCGACTTCGGCAACGGGTCGTGGATGTCATGCAGCCGGGCCATGACCCGCTCGACATTTCCGTCCAGCACGGTTTCCGGCCGGTCAAAGGCGATGGCCGCGATGGCCGCGGCGGTGTAAGGGCCGATGCCGGGCAGCTTCAGCAGCGCATCATGGCTGTCTGGAAAGCGCCCGTCGTGCTGCTCCACCACCGCGCGGGCGCATTTCAGCAGGTTGCGGGCGCGGGCATAATAGCCCAGCCCGGCCCATTCCGCCATCACCTGGTCATCGGGTGCGGCGGCCAGCGCCCGGACATCCGGCCAACGCGAGGTGAAGCGCAGGAAATAATCCCGCACGGCGGCCACCGTGGTCTGCTGCAGCATCACCTCGGACAGCCACACGCGGTAGGGGTCGGGTTGCACGCCCGCGGCCCTGTTGGCGGGGCTGACCCGCCACGGCAGATCGCGGGCATGACGGTCGTACCAGGCAAGCAGGCTGCGGCTCAGGTCGAAAGTGGCGGTGTCACGCAAGTTTTATCCATTTCTCTGTCGAGTTTCGCTGGCGCCCGGATGCACGCCCATTACAATAGCGGCGCAGGAGTTGGAAACCAGATGCAACCAAGACGGTCCACCACCCGCGGGTTCAAACGCACCGCGTCCTTGCTGAGCGATCGGATCCGCAAAGCCGGTGAAAGTCGCGGCTTTGCCGTGTCGCGCCTGTTGACCCATTGGGCCGATATCGTGGGCCCCGACATCGCCGCCATCGCCCGACCGGTCAAGGTGGGCTATGGAAAGGGTGGGTTCGGCGCCACATTGACCGTGCTGACCACCGGACCGCAGGCCCCGATGCTCGAGATGCAGAAGGACCGTCTGCGCGACAAAGTGAATGCCGTCTATGGCTACAGTGCCATCAGCCGCATCCGCATCACCCAGACTGCTCCTACAGGATTTGCCGAGGGGCAGGCCAGTTTCGAGCATCGGTCGAAACAGGCGAAACCCACCATCGCACCGGAAGTCGTTGCCGAGGCAGACAAAGTGACGCGCGAGGTTCACGACCAAGACTTGCGCGCGGCCCTTGAACGACTGGGCCGGAACGTTCTATCCAAACAAAAACGCTGAGAAAGGGCTGAGTATGAGCCGTATTGCAACCGTAATCTGCGCGGCCGTGGCGCTGGCCGCAGGCGGCTATTGGCTGACCCAATCGCCAAGCACCGTGCCTGTGCCACAACTGGTCGGCAGCGCCGAAGCGCAAAACGCCGATCTGGACACCTCGACCATCGTCGAGATGGTGCAGGGGGCCGAGGATGCACCGGTCGAAATCATCGAATACGCGTCCTATACCTGCCCGCACTGCGCGAACTTCCATCAGGGGCCGTACAAGCAGCTCAAGAAGGAATACATCGACACCGGCAAGGTCAAGTTCATCTACCGCGAGGTCTATTTCGACCGCTACGGCATCTGGGCGTCGATGGTGGCGCGCTGTGGTGGCCCCGAAAAGTTCTTTGGCATCACTGACCTGATCTATCAGGGCCAGTCCGAATGGACACGCGCCGGCGGCCCGGCCGAGATCGTGGAAGAACTGCGCAAGATCGGCCGTCTGGCCGGGCTGAGCAACGATCAGCTGGAAGCCTGCCTGCAGGACGGCACCAAGGCGCAGACCCTCGTCGCCTGGTACCAGAAAAACGCCGAGAAAGACGGTATCCAGGCCACCCCTTCCTTTGTCGTCAACGGCAAGAAGGTCGACAACCAGTCCTATGACGAGTTCAAGGCGCTGATCGAAAAGGAACTGGGCAACTGATGACCGGGCCTCTGGCCGGTCTCAAGGTTGTCGAACTGGCGCGCATTCTGGCTGGCCCCTGGGCCGGCCAGACCTTTGCCGATCTGGGCGCCGAGGTCATCAAGGTGGAATCCCCGGCCGGCGACGACACCCGCGCCTGGGGTCCGCCCTTCGTGACCCGCGATCAGGATGTCTCGGCGGCCTATTACCATTCGACCAATCGCGGCAAGGCGTCTGTGATCGCCGATTTCTCGACCCCCGAAGGGCAGCAGAAGGTGCGCGCGCTGGTCGCTGACGCCGATGTGGTGATCGAGAATTTCAAGGTCGGCGGGCTGAAGAAATACGGGCTGGACTTTGACAACCTCAGCCAGTTGAACCCGCGCCTCGTCTATTGCTCCATCACCGGGTTCGGGCAGACCGGGCCATATGCGCATCGGGCCGGGTATGATTTCATCATCCAGGGCATGTCCGGGCTGATGTCCGTGACCGGAGAGCCCGACGGCCAGCCGCAGAAGGCAGGCGTGGCGATCACCGACGTGTTCACCGGCATTTATGCGGTGGCCGGGGTTCTGGCCGCCTTGCACCAGCGCCAGCGCACAGGGCGTGGGCAGCATGTGGACATGGCCCTTCTGGATGTGGCCGTGGCGGTCACGGCAAACCAGGCGCTGAACTATCTGACCACCGGCGAGGTGCCGCAGCGCATGGGCAACGCGCATGTGAACCTGGCGCCCTATCAGGTGTTCGACTGTGCCGACGGTCACATCATCATCGCCACCGGCAATGACCGGCAATATCAGCGCCTGTGCCAGGTGTTGAACATGCCCGACATGGCCGAGGCGCCCGAATACCTGCACAACAAGGACCGGCTGGCCAATCGCCGCACCCTGATTGCACGGCTGAACGGGGCCACGGCGACCTGGGCCAAAGCCGACCTGCTGGCCGCCTGCGAGGCGCAGGGCATCCCCGCCGGGCCGATCAATACGCTGGACGAGGTCATGGCCGATCCGCAGGTAATCGCACGCGGCATGCAGATCGACTTGGACGGGGTGCCGGGGATTCGCGCGCCATTCGTCTTTTCGGATGCCGATCTGAACCTTTCGCGCCCCGCCCCGAAACTGGGCGAAGACGACTAGGGCGGCGGCGCGGCCGTCAGCAACCGCTGACGCACGTCGTCGGCTTGATACACCTGCAGGCGCACCGGCAGGGTGATGACCTTGCTGCGGAAGGCGGGCGGCAGGCGAACGGCGTCTTTTTCGGTGGTGACCATCTGCGCGCCCAGCAGCCGCGCCTCGTTTTCCAGCCGGGTCATCAGGGCCGGCGTCAACGGCTGGTGATCGTCCAGCGCCTCGGCCCGCAGCAGCCGCGCGCCCTGTTGGCGCAAGGTTTGAAAGAACTTCTCGGGGTGGCCGATACCGGCAAAGGCCAGAACCGGAGTTTCGCTCCAGTCCATCCCGGTTTGCAGTGCCATGACCTGACCGGTTGCGTGCGGAACGCCCAGCTTGTCGCCCCATTGCTGCGCGAACTGTTCCTGCGCGGCCAAGTCGCCCAGCGACAGTACTAGATCGGCCCGTTGCAGCCCCACGTCGACCGGCTCGCGCAGCGGTCCGGCCGGCAGGCACAAGCCGTTGCCAAAGCCACGGACCGCGTCCACCACGACGACCGAGAATGTCTTGGCCACCGAAGGGTTCTGGAATCCGTCGTCCAGCACGATCGCGGTGGCGCCGTCCTCGGCTGCGGCGCGGGCGCCGGCGGCACGGTCCTTGGCGACCCAGACCTCGGCGAAGGCCGCCAGCAACAGTGGCTCGTCACCAACCTGCGCCGCCGTGTGTCGGACCGGGTCGACCCGAACCGGCCCCTCAAGCGATCCGCCATGGCCGCGGGTGACCACATGCGGCGTGTGATACGCGTCGCGCAGCTGTTCAAGAACCCAGATCGCCGTCGGCGTTTTTCCGGTGCCGCCAGCATTCAGGTTGCCGACGCAGATCACGGGTACACCCGGATCAACCCCGGGCCCCGACGCCACCCGCCGGGCCGTAGCCCGCGCATAGACGCGGCCCAGCGGCGCCAGCAGTCTTGCGCGCAGGCCGGGGTGATCCGGCGCGTTGTTCCAGAATTCAGGCGCCCTCATGTTCCGCTCCGTGCTGGTCCAGATGTTCCTGTACCATGTCGATCAGAGTATCCACCTGGGGCGCGCTCTCAGTCACCAGTTGCCAGCCGGCAAGGGCCATGTTCGCGGCCAAGTCCGGGGCCAGCAGTTCAACGACAGTGTCGCCCAATTCGGTGGCGGTGCGAATCTCTCGAGCGGCTCCTACACCATCAAGCGCGTCATACAGGGCCTTGTGGCCGCTCACGTCCGGTCCATGGATCAGGGCCGAGCCCAGGGCTGCGGCCGCGATCGGGTCATGCCCGCCTATTCCCGACTCGAGCGTGCTGCCCATGAACGTCACCGGAGAGACGCGATACCAAAGGCCAAGGGCCTCGGGGTCCGACGCAAGGATGACCTGGGTCATGTCTTCGATCATGTCCCCATCTTCCCAGTTGGCACAGCGCAGGTCCATCGTTTCCAGCCTTTTGCGCAGGGGCGCCGCCTCGGACATGTCCGCAACATGCAGGATCAGGGCCAGCCTCGGCAGCATCCGCATGGCCTGCCGATGTGCGCTGAGAACCGAGATGAATTCCTTGGCGTCGACCCACGCCGCCAGCCAGACCGGCCGCCCTGCCAACGCATGGTTCGTCTCGATCAGTTCGTCCTCGGGCCAGGGGCGAAGGGTGGGGCTGATACTGAGCGGCGGAAACAGTGCCACCTTCGAAGCCGGGACGCCCAGACGTCGGATTTGCCGGGCTGCGTCCTCGGACGTGACGTGGATCGCACGGAAGCAGTCAAAGGTATAGCGGTTGATGTCCGGCAGCCATTTCCCGACAAAGGCAACACGAACGTCGTTCTCGCCCTCAAGCAGGACCATGGGTATACCGCGTTCGGCCGCGCGGGTGATCACGTTGGGCATCAGGCCGCCGCCGACCCACAGCCCCATGTCGGGTTGCCAGTGCTCCAGGAATCCACGCGCCGCGCCGGTTTTTTCGTCAGGCAGCGGAACCAGTTCCATGTCGCAGCCTGCCCAGCGTGTCAGGTCAGCGTCAGGCGGGACGGTCAACAGAATCGACAGCCCCGGCCGGGACTGCTGCAGCCGCTTGCAAAAGTCGTTCACCGCGCGCAGGCGCTGAACGTTGGCAACATGAATCCACAGCAACTCACCTGCGGGGCGAGGCGGTGTGTTGTGTCCGGGGGGCTTGGGAACACCCCAGGACAACGCGCGATAGGCCGCCAGGCTGAGGGATCGCGGTTTGCTCATGCCCGCTGCCCCTGAATTGGCTGATCCAGACGTTCTAACAGAATCTCGTGCAATTCGGAGCCGGCGCCAACAACACCGTTCAGCCGTGGGTTAGGGTTGTTGAACCGCAGCGGGCGCCCGGTACGGTCAGTACAGGTGCCGCCTGCTTCGCGCAGGATCAGGTCCCCGGCCGCGATGTCCCATTCCCAGCTTGGGCGTAAGGTCAGCATCCCGTCGAACCTGCCCTGTGCGACCAGCGCCATACGGTAGGCCAGCGACGGGCGATAGGCCCGACGGAAGATCGGCGCGACCCCGTCCTGCCAATGATCCGGTTTCAGGTTCGGCTTTGCGGCCAGAACCTCGGCTTCGGCCTCTGTGGCCGCCGCGGTCACCCGGATCGGCTGACCGTTCAGGGTTGCCCCCTGTCCCCGCGCGGCTGCAAACAGCATGTCGCGCATCGGCAGGTAGATCACGCCGGCGATGACCTGTCCGCGATCGGCGACCGCCAATGAATGCGCCCAGGTGCGCGACCCTTCGGCAAAGCTGCGGGTGCCGTCGATCGGGTCGATGATGAACACTCGGTCACGGGTCAACCGGTCCTGATTGTCCTCGGTCTCCTCGCTCAGCCAGCCATATCCGGGCCGCGCGCTGGGCAGGCGTTGTTCCAGCATCGCGTTTACGGCCAGATCAGCCTCGGTCACCGGACCGGCGCCCTTGGGTTTGTCCCAGCTCTGCATCTCGCGGCCCGCATAGGCGACGGCGATCCGGCCGGCCTCACGTGCGGCGTCGATCAGCAGGGACAGGTCAGTTTCCGGCAAGTGTCATCCCTTCGATCAGAAGCGAGGGCACGACACGGGACAGATAAGTGCGTGCGTCATTGGCCGGGATGATCCGCATCAGCATGTCCCGCAGGTTTCCGGCAATGGTGCATTCGTTGACCGGGTGCGAGATCTCTCCGTTTTCGACCCAGAAACCCGACGCACCGCGTGAGTAATCGCCGGTATTTGGGTTGATGGTGGAACCGATCATCGAGGTCACCAGCAATCCCGTTCCCATGTCGCGAAGCAGGTCGTCGCGGCTGGCTTCGCCCTGGGTCAGGCTCAGGTTCCAGTTGCTGGGAGATGGAGGACCGGACACGCCACGGGCGGCGTTCCCGGTGGAATTCATGCCCAGTTTGCGCGCGCTTGAAAGATCCAGGGTCCATCCGGTCAGCACGCCGTTTTCGACGATCATCCGGCGCGCGGTCGGCAATCCTTCGGCATCAAACGGGCGCGTTCCCGCAATTCTGGGGCGATGGGGGTCTTCGATCAGCGACAGATGTGCAGGCAGCACCTGCTGGCCCAAGCTGTCCTTGAGCCAGGAGGCACCGCGGGCCACCGCCGCGCCGTTGCTGGCCGCCAGAAGATGTCCGATCAATGAGGACGAGATCCGCTCGTCGAACAATACCGGGAAACGCCCTGTTTCCGGCTTTCGGGCACCCACTCGCTGCACGGCACGCTCTCCCGCGATCCGGCCGATCTCGTCGGGGCTGCGCAGGTCGGACTGAAAGCTGCGGCTGTCTCCGTCATAGTCGCGTTCCATCCCGGTGCCTTCGCCCGAGATCGCCACGCATGAAACCGAGCGGCTGCTGCGCGCATAGCCACCGGAAAATCCATTTGTCGCGGACAGATGAACCCGGTGGGTGCCATAGGATGCCGCCGCATCAGATACCTGGGTAACGCCTTCCACCGCCAGGGCCGCAGCCTCGGCGGTCAGCGCGTCCTGCATCAGTGCGTCTGCTGAAGGTTCGGGCGTGGGGTCAAAAAGCTCCAAGGAGTCCACGGAAAAACCGCTGGCCAGTTGTTCCGGATCTGCAAGGCCAGCGAACGGATCCTCGGGCGCTTCGCACGCCATCGCTACGGCCCGTTCGGCCATGGCGGCAAGCGTTTCGGGACGACTGTCCGAGCCGGACACGATGGCCTGCTGCTTGCCGATGAAAACACGCAACCCCACGTCGGTGCTTTCGGCGCGTTCGGCGTGCTCCAAAGCGCCGCCACGCACCTCGACCGAGACCGAGGATCCGTCGATCACGATCGTGTCGGCCGCTTCGGCTCCGGCCTTGCGGGCCAGGTCCAGCATTTCGTGGCTGATTGCTTCGGGTGATCGGGTCATGGTGCCTCCAATTGATTGTATTGGACCTAGCCTTGGTCAACCCGCCTCGCAAGCCCTTGGGTGTATCCAATGCGTCACGGATGGTGTCGGCACGTTGGGAAATCGGGGTCTACGGAAATAGATCCCGCTGGGAAGGGCCGCAGCTGCAGGGTAAGCTGACTGCAGAGAATGACCGGTCGCCCGGCGGCACTGAAATTTGAGGTATGAGGTTTGGCGCGCTTCTTTGTGGTTGAGTTTGACGAGCCCGGCGTCCTGGCCAAGGGCAAAGGGTCCCGCAACATCATCGTGCGCCTGACTCGGGTGATGGGTAAGCTGGGCGTTCCCTCCGAGGTTTTGCCCTTCGCCGACTTGATGGCACGCGGTGCGATCGACGACCCGCAGAGTTACGTTCTGCTTCACTACAACGAGCTGTTTGTCGTTCAGAACGAAAAAGTTGACTGGCTGCGTGCGCGGGAATCTGAAATCGAGGCACTGGGCCACAGGATTTTGCACTCGGTCGAACACGGCCGCGTCGTCGGGCACAAGATCCGTCAGAACAAGGTTCTGACAGCGGCTGGGGTTCCAATGCCCCGGCTTATCGAGACTGGGTCTTCGTTTGAAACTGCGTTCTCGAACGAAGTTTCGAACGCTCATGTTCCGGTTCAGCTTGTCGGGAATGCCGCAGAGTTGGACCCGGATCGTTACAACACCGAGTATGTCGATTGTCGTCACGAGTATGAAGGTGAGATGTGGCACGTCTGCATTCGTGCGCAAGCGGTGGGCGACCAGGTTCTGTTTTCTTGGGTTAGAGCGGGACGCGAAGCCAGCGTCCATACCCGTGACACACCCGTAGACCCTCAGATGATAAGGTATTTTCACAGGCTGCTGATCACGCCCAACATTGGCCGGATCAACGCGATTGCGAGGGGTGTAAAGGCCGCTTTGGGTGTCGGGCTTTATGCCCACGATATCCTTCCCTGTGCCAAGACCGGTCAACTGTTCTTGTGCGAAACAAACTTCAAGTTCTACGATGGAAACCACCGATTTCATATGGCGAGCATCGCGGCTGAGCATCCCGTACCAGCACTGTTCGACGGGCGCAAAGTCACACGGCGGATGGCCCGGGCTCTGGTGCAGGAACTTGATTTGAAGACCTGAAAAGCCCGAGATTGCATCGAGCCAAAGAAAAAGGGCGCGGAACACCGCGCCCTTGGTCGAAGGCCAGGCCAAGCGAGGTTACTTGATCCGTTGACCATTGGCCAAAATCTGGCCGTCCTTGGTGAACTCGATCTTGGAGTTCAGCGTGTCGGGCTGGTCGCCGGGAACAGCCATCATCCCCATCATCATGCGCGCGCCCATGGCGTCGTTCTCGGACATGAACCCCATTCCGATCAGCTTGTCGATCAGGGCGTTGGCACCCACCAACTGGAGGTTTGCCTCACCCGCCGGCGCCGGAACGCCTCCGAACTCTTCGGTGTTCGAGTTGTCGAAGGTGAAATCACCGGTGCCCGTCAGCTTGGCACCGACCATCGAGACCAGCAGTTCATTGATTTTGAGCGAATGCAGTTCGGCCGGAATCTCGTCCGAGCCTTCCAATGCTTCGGCAACTTCCGGGTCCAGGAAGTTCAGGAGAATCTTTGCGGTGCCCGCTGCATCCAGCGCGATCGTGGCTGGATCGCGTGGCAACGCGCCTGCGGGGTCGAACATGCTCCACAGAATGTCGGACATGGTGAAGTCTGTCAGGTTCATCGCAAAGCCGAACGGCTCGACCTCTTCGGATGCCTGGATAGGTGCCTCGAGTTTCAAACCGGCCTTCGCCATTGCAATCTCGATGGGAAACGGCAGGTCTGCCGTGGTTACTTCCAGCTTTGCATTGTTCTGTTCGACGTCATACGCCAGACGCTCGGCGTCGATGCTGGCACCGAAGCGGCCACCGTCCGAACTGCTGGCCATCGAGAAAGCCTCGCCCTCGCTGGTGCCTGCGATGCTGGTTTGGCCTGCGCCGTAGGTGAAGATCCCGTCAAAGGCAAAACCAGCCTCATATGCGCCTTCCACGTCCGCCAGGCTGAAGCCTTCGGGGATTACGTTCTTGCCTTCAAACTCCAGCTGGTCGAGCTTGCCGTTGATGCGGGCATCTTCGCCCGTTTCCGGCTCTTGGAAACTCAGGTCATAGGTCAGGTTTGCCGCGGTGAAGTTCTGGTCGACCTTGCGGCCCTCTCCGATCTGCATCCGGGATGCACCGGCCAGGTTGATCATCTCAAAACCCAGATCCAGCGCGTCGTCGGGCATCGCTTCGCCATCGACCATGATGTTGTCGAGCGCCAGCGCCAGCTTGCTGGCAGAGTAGTCATAGGTCATGTCGTCGGGCGACCCCGAAACCAGCATTTTCAACCCGGTCTGCGAGTACAGGATATCCACCGAGAATTCTTCCTCCTCGGCCTGGCCGGATACCGTCATGGGGAAGCTTTCGGGGAATTCGATGCTGACCGTTCCGTCGCCGTTTTCCGTCAGGGTCATTTCCGGAACGACCATGTCGAACGAGCCTTCTCCCTCGGGAAGGTCCATCTTCATGGTCATGTTCGTGATGGTGGTGACGTCGCCAGAGGTGTTCTGCTCGCCCGTGATGGTGTACCCCATGCTGCCCATGTAGGCCTGCCAATCCGACCAGACATCGTTGGCGGACAGATCGGCAAAAGCGCCTTGGGTTGCAACGGCATAGGCCAGCGCGGCACCGCAGCTGCGGCGGAAGAAAACGGACATTAGGGAACCCTTCTCGGTAAAAATTGCGCGCATGGTCGTGGTTGTCGCGGCTGCCGTCAAGGGGCAAGGGCTGGACGATTTCCCCGTTTGCGCGGTACCACTTTACCCGATTTCAATCCAAAAGGATTACAGGATGCATATGAAGGGCAAAACAGTACTGATCACCGGAGCCAGCCGCGGCATCGGCGCCGAAGCAGGGCGCGTATTTGCCGCAGCCGGCGCCAATGTCGCGCTGGTAGCGCGCAGCCATGATCAGATCGATGCATTGGCCGCGGCACTGGGTGAGAACGCCATCGCGCTGTCCTGCGACGTCAGCGATTTTGCGCAGGTGGAACAAGCGGTTGCGGATTGCGCCGACCGCTTTGGCCGCGTGGACGTGCTGATCGGCAATGCGGGTGTGATCGATCCAATCTTTCACCTGTCAAATGCCGATCCAGCAGCCTGGAGCAAGGCCATCGATATCAACCTCAAAGGTGTGTTCCACGGGAAGCGCGCGGTTCTGCCGCTGATGCGGGCGGCGGGCGGCGGGACGGTTCTGACCGTTTCCTCCGGAGCCGCCTCGAACCCGGTCGAGGCCTGGAGCCACTACTGCGCGTCCAAGGCCGGGGCGAAAATGCTGACTGAATGTCTTCACCTGGAAGAGGCGCATCACGGCATACGTGCCATGGGTCTGTCCCCGGGCACGGTGGCGACCGACATGCAGCGGGTCATCAAGGCCAGCGGCATCAACCCGGTCAGCCAGTTGGACTGGGACGATCACATCCCGGCCGACTGGCCGGCGCGGGCGCTGCTGTGGATGTGCTCGGAAGATTCGGACGAGTTTCTGGGAACCGAGATTTCGCTGCGCCGTGATGACATTCGCCAGAGGATCGGCCTGACGTGATCGACCTGACCCAGCAGGACGGTCTGTGGACGGTCACGATCAACAACCCCGGCAAGGCCAATGCCCTGACCGGGGCCATGTTGTCGGACCTGCTGCAGATCGCGGAAGCGGCCCAAGAGGCGCGCGCCCTGATCCTGACCGGAGCGGGCAAGGTGTTCAGTGCCGGCGCCGATCTGGACGAGGCGCGGGCAGGCCTTGCGACCTCGGACCTGTGGGAGCGTCTGTCCGGAGCCATCGCGGCGCTGCCCTGCCTGACCGTCGCTGCGTTGAACGGCACCATGGCGGGCGGGGCCAACGGTATGGCCTTGGCCTGTGACCTGCGCATCGCGGTGCCCACGGCCAAGGTCTTCTACCCGGTCATGCGGTTGGGGTTCCTGCCGCAGCCATCGGACGTGAAACGCATGCGGGCGCTGATCGGCCCCGCCCGGACCAAGTTGATCCTGATGGCAGGCCAGAAGGTCACGGCGGACGAAGCGCTTGCCTTTGGCCTGGTGGACCGGGTGGTCGCTCCGGAAGATCTGATGCAAGCCGCGCGGGACCTGGTTGCCGACAGCCTAGCCGCTGATCCGCAGACGGCGGCCGTTATCGCCGGGATGTGCGGATGAGGATCGCTGCCCTTCGCCTGCGTGTGGCTGATCCCGCACGGCTGGCCGAGTTCTACAAGGTAAACTTCGGCATGGTCGTTCGTGCCGAGGGAGATGCGCGGCGAGTGGGCTATCCGGGGCCCAGCGCGGACCTTCTGCTGTTGCCCGAAGGCGGCGGATACGCCCACGACCGGGGTCAGAGATACTGGAAGATCGGCATCACCTTGCCAGATCTCGACCAAGCGGCGGAATGGCTTCGGCGCGCTGGCATCAACGTCAGCCGTCCGGCCCAGTTTCGAGATATCGGTTACATGTGCCACCTCTCGGACCTCGAAGGCTTCTCGATCGAGCTTCTTCAGCATGATTTTGAGGGGAAGCGGCCCAAAAAGCAGCGGGATGAGAACCCGTTCGGACAGGCCGCCGTGGGCCAGATCACTCTGCGGACCGGCGACATTTCGGCAGAGGATGCGTTTTGCAGGAATTTGGGCCTGCGCCTGCTTTCCATGCAGGACGTGGCCTCGCACGGGTTTGATCTGCATTTCTATGCCTTCACGACCGAGGTGCCGCCGGACCCTGATCTCTGGGCGGTCGCAAATCGCGAATGGCTGTGGAAACGTCCCTATACCACCCTGGAATATCAGCATATTCCCGATGCGCGGATCGTTCCCGCGCCAGACTTTCTGGGCATCGAGGTCGAGGGCCTGGCTGCAACGGAAACAGACCCGATGGGTGACCCGTTCCTGCCAGCCTGATCAACGGCCGCGGCGTCGGCCCGGGACTTTGGATTGAAATCCAGGCGGACGTTTGCGTACCCAGTCCAGAAATCGGTTCAGCCGGGGATGCGTGCGCAGGCTTTCGACAGTGTTGAAGTCTCGCGCAAGCTCGGCTTCGGTCAGGGTGGCGTGCACCTCCTTGTGGCAGATCTTGTGCAGCAGAACCGTGGGACCGCCCTTGCCACCTTTGAGTTTTGGGATCAGATGGTGCAGGCTGCCGGTCCCGTTCGGGATCGGGCGGTTGCAGAGCGGGCAGATCGGATCGCTGTTCGTCATCACCGGAACACAGTCGCGGCTGAACGCAAGTGAGGCAAGAGGGCAGATATGGCACAGGCAGTGGTGATCGGGGCAGGCCCCGCCGGGCTGATGGCCGCCGAAGAACTTGCCGGGGCCGGGCACAATGTGCTGGTTGCCGAGGCCAAACCCTCGGTGGCCCGCAAATTCCTGATGGCGGGGAAGTCCGGTCTGAACCTGACAAAGGACGAGCCGTTTGACCGCCTGATTTCGGCGTACGGCGATGCGGCGGACTGGTTGTACCCAATGATTGCCGCATTCGATGCGCAGAGCGTGCAAAGCTGGGCGCGGGACTTGGGCCAAGATCTGTTCACGGGGTCCACAGGGCGGGTATTTCCCAAATCAAAAAAAGCTTCGCCATTGCTGCGCGCCTGGCTGGCGCGGCTGGAAGAGATGCGGGTCGAGATCCGTACCCGTTGGCGCTGGCTGGGTTGGGACGGCCCCGCGCTGGTCTTTGATACGCCGGCAGGTCGGCAGAAAGTGGTTGCTGACGTCACGGTTCTGGCGCTTGGCGGTTCCAGCTGGGCGCGTCTGGGGTCGGATGGCGCCTGGGCGCCGGCTCTGGCCGATGCCGGGGTTCCGCTGGTCCCTTTTGCACCATCGAACGCCGCACTGTCCGTCGAATGGAGCCCCCATATGGCCGCGTATTTCGGTCAGGCGCTGAAATCTGTTCGGTGGCGCGCGGGCGACCTTGCCAGCCGTGGCGAGGCGGTCATTTCAGCCAAAGGCCTGGAAGGGGGCGGTCTTTACCCGCTGACACCCGCGCTGCGGCAGGGTGCTGATCTGTATGTGGACCTCGCGCCGGACCGCACGATTCAGGATCTGTCCAGGCGTTTGTCAAAAGCTGGCCCGAAAACCACTTTGACCCGTTGGTTGAAGAACGGCCTGCGACTGCCGCCGCCAAAGATCGCCTTGTTCCACGAAATGACACATGGGCAGAATCTGCGCCGGGATGATTGGGTCAAGACTTTGAAGGCTTTGCCTGTTCGCAACGCAGGCTTGCGCCCGCTGGACGAAGCCATTTCGACCGCAGGCGGGGTTGCGAAAAGCGGGCTGGACTCGGGGCTGATGCTGAGAGCCAAGCCCGGCGTGTTCTGCGCAGGCGAGATGCTGGATTGGGAAGCCCCGACCGGCGGCTATCTGTTGACCGCATGCCTGGCGACAGGTCGTTGGGCGGGGCGCTCGGCTGCAGAATGGGCCGGGCTGTCCCAAGCGGATTAGGCGGATTTGGCCATTTCACCCAGTTTCTTGTAGGCCGGACGCTCGCGAACGCGCTTGCCGTAGGCTTTCAGGCTGTCTGAATTCATCGGGAATCCAGCCGACTTTGCCCAGCTCATGCAGTGAACGCACAGGATGTCCGCGATCGTCATCTGCTCGCCCTGAAGGAATGGCCCTTTGAATCGCTGTCCCATGTGTTGAAAGCTGCGGTCAAACTCCCACTGGGCGGTTTCGACGACCTGTGTAACGCGTTTGTCCTTGGGCAGAATGAACATATGGCGGGCGGCCAGCCACAGCGGAGCATCGAATTCTTCCAACAGCGCGTGCAACAACGAATCCTGCTCGGCCCGTTCCGGGGTGCCGGCGGGGTAGGTGAAGGCCCTGTGCTTGTCCGCCAGATAAGTCATGATCGCCGCGCTGTCCGAAATGACTGCATCACCATCTTGCAGGACAGGAATCTTGCCCGTGCCGTTCAGGTCCAGAACGCGCGGGTCGTGCGGGCCCGCATCGATCCACTCATAGTCCTGCCCCAGTTCCTCCAATAGCCAGATAACCCGAGAGGCACGGCTCTGGATGCGCCCGTAAATCTTGTACATGTCATGCTCCTGCGTGGTTGCTCTGGCGTCAGGGTGGGGGACTGCGCCGCCGCGTCAAGTCGGACGCGCCGTCAGTTCAATTCAGCGTGACCGCGCCAGCATGGCCAGCCGGATCAGAGCGCGTTCGACCAGGGCCATGGCCGGGGCAGTCTGGCCTGCCGACCGGAGAGACAGATCCGTATCCGTCAGCACGGTCAAAGCCGTCTGCAGCTTGTGCGCGCCCCAATTCTGCGCCTGCCGAAGAATGCGGTCACGCCGCTTGCCATAAACCGGCGGCCGGAGTTTGCCGATCCCTTGCGCTGCGCCACCGGGGTCCGAGGCGCAGGCATAGAGCGTGCGAAAATGCCGGGTCGCGCCGATGCACAGGGACACCGCATTGGTTCCCTGCGCCTGCAACCGCCGGATCAGGGGCCCGATTTCACCGGATCGGCCTTCGGCAACGACGTTGAGAACGTCATCCAGGGCCGCCTCATTGGATTGCGGTGCGCAGGCCTCGATGTCCTCGACGGAAACGTCTGTGGCATCACCACGTTTGTAAAGAGACAGCTTTTCAACGGTTTGTGCAAAGTCGCCCGGGCTGAGTTCGGTCGCCAGATCGCTGAGCACGGACATCGCGTCACGGGGAAAGCTCGCAAGTCCGGCTTGGACCAGAACACGCTCGATCTCCGCGCGCGACGGTGGGTCGTCATAGATCCCGACCGCATAGGCGGCCCGATGGCCTTCGAACGCTTTGCGCAGCTTCGAGCTGGCCTTGAGCTGCCCGGCGGTCACAATGATCTGAGCGTCGCCTGGCGCCCAATCCTCGAGCGCGGCGGTGATCGCCGGGGTTGCGGCGTCTGTTGCATCCTCGACGAATACGGCGCGCGCGCCAGGAAAGAACCCCACAGCCTTCACGGCATCCAGCAGAAGGGCAGGATCCGCCCGCAGATCCGAGGCCGGAAGACGGGTCAGGCGCATTTCTTCTTCGGCGCCCGGGCCCAACAGCGCAGCCAATACCTGCTGGCGCTTGAGCGCAACGCGCATCGCGTCGGCACCGTAGATCAACAATCCCGTCTTGTCGGGGTCAGGTTTGGCGAAATACCCCTCGGCGTCGCGCGGGGACAGCTTCATGAAGCCAGGCCCGGTGCGGAATACAGGCGCGTGACGATCTGATCGGACAGGATGACCATCAGCCTCTCTTTGGCATCCCGTTCATCAGCGAGCGTGGAAACGGTGGACCCCGCGGCGGAGTAGCCTACGAAATCGGCCACAGTGCCGGACACAAGGATCTGGCCCGTTTCATTGGATCTCAGCGTATAGCTGGCGCGCCCGTCAATCGAATACCGGTTGGTCTCGTTCGAGGTCGTGATGGCGGCCCCGCGGGTCACCGTAGAGACCTGCACATTCAGGCTGTAATCCTTGGCTGAACTGACGCTGCGCCCGAGGGACTGCTCCAGATTCTGCACCAGAAGGTAGCTTTCGACCGAATCTGGCGCTGACACGGCGACCTTGCCGTATAATTCGCTGCCAGCGCCGCCCGGGGCATAAACCGGCTGGAACCCACAAGCGGGCGCCACGGTCAACGCCGCCAACGAAAGCAGCAGGTTTCTGCGGTCAAACAACGACATTCACGATACGGCCCGGAACAACGATCACCTTTTTCGGAGCAGCGCCATCCAGCGCCTTTTGCACAGCTTCGGTGCTGAGCGCGATTCTTTCAACCTGCGTCTTGTCCAGATCCTTGGCCACGCTGATTTCGGCACGGCGCTTGCCGTTGATCTGGATGGGCAGGGTGACGGTGTCATCGACCAGCATCGACTCGTCCGCCACCGGCCAGGGCGCCAGCGCCACCAGCCCTTCGCCGCCCAGCATCTGCCACAGCTCTTCGGACAGGTGCGGCGTCATCGGCGACATCAGCTGCGCCAGCGTCTTGGCAGCCTGCCGCTTGGCCTGCGCGCCCGCCTTGGATTTGGCCAGCGTGTTGGTAAAGGCATAGAGCTTGGCGATCGAGGCGTTGAAGCCGAAGGATTCGACCCCGCCGGTCACGTCATGGATGGTCTTGTGCATCTCGCGCAGCAGCGCTTCGTCCTCGGCATTGGCTGGGGCGTCGGACGCGGCGATCTCGGACACGATGCGATGCACGCGGCTGAGGTGCTTGTGCGCGGCCTCGGCGCCGGCGGCGGTCCATTCCACGTCACGCTCGGGCGGCGAATCGGACAGAACGAACCAGCGCGCGGTATCCGCCCCGAAGGCCGAGATGATGCTGACCGGGTCGACCACGTTCTTCTTCGATTTCGACATCTTGGCCGAGGGGATGATCTCGACCGGCTCGCCCGTCGCCTTCAGCTTGCCGTCCTCGACCTCTTCCGGCAGGTGATAGACCGGGCGGCCCTTGTCGTCGCGGGTCTGATAGATTTCATGGGTGACCATGCCCTGGGTGAACAGCGCGTCGAACGGCTCGATCGCCTTTTTCGGCAGATGCCCGGTGATGTGCATGGCGCGGGCGAAGAACCGCGAATACAGCAGGTGCAGGATCGCGTGTTCGATGCCGCCGATATACTGGTCCACGTTCATCCAGTACTCGGCTTCGGCCAGATCGGTCGGCGTTTCCGCCCGCGGGGCGGTGAAACGGGCGAAATACCACGACGAATCGACGAAAGTGTCCATCGTGTCGGTTTCGCGCTTGGCCGGTTTGCCGCAGGACGGGCAGGCACAGTCGCGCCAGGTCGGGTGACGATCCAGCGGGTTGCCCGGTTTGTCGAAGGTGACATCGTCGGGCAGGCGAATCGGCAGGTTTTCCTTTTTCTCCGGCACCACGCCGCAATCGTCGCAATGTACCACCGGGATCGGACAGCCCCAGTAGCGCTGGCGCGACAGGCCCCAATCGCGCAGGCGGTACTTGGTCACGCCTTTGCCCCAGCCGGCCTTCTCAGCAAAGTCGATAGTCGCGTCGATGGCTTCCTGTCCGGTGGCCTCGGTCAGACCGGCGAAATGGTTGACCCAGCGCACCTTCTGCTCTTTCGGCGGGACGAAGGCGATCTTGTCCACCGGCGTGTCGTCATCCAGGGCAAAGAAGGTGTCGATTACCGGCAGGTCGTATTTGCGGCAGAAATCCAGGTCGCGCTGGTCATGCGCGGGGCAGGCAAAGATCGCGCCGGTGCCGTAATCCATAAGGATGAAATTCGCGATCCAGACCGGCAGTTCCCAGTTCGGGTCCAGCGGGTGTTTGACGCGGATGCCGGTGTCGAAACCCAGCTTCTCGCCGGTCTCGATGGCCTCTTCCGTGGTGCCGCCCTTGCGGCATTCGGCAACGAATTCAGCGACTTCGGGGTTCGCGGCCTCAAGCTGCTTGGCGATCGGGTGATCGGGCGAGATACCCACGAAAGACGCCCCCAACAGCGTGTCCGGTCGCGTGGTATAGACGGTGATGGGTGCGCTGCCGTCGGTGCGCTCGAAGGAAAACTCCAGCCCGCGTGACTTGCCGATCCAGTTTTCCTGCATCAGCCGCACCTTGGCGGGCCAGTTGTCGAGCGTATCCAGCGCATCAAGCAGCTCTTCCGAGAACTCGGAGATCTTGAAGAACCACTGGGTCAGCTCGCGCCGCTCGACCAATGCGCCCGAGCGCCAGCCGCGGCCGCTTTCCACCTGTTCGTTGGCCAGCACGGTCATGTCCACCGGGTCCCAGTTGACCACGGCGTTCTTGCGATAGACCAGGCCCGCATCCAGCATGTCGAGGAACAGCGCCTGCTGCTGGCCGTAATATTCCGGGTCACAGGTCGCGAATTCGCGCGACCAGTCGATCGACAGGCCCAGCGGCTTCATCTGCGCGCGCATGTCGGCGATGTTGCCATAGGTCCAGTCCTTGGGGTGGCCGCCGATGGCCATGGCCGCGTTTTCCGCCGGCATCCCGAAAGCGTCCCAGCCCATCGGGTGCAGAACGTTGTGCCCGGTGCTCAGCTTGTGGCGCGCGATCACGTCACCCATGGTGTAGTTGCGCACATGCCCCATGTGGATGCGCCCCGACGGATAGGGGAACATTTCCAGCACATAGTATTTCGGCTTGTCCGCCGTCCGTTTGGCGGTGAAGATCCCGGCCTTGTCCCAGGCCTCTTGCCATTTTGCTTCGATTTCGTTGGCCGAGTAACGCGACATCATGCGGTCCTTCGTGAATGAAAACGCCGGGCAGGGGCCCGGCGTGGTAATATTGTGATTTTCTGCGGGTTGCTAGAGCTTGTTGTCCGCGATCCGCAGCTGACGCGCCCGCGAAAGAATCGCATCTTCGACCGCACGCGTGGTCGCCGCGCTGACCGGAGCGCCTCCGCTGGTCTGCAGAGCCACCGAAAGGGACCGCGCCGCCAGGGCCGGATCACTGATGTGCACCGTCGCCCGATAGGACCGCCCGCCGCCCGGCGGTTTGCCGTAACCCGTTATGATAACGCCGGTAAACGGATCCACCTCCTGTACTGGCAGGAAGCTGAGCACATCCAGCGACGCCGCCCACAGGTACCGGTTGACCTGGGTGACCTGTTCCGAGTTGTTGGGGCCGAACACATCCCAGATGGTCGAACGATTCGGATCGTTGAGCTCGCGGGCCTCGGACGAGCTGCCGTCGGCGGATAGAACATTGGGGTTGGGCGACGTGCTCCGATTCTGTCCGCACGCAGAAACGGAGGCAGTCAAAACGGTCAAACCCAAAATCGTCAGCAGGCGCATCGTCGGCAGGTCCTGTTTTCACATGTTTTGCTTTGCTAGGAGATACTCCTAGACAACGTACTGTGCTGCAACAACCCCATTCTTGGCTTACGTACCCGTGCTGCTGAAATATCGGGGTGAATTCGACTGTGGCATCCTTGCACCAATTTGGGGTCAAAGAACCGAAGCTGTCCAAGGCATGCTTGCGCAACAGGGGCAAAAAGAGCGAAACGGTCTGCGTGCTGAGACATATGCAGCAGGTATGTGTCGAGTAGAAATTATTGAAACCGAGGGAAACAAGATGAAAAAAGTTCTCTTCGCATCGACCGCACTGATCGCAACCGCATCGGTTGCCGCGGCCGAAGTTAAGTTCAGCGGTTATGGCCGCTTTGGTATCGGTTACCTGGAAGACCGTACCGGCGTTGTGACCAACTTCAACACCGGCGTGACCGTCACCAACACCGGCGTGACCACCACGACCACCAGCGGTGCGACCAACACTGGTCAGACCACCACGCTGACCGACCAGACCACCACCAACACCGCAACCGTTGCAACCGACGAAACCATCCTGGTCTCGCGCTTCCGCCTGAACATCGACGGCATCGCGGAAACCGACGGTGGCGTCCGCTTTGAAGCACGTGTTCGTCTGCAGGCTGACGAAAACGCCAGCACCGGCGAAGCAAACGCAGCCGGCCTGAACGGCGCTCGCTTCTCGGTCATCTACGGTGGTCTGCGTGTTGACGCCGGCAACGTTGCTGGTTCGTTCGACAACTTGGCAAACTACTACGGTAACGAGCCGGGCCTGGAAAACTTCATCGGCCAGTACTCGGGCGTTGACTACAGCTTCCTGGGCTACTCGTCGACCGGTGCAGGTTCGAACGCTGTGTTCTTCCAGTACGCAGTTGGTGACTTCGCCTTTGGCGCATCGTACGACCAGGCAACCTTTGGTCTGAACGGTGTTGCAGACAGCGCAGACCGCTGGGACATCAGCTTCACCTACAGCTTCAACAACTTCACCGCAGCTGTTGCTTATGGTGAAACCAGCGCCATCGGTGACGCGATCGAGAAGCAGAGCCTGGCAGTTCTGACCCTGGGTGCTGAATTCGGCGACTTCTCGGGCACCATCTTCGTCGCAGACGATGACGTTGCAGACGACTCGCTGAACGGCACTGCATACGGTCTGTCGGCAGCCTACAACGTTGGCGCTGCAACCACCCTGACCTTCGCTTACGGCGACGGTTCGGCTGACAACGACACCCAGCAGTACGGCATTGGCGCCATCTACGACCTGGGCGGCGGTGCATCGCTGCGCGGTGGTATCGGCCAGACGAAAGTTGGCGACGGCGACGGCCGCCTGCGCGCTGACTTCGGTGCTCAGTTCAACTTCTAAGTTGATCTGAACCGCAAGGTTTGAGGGCGGGTCTTCGGACCCGCCCTTTTCTTTTGCGCCGACATGGTGTTTTTCTGCGGACAAATGGAAACAGAGGGAATCCATGTCGCTGCAAGAAATCACCGCCCGCATCGCTAAGGCCGAAGCCGCAGCCGGCCGCCCCAAGGGCTCGGTCCGGCTGATTGCCGTATCCAAGGTGCAGCCCAACGACCGGGTCGAGGCCGTGTTGAAGCAGGGTCACCGGTGTTTTGGTGAAAACCGGGTGCAGGAGGCCGCCGGCAAGTGGCCCGCCTTCCGTGAAAGCTATCCCGATATTGATCTGCATCTGATTGGTCCGCTGCAAACCAACAAGGCGCGGCAGGCGATGGAACTGTGCAACGCGATCCACTCGGTCGACCGTCCCAAACTGGCCAAAACCCTTGCGCGGCTGGCGCAAGAGGTGGGGCAGTGTCCTGATCTATTCATTCAGGTAAATACTGGCGAAGAGGCTCAGAAAGCCGGAGTTATACCCGCCGAGGCCGATGATTTTGTCGCCGAATGTCGATCAATTGACCTGCCGGTGCGTGGGTTGATGTGTATTCCGCCCGTCGACGAAGAGCCCGCGCTGCATTTTTCTTTGCTGGCCAAGATCGCGCGCCGAAACGGGCTGGATGGCCTGTCCATGGGGATGAGCAGCGATTTTGAAACCGCGATCGCGCTGGGTGCAACTCATGTCCGGGTGGGGTCGGCCATTTTTGGTGACCGGGTCAAACCCGCGGAATGATGATCCGGGTTCCGGGTGCGACGCGCCGCGCGATCCAGTGCAGATCGTCGCGCCGGAACGCCACGCAGCCTTCGGTCGGATAACCCGGTCTGCGCCACTGATGCAGAAAGATCGCTGATCCGCTGCCCGGTGTGGCGACGGGCCAATTCCAATCGGTAATCAGCACCAGATCGTACAGCGGGTCAGCCCGACGCAGGCGTTCGTGACTGCATGGATAGGGCGCGCGAACGTGTTGATTGTAGTCCTGATCCCCATCGTCATCCGACCACAGATCGCCCGGCCCGATGGGCAAAGCCCACGGGGCGGGAGGCGCAATCCGATCCGGGCGGTACAGCATTCCGACAATGTGGTGGTGCCCTGTGGGGGTGGCCCCGTCGCCCTCGCGCTTGTGGTTGCTCAGGCCGCCTTTGCCGATGGTGCAGGGAAACCTGCGGCCGAAGAACCGCACTCCGGTCGGCGTTACCACCAGATCAAGAGGGCTCACAGCAGGTGGCCCGATTTCGAGGCCTTGGTCGCCAGATAGGCCCGGTTGTGGGCAGTTTCCCCGACCTTAAGCGGCACACGCTCGGTAACGGCAATCCCGGTCCGTTCCATCATTGCGATCTTGGCGGGGTTGTTGGTCAGCAACCGGACCGAACTGAACCCGAGCGATTTCAGGATGTCCGATCCAAGGCGGAAATCGCGCTCGTCATCTTCAAACCCAAGCCGGTGGTTGGCTTCGACGGTGTCGAAGCCCTGATCCTGCAGGAAATAGGCGCGCATTTTGTTGGCCAGGCCGATCCCGCGACCTTCCTGGTTGAGATACAGCAGAACCCCATGCCCCTCGGCCCCCATCTGGGCCAGGGCACCGCGCAGTTGCGGGCCGCAGTCGCATTTCAGGCTGCCCATCAGGTCACCGGTAAAACAGGCCGAATGCAACCGTGCCAAAACAGGTTTCGAGCGATCCGGGCGGCCGATTTCGATGGCATAGTGCTCCTCACCACCGTCCTCTGGGCGGAAGACGTGCAGACGACCGGCCTCGGACACCTCCATCGGCAGGCGCGCGGCCACCACCTCGTGCAAGGGGCTGCGATCGGCCAGATGCGGCGCGGCGCGTGTGTGGTCGATGCAGGTCAGACCGTGTGTCGCCGCAAAGGCCCGGCCGTTTTCGACCGCAACCACCACCGCGGCGGGCAGCAGGCGGGCGGATTTGGTCAGTGCGATTGCGATGCGATGCAGGTGTGCATTGCCCTGGCGCTGAGTCATTAGGGGTCCCTTCATCGGGGCATTCAGGTCATCGGACGGGTCTGCAACCGCCTGCACCCACCCCAGATCAGCTTCCGCCGGGATCACGACCCGAGCAAGATCACCGTCATAGGCGCGGGCTTTTAGCGTTTCGGCCCGTCGTCCGGTGATGGCAACCACAGGCGTGTCGCCCAGACCTCTCAGGTCCGCCAGACGCTGCGGGTTGAGTGTCTCTGCGGCGACGGCGACAACGCTGAAATCCCCGTCATCCGTCAGCACGACCGGAACGCCCATCCGAAGGTCGGCACGCGCCCGGGCCAGCAACTCGGCGATGTCTGGAATGAGACTCATTGATGTTATCCTGTAACGTTCGACCCTCGTCCTAGCCCGTTCGAAAGGAAATGTGAAACATTTCCGGCCCACCAGACACGAGGGCGTGAGAGCATTGCAGCAAAACTTGTTGATTGCATCTTCCACGCTCAAGTGTAGCAAAAGGTTTAGGAGGACCGGGACATGGCGCAACTCAAGAAAATCCTGCTGGTCGATGACGATGAAGACCTGCGCGAGGCGCTCAGCGAGCAGTTGGTGATGACCGAGGACTTTGATGTATTCGAAGCCTCCGACGGCCAATCCGCGATGGAGCGGGCGCGCGAAGCCATCTATGACCTTGTGATCCTCGATGTGGGGTTGCCCGACACGGATGGGCGCGAGCTGTGCCGCCTGATGCGCAAGCAGGGGGTCAAAAGCCCGATCCTGATGCTGACCGGCCATGACAGCGATGCCGATACGATTTTGGGGTTGGATGCGGGCGCCAACGACTATGTTTCAAAGCCGTTCAAGTTCCCGGTGCTTCTGGCCCGGATCCGCGCGCAGCTGCGCCAGCACGAACAGTCTGAAGATGCCGTTTTTGTCCTGGGGCCGTACACCTTCAAGCCGGCGATGAAGATGTTGATCACCGAGGACGACCGCAAGATTCGGCTGACGGAGAAGGAAACCAACATTCTCAAGTTCCTTTATCGCTCGACCGACGGCGTGGTGGCGCGCGATGTGCTGCTGCACGAGGTCTGGGGCTACAACGCCGGTGTAACCACACATACGCTGGAAACGCACATCTACCGGCTGCGTCAGAAAATCGAGCCCGATCCCTCCAATGCGCGCCTTTTGGTCACAGAATCTGGTGGATATCGACTGGTGTCGTAACCATAGGTGGATTGATGTGGATCAAAGTGATACTCTGCAAGCATCTTTAGGATAATCCCATCCCGTGCATGTCCGGGTCATGACATGTACCTCCCTGTTGGACTGCCGGGCCTTTGGCCCGGCTTTTTTTCGGATGGCACCCCGGCACCTGCCGCGCTAGTTTGCCCGAGTCGCGACAAGGGAACCCCGATCATGCCTTTCACTCTGGCCACCTGGAACATCAATTCCGTTCGCCTGCGCGAGCCGATCGTGCTGAAATTGCTGCAGGAGGAAGCGCCGGACGTGCTGTGCCTGCAAGAATGCAAATCGCCGGTCGACAAGATCCCGACCGAGGGCTTCGCGGAACTGGGCTACACCCATATGATCGCCCGCGGTCAGAAGGGCTATAACGGCGTGGCCATCCTGTCGCGCCTGCCGATCACGGATCTGGGCGATCAGGACTTTGCCGGGCTGGGCCATGCCCGGCATGTGGCGGGGCGATTGGAAAACGGGGTGATCATCCACAATTTCTACGTCCCGGCAGGCGGCGACGTTCCCGATCGCGAGGTGAACGAGAAATTTGGCCAGAAGCTGGATTACCTGACCGACATGCGCGACTGGTTCCACGCCGAAAAGCCGCAGAAATCCATTCTGGTCGGCGACCTGAACATCGCCCCGCGCGAGGACGACGTGTGGTCGCACAAACAACTGCTCAAGGTCGTGTCGCACACGCCGATCGAGGTCGCGCAACTGGCCGAGACGCAGGATGCGGGCGGCTGGGTCGATATCACCCGGCAGGACATCCCCGAGGGACAGCTCTACAGCTGGTGGTCCTATCGCGCCCGCGACTGGGATGCGGCTGACAAGGGGCGGCGCCTGGATCACGTCTGGGCGACGCCTGATATCTCGAACGCCGGCCATTCCAGCTGCGTCCTGCGCGACGCGCGCGGCTGGGAGAAGCCCAGCGACCACGCGCCCGTCTTTGCCAGTTTCGATCTTTGATCGGTGCGGGATTCCGCAACTCGGCCCTTGGTTTCCCGGTCGGCTGGTTGCATATAAGGCGCAAGACTGAATCCGGAGAGTGAATGCCATGGAACTTCTGAACGGCGCAGGCAGCCCCGCAGCCACCGATCTGATCAAAGACGGAACCGAGGCCACTTTCATGGCCGATGTCGTCGAGGCATCGCAGGAATTGCCCATTATCGTCGACTTCTGGGCGCCCTGGTGCGGTCCCTGCAAGACCTTGGGTCCGGCCTTGGAAGAGGCCGTGACCGCGGCCAAGGGCGCGGTCAAGATGGTGAAAATCAACGTGGACGAGGCGCAGATGATCGCCTCGCAATTGCGTATCCAGTCGATTCCGACCGTCTACGCCTTCTTCAAGGGGCAGCCGGTTGACGGATTCCAAGGCGCTTTGCCAGGATCGGAGATCAAGGCCTTTATCGACCGTGTGATCGAGGCTGCCGGGGGCCAGAGCCCGGGCGGCCAGCTGGACGAGGCCGTGGAGGCCGCCGAAGAGATGCTGAATGATGGCGCGGCAGTGGATGCGGCCCAGACCTTTGCCGCCATTCTTGGCGAAGACCCCAAACATGCCGCGGCCTATGGCGGCCTGGTGCGGGCGCATATCGCGATGGGTGACCTTGATCAGGCCGAGGCGATCCTGAACGGCGCTCCGGCCGAGATTTCAACGACGGCCGAGTTGGAAGCTGCCCACGCGCAGCTGGAACTGGCCAAGCAGGCCGCAAATGCCGGGCCGGTGGCCGAGTTGACGGCAGCGGTCGAAGCAGATCCCGACAACCATCAGGTCCGGTTCGACCTGGCGCAGGCGCTCTATGCCAACGGCAAGGCCGCCGAGGCGGTTGACCAGCTTCTGGAGCTGTTCCGCCGCGATCGGGAATGGAATGATGGCGCAGCCAAGGCGCAGCTGTTCACCATCTTCGATGCGCTCAAGGCCAATGACCCGATCGTTTTGAACGGTCGCCGCAAACTCAGCTCGATGATATTTGCCTAACCGCGCATCAGAGCTAGAGTCGGAAACATGATGCATCCCGCCGATCTGCCGGACACGGTGTCCGTGTTTCCTCTGCCCGGGGCGCTGTTGCTGCCCCGGTCACGCCTGCCGCTGCATATTTTCGAGCCCCGCTACCTGCAAATGCTGGATGACGCCTTGAAAACCAAAGAGCGGTTGATCGGCATGGTCCAGCCGAACCCTTGTCAGAACGACGACACCAAATTGCATCGGATCGGATGCGCCGGACGTGTCACGCAGTTTTCCGAGACCGAAGACGGGCGCTATCTGATCACTCTGTCCGGTGTGTCCCGGTTTCGCATCCAATCCGAATTGGATGGTTTCACGCCGTATCGTCGCTGCGCCGTTACCTGGGACGGGTTCGACCGCGATCTGGGCAAAGGGGAAATAGACGATACGTTCGACCGGTCCGGTTTCCTGCGTCTGCTGGGGCGTTACTTTTCCGCCCGCCAACTGTCGACCGATTGGGAGTCACTGAACGAGGCGGATGACGAATTGCTGGTCAATTCCCTGTCTATGCTTCTGGATTTCGACCCTGAGGACAAGCAGGCCCTGCTTGAGGCGCCCTGTCTGCGCACCCGGCGCGAAACGCTTGTCACACTGATCGAATTCTCGCTGCGCGGGGGTTCAAACGAGGAACAATTGCAATGACAGAGACGGAACCGGGATTCGACCGCCACATGCTCGAGGCGCTGATCTGCCCACAGACTCATACCACGCTGGAATATGACGCCGAGCGGCAGGAGTTGGTCTCGAAAGCCGCTGGTCTGGCTTTTCCCATCCGCAACGGGATTCCGGTGATGCTGGTGGATGAGGCGCGCAAGCTCGACTAGATCGGGCGGCCCTGCAGCAGCTTGGGCAGGTCGCCTGTCAAACCGGCGGCCTCGCGCACGAAGCCGCGGCGCAGGCTGGGCAGGGAGCCCACGATGCCCATTCCGATGTCGCGCCCCAGCCGCAGTATCGGATTGTCGTTCGAAAACAGCTTGTTGAACACATCCGTCGCCATTGCCAGGGCCGCCGTGTCAAAGCGGCGCCATTCCTGATAGCGCTCCAGAACCAGCACCGAGCCGATGTCCTCGCCGCGCCGCCCGGCCAGCGTCAGAACCTCGGCCAGCGCGCCGACGTCGCGCAACCCGGCGTTCAGCCCCTGACCGGCGATCGGGTGCATGCCATGGGCCGCATCACCCACCAGCGCCAGCCGCTCGGCGATGAAGGAATTGGCGATGGTCAGGTTCAGCGGATAGGTGAACCGGTCGCCCTGCAGGCGGATGTTACCCAGAAAATCGCCGAATCTGGGCCGCAGAACTTGAAGGTACTCGGCCTCGTCCAGCGCGTTGATGCGCTGCGCGGTGTCAGAGCGTTCGCTCCAGACGATCGAGCTGCGATTGCCGGTCAGCGGCAGGATCGCCAGCGGGCCGGGGGGCATGAAGAACTGATGTGCGATGCCGTGATGCGGCAGGTCGTGTTCGATGGCGCAGACCAGCGCGGTCTGGCCGTAGTCCCATCCGGTCCGCTTGATCCCGGCGCGGGCGGCGGTGCCGCTGCGGCGGCCGTCACACCCCACCAGAAGCCGACCGGACAGCGCCGATCCGTCATCCAGCGTCACGGTCACGCCACCAGGCCCGGTTTCCTGCGCAACCACGGTTTTGCCATCGACCCGAGTGATCGCCGGTTCTGCCTCCATCGCCGCAAGAAACGCGCGCCGCAGGTGACGGTCCTCGACCATATAGCCCATCGGGCCTTCCTCGATCTCGGCATGGTCGAAATGCATGAAAAACGGCGACGGGCCTGCGCCCGCATGGCCATCGGTGACCTTGATCTCCAACATCGGCTGGGCGTGGTCCGCGACCCGCTCCCAAATGCCGATCGCGGCCAGCAACCGTTGCGAGGCCAGCGCCAGCGCATAGGCACGCCCGTCGAACGCCGCGTTCTTGCGCACCTTCTCGGCCAGCGCGTCGATCACGGTGACGCTGTGCCCGGTCTGCGCCAGCGCCAGCGCCAGGGCAGGGCCGTTCAGCCCGCCGCCCACGATCAAGATATCGGAAACCTGTGTCATGCGGTGCAATATGCGCGCCCTTTCGGGATTGTCCATGTGCAGTCCTGTCGCTACCGTCGCCGAAACACGAATTTTTCCGACAAGGGGGCAAAGATGCAGGACTGGCTGACCATGACGGCATGTGACCTGGGCCGGGGGATCGGCATGGGGCAGATCGATCCCGAGGAACTGACCGAGGTCTATCTGACGGCCATCGACGCCCATCCGCACCGCGATCGCATCTATGCCCGCGTCACGCATGACCGCGCCCGCGCCGAAGCCCGCGCGGCCAAGGAACGGGTGGCCCAAGGGCTGCGCCGGTCCCTGCTGGATGGGGTGCCGATCAGCTGGAAGGATCTGTTCGACACCGCCGGGATCGGAACCGAGGCCGGATCGACCCTGCTGCGCGGCCGGGTTCCCGACCATGACGCAACCGTTCTGCGCAACGCGACGGCCATGGGCGCGGTCTGTCTGGGCAAGACGCATATGAGCGAGCTGGCCTTCTCGGGCCTTGGCCTGAACCCCGTCACCGCGACGCCGCCCTGCGTGAATGACGAAAAGGCGGTTCCGGGCGGGTCGTCCTCGGGTGCGGTGGCGTCGGTGGCCTTTGGTCTGGCGGCCTGCGGAATCGGCTCGGATACGGGCGGATCGGTGCGCATTCCGGCCGCGTGGAACGACTTGGTGGGGCTGAAAACCACGTCGGGGCGGTTGAGCCTCGAGGGCGTGGTGCCCCTATGCCTGCGGTTCGACACGGTCGGCCCGCTGGCGCGGTCGGTCGAGGATGCGGCGCAGATGCTGGCGCTGCTGGAAGGCGGAACGCCGGCCGATCTGCGGGGCGCCAGCCTGAAGGGGCGGCGGTTTGCCGATCTGCAGACCATCGCGCAGGACGATCTGCGCGACGCGCCACGCCAGGCCTATGCCGAGGCGCTGGACCGCTTGCGTGATGCAGGGGCCGAAATCGTGCCGCTGGAGGTGCCGGAACTGGTCGAGGCGATGGGCCTGTCCGGTGTTCTCTACACCACCGAAGCCTATGGCCTGTGGCGTGACGTGATCGAGGCCAACCCTGAGGCGATGTATCCCGAAATCCTTGAACGGTTCCGCGCGGGCAAGGGGCATTCCGGCCCGGATTACGTGGCCGCGTGGTCGCGGCTGAAAGCCTGCCGGTCGGCCTGGGACGCGGCCACCGCCGGCTTTGACGCGGTTCTGGCCCCCACCGCGCCGATCCTGCCGCCGGATCTGGACCGGCTGATGAACGACCATGACTACTACGTCACCGAGAACCTTCTGGCCCTGCGCAACACCCGGATCGGCAACCTGATGGGGCTGGCGGCGCTGTCGCTGCCCACCACGATACCGTCCTGCGGGCTGATGATGTTGGGCTATCCGGGCTCGGAAGAGGCGCTTTTGCGGCTGGGCGCGGCGGCCGAGGCGGTTCTGACCTGAATGCCACAATCCCCTGATTCGGAACCTCTTTGTCTGGACGCGCGGGGGTTCGGCCTGTAATCTGCTGGAAAACCGGGGCGCCAATGATCCCGGTATCGAGGCAGCAGTCATGAATTTCCCCGAGCGGTTTTCGAACCTACCGGCCTATGCTTTTCCGCGTCTACGCGCCCTGCTCGACCATCACGTGCCGGGCGGTGATGTCGTGCATATGACGATTGGCGAGCCCAAGCATGACTTTCCGCCCTGGGTGACCGATGTCATCGTGGAAAATGCCGCCGGATTTCAGAAATACCCGCCGAACGAGGGGTCCGACGCGCTGCGCGGGGCCATCGCCGACTGGATCGACCGTCGCTATGGCGTGCGGATGGACCCCGAGACCAACATCATGGCACTGAACGGCACGCGCGAGGGGTTGTATAACGCCGCCATGGCGCTCTGCCCCGAGCAGAAGAACGGCCAGCAGCCGATCGTTTTGTGCCCCAACCCGTTCTATCAAGTCTACATGGTGGCCTCGATCTCGGTCGGGGCGCAGCCGTATTTCGTGCCGGCCACCGCGGCCACCGGGCATCTACCGGACTATGCCGGCCTGCCAGAGGATGTGCTGAACCGCACCGCCGTCACCTATATCTGTTCGCCCGCCAACCCGCAGGGTGCCGTCGCCTCGCGCGACTACTGGGCCGAGCTGATCCGGCTGGCCGAGCGGTACGATTTCCGCATCTTCGCCGACGAGTGCTATTCCGAGATCTACCGCGATACGCCGCCCACCGGCATCCTGACCGTCGCGCAGGAGCTGGGCGCCGATCCCGAGCGGATCACGCTGTTCAACTCGCTGTCGAAACGGTCGAACCTGGCGGGGCTGCGGTCGGGGCTGATCGCGGGCGGGCCGGAAAGCATCAAGCGGGTCAAGCAGTTGCGCGCCTATGCCGGGGCGCCCTTGCCGCTGCCGTTGCAGGCCGCGGCGGCCAGGGTCTGGGCCGACGAGGCGCATGTTCAGGAAAACCGCGCGCTGTATCAGGAAAAATATGCCATCGCCGATCAGGTGTTTGCGGGCGTTCAGGGCTATATGCCGCCCGAGGCGGGGTTCTTTCTTTGGCTGCCCGTCGAGGATGGCGAGCAGGCCGCATTGAAGCTGTGGCGGGAAACCGGGGTTCGGGTCCTGCCGGGCGCATATCTTTCACAAGGGGATCCGGGGCAGAACCCGGGCAAAGGCTTTATCAGGGTCGCGATGGTGGCCCCAAAAACAGAGATGCAGCGCGGGCTGATCACGCTCCGCGACTGCATCTATTCGTGAGGTACGAGGGCACATGGCATCTTACAACGCGCGCAACCGCGACCCATTGCTGGACAGCACCACCCAGGCCGCGATCGAGCGGCGCAGCAAGGAACTGATCGGGATCGCCTTGATCTTGGCCGGCCTGGCCGCCGCGGCGATGATCTGGTTCTACACGCCGGATGATCCGAACTGGATGGTCTCGACCGACGCGCCGGTGCAGAACTGGCTGGGCCGGTTCGGCGCTTCGATCGCCGCACCGTTGTTCATGATCGTGGGCTGGGGCAGCTTTGGCATCGCGCTGGTGCTGGTCGGCTGGGGCGTGCGCTTTGCCGGCCATTTCGGCGAGGATCGCGCCGTGGCCCGCCTGATTTTCGCGCCGATCTGGATCGCCGTCCTCTCGGTCTATGCCGCAACCCTGGTGCCCGGCGCCGAATGGCGCGCGACGCACAGCTTTGGTCTGGGCGGTCTGTTCGGCGACACGGTGATGGGGGCGCTGCTGACGCTGTTGCCGATCTCGTCGCATTTCATGGTCAAGCTGATGTCGCTGGCCATGGCGGCCGGCATGCTGGCATTGGGCGTCTTTGTGCTGGGTTTCACCAAATCGGACGTCCGGCACGGGTTCCGGGCTTTCCTGCTGGGTCTGGTGATGGCCTATGACATGCTGATGACCGCGCTGGGGCAGGGGGCCTCGGCCACGGCCCGTGCCGCGCAGGTGCGCCGGGAAAAGTGGCAGGAACGCAAGGCAACCCAGGCCGCCGGTGCCGAATTCGAGGATGAACTGGCCTATGCCGATCCGGTCTTTGAAGAGCCCGAGATCGCAGCCCCCGAGCCCGTCAAAACGGGCCTGCTTGCGCGCATGCCTGGCCTGATCCGCCGCCCCGAGCCGATGCCCGAACCCGAACTGGTCGATCCGGAACCCGTTACCGGATATGACGAGATGCCGGGCGAGGACCGGATCCGCTCGAAGATCTCCGCGGTGATCCAGAACCGCAAGGTCGCCACCGGTGAAATCGCGCCCGAGCCCGATCCGAACCGCCCGCTGACCAAGGGGCGCGGCCGTGGCCCTGACCCGCTGATCCTGAATACGCCGCGAGCGGGCAACCTTCCGCCCGAACCTCCGCTGACTGCTGCCGGGCTCCCGCCCGAGCCGCCGTTGACAGGTCACCCGGCGCAGCCTTCTGCGGAAATGAAGACGTTCGCGGAAGACCCGGTCTCGGCCTATGCGCCGGAGGATATCGACGACGATCAGGTGTTCGAGGATGCAGAGGACCCAATCGCCGAGGCACGCCCGGCATTGAAGATCCCGGTTGCCGAACCGCGCAAGCCGGTCGTGGCGCAACCCGTCCGGCGCAACGTCCTGCCGTCGCGACGGGCTCAGGCCGAAGCGCAGCCCAGCCTGTCTTTCGAAGAGCGGCACACGGATTTCGAACTGCCGCCGCTCAGCCTGTTGACGAACCCGTCGGGCATTCAGCGTCATCACCTCAGTGACGAAGCGCTGGAGGAAAACGCGCGGATGCTGGAGAACGTGCTGGATGATTATGGGGTCAAAGGCGAGATCGTCAGTGTCCGCCCCGGCCCTGTCGTCACGATGTACGAGTTGGAACCCGCACCGGGCCTGAAAGCCAGCCGCGTGATCGGGCTGGCCGATGATATCGCCCGGTCTATGTCGGCACTGTCCGCGCGGGTCTCGACCCTGCCCGGACGTTCGGTCATCGGCATCGAACTGCCCAACGAGAACCGCGAGATGGTGGTCCTGCGCGAAATCCTGGCAAGCCGCGATTTCGGCGACGGCACCCATGCGCTACCGCTGGCGCTGGGCAAGGATATCGGCGGAGACTCGGTCGTGGCCAACCTGGCCAAGATGCCCCACCTGCTGATCGCCGGGACGACCGGTTCGGGCAAGTCGGTGGCGATCAACACGATGATCCTGTCGCTGCTCTACAAGCTGACACCGGACGAATGCCGCCTGATCATGATCGACCCAAAGATGCTGGAACTTTCCGTCTATGACGGCATCCCGCATCTGCTGTCGCCGGTCGTGACCGACCCGAAAAAGGCGGTGGTTGCCCTGAAATGGGTCGTCGGCGAAATGGAGGACCGCTATCGCAAGATGTCCAAGATGGGCGTGCGCAACATCGCCGGCTACAACGGCCGGGTGAAGGACGCGCTCTCCAAGGGCGAGATGTTCAGCCGCACGGTCCAGACCGGGTTCGATGACGAAACCGGAGAGCCGATCTTCGAGACCGAAGAATTCGAACCCAAGGCCATGCCCTATATCGTCGTCATCGTCGACGAGATGGCTGACCTGATGATGGTGGCCGGCAAGGAGATCGAAGCCTGCATCCAGCGTCTGGCGCAAATGGCACGGGCCTCGGGCATCCACCTGATCATGGCCACGCAGCGCCCATCGGTGGACGTCATCACCGGCACGATCAAGGCCAACTTCCCGACCCGGATCTCGTTCCAGGTGACGTCGAAAGTCGACAGCCGGACCATCCTGGGAGAGATGGGGGCCGAACAGCTGCTGGGGCAGGGCGATATGCTGTACATGGCCGGCGGCGCCAAGATCACCCGCTGCCACGGGCCGTTCGTGTCCGATGAAGAGGTCGAGGAGGTCGTGAACCACCTCAAGCAGTATGGCCCGCCCGACTATGTCGGCAGCGTGCTGGACGGCCCGTCCGAGGACAAGGCCGACAATATCGACGCGGTTCTGGGGCTGAACACCGGCGGTAACACCAATGGTGAGGATGCCCTGTACGATCAGGCGGTTGCCATCGTGATCAAGGATCGCAAGTGTTCAACCTCGTACATCCAGCGGAAACTTGCCATCGGCTACAACAAGGCTGCGCGGCTGGTCGAGCAGATGGAGGACGAAGGCGTTGTTTCGGCAGCAAATCACGTGGGCAAACGCGAAATCCTCGTCCCGGAACAGTAGGATATTTAATAACAAGGGCAGAGCGCATATCTGTGTGTCATGAAACAGATTGCCTTTGCCTTTGCCCTTGCTTTGACTGCCCCTGCAGCCTGGGCCGCCGACAAGCTTCCCTTGTCGCAGATCTCGAACTATCTGAACGGATTGAAGGCCGTTCAGACGACGTTTACCCAAGTCAACGATGACGGATCGCTGAGTACCGGCAAGCTGTGGCTGCAGCGCCCCGGAAAGATGCGGTTCGAATACGATCCGCCCAACAGCGCTGTCGTGCTGGCCAATGCCGGCACGGTGATGGTGTTCGACCCCAAATCAAACCAGCCGCCCGAGCAGTACCCGTTGAAGCGCACACCGCTGTCGCTGGTTCTGGCGCGCAACGTGAACCTGTCGCAGGCCAACATGGTAGTCGGCCACACATTTGATGGCACAGCCACGGTCGTCACCGCGCAGGACCCGAAAAACCCCGAGTCCGGGCGGATCGAGCTGATGTTCACGGCTAATCCGATCGAGCTGAGGAAATGGGTCATCTACGACAACGCCGGGGGTCAAACCACGGTGCTGCTGGGTCCCCTCAACGAAGATGTCAGAATCGACAGCGGCCTGTTTTCGAACAAGGCGCGGCGCGGGTCAGAAAATCGCTGACCCGCGGCTCTTTCAATAGCGGCAGCTGGACAGCTGCGCCTGGTACATCTGCGCGCGTGCGTCCACGTCATTGGCCACGTTCAATAACCAGGTCTTGCCGTAATGGCTGCCGCGTGCGTAACCCGCGCGACCTTCGTGATACGCCAGATACTGGTTCCGCGTGTCGCTGGTCGAGATGCCGATCTTCTGACTGCTTTTGTTCATGTACCATCCGACGAAATCTGATGCGTCACGAATGCGGTCACGCTTGGCGCGCCGCTTCCCGGTTTCGCGCTGGTATTCTTCCCAGGTTCCGTCCAGGGCCTGGCTGAAGCCATAGGCGCTGCTCTGACGGCCCATCGGAATAACCCCAAGAACATATTTGTGGGGCGTCCGGGCGTCGTGACGATAGCGGCTTTCTTGGTAGATGGTTGCCATCTGGACATGGACCGGAACACCCCATTTGCGTTCGGTGCTCTTGAACGCCTTGATCATGTCCGGTCGCTCGCGTGCGATGGCGCAAGCGTCATTGAGGTTGCTGGGCGGACGCTGTGCGCCGCCCCCACAGGATGCCAAAAACAGCACCCCGAAGAGTACGAGAAGTTTTCTGCTCATGTGCCTCGTGCCTTTTTTCTTTATTCTAGCGCAGATTGCAGGCCGAGGAAATCACAATCGTATAAGAAACCGTGCAGCAGGCCGTCGACTGTCAGGCATAGGTTCACAGACTGTTTCCGCGAATTTCAGATCAATGATTGGCAATTGCCGGCGGAAAGGTTTAGTAAGTGCCTTGGGGGCTGAAACAATGCTGAAGACACATGCAAAGTACCGCCTGGGCCAGGTGGTTCGTCACAAGAAACATCCCTTCCGAGGGGTGATTTTTGACGTGGATCCGGAATTTGCGAACACCGAGGAATGGTACGAGGCAATTCCCGAAGACAGCCGCCCGATCAAGGATCAGCCGTTCTACCATTTGCTGGCCGAGAACGATCAATCCTTCTATGTGGCTTATGTATCAGAGCAAAATCTGATTGCCGACCAGTCTGGCGAACCTGTTGATCATCCTGATATTCCCAACATGTTCGGGCCGTTTCAGGACGGCAGCTATCCGCTGCACTTCCAGCTGAACTGATACGGTGCTGACGCCATTGCGGCGTCAGTAACCCAAAGCGCAACCGTCCTTTCGGGGATCGCTGGCGCCCTCCAATACTCCGCTTTGATGGATTCGGATCGCCTGCGCACCGCCCAGTGGCGTTTCCGTTTCGACGACATTGTGTCCCATTTCCGACAATTGTTGCGCGATCCTGCGATCGTAGCCGGGTTCGATCTTCAAGATCGAACCGTCGGCAAAAGCGCGGGGTGCGTCGACGGCGTGCTGCAGCCCCAAGTCGAAATCCAGAAGGTTGGAAACCAGGCGCGCGTGGCCTGTCGGCTGATAGGCCCCGCCCATCACGCCGAACGGCATGGCTATCTGACCGTTTTGCTTCAGCATCGCGGGAATGATCGTGTGCATCGGGCGCTTGCCGCCGCCCAGCTCGTTCGGATGTCCCGGTTCAAGGTTGAAACCACATCCGCGGTTCTGCAGGAGTATGCCAAATTTTTCCGAGGCGATGCCCGATCCGAAGCTGTGGAAGATCGAATAGATCAGAGAAACAGCCATACGGTCCCGGTCGACGACCGTGACGTAAACTGTGTCCTTGTGCACGGCTTCGGTCAGCGGCGCTGCGGCAGTCATGGCGCGCCGGGGATCAATCAGCTCGGCCAGCTTTGCCGCCGTTTCCGGCGCCAGAAAATGTTCCATGCGCGACGTATGATCCGGGTCGGCGATGAACCGGTTGCGTGCATCGTAGGCCAGCTTGGTCGCCTCGGCTTCGATATGCGCCCGTTCGGCGCCCGACGGGTCCATGCCTGCAATGTCGAAATGCTTGAGGATGTTGAGAAGCAGGATCGCAGTCGCGCCTTGTCCGTTCGGCGGATGTTCCAGCAGTTCAGCGTTGCGGTAGTCACCTCCGACCGGTGAGGCTTCGATGAACTTTGTGTCGTGAAAATCGGTGGCCGAATGGATCCCGCCTCGAGAATTCAACGCGGCCAGCATGTCATCGGCGATTTCGCCCTCGTAAAAGGCGTCACGCCCATTTCGGGCCACGCGACGCAGGACTTCTGCCTGACCCGGAGCGCGGAACATCTGACCTGTCGTTGGGGCGCGGTCGTCGATCAGATAGTGATCCCGGGCTGCGCCCTGCAGCGTTTCGGCCCCGATCGACCAGTCAAGCGCGACGCGGGGTGCAACCGGAACGCCCGTTTCGGCATAGTGAATTGCAGGTTGAAGAAGGGCCTCGATCCCCAACCGACCCTCGGCCTCTGACAGGTGGCAGAATGCATCGACAGCCCCGGGGATCGTCACCGCTTCGGGGCGGTCAAGTGGCACAGCAGCCAACCCACGGGCCCGCAGATCTTCGGCCGAGGCTCCAGCGGGCGCCCGCCCGGATCCGTTCAGCGCGCGAACCTTCGTTTCGCCGGCGCGATTGTAAAGAACGAAACAGTCGCCACCCAGACCTGTCATCTGCGGTTCGCAGATGCCCAGAAGTACGCCCGCGGCAATGGCGGCGTCCATCGCGTTTCCGCCGCGGCCCAGAATGTCCAGCGCCACCTTTGCAGCCAGCGGATGCGAGGTTGCGCACATCCCTTCGGTCGACAAAACCTCGGAACGGCCGGGGGCATGGAAATCGCGCATGGAATGGGTCTCCTCCTGAACGGCTCGACACTAGGGTGCCGTTGGCTGATGTCCAGTCATTTCAAGGAGAAGGTCCTCGGCGCCGTTCACTGGGTGGGGGCTGTGACACATGGCGCCGAGGGAAGCTATCTGAGCTACCCCTTGTTTCTGCCCGTCGTTTGCGGCGCGACAATGGTCCGATCTGGGCGTTATTGTGGCCGATCCGCTTTTTTTGTGCGCTCAAACCGCAAGAATAGCAGGTTTTGGCCGTTTCTGCGGTCATACCGCACCTCGTCGGCCAATATGCGGATCAGGAACCAACCGAATCCACCTTCGGGCAGGTTTGAAGTATCGGTTTCCACACTGGCGGGAATACCATCAGGCATCTTCAGGCCGGGCAAGGGGTGCCCGGTGTCAGTGATCTGGACCTCCAGGTAATCTTTGGAGTCCAGCACGGAAACCCGAACCATTCCGGGCGCGCGCTCAGCATAGGCGTGTTCGACAACATTGTTGATCGCCTCGGCCAACACGATCTTGATGTCGGCAGTCTTTTGCCCCGGCAAACCGAGATTCGACAGCCCCGCGTGCAACGAAGCGATGGCGCGGCTGGCCTCGGCTTCGACGGCAGGGAACGCCACTTCGAGTCGGCCGTCTTCGCAGTTGACTGTCACGCCATTTGCCCCCTGACGCTTCACTCCAACTCGGAGGCCAGCGCGTCATCCAAGTTGGGATGCAGTTTGAAAACCGTATCCATCCGCGTCAGCCGAAAAACCTTGGCCACGACAGGCTGCAATCCTGCCAGTTCCAGCCTGCGCCCATTTCCAAGTTGCTTCATGGACGCCACAATCGCGCCCAATCCACTGGAGTCTATGAACTTGACCGCAGACAGGTCCAGGATGATCCGACCGGCGCCATCCGCGGTTTGGGTCCGCATGTCTTCCTTGAACTGTATCGCCATGGCGGCGTCGATGCGGGCGGCGTCGACTGTGATGATCTGCGTTTCGCCTGTCGTTTTGCTGCTCAGTGCCACGTGACTTCCCTCGGATTCCGTCGATCGATCGTAGAAATACGCTAGACGGCATTTCTTACCATTCGGTATCCAAGCACTCGACAAAAGGAGGAGTCGTCACATGAAAGAGGTTGTGATCGCTGGTGCGGCCCGGACGCCGATGGGCGGGTTTCAAGGAATGTTCGACGGCGTGCCTGCGGCGGAACTGGGTGGCGTCGCCATTCGCGCGGCGCTTGAAAACGCCAAGACGCAGACGGTCGACGAGGTTTTGATGGGCTGCGTTCTGCCCGCCGGTCAGGGGCAGGCTCCGGCGCGGCAGGCAGGGTTTGCGGCAGGTCTGGGTGAAGAGGTGCCTGCGACCACGCTGAACAAGATGTGCGGGTCGGGCATGAAGGCGGCGATGATGGCGTTCGATCAGATCGCGCTTGGCCATGCAGACTCGATGGTTGCGGGTGGGATGGAAAGCATGACGAATGCGCCCTACTTGCTGCCCAAGATGCGCGGCGGGGCTCGTATCGGTCACGGCCAGGTGGTGGATCACATGTTCCTGGACGGGTTGGAAGATGCCTATGACAAGGGCCGCCTGATGGGCACTTTTGCCGAAGACTGCGCCGAGGCTTATCAATTCACCCGAGAGGCGCAAGACGAATACGCGTTGAAATCGCTGTCGAATGCGCTCGAAGCGCAGGCCAGCGGGGCCTTCTCGGACGAGATCGCAGCCGTCACGGTCCGAAGCCGCAAAGGTGAAATCATTCAGGATTCGGACGAGCAGCCCAAATCGGCGCGGCCGGAAAAGATACCGACGCTGAAGCCGGCATTCCGCAAGGATGGCACGGTGACGGCGGCCAATTCCTCGTCAATCTCGGATGGCGCAGCGGCGCTGGTTCTTGCTGCGGCTGACACGGCCGAGGCGCGCGGCCTGAATGTACGTGCCCGCATCCTGGGCCACGCGAGCCACGCCCAGGCGCCCGGCCTTTTCACGACGGCTCCGGTCCCGGCCGCGCAGAAGCTGCTGGAACGGATCGGTTGGAGCAAGGACGACGTGGACCTGTGGGAAGTGAACGAGGCGTTTGCCGTTGTTCCGATGGCCTTCATGCACGAAATGGGCCTGCCGCGCGACAAGGTCAACGTCAACGGTGGCGCCTGTGCCCTTGGTCATCCGATCGGTGCCTCAGGTGCACGCATCATGGTGACGCTTCTAAATGCACTCGAGAAGCGTGGCCTGAAGCGCGGAGTGGCCGCGATCTGCATCGGAGGCGGCGAAGGCACCGCAATCGCGATCGAGCGGGTTTGACGCTTTGGCATTTTGCCATTAGCTGAACCGGGCCGCAGAGGTTGCGGCCCGGTTGCACATTGGAAATGACCCCATGAAAGCTGACTACGCGCTCTTGTCCAAAACCATCGAAGCCCTGACGGAAGGTGAAACTGACCAGGTCGCTCTGATGGCCACCGTCGCCTGCGAGGTGCATCACAGCGACGACCGCTTTGACTGGACAGGGTTTTACCGTGTGACCGAGCCGGAGTTGTTGAAGATCGGACCCTATCAAGGCGGGCATGGGTGTTTGGTCATTCCGTTCTCGCGCGGGGTCTGCGGGGCAGCAGCGCGGACCGGAGAGGTTCAGCTGGTCCCGGATGTGGATGCGTTTGAGGGGCACATTGCCTGTGCCTCGTCGACCCGGTCCGAATTGGTTCTGCCGGTGCGGGACTCTGCGGGGCAGGTCATCGGGGTCTTTGATATCGACAGCGATCAGCCCGATGCGTTCGAGCAGGCCGATGCCGATGGGCTGTCGCGTATCCTCGCGCAGGTTTTCGGGCGTCTGTAGAACCTTTATTCCGGTTCGATTCCCGAGGCTTTGAGCTGAGAGTCCGGCTCCACGTGAATGATGGTCCGGGCCTCGGGCAGCTTTTCCGCGATTGCATCTTCGATCGCGTCACAGATGTCGTGGGCGTCACCGACTGTCATGTTGCGATCGACGACCAGATGAAATTCGATGAACACGGCTTTGCCGGCCCGTCGGGTGCGCAGATCGTGGATCTGCAAGGCTCCCTGAGACGAGTTCCGAACGGCGGCCTCGATGATGGCCGTGTCCTCGGTGTGGGCCGCTGAATCCATCAGATCTCCGGCCGAATGGAAAATGACCTTCCAACCTTCGCGCAGAATATTCGCGGCCACCAGAATGGCCAGCAACGGGTCAAGAACGGCCCAGCCTGTGAGCAATACGAGGATCAGCCCCAACAAGACCCCGGCCGAGGTCCAGACGTCGGTCATCAGGTGGCGCCCATTGGCGGTCATGGCCGGCGAGCGCCGTTTCTGACCCGCCGAGATCAAGACGCGGGCCCAGACCAGGTTCAGGACCATGGCCGCTGCGTTCACGGCCAGTCCGATCGGTCCGAGCTGGTCCAGGTGAGGCGCGAACAAGGCGCCCCAGGCTTCCTGAATGATCAGGATTGCGGCGAGAACGATCAGGGTCCCCTCGGCGATGGCCGAGAAGTTCTCGGCCTTGTGATGTCCGAAAGGGTGATTGCTGTCGGCAGGACGCTCTGCCATCCGAATGGCAAACCACGCCAGCAGCGCGCCAACCACGTTGACCAAAGACTCCATTGCGTCGGAATACAGAGCGACCGACCCGGTCAAATGCCATGCCAGGACCTTGAGCAGCAGCACCAGCAGGGACACCGCCACTGACCCGATGGCCAGCGCCTGGGACGAAGTTCTGTCAATCATGTGCAACCATTGCCCGATCGCACTGCCAATTACCAGTTTCAAACAGAACTGTAGGTGAGGAACAGATAGATCGCGCCCGCCTGCAGAGCCGCAATGGCAAACAGCAGAGTCGTCAGCCGCTTTTTTCGGGTCTTGTGCCCGAATATCCAGCGACCCAGCAAAGCTGCGGGGCTGCCGCCCAACAGCGCCAGTCGCAAAAGCCACTTCTCCGGGACACGCCGCCTGCGTCGGATCGCCCGCAGCTTGTCCCAGCCGAACACCAGAAAAGTCAACGCGTTGATGGCCCAGAAATACAGAATGACGATCCACATTCCGCAGCCATAGCGTGGAAGGATCAGGATCGGTAGTGAAAAATCTCTTGGAATTTTCACCGATTCGGGACATCGTGAAAAATGTGACGTAAATTTCATGAATCGGGGGTGGTAGCGTGAACGACCAGGCCCATATTGCTGCGACGCTGGGGGCGGACATTCGCGCGCTGCGCAAGGCGCGCGGGCTGACGCTGACCGATATCGCTTCGCGGTTGGACCGGTCGGTGGGCTGGCTCAGCCAGGTCGAGCGCGATTTGTCCGCTCCGTCGATCTCGGATCTACGCCTGATCGCGGAATGCCTCGGCGTGCCGATGTCGATGCTGTTCGCCCATACCGGCGTTCTGGCCGGGGAACAGGGCTATGTGGTGCGCGCCGGTTCGCGCCGGCCGATGGGGTCGGGCGAGGAAGGGCTGATCGAGGAATTGCTGTCGCCTGACCTGACCGATGATTTCGAGATGGTGCATTCCACTTTTGAGCCCCATTCCCGGATGCAGACCCCGGCCAACCGTCCGACGCAGGAGGTTGGATACATGATCTCGGGCCGTCTCGACCTTACGATCGGAGGCCGAAATTTCACCGTCGGCGTCGGGGACAGCTTTCGGATCAAGCACGAACCCTATCAATGGGCGAACCCTTACGACGAACCCGCCGTGGCCGTCTGGGTGATCGCTCCGCCGGTGTACTGATGAGCTTTGAGGCCTGGACCATATTCGCACTGTTCTGGGTGGTGTTCGTGACCACGCCGGGTCCGAATGCGGTGAATTGCATCTCGAACGGGATGAGCCTGCCATTTCCCAAGGCAATGCTTGGGGTTCTGGCGATCCTGACCCAGGCCAGCGCTTTTCTGATCCTGTCGGCTCTGGGGGTGACAGCCCTGATCGCGGCCTCGCCAACCGGGTTTTTCGTGGCCAAGCTGATCGGGGCGGGGTTCCTGATCTGGATGGGACTCCGGGGGTGGATGAACGCCGCGCGTCCCGCGCCGGCCAGCCAGCGCCCGGCCCGCCATGTCTACCTCCATGCCTTGGCTGTCGCCACGATCAATCCAAAGAGCGTCGCAGGTTACCTGGCCGCGTTTTCCCAGTTCGTGCAGCCTGATGTGCCGATCTGGCAGCAAATGGCGATCATCATGCCGACGGCGCTGATCATCACGACGCTCAGCTACACCGGGTTCACACTGTTGGGTGCGGTGATGGGGCGGGCGGCGCTGGGCGCCGTGTTCAACGTCTGGGTGCGCCGCATCATGGCCACCTGTTTCATCATCTATGGCGTCCTGCTGGGAACCAGCGCGGCACCTGCAGGAAAAGGATAGAGCCATGCAAAAAGGATCGTGCCTTTGCGGTTCGGTGGCCTTCACAATCAACGGAGAGCTGTCACCGCCCTCGGCCTGCCACTGTGGGCAATGCCGTCGGCAGTCAGGGCATTATTGGGCCTCGACCGCGACCCACCAGGACAACCTGACCCTGAACAGCAGCGATACGCTGGGATGGTTTCAGGCTTCGGACACGGCCCGGCGTGGTTTCTGCAAGGCATGCGGAAGCTTTCTGTTCTGGCAGCACAAGGACGAAGACACGATTTCGGTTTCGATGGGGGCTCTGGACCAACCCACTCAGTTGAAACTGGCCCGCCACATCTTCGTGGCGGACAAGGGCGACTACTACGACATCACGGATGAACTGCCCCAAAGGGCACAATGACAGGGATCTAGAAACATGAGCGATTTTCCGACCAAGGCCCGCGTGGTCATCATCGGTGGCGGCGTCGTAGGGGCGTCCTCGCTGTACCATTTGGCCAAAAAGGGCTGGACCGACTGCGTTCTGCTGGAAAAGAACGAGCTGACCGCAGGTTCAACCTGGCACGCGGCCGGCAACGTGCCGACCTTCTCGACCTCGTGGGCGATCATGAACATGCAGCGCTATTCGACCGAGCTGTATTCGCGCCTTGGCGAAGAGGTCGACTACCCGATGAACTACCACGTGTCCGGCTCGATCCGTCTGGCGCACAGCAAAGAGCGGATGCAGGAGTTCCAGCGGGCCATGTCGATGGGCCGCTACCAGGGAATCCCGATGGAAATGTGGACGCCGGAGCAGGCCAAGGAACGCTACCCGTTCCTGGAAACTCATGATCTTGAGGGCGTTCTGTATGACCCGACCGATGGGGACATCGACCCTGCGCAGCTGACCCAGGCGCTGGCCAAGGGCGCACGCGACATGGGGCAGAAGATCATCCGGTTCTGCCCGGCCACCGGCGTGACCCAGCATGACGACGGCACCTGGACCGTCCACACCGAAAAAGGCGACATCGACTGCGACTATGTCGTCAACGCGGCCGGCTACTACGCGCAGCGCGTGGGCGAATGGTTCAAACCCTTTGGCGGCCGCACCGTGCCCGCGATGGTCATGAGCCACCAGTACCTGCTGACCGACGAGATCCCCGAGGTCGAAGCCTGGTCCAAGGAAAACGGTGGCAAGCTGCCGCTGCTGCGCGACGTGGATATCTCCTACTACCTGCGACAGGAAAAGCACGGCTTCAACCTTGGCCCATACGAGCCCAACTGCAAGGGCCACTGGATGACCGAGGACGACCCGATGCCTGAGGATTTCAGCTTTCAGCTGTGGAACGACGATCTGGACCGGATCGAGGACATCGTCACTGACGCGATGGAGCGTGTGCCGCTGATGGCGACCTCGGGCGTGGGCCGCGTGATCAACGGGCCGATCCCCTATGCGCCCGACGGCCTGCCGCTGATCGGGCCGATGCCCGGCGTCAAGAACGCCTTCGAGGCGCATACCTTCACCTTCGGCATCGCCCAAGGCGGCGGTGCAGGCAAAGTGCTGGCCGAATGGATCGTGGATGGCGCCACCGAATGGGATATGTGGGCCGTCGATCCGCGCCGCTACACCGATTACACCGATCAGGACTACTGCAACCAGAAGGGCATGGAGGTCTACGGCAACGAATACGCCATGCACTTCCCGCATCACGAATGGCCCGCCGCGCGCGACAAGAAGCTGTCGCCCGTGCATGCCAAGGTCAAGGAACTGGGCGGCGTCATGGGCGTCTACAACGGCTGGGAGCGCGCCAACTGGTTCGCGCAGCCGGGCGATGACACCTCCGAGGAAAGCACCCACACTTGGGGCCGCTCAGGCCCGTGGGAGCAGCGGATCAAGGAAGAATGCGAGGCCGTGCGCGACCATTGCGGCGTGCTCGACCTGCCGGGTTTCTCGCGCTTCGTCGTCAAGGGCGAAGGCGCGGCCGAGGCGCTGCGCGGGCTGGTCACCGGCGGCCTGCCCAAGGTGGGGCGGATCAACCTCGTCTACATCGCCGACAATCGCGGCCGCATCCTGACCGAGATGTCCTGCATGCGCCTGGGCGAGGATGAGTTCGTGATGATCACCGCCGCCACCGCGCAATGGCACGACCGCGACATCCTGATGAACGCAATGCCCGCGGGCGTCACGGTCGAGGACGTGACCACCACCCGCGACACGCTGATCGTGACCGGTCCGAAATCGCGTGAGATCCTGTCGGGTCTGACCGATGCCGACCTCTCGCTGGGTTGGCTGACCCATCAGGCGGCCACCGTGGCCGGACAGCCCGCCCACCTGATCCGCGTGTCCTTTGCCGGTGAACTGGGCTGGGAGGTGCATGCGCTCAACGAGCACATGCCCGCGATCTATGACGCGATCCTTGCCGCCGGGGCCAAGCCGTTCGGCATGTATGCGCTGAACAGCCTGCGCATCGAAAAGGGATACCGCGCGTGGAAGGGAGATCTCAGCACCGACTACTCGCTGCTCGAAGGCGGGCTGGAGCGCTTCGTCAAGTTCGACAAGCCGCAGGATTTCCCCGGCAAGACCGCGTTGCTGGCGGAAAAGCAGCGTGGAGTGAAGAAGTCTTTCGTTACTCTGGTCGTCGAGGCCGGTGACTACGATGCGCCTTACATGTCCTGCATCTGGCAGGGCGATCAGATCGTGGGCGAGACTACGTCGGGCGCCTGGGGCTATCGTGTCGGCAAGTCCGTCGCGCTGGGCATGATCAAGGCCGATCTGGCCAACCCGGGCACCGAGCTCGAGGTGGAAATCTACGGCGAAAAGTGTCGCGCCGTGGTACAGGAGGATCAGCCGCTGTGGGATCCCGCAAACGAGCGGCTGCGCGCCTGACACAAGGAGGCCCATATGCGCCCGCGATATTCCAAGCAGGGACCCGGTGAGGGTCCCAACTATGACTGGGAGAATAACCATACCTTCGTGAAGGTTTCCGGTCAGGACACGGGCGGGGCCTACACCCTGATGGAAGACAACTTGAAGGCCAGCTTCGCGCTTGGCCTTCATCGCCACGACAGCCACGCCGAGACTTTCTATTTCCTTGAGGGCGCCGTGGATTTCTACGTCGACGGAGATTGGCACCTGTGCACGCCGGGCACCACCATGCATGTTCCGCCGGGTGTGCCGCATGCCTGCCGCGTCGCCGACAACAAACCGGCACGAATGCTCATGATCTTTCAACCCTCCGGGTTTGACGGTTTCCTTGCGGAACTGGCAACCATGACCCAGGCAGATTTTGAGGACGAGGCCAAGATGGCCGATCTGAACGCCCGCTACGACATCGTGCCGATGGGGCCGGTGCCGCCCCATCCCGACGACCAGATCTGAGAAGCCAGCGAAATGAATGCTCCAAAGACGATGTGCGGTGTCTATCTGACAGGTCACGGTGGCCCCGAAGTTTTGGAATGGCGCGAGAATATTCCGGTTCCGGTACCCGGGCCCGGGCAGGTTTTGGTCCGCGTGGCTGCGGCGGGCGTCAACAACACCGACATCAACACGCGGATCGGATGGTATTCCTCGGACGTCACCGGCGCGACGGACGCGGTTGACCAAGAGGTCGAAGCCGGCGGGTGGGGCGGCGCGCTGTCCTTTCCCCGCATTCAAGGCGGAGATCTTTGCGGCATAGTCGAGCAGATCGGGCCGGGTGCCGGCTTCAAACCGGGGCAACGCGTGACCTGCCCGATCAACCTGCCGCGCCCGCGCCCGGGTAACCCGACAGGCTTCATCGCGCTTGGGTCCGAGATCGACGGGGCTTTTGCGCAATACTGCCTGCTCGAGGCGGATGACCTCTACGACGTGACCGCCTCACCGCTGTCGGATGTGGAAATCGCCGCCATCCCCTGTGCGTTTGGCACGGCCGAGAACCTGTTGACCCGCGCCTGCGTGACGGCCGGGCACAAGGTGCTGATCACCGGCGCCTCGGGCGGCGTCGGGCTGGCGGCCGTGCAATTGGCAGCCTTGCGGGGAGCAACCGTCTGGGCGGTGACCAGTGCGGCCAAGGCCGAAGTGGTGCGGGCGCAGGGTGCGGCTGGGACGTTCGACCGCGACACGCCGCTGCCGCCGGACAGCTTTGACGTGGTGATCGACGTAGTCGGCGGCCCGGCCTTTCCCGGACTGATCCGGACGCTGAAGCCGGGCGGCCAATATGCCGTGTCCGGGGCCATCGCCGGCCCGATCGTGCAGGCCGACCTGCGCGAGATCTACCTGCGTGACATCACGATCCACGGCTGCACCCATCAGGCTTTCGAGGTCTTCGGCCGACTGGTCGAGTTGATGAACGCGGGTCGGATCAAGCCGTTGATTTCCAAGACTTACACGCTGCGCGAGATCGTCCAGGCGCAGACGGACTTTCAATCAAAGACCCTGCCCGGAAAGCTGGTTCTCATACCGTAAGGAGGCACCGAGATGGCAGACATCACGCTGTTGGATGGTTCGATCGGTCAAGAGCTGGTCAAACGTCGTGGCGAACAGCCAACCGCCTTGTGGTCAACCCGCGTAATGATCGACGAGCCGGGGTTGGTCGGAGACATCCATCGGGATTATTTTGACCGCGGGGCAACCGTCGCGACGACAAACACCTACGCCGTGCACCGCTCTCGCCTCGTACGAGCGGGGATCGAGGACCAGCTGGAGCAACTCATTGATGCGGCTCTGACACAGGCCGAACTGGCGCGCGATGGGCGGGTGGGACGTATCGCCGGCGCGCTGGGCCCCTTGCTGGCCACCTATCGCCCCGATCTGAACCCCGATCCCGACGAGGCCGCGCAGAAATTCGCGGAACTGGTGCGATTGATGCAGAACCGGGTGGACCTGCTCCTGATCGAAACCGTCTCGTCCGTGACCGAGGCCGAAGGCGCGCTGCGTGGAACTGAAGGCTGTGGCAAGCCGGTCTGGCTGGCCCTGTCGGTCATGGACGAGGACGGTACGCGGCTGAGGTCGGGCGAACCGCTAGGCGCGATCGCGCCACTGGTCAAGCGCTTCGATCCCCAGGCGGTTCTGATCAATTGCACCCGACCCGAGGCGGTGCCCGCGGCGCTGGAGATCCTTGCGGAACTTGAAAAGCCCTACGGTGCCTACGCGAATGGTTTCACCCGGATTTCCGACGGCTTCCTGAAAGACGCTCCGACAGTCGACGCGCTGGAGGCGCGCCACGATCTGGACCCGTCGGCCTATGCCGTACATGCGATGAGTTGGGTTGACCAAGGGGCCACGATCATCGGTGGATGCTGCGAAGTGGGCCCTGAGCACATCGAAGCTTTGGCCAACGCCCTGCGCTCGGCCGGGCACAGGATCGTGTGAGTGGCGGGTATGGCGGAGAAACCGGACCCTGGAAAACCCGAAGGCGTCAAGGCGCAGTGGCATTTTGACATCATCACCGCGCCGGGCTTCGTTCTGCTGGAACTGGCGTCGGTGGTGGATGTGCTGCGTCTTGCCAATCGGGTTTGCCCGCACCCGCCGTTCACTTATGCCTATCGGTCGCTCAAGGGAGGGACCATCGTCAGTAGCAGCGGCGCCAGCATTCCGACCCAGCCCGTTACGCGCCAACCGGACGCCGACTATCTGTTCGTGATCGGCAACACCGACCCGGACCAGCCCGAGCTGTCGCTGGGCCGGGTTGTGTCCGACTATACCTATCGCGGTGCGCAGGTCTTTTTGCTGGCCGAGGCCGCCAGCCGATACATCGACGAACACGGAACGCCCGACATGGCAACACATTGGGAAAACGCGTCGATCTTCCGCGAACGCGGTGCCCGGTTCGAGGCTAAGCTTTCGATCGCGACCGAGCAGGGCCCGGTCGTGACCTGCGCGGGAATGGGGGCCACGGCCGATATTGCTTTGGCGGTGATCGGGCGTCACATCTCGGGGCCGGCCAAGATGACGGTGGCTGACATCATGCTGCACGAACACATCCGCGACTTTTCGTCGTTGCAGCCGTTTTCGGGCGCCAAGACGACAACGACTGGGGACGCCCGACTGGATCAGTGCATCAAGTTGATGCAGGCCAATATCGAAGATCCGTTGCCCATCAATCAACTGGTCGAAGAGCTTGGAATGTCGAACCGCTCGCTGGAGCGCAAATTCAAAACGTTTTTTGGCACCACACCGAATGGGTTCTACCGGGAGATGCGGTTGGCCAAGGCCAACAACCTGCTTTTGAATACCACTATGAGCGTGCGTGAAATCGGCCTCGCCTGCGGCTTTCCCAACGGGTTCTCATCCGTCTACAGAAGCTTTTTCGGGATCACGCCATTCGCTCTGCGCCGCCAGAAACGCCAATCGGCGCTGCGGTGATTTTTGTGCCGCAGTTGACGTTTTTGCTGCATTTTTTGTCGCCTGTTCGTGGCACTCTTATGCCGACTCGAGATTGGAGACTTCGGAATGGTTGATCTTCCCAGCAAGGCCCGCGTGGTGATCATCGGTGGCGGTGTGATCGGATGCTCGGTGGCCTATCACCTGACCAAGAAAGGCTGGAACGACGTTGTTCTGCTGGAGCGCAAGCAGCTGACCAGCGGCACGACATGGCACGCGGCCGGCCTGATCGCCCAACTGCGCGCCACCGCGAACATGACCAAACTGGCGAAATACAGCCAGGAACTCTATGGCGCGCTCGAGGAGGAAACCGGCGTCGCCACCGGCTTCAAACGCTGTGGCTCGATCACCGTGGCGCTGACGGATGAGCGCAAGGAAGAGATCTACCGCCAGGCCGCCATGGCCCGCGCCTTCGGGGTCGAGGTCGAGGAGATCTCGAACGAGCGGGTGGCCGAGCTTTATCCGCATCTGAATCTGGATGGGGTCAAGGGCGCCGTCTATCTGCCGCTGGACGGCCAGGGCGACCCGGCCAATATCGCGCTGGCGCTGGCCAAGGGTGCCCGTCAGCGCGGCGCCGTCGTCAAGGAACGGGTCAAGGTCACCGAGATCGCAAAGCAGGGCCGCAAAGTTACCGGCGTCGACTGGGTGGCGGATGATGGCAGCGCCTCGGGCCATATCGAGTGTGACATGGTGGTCAACTGCGCCGGCATGTGGGGGCATCAGGTGGGGCGCATGGCGGGCGTGAACGTTCCGCTGCATGCCTGCGAGCATTTCTACATAGTGACAGAGGGCATCGACGGCCTGACCCAGCTTCCGGTTCTGCGGGTGCCGGACGAATGCGCCTATTACAAGGAGGACGCCGGGAAAATCCTGCTGGGCGCCTTCGAGCCCAACGCCAAGCCCTGGGCGATGGACGGCATCCCCGACAGTTTCGAGTTCGACCAACTGCCCGAGGATTTCGACCATTTCGAACCGATCCTCGAGGCCGCCTGCAACCGCATGCCGATGCTGGCCGAGGCGGGCATCCATACCTTCTTCAACGGGCCGGAATCCTTCACTCCCGACGACGCCTATCACCTTGGCCTTGCGCCCGAGATGGACAATGTCTGGGTCGCCGCTGGGTTCAACTCGATCGGGATCCAGTCTGCGGGCGGCGCGGGAATGGCGCTGGCGGAATGGATGGACTCGGGTGAAAAACCCTTTGACCTGGGCGACGTGGACATCAGCCGGATGCAGCCATTCCAGGGCAACAAGCAGTATCTATTCGAGCGGTCCAAGGAAACGCTGGGCCTGCTCTATGCCGACCACTACCCCTATCGGCAAAAGGCCACGGCGCGCGGCGTGCGCCGGACGCCGTTCCACCACCACCTGAAAGAAAACGGGGCCGTCTTTGGCGAGCTGGCCGGCTGGGAGCGCGCGAACTGGTTTGCCAATGAGGGGCAGGAACGCGAATACCGCTACAGCTGGAAGCGCCAGAACTGGTTCGAGAACTCGGCCGCCGAACACCGCGCAGTGCGCGAGAACGTGGGCATGTATGACATGTCCTCGTTCGGAAAAATTCGGGTCGAAGGCCCCGATGCCCAGGCTTTCATGAACTATATCGGTGGCGGCGACTACGCGGTTCCAAACGGCAAAATCGTCTACACCCAATTCTTGAACCGGCATGGCGGGATCGAGGCAGACGTGACCGTGACCCGCCTTTCCGAGACCGCCTATCTGGTCGTGACCCCGGCGGCGACGCGACTGGCCGACCAGACGTGGATGATGCGTCATTCGGGCAATTTCAATGTGGTCATCACCGATGTCACGGCCGGCGAAGGCGTTCTGGCGGTGATGGGCCCCAACGCGCGGACCTTGCTTGAAAAAGTTTCGCCCAACGACTTCTCGAACACGGCAAACCCATTCGGCACCGCGCAGGAAATCGAGATCGGAATGGGCCTGGCACGCGTTCACCGCGTGACCTATGTGGGCGAACTTGGGTGGGAGGTCTACGTGTCGTCGGATATGGCCGGCCACGTTTTCGAAACGCTGCACGAGGCTGGGCAGGACATGGGCCTGAAGCTGTGCGGCATGCACATGATGGACAGCTGCCGGATCGAAAAGGGCTTCCGTCACTTCGGCCATGACATCACCTGCGAAGATCACGTTGTGGACGCCGGTCTCGGCTTTGCCGTCAAGGTGGACAAGGGATGTGATTTCATCGGCCGAGATGCGGTGATTGCCCGCAAGGACAGCGGCCCCCACAGCCGGCTGGTGCAATTCAAGCTGACTGACCCTGAACCGCTGCTGTTCCACAACGAACCGATTATCCGAGATGGCGAATATGTGGGCTACATCAGCTCAGGAAACTATGGCCACACTTTGGGTGGCGCGATCGGCATGGGTTATGTCCCCTGCAAGGGCGAAAGCGCGGCCGACGTGCTGTCCTCGACATACGAGATTGACGTCTGCGGAGTAAAGATCCGCGCCGAGGCGTCGCTCAAACCCATGTACGATCCGAAATCCGAACGTGTGAAGGTCTGATGGCGGGTTGGGCGCGTTGCTCCTATGCAATTGCATAGCGCCGGATGGAGGTTCTTGACGAGGCCTCTGTCTGGCCAAGACTTTACCGGAAAACCAAGCATAGCCGAACATGGTTCTGCCGGTCGCACACCGGACGATAGGGCCGCCGACCCATCACAATTCGTTATGAGCGTCTTCAAGCTTTTCTGAGTTTCAATGGCAAGGGACTTTGCCTAAAGACGGGGGGTATCAGCTGGAGACCATTCATGGCCGAGCGCCCGACCCAAGCCCAGAACACGGATTCGCCAAAAGGCCTTGCGCTGGCTGTTACGGCGTATGTCCTTTGGGGTTTTCTGCCGCTCTACATGAAGGCAATGGCGCATATCGGTCCCGTCGAAATCGTGGCGCATCGCATCATCTGGTCGGTGCCGGTGGCCGGGCTGTTGCTGGTCGCGCTGGGGCGAACCGGTGATCTGAAGGTGGCGCTGCGCGATCCGCGCATGTTGGGAATGGCATCCCTGACGGCGGCCCTGATTTCGGTGAACTGGGCTATCTACGTCTGGGCGATCGCCAGTGGCAACGCTCTGGACGCGGCGCTGGGGTATTATATCAACCCGCTGTTCAGCATAGCGCTGGGAGCGATCCTGCTACGCGAGTCCCTGACCCGAACACAGTTGATTGCCGTGGGGCTTGCCGCCTTGGGCGTTCTGGTTCTGGTGGTCGAGGCCGGCCGTCTGCCATGGGCGGCGCTGGGGTTGATGGTCAGCTGGGGATTTTACGCGTTCTTCAAGCGCTCGTTGCCCATCGGACCAAACCAGGGATTTCTGCTTGAGGTTCTGATTTTGCTGGTTCCCGCGCTGGCTTATGTGACCTGGTTGGGCGCGAAGGGTACCGGACATTTTGGAGGCGCCGCAACAGATACCATGCTGTTGGCCGGGGCAGGTATCGTGACCGCCGTTCCGCTTCTGGTCTATGCCAACGGGGCCAAGCTGGTGCGGCTTTCGACCATGGGTATCCTGCAGTACATCGCGCCGACCATGATATTCATCACGGCGATCACGCTGTTTGGTGAGCAGATCGACCGCGGGCGCATGATTGCCTTTCCGCTGATCTGGGCCGCACTGGTAGTGTATTCAGTGCCCATGATCCGTCAGGTGCGCGGTCAGACCTGATCGAGGATCATTCGCGCGGCCTGCTCTGCCCAAAGCCGATAGGCTTTGGGGCTTGGGTGATAGCCGTCCACAGCCGCCAGGGCCGGATCGTCGGGCAGGTGCAGCGCCAAATGCCGGGCCTTTGGGAAGCTCGCGATCACCTCTCTCAGCCCTTCGTCAAGGCGCGCGGATTGGCGTCCCAAAATCCATGCCAAGGGCTTTGGTAGCGCCGGGAACCGATCCATCTGCGGGACGCCCGTCACGATCACAGTCCGCACGCCCAGATCGACGGAAAGCAAGCGCATCAACTCGGCCTGTTGACGTTTGAACCGGTTGCAGGTCACGGCTCGGGTGACGTCGTTGACGCCCAAGGCCGTAACAGCCGCGTCAAACTGGCCTTCGATCCTGCGCAGGTCTTCGATCGCGTTACCGGTCGTGTGGCCGGTCGTTGCGACAAGGCGCCACTCAACGCTGAACTGGCGGCTGAGCAGTTTCACCAACTGGCCCGACAGCGCCTGTTCCTGAGTGCCAGCCCCAACACCTGCGGCGGAACTGTCGCCGGTGATCAGCAGGCGCAGTCTCGGCCCGCGGCCTTGCCGGCCCTCACGCGCACCAGCAGGTTCGGGCAGCTGCACGGCCCCTCGTCGCACCATCAGAGCCTGTACCGCCAGCACCGGCAGCAGCGCAACTCTCAGAAGCTGATCGGCGGCAATGGGCACGGGTGGCTCAGCTCAAAGCGTTCCGAAATTCCAGGAACCGGGGATCTTTCATGACGCGCGCCATCATGGCCTCGCGCAGGGCGCCAACGGTCTTGTAGGGACGCATGGCGACTTCGAATGTCTGAATCAGCCCGTCATCGTTGAGCTTGATCAGGTCAACGCCAACAGCGTCCAGTTCACCCACCTTGCATTGAAACTCCAATGCCCAGTCTTTGCCATCGCCCATGATCCGGCGGTAGCGAAACTCGGAAAATACCTGTCCAACATGACCCAATACCGCCGCCACCGGGGCGCGGCCTGTCCAGGTGCTGTAGTAGGTCGGCGGAAGGAACTGCACGTCTTCGGCCAGCAATTCATGGATCAGGCTCTCGTCGCCCTTGGCGACCACTTCCTGCATTCGTTCGATCGTCGGGTGCATGTCATCTCCTCTGCCTGGCGCGAGAGTTGCCGAGAAGCCTTCTCATCGCAAGGACGACGTTGCGAGAGGCGGCACCCTGCGATAGGCAGCCCGCATGAGCGATACCTATGATCCCCCCAAAACGCCGCTGGACGTGCTGCACGAGGATGCGCAGGTGATCGTGGTGAACAAGCCGGCGGGCCTGCTGTCGGTGCCTGGCCGGGGAGAGCACCTGGCCGATTGTCTGCTGGCCCGTGTGCAGGCCGCATTCCCGCAGGCCTTGCTGGTCCACCGGTTGGACCGCGATACCTCAGGCGTCATGATCTTTGCCCAGACCCCGCACGCCCAACGATATCTGGGACAGCAATTCGAAAACCGGCAGACACGAAAAACCTACGTCGCCCGCGTGTGGGGCCGGCTGGAACCCAAAACCGGCACGGTAGACTTGCCGTTGATCGTGGATTGGCCCAACAGGCCGCGCCAGATGGTGTGCCACGAGACTGGAAAGCCGGCAGTCACGGATTGGCGGGTCGTCCGGTACGACGGGGACACCACCCGCGTTCGCCTGTTTCCAAAAACCGGTCGCTCGCACCAGTTGCGGGTTCATATGCAGGCACTGGGCTATCCGATCCTGGGCGACCCGTTCTATGCCGAAGGACCGGCGCGCGATTTCCCCAGGCTGATGCTTCATTCCGAGGAATTGCGCGTCAAACACCCCGAGGATGGCATATCGATGAAATTTCGCGCTGTGCCGGATTTCTGAGCGCCTTGGGGGCGGCGGGTATTCGCCGATCTCACGTTTTTGTCGCTTGAGCCTGTTTGTGTCAGGCGTGCTATAATCACGTCAAACACGTAACCCGGAAAAACGGGTGCAGGAGCAGAAGGTGAACCCATGAAAATTTCCAGATTCTTGCTGCAGGTCGGGCTGAGCGCCGCATTTGTGCTGGGGGCCTGTACCGACCCCGGTACATTGCGGGTTCAGGACGACCCGAACCAGAACGCCAAGCAGGGAGCGTTGCTGGGCGGTCTGATTGGCGCCGGAGTTGGTGCCATCGCCAATGACTCGAACCCTGGGCTGGGTGCCGTTGCGGGTGCGGCCATCGGTGCTGCCGGCGGCGGGTTGATCGGCAACCAGTTGGACCGGCAGGCAGCCGAACTGCGTCAGAAACTGGCCAATGACGGTATCACGATCGTCAACGCCGGAGACCGGCTGATCGTCACGGTTCCGAATGACATCACCTTCGACACCGACAGCGCCACGGTCCGGCCTGCGCTGAGGGCGGATCTGGTCCGCGTGGGGCAAAACCTGGTGAACTATCCCAACTCGAACGTACAGATCATCGGGCACACCGACAGCGATGGTGAAGCCGGCTACAATCAGATCCTGTCCGAACGCCGCGCCAACGCGGTGGCGGATGTTCTGCAGGCCAATGGCGTCAGCTATGCGCGTATCGCCACGATCGGCCGCGGTGAAAACCAACCGATCGCCTCGAACCTGACGCCCGAGGGCAAGGCGCAGAACCGCCGGGTCGAGATCGTGATCGTGCCAAGCGGCAACGCCTGAGCCGATCAACAGCCAACTGCCGGGGGCCGCCGCGAGCGGCCCCTTTCTTTTTTGCACACTGACTGCGCGTCAGGCGGGCTATGGTTTGCGGTCGGGATGACTAAACTGCAGCCGAAACACATGACGGAGATATCCTGATGTCCGAACCGATCCTTCTGGGCCTGTCCGGCTCGTTGCGGCAGAACGCCACCAATCGACGCCTGATCCGTGAAGCGGCGCGCCTGTTCGGCGCGGGAACGTTCATCGAAGCTGATCTGAACCTGCCGCTCTATGATGGAGATGCTGAGGAGGCCGACGGGATCCCGGCCGAAGTTCAGATCCTGGCGGATCAGATCGCCGGTGCCCATGCGGTGGTCATTTCCACTCCGGAATACAACAAAGGGCCGTCAGGCGTTCTGAAGAACGCTCTGGACTGGGTCAGCCGGACCAAGGGCAATCCCTGGGCCGACAAACCGGTTGCGGTGATGTCAGCAGCGGCGGGCCGGGCCGGAGGCGAACGGGCGCAGATGATCCTGCGGTCGTTCATGGTGCCGTTTCAGCCGCGCATCCTGCAGGGCCCCGAATTTCATCTGGCCGACAGCTCGAACGAGTTCGACGATTCAGGTCGGTTGCGCAGCGACCGGTACGAACGGACGCTGGGCCAGTTGATGGAGAAGCTGCGGACCGAAGCAGGTTTCTGAGCCTTGTCCGGCTGGCCGAACCTGCTTAGGGTGCGGCCATGACGGATCAAGTTTCCTCGGAAATTCAGCACGACGTGATGGACGCTGCCCGGGCGGCGGCGTTTCAGGTGGCGTTAGGGCAGGCACCTTCGATCGGGATGGGCACGTCGCTGCCGCCGTTCTTTCACCAGCTGTATTTCTGGTCGCCGCGCCCGCCCGAGGGCTTGGGGCGCGACGGCCATCCCGTGGTGGGCGAAGGGCTCGTCCCCGACCTCGGTCTTCCGCGTCGGATGTGGGCCGGTGGGCGATTACGGTTCGCCGCTCCGCTGATTGCTGGCACACCAGCCGAACGCCGCTCGACCTTGAGCAATGTGAGCACCAAAACTGGACGGACCGGGCCCTTGGGGTTTGTGACCCTCAAGCACGAAATCTGGCAGGACGATACGCTGTGCCTGACCGAATGGCAGGACCTTGTTTATCGCGAGGATCCGTCGGCCGATGCACCAAAACCAGAGGCCTCGGTTGCCCGGACGGACGAAACAGACCTGCGCCAGGTCGCGTTCGACACCACGCTGCTGTTTCGGTACTCGGCGCTGACTTTCAATGGCCACCGCATCCACTATGACCTTGACTATGCCCGCGATGTCGAAGGCTATGCCGGGCTGGTGGTTCATGGACCGCTTCTGGCGCAGCATCTGATGCTGCTCGCCACTGATCTCATGGGGCCGCTGGCCGAGTTTTCCTTTCGCGCGTCCTCTCCGCTGATGCATCTCGAGGCTGCCACGCTGTGCCGAAACGGGAACGATTTTTGGGTCCGCGGTCCTGACGGTCGGCAGTGCATGCAGGCCGTGGCCCTTCCACGATCACAGTGACGCCTCGGGGCGGAAGCCTTCGGGGATCGAATCCTGTCCGTCCAGTACAAGGTCTGCCATGATCTCGGCCACCTTTGGGGCCATGCCGAACCCGATCTTGAAGCCGCCATTGGCAATGAACTGGCCCTTGTGCAGCGGGTGTGCGCCCAGCATTGGCGCTCGGCTCTTGCTGCGGGGGCGGACCCCGGCCCAACGCTCGATCACCTCCGCGCCGTGTAGAACAGGAACCGCCTGCAACGCGCGCTGGATCACATCGTCAAGCGCAGCATCGGTGCCGGTCGGGTCGTCATAGTCCCGCTCGGACGTCGAGCCGATGGCCAGTGTCCCGTCGGCGTGGGGCACGAAATGGATCGACTCCGCAAACAGCTGCGGCACCTGGCCCGCGTCGAACCGCAGCAGTGCCGCCTGTCCCTTGACCCCGTTTCCGACCGCCTTGCCGAAAGCATCGGACAGCTCCAACAGGCCGGACACCCCGGTCGCATGAATGACTGCCCCGGTGTCCGGGGCCTCGGGCACGACCTCAACCCCCATCACGGCCAGCGCGGCCACCAGCGCGGCGCAGGCCCGGCGTGGATGCATGCGTGCACTCAACGTATCGTGGATGACGAATCCCGTTGCGCTGGGCGGGCACCATGATCCGACCGAGCGCGCCTCGACCACGGTCCATTCAGCCCGACCCTGCCAAAGGTCGCGGGCCGAGGCCGCACGCTGATGCGCCAGGTCGAGGTTCTTTGGGTCGTTGATGGGCTGGATCCGCCCCAGACGCGCATAGCCGGGCGAAACGCCGCCGGTGGCCTCCACCTGTCGCCAAAACGGTTCGGCCATCAGCAGGCTTTCGAATTGGAATGCTTTCTTGTCGTTCCAGTTTTCCGGAACGTGCGGGGCAAGGGCACCCACCAGCCCGCCGCTGGACCCTGAACCAGCGCCGTAGGGATCGACGACCCGGACCCTGGCGCCACGTCGCGCACAGGTCCAGGCGATGGACAGGCCGAATATCCCAGCCCCGCGGATCGTCACATCGACCATTGCCAATCCCCTTTTCCTTGTTCAGTGTCGCGCCGCTTAGCTACAGGAATTCCCGATGGCAGACCAGCGCGCCAAATTGTCGTGGAGGGATGAGACAGTCCCTGTTTCTGATCGTTTCGACGACCCCTATTTCAGCCTTCAGAACGGACTGGAGGAGACCCGTCATGTCTTTTTGCAAGGCAACGATCTGCCCGCTCGCTTTGCCCCCGGTTTTCACATCGCCGAGCTGGGGTTCGGAACCGGACTGAACATGCTGACCGCTTGGTCGGAATGGGAGAAGTCCGGACAATCGGGTCCGCTGACGTTCACCAGTTTCGAAGCCTTTCCGATGGCCCCTGCCGATATGAAGCGCGCGCTTGCGGCCTTTCCCGAGCTGGCGCCCTGGGCCGACCGGTTCCTTGACCGATGGCAGGGTGGCGGCTGTGATTTGGACACGCTGCGTCTGACCGTGATCGAAGGTGATGCCCGCCAGACCCTGCCCCTTTGGGACGGGCTCGCCGATGCCTGGTTCCTGGATGGGTTCTCGCCCGCCAAGAACCCCGAGCTGTGGCAGCCGGAACTGATGCGGCAAGTGGCGGTCCATACAGCGCCCGAAGGGACGGCTGCCACCTATACCGCAGCCGGGTTTGTGCGGCGAGGGTTGCAGGATGCCGGGTTTTCGGTATCCCGCGCGCCGGGATACGGCCGAAAACGGCACATGACGCGGGCGACCAAGGCATGACCCAGACAAACAACGTGCGGGCGGGTATTGCCCTGATGATCGCGGCCACGATCGTGTTTGCGCTGCAGGACGGCATCTCGCGCCATCTGGCAGGCACGTACAACACCTACATGGTGGTCATGCTGCGATATTGGTTCTTTGCAGCTTTCGTGATTGCCTTGGCGGCGCGTGCACCCGGTGGTCTGGCGGCCGCCGCCAGGACGCGGCAACCGGGCCTGCAGATTCTGCGCGGTCTGCTGCTTGCCGGCGAGATCTGCGTCGCCGTCTACGGCTTTACCATTCTCGGTCTGATCGAGAGCCAGGCGGTGTTCATCTGCTATCCGCTTCTAGTCGCCGCGCTCAGCGGGCCGGTGCTCGGCGAGAAGGTCGGCTGGCGGCGCTGGTCGGCCATCGGGGTCGGATGCGTTGGCGTGCTGATCATTCTGCAGCCCGGCATGGGCGTTTTCAATCCGTGGGCAGTGATCCCCTTGATCTCGGCGCTGATGTTTGCGTTCTACGGTCTGCTGACCCGCTATGCTGCACGTCAGGACAGCACCGCAACCAGCTTCTTCTGGACCGGGATCGTCGGAGCATTGGTCATGACCTGCATCGGCCTGTGGTTCTGGGAGCCGATGGTGCCGCGGGATTGGTTCTGGATGGGGCTGCTGTGCATTACCGGCGTTCTGGGGCATTGGCTGCTGATCAAGTGCTACGAGATGGCAGAGGCCAGCGCGGTACAGCCCTTTGCCTATTTCCACCTGATGTGGAGCGCAATTCTGGGCATCACGATCTTTGACGAGACCCTGCACCCCGCGGTGGTCGCGGGGGCGGGGCTGGTGGTGGCGGCGGGTCTGTTTACCCTATGGCGCGAACGCCGACAGGGTTGATCCGACCAGCTCCTGCGAGAAGGGGATCGGCAGCGCGGGTTTGCCCAGCCTTGCGCGGTAGACAGGCAGGCTCTCGGTCACCCGCATCACATAGTTGCGGGTCTCGTTGAAGGGGATCGTCTCGATCCAGTCGACGATATCCACCGCGCCGGTTCGCGGGTCGCCGTAGCGGTCCATCCATGAGTTCGGGCGATTGGGGCCGGCATTGTAACCTGCGGCCATCATCACGACGTTGCCGTTGAATTCGGCAGCCAGCCCGGCCAGATAGTTTGCCCCCAGTTTGGCGTTGTATCGCCAATCCGAGGTCAAACGTCCCGTCTGATGACCGCTGAGGATGCCCAGTTCCTGCGCGACCAGCTTGGCGGTCGCAGGCATCACCTGCATTAGGCCGCGCGCGCCCGCACCGCTGATCACGACCGGGTCGAATTCGCTTTCGCGGCGTGCGATGGCCAGGGTCATTTCCTTGGCCATGGGCAATCCGATATCCGCAACGGGATGGACCGGGTAATACGCCGCGGGCAATACGACTCCATTCGTCGCGGCCCGTTTGGCGATCATTACCGCCAGATGCGGCTCCTTCAACTCGACCGCCAGATCACCCAGCTGGCCGGCCTGCACCGGATCCAGGCTTTCGACCAGGTGCGTCAGGAACCGTTCGCCCAATTCCGGCTCGCCAGCTCGTATCAGCAGCAGCCCCGCCTCAAGCACACTGGACTTGGCGAACTCGGCTTGTTTCCAATGGGGCGCCCGGCGCGGGTTGGCCAGGTCGCTGTCAAATGGCCGTCCGATCTGTTCTGCAGCCAACAGGCCATAGAACGAGGTCTGGTAGTCGGCGCCGATTGCATAAGCCTCGTAGGCTTTCTCGGCGTTTCCGGTTGCGGCGTAGGCCCGGCCCAACCAATACCCGCCCCGACCCATCGAGATCGGAGACTTCACAGCCCCCAGGAAGTTCTGGAAATGCCGAACGGCTGTGGCCGGGTCGTTCAGCTTGCGCAAAGCCAGGAAACCCGACAGCCACTCGAGGTCGGCATAACCATATCCCATCTCGGGTGTCATGTGGTGATTGGCAGCGATGGCATAGGCCCGGTTCGCATCACCCTGACGCATTTCCAGCCGAGCCAGCCTCCGTCGCCCTTCGGCCCACTTGTCGGGTTCGCCCAGTGCCTGCGGGCTGGTCGAGCGCGCCAGCATCAGATCAATGGCGCTGTCGTCCAGCTCTTTGCGGTCCCGCCATACGAACCGGTCAAAGGCCAGCCCCGGATCATCGGCAAGCGCCTTCGGAACGGCGGCAACCTTGCTATCCACGCCGGGTTGGCGCTTTTGCAGGGCGATCCGCGCTTCGGCCAGTTTGCGATAGTCTTCGCTGACCAGTGGCAGCATCTGGGCCGAGCTGATCAGATGACCATCCCACAGCATTCGGTCCAGACGAGCCTCGTGATGCGGTTTCAGCAGTGACCCGAAGTTTTGAACGTAGTCCTGCTGCAAGCCCGAGCCCATCGGCATCGTCCGCCAGGCAGTGACGATATCCGCCTCGGCCTCACCGGTTCGGCCTTTGGCCTTCAGTGCCACGGCATAGTTCAGAGCTCCTTCGGCAGTCTGTGGCGGGTTGTCCTTGTAGAACTTCAGCACCCGGTCCGGGTCCGCGCCGGTAAAGGACGGCTCGCTTTTGCGGCGCAGCCAGGCAAGGCCCGGCCAATCGGGCCGCCGGTCCAGAAAGACCAGAACATCGCCCGAGCTGCCGAACCCTTGGCGCAGCCAGTGCCACACGATGATGTCGCGCGCGACCGAGCCGCGGGTGCCGGCCACGCGCAAGGCGGCGTTCCAGTCGCCTTTGCGCATTTCGGACATTGCGGCCCGAAGATCGGACACCGCATCGGCCCGCACGGCCTGAGTTTGAAGCGTCAAAGCTAGAATCATCGTCGCGATCAGCGACAGAATCCGTGTCATCCCTTGCATTTCCCGACCAACCGAGGATACAGCCATTCAGGATAAACCTTGCGCCGCCGGGATCAACTCAAGAAACCTAAATTCGTGTCGGCCCGCGACGCACATCACACGTTTGAACCTCAAGGAGCGTTCCATGTTCAAAGGCTCGATGCCAGCTCTCGTCACCCCGTTCCGCAACGGCGAGTTGGACTTGGATACGCTCAAACAATTGGTGGAATGGCAGATTGCCGAAGGGTCGACCGGTCTGGTGCCCGTCGGCACGACCGGCGAGAGTCCGACGCTGAGCCACGAGGAACACGAAACCGTAGTGGCCGAGGTGGTCAAGGCCGCCGCGGGGCGCGTGCCGGTCATCGCCGGGGCCGGGTCGAACAACACGGTCGAAGCCATCCGGTTCGTGCGATTCGCACAGAAAGTGGGTGCGGATGCGGCGCTGGTCGTCACGCCCTACTACAACAAGCCGACTCAGAAAGGTCTGTTGTCGCATTTTCGGGCACTGCATGACTGTGCGGATATTCCGATCATCATCTACAACATCCCGGGCCGCTCGGTCATCGACATGAACCCGGACACCATGGGTGCGCTGGCGCAACTGCCTCGGATCATCGGTGTCAAGGACGCCACGGGCGATCTTGCCCGCGTCAGCCAGCAGCGCGCTTCCTGCGGCAAAGACTTCTGCCAGCTTTCTGGTGAGGACGCGACGGCCCTGGGTTTCAACGCTCATGGTGGCGTCGGCTGTATCTCGGTCACCGCAAACGTGGCCCCCAAGCTGTGCGCCGAGTTCCAGCAGGCGACCCTGTCGGGCGACTATGCGGCGGCGCTGGAGTATCAGGATCGGTTGATGCCGCTGCACGAGGCCATATTCATCGAACCGGGCCTGGTGGGTGCGAAATACGCGCTCAGCAAACTGGGACGCTGCACCGAAGAAGTGCGGTCGCCGCTGACGACGCTGGAAGACAGCACAAAAGCCGCGATTGATGCCGCGATGGAGCATGCGGGCCTGATCTGATCAGTCGTGTTCCGAAAGAAATCGGGCGGTGTCCGGGAGAACCGGCACCGCCCTTTGCTTGTCTGCAGAGCGACTTAGTGCTTGCCGTAGTACAGCCCGACCACATGTTCGGCCTGGGCAAAGAAAAGCCAGCGCGAAGTGGCGATACCCGCCATATGAGACAGCACCGCCAGCGCTCCGACCAGGTGGTTGAACGGTAGGATCAACAGACCGACGGGAACCACGAAGGCCAAGGCAAAGGAAATGGCTCGCAGCTTGTCTGCGTGTTTGCGTCCGACAACGTGAACGAATTCGCGCAGCAGATAGTTGGTTCCTGTATGCGGCGGTTCAAACGCGCGGACAGAACCCCGGTCGCCAAGACCAGTTGCCGTACCAAGGTTGGTTCCCGAGTTGGCCAAGGCCTGATCGCCCGAACGCCAGTACAGAATTTGAACCAGCGCGGCGATCAACAGCAGCGGGATCGCAAATGCGGTCTGCCCCGCCAAAAGCGCGCCGCCGGCCACGCTGAAGCTCAGAAACATCACAGGCGTCAGTGTCAGGTTCCACCGCGGGATCGTCTTGAGTTGCGTGTAGATCATCGAGGTCGTGAATACGGTCGCCAATGAGAGCAGCGAACCGATCAGACCCAGACCGGACCAGCGCTGGTCCAGAAAGATCGCGCCGATCGCATAGAGCCCCATGACCAACAGGGCCAGAACTGCGCACCAGCCCTCGCGGCTGAGCCAGCTTGTCTTCCATTGGGTGAACGCCTTGAGCGCGCGCTCGGGGTGGCCGAGGTGAAAGGTCGAGGCCATGAGCCCACCCACGGACAGCGCATAGGCGATGGCGAAGAACACGAAGGCCACCCAGCCCGAGACATTCGGAAAGCCGAGGCCCAGGAAAAACAGCAAGCCGAAGCCCAGCCCCGACAGAGTGGTGAACAGGATGACGGAAGGTGCGGGATGCATGTCAGAGCTTCTCCAATGCCTTGTCCAGCCAGCCAAGGAAGCCCTTCGGCTCGTCAGCGACCGGCGCCACCAGGGGCGCCAGGATGTCGATCTGCTCTTCGACCGTATCCTTGGGGCGGGGTGGCAGGTATTTGTTGACCGGTTTGGTGCCCATTTCGGGCATCAGATCCATTCCGCCGCGCTCGGCCACCAGTTGGCTGACCGCGCTGTCGGGGTCGCCCAAGTCACCGAAATGGCGGGCCCCCGCGGGGCAGGTCCGCACGCAGGCGGGAACGCGGTCTTCCTCGGGCAGGTTGTCGTTGTAGATGCGGTCAACGCAAAGGGTGCATTTCTTCATGACACCCTCTGCGGCGTCCAGTTCGCGCGCGCCATAGGGGCAGGCCCAGGCACACAGGCCGCAGCCGATGCAGTCGCTTTCGTTGACCAGCACGATCCCGTCCTCGACCCGCTTGTAACTGGCGCCGGTGGGGCAGACGGTGACGCAGGGCGCATCCTCGCAATGCAGGCAGGATTTCGGGAAATGGATCAGCTGGGCGGCACCTTCGGCCGGCTGCACCTCGTACGAGTGCACCCGGTTCAGGAATGTGCCCGAGGGGTCCGCGCCATAGGCGTCCTGATCGGACAGGGGGGCGCCGTAGTTCTCGGTGTTCCAGCCCTTGCAGGAGATCACGCAGGCATGACAGCCGACGCAAGTATCCAGGTCAATGACCAGGCCCATTTTTCGCTCGGTGGATTGGGGAAGTTGGGTCATGGCGTCTGCTCTTTGTCGAGGGCCGGGGCCGAAAGGGGGGCAGCCCCCTCCTGAGCCGCTCGGCTCAATCTATCCCGGGGATATTTTGGGCCAAATGGAGTGTGGCGCTGGGTCATTTGCCAACCTTCCATGCAAGATCCTTGGGGCCGGTGCCGACCGGAGATTTGATTGACGGGAATTCCGGCTGGCTTTGGGCGTCTGCCGGTGCTTCGGCTTTTTCGATCTTGACCTTGAGGTCAAACCACGCGGCCTGTCCTGTGATCGGGTCGGAATTGGCCCAGCGCAGACCGTCGCCCTTGGGCGGCAGCAATTCGTGGATCAGGTGGTTGAGCAGGAATCCTTTGGTTGCCTCGGGCGCGTCGGGCTGCAACGCCCATGCCCCTTTGCGTTTGCCGATGGCGTTCCATGTCCAGACGGTGTTGTCGTTCAACGCCGCCATTTCCATTACGGGCACAGTGATTTTTCCGTGCGGAGAACTGACTTTGGCCCAGTCCCCGTCCTTCAGTCCGTGTTCGCGCATCAGCTTGGTGGGAACATAAAGCGGGTTGCGCCCGTGCAGTTGCCGCAACCAGGCATTCTGCGTGCCCCAGCTGTGATACATCGCCATGGGGCGCTGGGTCAGGGCGTTTACGGTGAAGCCTTCGTTTCCGGTCTGGTCGGTCTCGTACCAGATCGGAAGCGGGTCCATGGTTTCCGTGATGCGGCCGCGCAGGTGGTCGGGGGGCTGGCGGTCACCATGGCCTTCGGCGGCCAGCTGGAACTTGCGCATCGGTTCGGAATAGAGCTGGAACAGGTAGGGCTGCGGGCTGTCATACAGGCCCATTCCCACTGCCCAGTCCTGATAGGCGGCGTTCCAGGGTTTGTAGAACAGGGCCTCGTCCGGGATGTGTTCCAGGTAGAAGCCGCCATTCTCGATATAGCGGTCCAGTTGGTTCGGGTTCACGTCGCCTCGACCCACCTGCGAGCCATCTGCGCCGCGGAATCCAGCCAGTGGGCCGATGCCTGGCTTGCGCTGATGGTTGACCATGTAGTCAGCGTAGTCCGTATACTTGGCCGAGCCGTCCTCATCGGTGAAACCCGGCAGACCCAGCTTGTTGGCCAGCTGGATCAGCACCGTCTGAAATCCGCGCACGTCGCGATCGGGTTCGATCACCGGCCAGCGGATCGCATCTGCGGCACCGTCGGCCTCGCAGATCGGGCGGTCGAGGAGCGAGATGCAGTCATGCCGCTCCAGATAGGTGGTGTCGGGCAGGATCAGGTCGGCATAGGCCACCATTTCCGAGGAATAGGCATCGGAGTAGATGATCCGCGGAATCACGTAGTCTCCGTTGTCATCCTTGTCCGTCAGCATCTCGATCACGCCCTTAGTGTTCATGGTCGAGTTCCAGGACATGTTGGCCATGTACATGAACAGCGTGTCGATCTTGTAGGGATCGCCCGCGTGAGCGTTCGAGATCACCATGTGCATCAGCCCGTGGCTGGACATCGGGTTTTCCCAGGTAAAGGCCTTGTCGATGCGCGCCGGGCTGCCATCGGCCTTCAGGGCCAGATCTTCGGGGCCGCGCACGAAACCCAGATGCGGGCCGTCCAGGGGCGAGTTTGGCGTGACCTTGCAATGGGGGGTCGGGTGTGCTTCGACCGGCTTCGGATAGGGCGGCTTGAAGCGGAACCCACCCGGAACTTCGACCGTGCCAAGCAGGATCTGCAGCACGTGCAGCGCGCGGCAGGTCTGGAATCCGTTGGCATGGGCCGAAACGCCGCGCATCGCGTGCATGGCTACCGGCCGGCCGATCATCTTGCTGTGCTTTTCGCCCCGGAAGTCAGTCCATTCCTGGTCCAGCTCGAAGGCCTCGTCAAAGGCGACGCGCGCCAGTTCACCGGCGATGGCGCGGATCCGGCTGGCGGGTATGCCGCATTCTTCGGCCACCGCTTCGGGGGCGTATTCGTCGCTGAGGTATTTTTCCGCCATCAGGTGAAAGACCGGCCGGTGGGTGATGCCGTCCATTTCATAGGTGGTGGTCAGGTCCGGCCGGACGCCCGGTTTGTCGAAGGCCGTCGGTTGCCCCGTGACCCGGTCAATCACCAACGGCTTGCCGTCCGCGTCCCGCAGAAACAGGCCCTTTTCAGGACCTTCGGCGGCATTCATCAGGACAGGGGCGTTGGTATAGCGGCTCAGGTAATCCAGGTCGATCTTGCCGGCTTTCATCAGCACATGGATCAGCGACAGGATGAACAGCCCGTCGGTCCCGGGCGTGATGCCGACCCAGTCATCGGCCACTGCGTTGTAGCCGGTGCGGATCGGGTTCACCCCAATCACGCGGGCACCGCGCGCCTTGATCTTGCCGATGCCCATCTTGATCGGGTTGCTGTCATGGTCCTCGGCCACGCCGAACAGCATGAACAGCTTGGTGCGGTCCCAATCGGGCTGGCCGAATTCCCAGAACGCGCCGCCCATCGTGTAGATGCCGCCGGCCGCCATGTTGACCGAGCAGAAACCGCCATGGGCCGCATAGTTGCAGGTGCCGAAATTCTGGGCCCAGAAGCTGGTGAAGGATTGCGATTGGTCGCGGCCTGTGAAAAAGGCCAGCTTTTCGGGGTTGTCCTCGCGCAGCGGCTTGAGCCAGCCGACGGCGATGTCCAACGCTTCGTCCCAGCTGATTTCCTCGAACTCACCCGACCCGCGCGGACCCACCCGCTTGAGCGGAGCGCGCAGGCGTGACGGGGCGTTGACCTGCATGATGCCCGCGCTGCCTTTGGCGCATAGAACACCCTTGTTCACCGGGTGGTCACGGTTGCCCTCGATGTAAGCGACCTTGCCATCCTTCATGTGGACGTTGATCCCACACCGGCAGGCACACATGTAGCAGGTTGTCTTGCGAACCTCGTCCGAGACCTTGGGGGACGTGTCGAGGATTGGCTGCTGATGGGTCATTTGCGGATCCAGTCGTTTGCGTCGGGACGAACTTGTCACTTTCAGCCCGGATTTAGAATACTGTTCTGACGATGGCGCCAGATTTGATGGTCATGTTCCCAATGCCTGCAGCACGGTCACGGCGATCATCTGTTCGACATCCTCGGCGCTGCAGCCGCGGGACAGATCATTCGCCGGTCGGGCCAGACCCTGCAGCACCGGGCCGATCGCCATGTATCCACCGATCCTCTGGGTGATCTTGTAGCTGATGTTCCCCGCGTCCAGATTGGGAAAGATCATGACGTTGGCCTTTCCGGCCACTGTCGATCCCGGAGCCTTTTTCTGGCCGACGGGGGGGTGAAAAGCCGCGTCGAATTGCAGCTCGCCGTCGACATGCAGCTCGGGATGCTGTTCGCGTAAAAGACGTGTTGCCTCGGTGACCTTGTCGACACCGGGATGTCTTGCGCTGCCTTTGGTCGAAAAGCTCAGCATCGCCAGCGACGGCTGTTCCCGCAGGATGGCCCGGGCCGACTGGGCCGAGGCGGCTGCGATATGGGCCAGCTCCGATGCGGTCGGATCAATCACGAGCCCGCAATCGGAAAACAGCATCGTGCGCGCATCAGGTCCGCCCTGGTCCGGCGGGTACATCAGGAAAAACGAGGACACCAATCCGGCATCCGGGGCCAGGCCGATCACCTGAATCGCCGTTCGAACTACATCACCGGTCGTGTGGACAGCGCCACCGACCGTTCCCGTGGCGCGCCCTGTCCGGACCAGCATGGCCGCGTAGACCAAGGGCGTTTCGGCGGCGGATCGGGCCGACACCGCATCCACGCCCTTGTGCCGGCGCAGATCGTGGTAGATGGCCGCGAACTCCTCGGTCAGCGGCGACTCGGTCGGGTCATGGATGGAAAGGCCATCGCCCGGTGCGGCGCCCTGCGCCAGCAACTCGGCTTCGATTTCTGCCCGCGGACCGACAAGGATGATGTCGGACAGCCCTGCGGACCGGGCGGCAAGCGCCCCCGCAACGATGCGGGGATCACTGCCTTCGCTCAGAGCAACGACTGGCCGGATTGCCGGAGCTTGCTGACGCAACAACTCGATGGGTGTCAGGGTCATCCGCTCCAGCTCCGTTCCCGCTCAGACCTGCTGCGGCACCATATCGTCGGCGGAAATGCCGGCCACGGCCACAGGCTTTTTCATCGCGTCGCGGCGGAACGGTTCACCCAGTTCCTGGTTGATCAGGGCTTCGATCAGGGTGGTGATGCCATTCTTCTGGTCTTCGATGGCCTGATTCAGGGCGGCGGTCAGCTCGTCCATGGTGCGGGCGACGACGCCCTTCAGGCCGCAGGCTTGGGCGATGCCGGCATAGGACACTTTGGTGTCCAGTTCGGTGCCCACGAAGTTGTCGTCGAACCACAGGGTCGAGTTGCGCTTTTCCGCGCCCCACTGGTAGTTGCGGAACACGATCTGCGTCACGGCAGGCCATTCCTCGCGGCCGATGGCGGTCAGCTCGTTCACCGCGATGCCGAAGGCGCCGTCACCGGCAAAGCCAACTACGGGCACGTCCGGGCAGCCGATCTTGGCGCCGACGATGGCGGGCAGGCCATATCCGCACGGTCCGAACAGGCCGGGGGCCAGATACTTGCGACCTTCCTCAAAGGACGGGTAGGCGTTGCCGATGGCGCAGTTGTTGCCGATGTCCGAGCTGATGATGGCTTCTTTCGGCAGCGCGGCCTGAATGGCGCGCCATGCCATGCGGGGGCTCATCCAGTCGGGTTTGGCCGCGCGCGCGCGCTCGTTCCAGCTGGTACCGGGATCGTCGTCCTCGTGGTCCATGCTGCTGAGCTGCTGGGCCCAACGCGACTTCTTCTCGGCAATCTTGGCCTTGCGCTCGGCGCGGCCTTCGTCTCCGGCCGTGTCGCTCAGCTGCGCCAGGATGCCATTTGCCACCTTGGCCGCGTCGCCGACGATACCGACCGAGACCTTCTTGGTCAGGCCGATCCGGTCGGGGTTGATGTCGACCTGGATGATCTTGGCGTCGGCCGGCCAGTATTCCATGCCATAGCCCGGCAGGGTCGAGAACGGGTTCAGGCGCGTGCCGAGGCACAGGACCACGTCGGCTTCCTTGATCAACTCCATCGCTGCCTTGGACCCGTTGTAGCCCAGCGGACCGGCAAACAGCGGATGGCTGCCGGGGAAGGCGTCGTTGTGCTGGTAGCCGACGCAAACCGGCGCATCCAGACGCTCGGCCAGGGCCTTCGAGGCCTCGATGCCGCCTTTGGCCAGCACCACGCCCGCTCCGTTCAGGATCACGGGGTTCTTGGCGTTCGACAGCAGTTCGGCGGCCTTTGCGACAGCGGTTTCACCGCCTGCGGGACGCTCGAAATCGACGACCGCGGGCAGTTCGACGTCAATGACCTGGGTCCACATGTCACGCGGGATGTTGATCTGGGCCGGGGCGCTGGCGCGCTTGGCCTTCATGATCACGCGGTTCAGAACCTCGGTAACGCGGGATGGATCGCGGACCTCTTCCTGATACGCGACCATGTCTTCGAACAGCTTCATCTGTTCGACTTCCTGAAAGCCGCCCTGGCCGATGGTCTTGTTCGCGGCCTGCGGGGTGACCAGCAGCAGCGGTGTGTGGTTCCAGTAGGCGGTTTTGACGGCAGTGACGAAGTTGGTGATGCCGGGACCGTTCTGTGCGATCATCATGGACATCTTGCCGGTGGCGCGGGTGTAACCGTCGGCCATCATGCCGGCGCTGCCTTCATGAGCGCAGTCCCAGAACATGATCCCGGCCTTGGGGAACAGGTCCGAGATCGGCATCATGGCCGAGCCGATGATCCCGAACGCGTGTTCGATGCCGTGCATCTGCAGAACCTTAACAAAGGCCTCTTCTGTCGTCATTTTCATTTGGACGCTCTCCAAGCAATGGTGGAAACGGTCAGGCGATACGCCTTGGCTTGCCATTGGTTTTGGCGCAACGGGGGCATCTGGGTTAGGGCCAGACACGGCGCCGGAGTAGGTCCAGTGTGGCCTCAGCAGGCCCGGATTGCGGCCGCAACCCGCTCGATTCCCGCAGGTATCCGGTCAGCCGAGATCGAGGAATACCCCAGGCGGTAATAGTTCCTGGGCCGATCCGGCCCCGAGAAGAACGCAGCACCGGGCTCGATATGAACACTCTGATTCTGCAGCGTTTTCGCCAGTTCGGCGGTGTCGACGTGGTCCGGTGCCTTCATCCACATCGACGATCCACCAAAGACGCCGCGTCCGGCCACGGTCAACCCGTTCGCCTCGATCGCGTCCTCGATCGTCTTGCGCCGCTGCATCAGAGCCTTGGACATACGCCGTATCTGGGCGTCATAGTGCCCGAGCGACAGGAAATAGGCCGCCGTTCGCTGGATATGGCCGGGTGGGTGTCGGAAAACGAGCGACCGCAGCGCGCGGGCCTCGCGGATGAACGGTTCGGATCCGACCATGTACCCCAACCGTAATCCCGGGAACAAAGACTTGGAAAAGCTGCCCACGTAGACCACACGCCCGTCCTTGTCCAAGGACTTGAGCGCCGGGGACGGGGCACCCAAGAAGGCCATCTCGAATTCATAGTCATCTTCGACGATCATTGCGTCCAGTTCGCGGGCGCGTTTCAACAGGTCGTGACGCCGGGCGACGGGCATTGTTGCGGTTGTCGGGCATTGGTGGCTGGGCGTGGTGTAGATCACGTCGGTGCCGTCCGGGATGGACTCGGGCGGTAACCCATCCTTGTCCACCCGCAATGGTGTCATCGAGGCATCCGAGCAGCGCATAAGCTCGTGCAGAGCGTAGTAGCTGGGGTCCTCGATCGCCGCCTTGCGCCCATGGCCCAGAAGAATGCGCGAGGTCAGCCAAAGGGCGTTCTGAGCGCCCAGCGTGATCAGGATTTCCTCGGGCCGAGCGGCGATACCGCGGCGGGGCAAGGTGTGGCGGGCAATGAACTCGATCAGCAACGGATCGTCCTGATCCACGTAGTCGCCGGTCAGCGAGTCGAAATCCTTGTGGCCAAGGGCCCGAACGGCGCAGAGGCGCCAGTTCGCATGATCAAACAGGGTGCGGTCGGCCTGGCCGTAGATGAACGGATAGCTATATTCTCGCCAATCCGGTGGCTTGGCCAGAAAATCACCCTCGGAAAAGCGGCGGGCCAGTGCGGCGTCCCAGTTGACGGTTTCTTCGCTGCGCTGAACCGGTGTGTATTTCGGTGGCACCGGCGCGTTCTGTGACACGTAGTACCCGGACCGGCCTTTGGCCGTCAGATAGTCATTTGCCAGCAACTCGGTATAGGCCAGCGTCACCGTGATGCGGCTGACACCCAGATGCGCGGCCAGTTTGCGCGACGACGGCAGTTTCTCACCGACATGAAAGCGGCCTGACAGGATGCCCTCGGCAATCATCTGCTGGATCTGCGCCTGCAGAGTGCCCTGACCGCCCGGTTTCAGAAAGAAGGTATCGACCGAAATTCCCATGCCTCGTTATATGTTGGACTTAAATACAGGGCAATCTGGACTTATTCGGGATCAACGGAAATTTATCCATACGGTTGACTCGGGCTTTGCTCATCACTAAAAAACTAGAAATCTAGTTTAATGGAGATAACCAAATGTGGGAAAAAGCTGCTGCAGGGTTTTCCGCGATGGGGTCCGAGGCGCGATTGCAGGTGCTCAAGACCCTTGTGCGGGCCGGACAGGCTGGTCTGACGGTCGGAGAGATCCAAAGTCGGACTGGGATGGCACCGTCCACCCTGGCTCATCACCTGCGATTCCTGGCGGCAGGCGGCGTGGTCGAGCAGGAGAAATCCGGGCGGACCACAATCAACCGAGCATGTTTCGATGAATTGAGATCACTGGCGCAGTTCATCCTCAGCGAATGCTGCGCGGATGAATCCAGAAAGGTCGCAAACGATGGCTGAATTGACCCAATCCCCGAAGGCCGTTGGTCAAACCCTGTCCGGTCTGCTGAAGACACCCTGGGCCCTGATCGTGGCGATCCTTGTGCTTGTGGCCATTCTGGACCCGGGCAATTGGGTGAACGTCACGACTTTTGCAGCCAAGGCCCTGATGCACACCGGTCAGTACATCCTGTTTGCAGTGCTGTTGCTGTCCTACCTCAAGGCCAGCGGGGCCGAGACTATGGTTGCCCGGGCCTTCGAGGGCCGCGAAACCCGGATGATCCTGCTGGCCGCGTTGTTCGGCGGGTTGGCTCCGTTCTGCTCTTGCGAGGTGATCCCGTTCATCGCAGGCCTGCTTGCATTGGGTGCGCCCTTGTCGGCGGTCATGGCCTTCTGGCTGAGCTCGCCGTTGATTGACCCGCCCACGCTTTTGATCACGGCGGGCGCTTTGGGCTGGCCGTTTGCGATCGGCAAAGCCGTTGCAGCCGTTGCACTGGGATTGTTCGGCGGGTTCGCGGTGCGTTTTCTCATGCGTCAGGGTGCCTTTGCCCAACCTTTGCGCCACTATGAACCGGCCGGATGCTGTGGCTGCGGTCCGAAGAAAGACAAGCTGCTTTGGCGCTTTTGGCAAGAGCACGAACGCCGCGTCCGGTTCCGTCGGGAATTCGTGCAGAACGGCCTGTTCCTGCTGAAGTGGCTCGCTCTGGCCTATGTGCTCGAGGCGCTGCTTGTCAGCTATGTTCCGGCTGATCTGATCGCGCGGCTGGTTGGTGGCGACGGTGCCTTGCCGATCGTGATCGCCGCCTTTGTCGGGATGCCGGCCTACCTGAATTCGTATGTCGCGCCGCCTCTTCTGGCCGGCCTGATGGAGCAGGGGATGAGCGCGGGCGCGGCGATGTCCTTCATGATCGCCGGGGCCGTCAGTTCCATTCCGGCCATGGCGGCTGTCTGGTCTCTGGTCAAACCCCGTGTGTTCGCAGCCTATATCGGGCTTGGGATTAGCGGAGCCATTGCTGCAGGGATTCTGTTCCAGCTTTTGTAAGAAGAAAACCGCCCGGAGTATTCTTCGGGCGGTTCTGTATATCAGCTTGCGCCGCAGTTGCTTGGCAATTTGAACCGATAGCGCGGTTCGCCGCTGTCCACGAAAACCCGTTTTTCCACACAGGCCGTGGTTCCGACACTGCGCGCGATCGGCGCCTCGGTCGCGGTGATTGAAGTTGCCGATCCGTCCGGCAATCGAACCGACGCGATGACCCCGTTCTTGAGATCACCATTGATTGGCGTAGCCGACAGTACAGGAACGGTCATATATGCTTCGTGTTCGTGTTTCCCATCGCCGCTGAACAGCAGCAGACCGGCAGCTACGGCGATAACGGCCACGCCGCCCAGAATGGCCAGTCCCTTGGTTTTTGCGAAAGCGTAAATCGAAACCGCCCGGTGCGGCCCGAAGATAGACGATAGAATGTTCAGCATGGTCCAGTTCCAAAAAGGCCCCGGTCCATCGGACCGGGGCCAGCACAGTGTCAGTTGCGCAGATCGTCCTCGTCGTCTTCTTCGGCACCGCCCTTGGGCAGGTTGAAGAAGCTGTCGGCATCCACCACTGCTTCGTCTTCTTTTTCCTCGTCGCCGTCATCGGACAGCGAGAAGGTTTCCAGCCCCTCGATCGCCGTGGGGATCTTGGGAGCGGCATCCATTTCCAGCGACTGTTCGGTCGAGACCAGCTTGCGGCGCTCGTCATCGCTCATGACGCCACCTTCGGCGGCCTTCTTGGCGGCGGCTTTCTGGACGGCGGCATCCAGTTCGGACTGTTTGCACAGGCCCAGCGCGACCGGGTCGATCGGCTGCATGTTGGCGATGTTCCAGTGGGTGCGCTCGCGGATCGACTGGATCGTGGGCTTGGTGGTGCCAACCAGTTTGGCGATCTGGCCATCGCTCAGCTCCGGGTGGAACTTGACCAGCCACAGGATCGAGTTCGGGCGGTCCTGGCGCTTGGACAGCGGCGTGTAGCGCGGACCGCGGCGCTTTTCCTCGCCGGCGGCGGCCGGGTTGAACTTGAGCTTCAGCTTGTGCAGCGGATCTTTCTCGGCCTTGTCGATCTCTTCCTGAGTCAGCTGGTTGTTGGCGATCGGGTCGAACCCTTTGACGCCTGCCGCCACATCGCCATCAGCGATGCCTTGCACTTCCAACTCGTGCATGCCCACGAAATCCGCGATCTGCTTGAAGCTGATCGTGGTATTGTCCACCAGCCAAACGGCGGTTGCCTTGGCCATCAGGGGTTTTGCCATCAGCCCGTCTCCTTTGAATACATCTGTCCCGTCGCCGGAATTCGGCGGCCCCGTGGTCTTGGGGCAGGTTTCCGTTGTCGGGGAACTTGGCCCGTATATAGTCGTGCAGATGCAAGAAGGGAAGAGGCGAATGCGCTGGGCGTTATTGGGGCTGCTGGTGTGGATTTTCGGCGCGATGGCCGCGCTGGCCGATGGCGAGAAGTCAGGCGAGTTCGACTATTACGTCCTGTCGCTGAGCTGGTCGCCCAACTGGTGCGCCCGCGAAGGCGACGCGCGCGGATCCGACCAATGCGATGCGCGCCACGATCACGGCTGGATCCTGCACGGGTTGTGGCCGCAATATCACCAAGGCTGGCCCTCCTATTGCCCGACAGCCAAGGCGCCGCCGTCCCGTGCGATGACCCGACAGATGGAAGATATTCAAGGCAGTTCGGGTCTGGCCTGGCACCAGTGGAAGAAACACGGCACCTGTTCGGGCCTGTCCGCAGCGGACTACTACGCGTTGTCCCGGCAAGCCTATGACCGCATCACCCGACCGCCGGTGTTTCGCAAGTTGGACAAAGCCGTGAAACTGCCGGCGCGCGTGGTCGAGGATGCCTTCCTCGACGCCAATCCGGGGCTCGAGCCAGACATGATCACCGTCACTTGCAAGCACGGTTACATCGAAGAAGTGCGCGTCTGTCTGTCACGTGATCTGGACCCGGTGCCCTGTGGGCGGGACGTGATCCGGGACTGCACCGCTTCGGATGCGTTGTTCGATCCGATTCGCTAGAGCTTCTTGTTCTGGCAGTCCCGCGCATAGTCCAATGCCTTGGCGGTGCCCTTCAGATCGATCGCCAAAACCCGCTCGCCTGCGGGGTTGTAGATCGTCATCGTCTTGTTCTGGGCGATGGCCGCAACAAAGTTCCGGTCGGTGAAGAACACGGTCGCACCGGGCACCCGATCCTGCTTGAACCCGATGGCTGTGGCGTCAAAGCTCTTGCCGTCCAGCTCGAACCGGATCGGATAGGATTTGCCGGGCTCGATGTTGCCCCACCCCTTGTGGAAAACGGTGAAATAGCCCCGATTGTCCAGCGCATCGTAGCCCAGGCGCACCACGGACAGGTCCTGATACACCGTCTGGATCAGACAGCCGTTGCCCAGATTGGGGTCCATCATGATGTTCCAGCCTTCGACGAACCCCTTGTCGACCAGTTGCTGTGACCACGCGGAAGTGGCGGTGAAGGCGGCGAAGGTCAGGGCGAGAAGGCGTTTCATGGCGGGTTCCAATATCAAATGGGTCAGGCTAGGGCATAGTACACGGTGCGGGGTCGACGGAAAGATCATTCTAGGCCTCGGCAGCAGTGCATGATGATCTATGTGCATGGAACAACACGGCTTTGCCTTGTGGGGCGGGCGCTTGAAACAAGGACGTCGCAAAATACGTCTTGCCCAACAAACCAAGGAGCAAGCCATGCCTCAACATCCAAGAACATTCTCTCACATCGGGTTGTCCGTCCCGAACGTGGACGAAGCCGTGAAATTCTATTCCGAGGTTTTGGGATTTTACGTGATCATGCCGCCAACCGACGTGGTCGAGGATGACACGGACATCGGCGTGATGTGCACGGACGTGTTTGGCCCGAATTGGAAAAAACTGCGTATCGCGCATCTGGCGACCGCCGATCGTATCGGGATCGAGCTTTTTGAGTTTGATGGAAACTACGCGCCGGAAAACAACATCGACTTTCGCAGGAACGGGACGTTCCATTTCTGCGTCCAGGATCCTGATGTCGAAGGCTTGGTGGAAAAAATCGTGGCGGCCGGCGGGAAACAACGCATGCCTATCCGATACTACTACCCCGGCGAGAAACCCTACCGCATGGTCTATGTCGAGGATCCGTTCGGGATAGTCTTCGAGATCTACAGCCATTCCTATGAATTGACCTACTCGTCGGGTGCCTACACCTGACCGATGGGTAAAGTGGTACCTTGCAATCGGGGAGGGGCGAGAGCGTGCTGCTTGCAGGCAGCACGCGGCGGCTACAGTTCTTTCCGCGCCCGCAGCGCTGCGGTGATGGTCCCGTCATCCAGATAGTCCAACTCGCCCCCGATCGGCACGCCCTGCGCCAGCGAGGTCAGGCGGACCTGTCCTTCCAACTGATCTGCGATGTAATGGGCCGTGGTCTGCCCGTCGACGGTCGCGTTCAGGGCCAGGATTACTTCCGTGATGTTTTCGGCGGTGACGCGGTCGCGCAGGCGGGGGATGCGCAGGTCTTCCGGGCCGACGCCGTCCAGCGCCGAGAGCGTTCCGCCCAGCACATGGTAGCGGCCTTTGAACACGCCCGCGCGTTCCATCGCCCACAGGTCGGCCACGTCTTCGACCACGCACAGCTCACCGGTGGCGCGGTCTTCGGAATTGCAGATGTCGCAGATGTCGGTGGTGCCCACGTTGCCGCAGTTCAGGCATTCGCGTGCGGTGGCGGCGACCTGCTGCATGGCGTCCGACAACGGCGTCAGCAGCAGGGCGCGTTTGCGGATCAGGTGCAGCACCGCCCGCCGGGCCGAGCGCGGTCCCAGCCCCGGCAGCTTGGCCATCAGATCGATCAGGGCGTCGATGTCACTGTTCGAACTCATGGCCTGTCCTGCGTGGCTTTGGCGGCGGGGGTTTGAGGGGCGAAGATCAGAACGGCAGCTTGATGTCCGCCGGCAGGCCCATGCTTTCGGTCAGCTTGGCCATTTCTTCCTGCGACCGCTCGGCGGCTTTGGTCTGCGCGTCCTTGATTGCGGCCAGGATCAGGTCCTCGACCACTTCCTTGTCGTCGCTGTTGAAAATCGAGGGGTCGATGTCCAGACCTTTCAGTTCGCCCTTGGCCGAGGCCGTGGCCTTGACCAGGCCCGCGCCGGATTCGCCGACGACCATGATGGTGTTCAGCTCTTCCTGCATCTGCGCCATCTTAGTCTGCAGTTCCTGCGCGGATTTCATCATCTTGGCCATGTCGCCCAGACCGCCGAGTCCTTTGAGCATCTGTATGTCTCCTGTCATTCGATTTGCGGCCTAAATACGGGCCGTCTGCGTCCTTCACAAGGGCAGCGCGCCTTCTGCGCGGATGATCAGTCTTCCTCGAACGGGTCCCATTCGTCTTCGACCTCGGGCAGGGCTTCGGTTTCGACCTTGGCCGCACGGTCCTCGGGTGTTTCAATCCGGGTGATGCGGGCCATGGGGAACTGTGTCAGAACCGCCTGAACCAAAGGGTGTTCTTCGGCCTTGGCCTTCAGCGCCAGCTCGGCCGCGTCGCGCAGTTCGGCGATGGTGGGCGCGTCCCCGTCCGAGACGATCGAGACCGCCCAGCGATTGCCGGTCCAGCGCTGCAGCGCGGACCCGAGCCGCGCGGCCAGGTCGGTGGGCGCCTTTTCGGTGGGCGTGAACTCGATCCGGCCCGGCTGGTACGAGACGAGGCGGACGCCGTTCTCGACCTCGACCAGCAGCTTCACGTCACGGTTGGAGCGGATCAGCTCGACCACATGCTCAAACGTTGGATAACGCGCCAGCGCGGTCTGCACGTCTTGGGCCAACGCCGCCGTGGGCGCGCCGCCCACACCGCGCGGGGTGGGCGCATGGGCCGAGGCCGTCGCGGTCACGGGCGGGGCGGTGTTGCCGGCAACCGGAACGCCGCCCCCCGGCCCGCCGACGGGCGGCGGAGGGCTGTCCTGAAGGCGTTTGATCAACTCTTCCGGGCTGGGCAGATCGGCCACATGGGTCAGGCGGATCACCGCCATTTCCGCGGCCATCATGGCGTTGGGGGCGGCCGAGACTTCCTCTAGTGCCTTCAGCAGCATCTGCCACATCCGGGTCAGCGCCCGCATCGGCAGCGCCTCGGCCATCTGCTGGCCGCGGGTGCGTTCATCGGGCGAGACGGTGGGATCTTCGGCTGCGTCGGGGGTGATCTTCACCACCGAGACCCAATGCGTGATTTCGGCCAGATCGCGCAACACCGCCAGCGGGTCGGCGCCCTCGGCATATTGCGCGCCCAGTTCGGTCAGGGCCCCGGCCGCATCGCCGCGCAGGATCATGTCCATCAGGTCCAGCACGCGGCCCCGGTCGGCCAGTCCCAGCATCGCGCGCACCTGGTCGGCGGTGGTTTCGCCGGCACCATGGCTGATTGCCTGATCCAGCAGCGAGGTCGCATCCCGGGCTGAGCCTTCGGCGGCGCGGGTGATCAGTGCCAGCGCGTCATCCGAGATTTCCGCGCCCTCGGCGGTGGCGATCTTGCGCAGCAGGCCGATCATCACTTCGGGCTCGATCCGGCGCAGGTCGAACCGTTGGCAGCGCGACAGCACGGTGACCGGAACCTTGCGGATCTCGGTCGTGGCGAAGATGAATTTCACATGCTCGGGCGGTTCCTCCAGCGTTTTCAACAGCGCGTTGAAGGCGCTGGTCGACAGCATGTGGACTTCGTCGATGATGTAGATCTTGTACCGCGCGCTGGCGGCGCGATAGCGCACGCTGTCGATGATCTCTCGGATGTCGTTCACGCCGGTGCGGCTGGCGGCGTCCATTTCCAGCACGTCCACATGGCGACCTTCCATGATGGCCACGCAATGCTCGCACTGGCCGCAGGGTTCGGTCGTTGGGCCGCCATTGCCGTCGGGTCCGATGCAGTTCATGCCCTTGGCGATGATCCGGGCCGTGGTCGTCTTGCCGGTGCCGCGGATGCCGGTCATGATGAAGGCCTGCGCGATCCGGTCCGCCTCGAACGCGTTTTTCAGCGTGCGCACCATGGCATCCTGACCGACCAGGTCGGCAAAGGTTTCCGGGCGGTATTTTCGGGCGAGAACCTGATAGGCGGGGCTGGACTGTGTGGTCATGTCTGCTCTGACGGATTCGTACTGACGATGCAGGGTAGAGTTCCAGGTGCCCCGCGTCCACAGCACCGGTGCAGGTTTTTCGCTTTGGCGAGCGCGCGGTGTGAGGCATACTGCGCGGATCAATTTCAATCAGCCAGTTTCGGGGGGAACGTCTGATGACAAATCTTGTGGTTCATGCATTGCAGGTGGGCGGCGGTACGCTGGCCCTTACCTCGGTTCCCGGCGGTGGCGGCGACTATGAGGGAGATCTGGACCTGATTTCAGCCTGGGCGCCGGGGCTGGTGATTTCGATGACAACCCTTGCCGAACTGGTTTCTGTGGGTGCGGGCGAATTGGGCTGTGACATTCATCGGCGCGCCTGTCGGTGGGCGCATCTTCCGGTCGCCGACTTCTCGGCGCCGTCGACCGAGATATCCGGCCGATGGCCCGAAGTCAGCGCCGCCGCCCGCCATGCGCTGTCGGGCGGCGGGCGGGTACTGGTCCACTGCCGGGGCGGTTGTGGGCGGTCTGGCATGGTTGTTCTGCGCTTGATGATCGAGAGCGGCGAGCAGCCGGAACAGGCCCTGAAACGCCTGCGGGCCGTACGCCCCTGCGCGGTTGAGACTGATGCTCAGATGGACTGGGCCGTCGCCCCAGCGCGCGAGGCACTGGCGACCTGACATTCAGGCGGTTGCGCGGAACTCGCGCTCGGCCCTGACCACGGGCATGATCGCCGTGGCCTGCAGCATCGCACAGGGTCGATCACTGATGACCTGCGCAGGCAGGGCGTCGCTCTGGTCGTCAAACAGCATGTCGGCGTAGGTATCAAGGCAGTCGGACGGGGTGTCGGCGGCCGCTCCGCAATACACGCGGATCCGTTCGGGACGTGCATCGAACCGCGCCGTGCAGCCATGTTCGCAATGGGCCAGTTCGCTACTGCCTTCCACTTGGAAGTCGGGGGATGTAGCCGCCTGCGCCGTCGCCATTGCCTGCGCGATGGCCCGTGCCATGCGCGCCAATGCCGGGCAGGTCTTTCCGGTGCGCTGGCAGATGGTTGCCGCGAATTCATGGGTATCGGTCTTCCAAATCATGTTGCGCCCTCCGCGCGCTGGGCGAGGTGGATTTGGACAGACGCCGGTTTCAAGGCCAGACCCTGCCCGGACACCCCGTCCGAGTTTCGGTTTCACGTTTGATGGCAGGTCTCCTGACTTGCGGGTCTTTGCTTTGCCGACCTTCCCAACCTTGCGGTCAGTGGTATTTAGGCATCGCTCTCCGCCTACAGTTGCGGGGGCAGTCGCGGCCTTGGTCCGCTCCGGAGTTCCGGGTTGGACCGCACCGTGTTCCCTTTTCATCCCGGACCGAAACGGCACGGGAACCATCCCCTCATCGCTAGCGGTGTATCCGGGATCGAGTCAAGACGGTTTCAGCCCGGTTGCCGGAGTGAGTCCCAAGGGAGCAGATCAGGCAGTCTGCGCAGCACATTCGAATCCCTGCGGGCACGGGCCAATTGCCAGCCGCCTTGCATCACGATGAACAGGGTGTCCGCAGCATTTTCAGGGTCGGAAACTCCGAACCGCGCGGCGTGGTTTCGAACTTCGATGATCCAGCTTTCATACAGACGGTCTGCATGTTCCCGAAACGCGCGGTTGTCGGGGCTTTCGAACAGGGTGGCGGCGATCGGGCAGGTCTCCCATTGGGCCGAGGTGTCGAACAGCTTCGCGATCTTGTGGCACAGGGTGGTGACCCCGTCGCGAAAATCCGCGGCGTCGTCGAATGCCGCAGCGATCATGCTCAACATCCCGTCCGAGGCCCAACTGGCCGCCGCCAGGGCCAGATCCGGCTTGCCCTTTGGAAAATGGTGATAAAGCGAACCCTTGGGGGCTTGCGCTTCGGCCAGCAATTCCGCCAGACCGACACCGTTATAGCCCGAGCGCTGGAACAGTCGGGCGGCAGTCACGATCAGGCGATCTTTGGTGTTTGGTGGACGTTGGGTCATGCAGGCCAAATATTGACAGGCCTAGACCAATTGGTCCAGACACAAAGTATTAGACCGATCGGTCCAGAGTGTTTGGAGGCAAAGATGTTGGATTCGCAGCACGCGGTTGACGTGGAAGACTTTAAGTTTCCGTCGGGCCAGACCCAGCTGGCGGCGCGGCTTTACACTCCGGCGGTCGAGCCGCAAACCGTTGTTGTGCTGAACGGCGCAACAGGAGTGCCACGTGACTACTATCAGCACTTTGCTCGCTGGCTGGCCGCCGAGCGCGGTATGGCTTGCCTGACATATGATTACCGGGATTTCGAGCATTCGCTGACCGGGCGGCTGAAAGACTCGAAGGCCACGATGGCGGACTGGGCGCTGATCGACATGCCCGCAGCGCGTGCCGAGATGCGCCGTCGATACCCGCAGGCAAAACTGTGGGTGATCGGGCATTCGGTCGGTGGAATGCTGGGTCCGCTGCAACCGGAAATCGAACAGATCGACCGGATGATCTGTGTGTGCGCAGGTTTGGTGACGGTGGCCGATCACCCGTGGCCCTACAAGGGCTTGGCGACTCTGTTCTGGTATGGCCACGTGCCACCTCTGGTGCGTCTTCTGGGGTACCTGCCGGGGAAACTTCTGGGATTCGGAGCCGATTTGCCGGCGGGCGTCTATTGGCAATGGCGCAAGTGGTGTACATCGCCCACCAGCTATCTGCCCGAATTGGGAGACACGCTTCCCCAAGCGGATTGGAGTCGGGCGAACGCCACGGCGGATATCATTGCGTTCGAGGATGACCAGACTGTGCCACCGCCCGCCGTCTGGCGGCTGGCTGAACTCTATGGTCCGACCGCCCGTCGGCATTTGTTGGAGCCGAGGGATTTCGGACTGTCCGAAATCGGTCATATCGGCGCCTTCGCCCGGCGCAGCAGTGCCGTTTGGCCGCGATTGATCGCCTGACCCGCCCGCAAGCGCGGTTTTCAGGAACAACGACGAAATACAGAGGTTGGATTGACCGGGCCGAATACGTGGCGCGGCGTCAAGTGAGAGGTTGGACATCGACCCAAGCGGGGCTCGTTGTGGCTGCTTCCTTCCGGACCTGACCAGGTTGGCGAGGCGCTTGCCCGCGCCAACCTCTCGACCGACGATATAGGCATCACGCACCCGCTTGGCAACCCGTCACAAAGACAGGCGTACACTAAGAAACCCGCGCGCGTCTTGCCCGTCGGTGGTGGCTGCAAAGTGGTCGAGCTCGTGCAGGTAGTTTGCAGCGCGTGGCCCGGTCTTCAGAATCACGGACCGGCCCGCCTGCGGAACAAAGGAAAAGCTTTGGGCGGTGTTTTCCACCGGATCCGGACCCAATCGTCCCGCCAGGTAGTCGCGCAAGATTCCCTGGAGGCTCAGCGGCGGCACCGGGATCAGCCGGGCCGGGTCTGGGACGGGAAAGTTGCCGCCGCCATTGGCTCGGTAGCTGTTTGATGCAACGACGAATTGTTCATCCGGATCGACGGGGCGGCCCTGAAAGGCAAGATCGCGCAGGCGGGAATGGGACGTGTCGATCAACTGGCCGCCTAAATCATATCGCGCGGGCTGGGTCAGATCGAACCTGTAGGTCACCCCATGCAGCACGTCGAAATTGTGCCCGGTGCCCTCGGGGTCGATCAGAACCTGCTCGTCGCTGTTGCCAAGTTGAGAAAACTGGGCAGCCGACATCTCCAGCCACTCGGCGATCTGGCGGCCATCCAGCAGCATGGCGGCCAGTTGGTTTGGAAACACATGCAAGTCCGAGACATGCCTTACGGTGACATCGCCAGCCGGGACTTCGGTGTAATGCCGTGGTCCGGCCCGGCCTCCGAATTTCGAAGGTGCGGCTGCGGACAGAACAGGGAGGGTTTCAAAGGTCGTTCCGGCCAGAACCGGTCGCAGGGCTGCCGCCTGTGCTGCGGCGACCAAGTTCAGCCCCTGATCCACCCCGCAAAAGGTGAAATAGCTGTGCAGGGTACGATTGATCCGGCCCACCGGCTGGGCAGCGGCTTTGCGGGTCGCCTTATGGGCGGCGGCAAAAAGTTCGACCATCTCAGGGTCTTCAGGAACGACCCGAGCGCCGGTTTCAGCCCCGCCCGGGCAGATCGCGCGCAGATGCGCGCTGTGACCAGCAATTCTCACTTCTCCCGTGGCGTTCACGGCAAGCGTCAGGTCGATCACCCCCAAATGCGACCCCGCTGATCCGGGCATGACCAAGGGTCTGGCCAGCTGCGGGTTACCATCGCTTGGGTCGGGCAGTGTCAGGTGCGTGTGTCCGGCCACGATTGCATCAATACCGTCCAGAGCAGAAAGCTGTGCGACCACATTTTCCGACATCGGCGCGGCGTCGGGCTCGCCTAGGCCGGAATGTGCAAGAGCCACAATCAGGTCGCAGCCCTGACGACGCAAATTCTCGGCCATCCGGCGCGCCGTGGAGACGGCATCCTCGGCTACGACCTGGCTTTGCAATTGTAGTGCTTCCCACTTCACCGTCTGCGGCGGCAGGATCGAGAAAACGCCAATTCGGACAGCAATGCTTTGGCCGTTGACATGGACATGACGGGTCAGGATGGCCTGTTTCTGCCAGGGCGCGACCCCGGTCAGACACTGCATGTTGCTGCACAAAACCGGGCAAGGTGCCCGAGAAACGATTCGGCCCAGAGCCGGCAGACCAAAGCCGAAGTCGTGGTTCCCCAGCGCAATTGCGTCGTAGCCCAAGCGCCCAAAGGCGGACATCAAAGGGTGGGTCGTGTCGGTCTGTTCGGCCGCCCAATCACCCAGAAGTGTCCCCTGAAGGGAATCGCCGTTGTCGAACAGCAGGACAGTTGCATTTGCGTCTTCCGCCTCTTGACGTGCAGAGCGGATCAAACTGGCGGTTCGGGTGAAGCCCACACTTCGTTCCGGCCGGTCCGCATAGTAGTCGAAACTGCTCAGATTCATGTGCAGATCGGTCGTTGCAAGAATCCGGATGTGCGCGGTTTTCAAGTGGGGATGTGCCTGAAGCAGGGAGGATTTCAGAGCCAATTTTCTTCTTTTAAGTGCTGTTGTGCATACGTTTTCACTGAAAGGTAGAATACAGGCAATCGTCCGGGCTTCCATGCGTCCTTTGCGACAACGATGCTTTTTGCGAGTGTGGATTCCCATTGCGCCAGTGCCCAAGTCGTGGCAGCCCTTGTGCAAATTCCAAAGGGACAGGCATGAAACGGGCGGAAAGCGTGACATTTGGCGGCTCTGGACTGGACCGGGCGGCGCAGATCCGTACCGATGCCAGAGCTTTGGAGGAAGCACGGTCCGATCCCACGGCGCGGTGCATCCTGATGTGGCGGGGCAAACCGCTGGTCATGGGCGAAGCGCTGGACCAGTTGGCCTTGGTTCCGATGGGCCACGATCTGGTTGCGAACGGACCCGGCGGGGCGATTGACCAACCGATCTTGCTGGGGCGCAGTGATGCGGGTGCGCCGCTGTTTGCAATGGACATTTCGAATTGGTCTGCCGACGGGTTGGACCTGTCGGGCGTTGGAGCATTCGTGGACCGAACCGAACAGCAGCATCCGGGGCTGCCCGTCGGCCACGTGTTCGCCGAGCTTCGTCGGATCATGACCCGGCTGTCGGCCCGGGACGCCGAATTGGCAGCCACCGCCAAAGCCGTGATCGGCTGGCACGAGACGCACAGGTTTTGCGCGCGCTGCGGCAACCCGACCAACATTTCGCAGGCGGGGTGGCAACGACTGTGCCCGGCCTGTGGCGGCCAGCACTTTCCACGGACCGATCCGGTGGTGATCATGTTGGTCACGCAGGGCGATTCCGTCCTGATGGGCAGATCTCCGGGGTGGCCCGACGGCATGTATTCCCTGTTGGCCGGTTTCGTCGAGCCGGGCGAGACCCTTGAAGCCGCCGTGCGGCGTGAGGTCATGGAGGAGGCCGGCGTTCCGGTCGGACACGTCAGCTATCTGGCAAGTCAACCCTGGCCATTTCCGTCGTCGCTGATGTTCGGGTGTGCAGCGCAGGCGCTGTCCCGCGAGATCACGATCGACCCGGTCGAGATCGAGGACGCGATGTGGGTCACCAAGTCCGAGATGATGCAGGCTTTTGCAGGCGAGCACCCCAAGCTTCTGCCGGCGCGAAAGGGGGCAATCGCGCATTTTCTTTTGCGTAACTGGCTTGCAGATACGCTGGACTGACGAAACACTGACACCCTGACTGAGCAGAAAAGGCCGACATGCAGGTTTCAGCACGCGAAGATATCCAGGCGCCGATCGATGCGGTGTTCGACATGGTCGCGGACTTCGAACGGTTCGAGCGCATGGCGATGCGCCGCGGTGCCGAGGTTCGACGCACTGTCGAAATGCCGGGCCACTGGGTCGGGTCGTGCTGGGAAGCCGATATCATGATCCGTGGCAAGCCACGCCACGTCGCGATCGAGGTGGCCGAGTTCGATCGCCCCACAGCCATGCGGTTTCAATCGACCAGCAAGGGGATGAACGGCCTGACCACGATTGATCTTCTGTCGCTGTCGCAAAAGCAGACGCGGCTGAGCATCGAGATGTCACTGGCGGCCAAGACCTTGCCTGCGCGTCTGCTTCTGCAGTCGTTGAAGCTGGGCAAGGCCAGATTCCGGCGCCAGTTCCAGATGCGACTGAGCGATTTTGCGCGCGAAATGGAAGAACGCTATCTGCACGGGGCTTGAGAGCCGGCGTTTGACTGGCGGTGAGCAGTCCCAAGCTGCCTGCGCGTGGGAGCAGACTAACCGCGTGGTCGAGCAGCGGGGTACACGCCCAGCACTTCCACATTCGTGGTGAAATGCTGCAGTTCATCCATCGCGAGCTGCACGTTGCGGTCTTCCGGGTGGCCGACGATGTCGGCGTAGAACTGAGTCGCCGTGAACGAGCCATCAACCATGTAGCTTTCCAGCTTGGTCATGTTGATGCCGTTGGTGGCAAAACCGCCCATGGCCTTGTACAGCGCCGCCGGAATGTTCCGGACCTGGAACACGAAGCTGGTGATCATCCCGTGCTCGCCACGGCGGCGGCGGTCGTCCTCGCGGGACATCACCAGAAAGCGGGTCGTGTTGTCGTCGCTGTCTTCGATGTGGCGCGCCAGCAGTTCAAGGCCATAGATTTCGCCAGCCAGTTCGCTGGCCAGGGCCGCCGAATGTTTCTCACCCGCTTCCGAGACCTCGCGCGCCGCGCGGGCGTTGTCAGGGCTGACCCGCCCGCGGATGCCGTGGGCCTTCAGGAAGTTTGCGCATTGCGGCAACAGCACCAGATGCGAATGGGCTTCGGTGATATCTTCGAGTTTTGCGCCCGGCACGCCCAGCAAGTTGATGTGAACCCGCACGAAGGCCTCGTCCACGATGTGCAGCCCGCTGTGCGGAAGAAGGCGGTGGATATCGGCCACTCGTCCATAGGTGCTGTTCTCGACCGGCAGCATGGCCAGATCGGCCTCGCCCGAGCGCACCGATTCGATCACGTCCTCGAATGTTCGGCAGGGTAGCGCCTCCATATCCGGACGCGCATTGCGACAGGCTTCGTGACTGTAGGCGCCGGGTTCCCCCTGAAAGGCGATGCGTTTGGTCATTTGGTCGATTCCGTGCAACAAGTTCCAGAATTGGGCGTTTCGTCGCGGTGTCTATACCTTGCCTCTTGCAAGGGGAAGCCTTAGACACCCCGAAGACAGCTGAAATGGACTCGCGATCAATGTTCGACACGATGACAGTTACCAAGGCCGCAGCCGGCCTGTTCGGTGCCTTCCTTGTACTCCTCCTGGCAAAATGGGGGGGCGATGTTCTCTACCATGTCGGCGGGCACGGCGAAGCCGCCTATGTTATTGAAACCGAAAGCTCGGGCGAAAGCGCTGACGGCGAAGAAGTGGTCTTTGCCGATCTGCTGGCCGCAGCTGACCCGGAAAAGGGCGCGAAGGTTTTCCGCAAGTGTTCGGCTTGCCACAAGCTGGAAGAAGGCGCCAATGGCACCGGTCCCTACCTGTATGGCGTCGTGGACCGCCCTGTGGCGGCGGCTGCGGGCTTCGGCTACTCGGCGGCGATGCAGTCGCATGGCGGCAACTGGACCCCGGAAGAGCTGGATGCGTTCATTGCAAACCCCAAAGGCTATATCCAAGGCACTTCGATGAGCTTTGCCGGTCTCAAAAAGGCTCAGGAACGCGCTGACCTGATCGCATACCTGCAGACGATTGGCGGCTGATCTGCCCATCCAAACACGGAAAAGCGAAAGCCGCTGCCATGTGCAGCGGCTTTTTTCGTCTGAGCAAAACTTCACAAAGCGCTCACGCATTCTAAACTTGCAAGTGTCAGTGCTGGGCTTTTAGCTTGCGCACAAGGACATGGACAGAAGACAACATCGAAGGATGACCCGTATGATTTCCCATCTGCCTGGCGCGCGCGAACAAGGTTTTCGTCATTGGGTCGCGGCATTGGGCATTTCGGCGGCGTTGGTTCTGGGGCAGGCGGGGCCAGTCCGGGCCGACGAGGACCAGATCATTCGCAGCCATGGCTACTCGTACTTCGGCAATCTCGACTACCCCGCCGACTACACGCACTTGAACTATGCCAACCCGGATGCACCCAAGGGCGGCGAGCTGTCATTGGCCGCATCGGGCACGTTTGATTCCCTGAATCCATATTCACGCAAAGGTCGCCCCGGAGCGTTGACGACACTGCAATACGATCGGCTGATGGACAGCACCGATGACAGTGTCGGCCAGTACTACGGCGTATTGGCTGAGAGCCTGGAGTATGACGCCGACCGCAACTGGGTCATTTTCCACCTGCGCCCCGAAGCGACCTTCTGGGATGGCACGCCCGTCACCGCCGAGGATGTGGTCTACAGCCACCGCCTGTTCATCGAACAGGGCCTGCCGTCATATGCGCAGGCCGTCGGGCGGATGGTGACCGGCGCCGAGGCGCTGGATACGCACACGGTCAAGTTCACGTTCAATCCCGAATTGACGGCCCGCAGCCGGATCGAAACCGTCGGCGCGACGCCCGTATTCTCGAAAGCGTGGTTCGAGGCAGACCCGTCCCGCCGTCTCGACGAGCCGCGCCTGGAAGTCGCCGTTGGATCTGGGCCTTACAAATTGGACAGCTACGATATCAACCGGCGCATCGTCTACAAACGCCGGGACGACTACTGGGGCAAGGACTTGCCGTTCAACAAGGGCCGGCACAACTACGATACCATCCGAGTCGAGTATTTCGCGGACCAGACAGCCGCCTTTGAAGGCTTCAAGGCAGGCGAATACACGCTGCGGATCGAAAGCGACCCCAAACTGTGGGCGACCGGCTATGACTTCCCCAAGTTGAAAGAGGGCTACGTCGTCAAGGACGCGATTGCGAATGGCAGCCCACCGACCCCGTCGGGCTTTGTGTTCAACCTCGCGCGTCCGCAATTCGCGGACAAGAATGTTCGAAAGGCACTGGCGCTGGCATTCAACTTTGAATGGGCCAATGAATCTCTGCTGTTCGGCCTGAACTCACCCCGCGATTCGTTCATCGAAGGCACACCGCTTGAAGCGATGGATACACCGCAGGGGGCAGAGCTGTCATTTCTGCAAGCTTTGGGCGACGTGGTTCCACCCGAGATGTTGACCGAACCGGTGACGACCGTTCACGAATCCAACCCGGCGCGCCTGAACGATCGGCGCAACCTGCGCAAAGCCTCGAAACTGTTGGACGAAGCCGGATGGCCCGTGGGCGACGGCAACTTGCGCCGCAATGCTCAGGGTCAGACCCTGCGGGTGAACATCCCCTATCCGTCCAACCTGCCGACATCGACGGCCACGATGATCGAGACCTTTGTCCAGAACCTTCAGGCGCTGGGCGTGGATGCTTCAGCCGAAAAGGTCGATCCGGCGCAGTACACCCTGCGCAGCCGCGAGCGTGACTATGACATGGTTTATTCGACACGCTATGGCGCGTTCCTGTCGACTGGCGGCGGCCTCAGTCAGATGTATGGCTCGAAAGAGGCCGAGTTCAGCCTGTTCAACCCGGCAGGCCTTGCCAGCCCGTTGGTGGACGCCATCATCGAGGCGTCTTTTGCGACCAACAATCAAACCGATCAGGATGCAGCGCTTATGGCCTTGGATCGCGCCTTGCGCTATGAGTTCTTCATCATACCGGATGGGTATATCGCGGAATACTGGACAGCCTACTACAACATGTACGAATACCCCGATCAGTTGCCGCCCTATGCGCTGGGATACCTTGATCTGTGGTGGATCAATCCCGAGAAGGAAGTGGCCCTGAAAGCAGAAGGCGCGCTGCGTTAACATGGGCGCATATATTCTTCGACGCCTGTTGCTGGTCATCCCGACCCTTCTGGGCATCATGATCGTCAACTTCACGCTGGTGCAGTTCGTACCCGGCGGTCCGGTCGAGCAGATCATCGCCCAGATCGAAGGGCAGGGCGATGTATTTGCGGGTTTTGCGGGGTCCGGTGACGCGGGCGCCGGGGCCGAACCCGGCGGTGGCGTTTTTGATGACAAATACGTGGGCGCCCGCGGGCTGCCGCCGGAATTCATCGCCGAACTGGAGAAGGAATTCGGCTTCGACAAGCCGCCGGTCGAGCGGTTCCTGAACATGATGGGCAACTATCTGACGCTGGATTTTGGCGAGAGCTACTTCCGCTCGGTCTCGGTGATCGACCTTGTGCTGGAAAAGATGCCGGTCTCGATCTCGCTGGGCCTGTGGTCGACGCTGATCGCCTATCTGGTCTCGATCCCGCTGGGCATCCGCAAGGCGGTCAAGGATGGTTCACGCTTTGACACATGGACCAGCGCGACCATCATCGTGGCCTATGCGATTCCCGGCTTCCTGTTCGCGATCCTGCTGCTGGTGCTGTTTGCGGGCGGCTCCTACTGGCAGATCTTCCCGCTGCGCGGGCTGACCTCGGACAATTGGGAAGACCTCAGCCTGCTGGGCAAAGTGGCCGACTATTTCTGGCACATCGCCCTGCCGACCATCGCACTGACGATTTCCGCTTTTGCCACGCTGACGCTGCTGACCAAGAATTCGTTTCTGGACGAGATCAAGAAACAATACGTCATGACCGCCCGCGCCAAGGGGCTGAGCGAGCAGCGCGTTCTGTACGGCCACGTATTCCGCAACGCGATGCTGATCGTGATCGCCGGTTTTCCGGCGGTGTTCATCGGCGTGTTCTTCGGCGGGTCGATCATCATCGAGACGATCTTCTCGCTGGACGGCTTGGGCCGTCTGGGCTTTGAGGCCGCGGTGGCGCGCGATTATCCGGTGATCTTCGGGACGCTGTTCATTTTCGGTCTGCTCGGTCTGGTCGTCGGCATCATCAGCGACCTGATGTATGTGCTGGTCGACCCGCGCATCGATTTCGAGAAACGCGAGGGGTAAATGGCACTTTCTCCTCTGAACCAGCGCCGCTGGCGCAATTTCTGCCGCAACCGCAGGGCCTTTTGGTCGCTGATCATCTTCTCAGTGCTGTTCGGCCTGTCGCTGTTCGCGGAATTCATCGCCAATGACAAACCGATCCTGGTGAAGTATCGGGGCGAGTTCTACACGCCCATCTTCAACTTCTACGCCGAGACCGAGTTCGGCGGCGACTTCCAGACCGAGGCGATCTATCGCGACCCCGAGGTCCGTTGCCTGATCGACAGCGGCGGGCTGGAAGACTGTTTCGACGACCCCGAAGGCATCATCGAGCAGATCGAGGCGGGGACGTTCCAGGCCGAAGGATTCGAGCGCGGCTGGGCGATCTGGCCGCCGATCCCCTATTCCTACAACACCAGCGTCGACCGTCCCGGTGCGGCGCCCCTGCCGCCCAACGGGCAGAACCTGCTGGGCACCGACGACACCAAACGCGACGTTCTGGCGCGCGTCATCTACGGATTCCGCCTGTCGATCCTGTTCACCCTGATCGTCACCGGCGCGGCCAGCCTGATCGGTATATTTGCCGGCGCGCTGCAGGGCTTTTTCGGCGGCTGGCTGGACCTGATCTTCCAGCGCATCATCGAGATCTGGTCGGCGACGCCCTCGCTTTACGTCATCATCATCATGTTCGCGGTGCTGGGGCGAAGTTTCTGGCTGCTGGTGTTCCTCATGATCCTGTTCTCTTGGACAGGTCTGGTGGGCGTGGTGCGGGCCGAGTTCCTGCGCGCCCGCAATCTGGAGTACGTGCGCGCGGCCAAGGCGCTGGGCGTGCGCAACCTGACCATCATGTTCCGCCACATGCTGCCCAACGCGATGGTGGCCACGCTGACCTTCATGCCCTTCATCGTGACCGGCACGATCGGGGGGCTGGCCAGCCTCGATTTTCTGGGCTTCGGTCTGCCGTCCTCGGCGCCCTCGCTGGGCGAGTTGACTCTGCAGGCCAAGCAGAACCTGCAGGCGCCATGGCTGGCCTTCACTGCCTTTTTCACCTTTGCCATCATGCTGTCGCTGCTGGTCTTCATCTTCGAAGGCGTGCGTGACGCGTTCGACCCGCGAAAGACCTTCTCATGAGCTTGCTGGATGTGAAAAACCTCAAGGTCTCGTTCCGTCAGGACGGGCAGGTGACCACGGCGGTTCGGGGCGTGTCGTTCCATGTCGATCGCGGGGAAACTGTGGCGCTGGTGGGCGAATCCGGGTCGGGAAAATCGGTCACCGCGCTGTCCACCGTGTCGCTGCTGGGCGACAGCGCGATCGTCGAAGGGTCGGTCACCTATGACGGGCAGGAGATGATTGGCGCATCCGAGCAGCGCCTGATGGAGGTGCGCGGCAACGACATCAGCTTCATCTTCCAGGAGCCGATGACCTCGCTGAACCCGCTGCACACGATCCAGAAGCAGATGGCGGAATCGCTGGCCCTGCACCAGGGTCTGACGGGCGACGCGGCGCGCGCCCGGATCGTCGAATTGTTGAACAAGGTCGGTATCCGCGACCCCGAGGAACGGCTGGACGCCTATCCCCATCAGCTGTCCGGCGGACAGCGGCAGCGGGTGATGATCGCCATGGCGCTGGCCAACAAGCCCGACATCCTGATCGCGGACGAGCCGACCACTGCGCTGGACGTGACGATTCAGGCGCAGATCCTCGAACTGCTGGCCGAACTGCAGAAATCGGAAAACATGGGGATGCTGTTCATCACCCATGATCTGGGCATCGTGCGACGCATCGCTGACCGGGTCTGCGTGATGAAGGATGGCGAGATCGTCGAGACCGGCCCCGTGGCCGAGATCTTCGACAACCCTCAGCACCCCTATACCCGCAAGCTGCTGGCGGCCGAACCCACGGGCATACCCGACCCGATCGACCCCGCCGCCGAAGAAGTGGCCCGGACCGAGCATCTGAAGGTCTGGTTTCCGATCCAGCGCGGGTTCCTGAAGCGCACGGTCGGCTATGTGAAGGCGGTGAACGACGCCACACTCAGCGTGCGGGCGGGCGAAACCGTTGGGATCGTGGGCGAAAGCGGCTCGGGCAAGACCACGCTGGCGCTGGCGATCATGCGGCTGATCGCCTCCGAGGGCGGGATCACCTTCCGCGGGCAGGATGTGCGCCGCTGGTCCACGCGCGAGCTGCGCCGCTTGCGCAAGGACATGCAGATCGTGTTTCAGGACCCGTTCGGCAGCCTCAGCCCGCGGATGACCTGCCAGCAGATCATTGCCGAGGGTCTGGCGATCCACAAGGTCGACCCGCACCGGGCCCCGCGCGAACTGGTGGCCGAGGTGATGACCGAGGTGGGCCTGGACCCGGCGGCCATGGACCGCTATCCGCACGAGTTTTCGGGCGGGCAACGCCAGCGCATCGCGATTGCCCGCGCCATGGTGCTGCGGCCCAAGCTGCTGGTGCTTGATGAACCGACCAGTGCGCTGGACATGACGGTGCAGGTGCAGATCGTCGAATTGCTGCGCGACCTGCAGAAGAAATACGGGCTGGCCTACCTGTTCATCAGCCACGACCTGAAGGTGGTGCGGGCGATGTCACACAAGGTGATCGTCATGCGCAACGGAGACGTGGTCGAGATGGGCGCTGCCGAAGATCTTTTCGTCAACGCCCAGGATGACTATACCCGCGAATTGATCGCTGCGGCAGGCTAGGCGTTGGCCGCTTCGCGCGCCGCCGATTTCGGCACCGGGCCGCGCAGCTCTTCATAGTGGTCGAACTGCAGCTTGACCCAGCCGGTGCCGCGTGTGGCGCTGGCCAGTGTGCGGTGTAGTTCGTCCTCGGCCACGGCGGGCAGTTGGGCGTTGAATATCTCCCAGCCCGGCGCGTTCGGGTTGCCCTCGAACCCGAGTACCTGCCCCTGAAGCGAGCTGATCGTGGGCACCAGATCGCCCACGAAGGCCGACGGAACATGGATCTCGGCGTTCAGGATCGGCTGCAAAACAACCGGCTTGGCCTGTGGCAAGGCTTCGCGCACGGCGTTCTTGCCTGCCGTCCGGAAGGCAAAATCGGAACTGTCTACGTTGTGATGCTTGCCGTCATGCAGGGTGACCTTCACATCCACCACCGGAAAGCCCTCGGGGCCCTGCGCCAATGCATCGACCGCGCCTTGTTCGACCGAGGGGATATAGTTCTTGGGCACGGCGCCGCCCTTGACCACCTCGTCGAATTGAAATCCCGATCCGCGCGGCAGCGGCGCGACCGAGATCACCACATCGGCGAACTGCCCCGCTCCGCCGGATTGCTTGCGGTGGCGGTGTCGGTGTTCGACCGTGGCGCGGATGGTCTCGCGATACGCGGTCTCGACCGGAGAGGTTTCGATCTCGATCCCGAAATCCTCGGCCAGCTTGGCGACCACCCGCCGCATGTGCTGCGGCCCTTGGGAACCGAGAACGGCGTGGCCGCTCAACTCGTCCTGTTCCAGCGTCAGGCCCGGGTCGATCTCGACCAGCCGGGACAGCGCGTTGGACAGGCGCACGTCGTCGCGTTCATGGGCCGGCGACACCACCTGCCGATAGGCGACCGGATGCGCCGTGGCCCAATCCGGCAGCGGCGTGGAGCCGCTGCTGTCATAGATATTGCCGGGGTTGAGGTGATCGGATTTCACCGCCAGCCCGATCTCGCCGGCCTTCAGCCCGTCGATTTGGGTCTTTGCGTCCAGCGCGGTCAGGTTGCCAACAGTTTCGCCGCCCAGCGGGTCATGCGCCTTGATCCCCTCGCCCAGCCCCCGCAGGACGATGATTTTGCCAATGTGCTTTTTGACGTCGGCGAACCCGGCGATGGCGCGGGCGGCCTCGGGCGCCGCGTCCCGGTCGGCGGCGATGTCGAATTCGGGCGCCTCGTGCCGCAGGGCCTTCATCAGGCGGGTCAGCCCGTTGCCATGGCTGGCTGCGCCCAGACAGGCCGGGATCAACTGATGGTTCTGCAGGACCTGCGCGGCCAGGTCATAGACCTCGGCGCTGGGCGGTTGCTTGTCCTCGATCAGCTGCTCAAGCAGGTGGTCGTCGAAATCCGACAAGGTTTCGAGCAGTTCGGTGCGGGCTTCGGCCTCGCGATCGGCCACCGATTGCGGCAGTTCGATCAGCGCCGAGGGCTGACCTTCCTGATATTTCCACGCGCGCTCCGAGATCAGGTCGACGGCGCCGACGATGGTTTCGCCTTCACGGATCGGCACCTGTCGCAGGGTGATGTGATGGCTGCAATAGGTCTGCAGCGCGGCGATGATGTCGCGGATGCGGCCGTTGGGGTTGTCCATCCGGTTGATGAACAGAAAGCAGGGAATGCCCGCCTCCTCGACCAGCCGCAGATAGGGGGCGCACAGAACCGCCGCGTCCGGGTCCGGCGGAACCACCACCACGGCCGCATCGGAAATGGCCATGGCGGGTCCGGCATAGGCCAGCGCATCGCCCCCGCCATCCACGTCGATCGCGCACCACGGTTCGTCCAGATAAGAAAAACCGTGCAGATGCACGGTTCCGGACAGGTCGAATGTGGTGGGCCGGCCATCAAGGCGACTGATGGCCTCGACCAGTGTTGTCTTGCCCGATTGGCTGGGGCCGAGGACGGTAAAAACGCGCATGGGTGCTGTCCCTTCGTCAAGTTGCAGAGTGGTTGCACGAAAGGAGCTGTCGAACGCGGATGCGCCGGCGAGTCTGTCTGAATGATGGCCTGCCTCGGCGTCGGGCGGCCTGCCGCCCGCCTTCCGAGTGTGGGGAAAACCCCCCGCGCGCGTCAACCCCCCGCTTTTTTGCATTGTGGCGACTGGCCGGCTTGCGGCCTGTCGCCCGTCGTCAGATCGCCGAACTGTGGCCTGCCTTGCTCAGGTCATAAGCGTCGAAGGTCCGGGCGATCATCCGAGCCAAGGCGCGCGCTTCGGGCGGGATGAACAGCCCGTCATCGGTGATTTGCAACAACCCGTCGAAGGCGTCATTGGCGCGCTGGTACATCGCCTTCAGCTCGGCCGCCGAGATGTCGTGGTCGCGCAGGATCTCGGCCGTTTCGATGCGGAAGTCGCACATCAGGGCCTCGATCAAGCGGGCGCGCAGAATGTCCTGATCCTTGAACAGATGCCCGCGCGAGGTCGAGAACCGGCCATCGCGCACCGCTTTGGTATGGGCCGACGTGGCCGGTGCATTCTGCGCATAGCCCTGCGGGAAGCGCGAGATCGAGCTGGCGCCGACGCCAATCAGAACCTCGGCCTGGTCGTCAGTATAGCCCTGGAAGTTGCGTTTCAGCCGCCCGGCCTTCAGCGCGTGGGTCAGCCCGTCATCCTTGGTGGCGAAATGATCGATGCCGATTTCTTCGTAATTGTCCCACAGGAACAGACGGCGCGCGGTGTCGAACAGATCAAGCCGCTGTTCCGGCGTCGGAAGGGCGTCGGACGGGATCAGCTGCTGGCGTTTCGCCATCCACGGCACATGCGCGTAGCCATACAGGGCCACCCGGTCGGGGTTGAGGGACAGCAACTTCTGCACGCTTTCGGTCATCCGCGCCTTGGTCTGGTGCGGCAGTCCGTACAGGATGTCGGCGTTCAGGCTGGGCACACCGCGCTCGCGGATCATGTCGATCGCCTCGCGGGTGGTGTCATAGCTCTGGATGCGCCCGATGGTCTTCTGGATCTCGTCGTCGAAATCCTGAACCCCGATCGAGGCGCGGTTCATCCCGGCTTCGGCCAGCGCATCCAGTCGAGCGGCATCCACCTCGTTGGGGTCGATCTCGACCGAGAATTCCGCGTTGGGTCCAAGTGGGACGATGCCCAGAATATGCGCAGCCAGTTCACGCATCAGGTCGGGGTTCAGCAGCGTGGGCGTACCCCCGCCCCAGTGCAGGCGCGACAGGGTCACCCCGCTGGGCAGGCGCGCGGCCAGCAAGTCCAGCTCGGCCTTGAGGACATCGACATAGGCGATGACGGGGTTGTCGGTCTGGGTGCCCTGAGTGCGGCAGGCGCAGAACCAGCACAGCCGGCGACAGAACGGCACATGGACATAGAGCGAGATCGAACTGCCCGGCCGGATGGCGGAAATCCAGTCGCTGAACATGTCGGGCCCCACGTCATTGCTGAAGTGGGGGGCGGTCGGATAGCTGGTATAACGCGGTACCTTCGCGTCAAATAGTCCGAGCTTTGCCAATTGAGGTTTTACTATCATGACGACACCGGTATAGGCTCGACGACCAGAAAACCTTGACCGAGATCAAGTGGACGCGCGCATGACACTTAATACCCTCGTTGACCACTCCAATTGCGAAGATTGCCCAATTCGGCATCGAGCCGTCTGCGCGCGCTGCGATGCGGACGAGTTGGTCGCGTTGGAAGAAATCAAGTATTACCGCAGCTTCGAGGCCGGTCAGACGATCATCTGGTCGGGCGATCAGATGAATTTCGTAGGCTCGGTTGTGTCCGGGATCGCGTCTCTGACCCAAACCATGGAGGACGGGCGCACCCAGATGGTGGGCCTGCTGCTGCCCAGCGACTTCGTAGGGCGGCCGGGGCGCGACTCGGCGCCTTATGACGTTCAAGCGACCACTGACGTGGTCATGTGCTGTTTCCGCAAGAAACCGTTCGAGGACCTCATGGGCAGCACGCCGCATATTGCCCACCGCTTGCTGCAGATGACGTTGGACGAGTTGGACGCGGCGCGTGAATGGATGCTTGTTCTTGGCCGCAAGACCGCGCGAGAGAAGATTGCCAGCCTGCTGTCGATCATCGCGCGCCGGGATGCGTCTGCCAGCCAGAAGGGCTCATCCGGCCCCATCGTCTTCGACCTGCCGCTGACCCGCGAGGCGATGGCCGACTACCTTGGTCTGACGCTCGAGACCGTCAGCCGTCAGATTTCTGCGCTGAAAAAGGATGAAGTGATCCTGCTGCAGGGCAAGCGCCACGTGACCGTTCCGGATATCGGCCGCCTGATGGAAGAGGCCGGGGATGATTCGGACGGTGGATTTCTGGTCTAAGCGGTTTTTCTGAGCCACTCGACGACGCGCCCGACCGGTGTCTGCGATCGGACGGCACGTGGCGACCACAGCTTGAGCCTGTCGGGAAGAGTGACCACCGTTTTGAACGGAGCCACCAGTCGACCGCTGTCCAGATGCGGCTGGACCAGCGCCCTGTGTCCCATCAACACACCCGCACCGTTCAGCGCTTCTTCGACAGCCAGCGCGTACAAAGAGAAGACCGGCCCGCGGGGTGTGAACGCCCATCCGGGTCGCGCCGCGGCCGCCCAGGTTTGCCAATCGTCGAACCAGGTAGAGTCGGACAAGCAGGTCACATTCGCCAAGTCCTCGGGCGTAGTCAGGCGATGCGCCAAGGCCGGCGCGCAAACCGGAAAGATGGCGTCTTCGGCGATGGGGTCCCCCAAGTCTCCGCCAAAAAACAGGTAGATGTCGAAGGGCGCGCGCTTGAGGTTGGGCGGGGTTTCCTCGGCCGTGAGTGAAACTTCGATCTCGGGCTCTGCAGCTCGCAGTTCGGGCAACCTTGGCGACAGCCACAGCTGTGCAATCGAGGGCAGCGTCACGATGTGCACCACCTGCGGCTGTGCTTGGGCGCGCATGGACAATGTGGCTTGTCCCAAGGTGTCGAAGGCCTTGGTCAGGTCCGGCAACGCCTTCTGTCCCAGCGCGGTCAGGGCAACGCCTCTTGCGGAGCGCTCGAAAAGGGGCGCACCGAGTTCGTCTTCCAACGTTTTGACATGGGCTGATACCGCGCCTGCGCTGACGCCAAGTTCCGTAGCCGCCGCCGAGAACCCGCCCAGGCGGGCTGCGGCCTCGAATGCACGCAGCGCGTTCAGAGGTAGGGGCTTGGGGCGCGGTGGAGCAACGGGCATGGATTTAGGCTCAATTTTTCTGACCCTAATTTTTCGCAAAACTGATTTGCGCGCAAGTCAGGATCTTTGCATCGTTGGCCGCAAAGACGGAGGATCAGATGCAGCACCTTGCTCACCGTGCCTGGGTTCCGGGCCACTGCGAAAACCTTGTTCAGACCATCGCCCGGAAGGTTGCCGACAGCAACTCGGAGGCGATCGAGGCCCGGATCGACGCGTTGATCGCGCGAAACTCGGATATTCATGATGCCGAGTGTTTCAATCTGAATCCGGCGACGAATGTCATGAATCCAAGGGCCGAGGCGGCACTGGCCGCGGGTCTGGGCAGTCGTCCATCTTTGGGCTATCCGGGCGACAAATACGAGATGGGTCTTGAGGCCATCGAGGAGATCGAGGTGATCGCGGCCGAGCTTGCGGCCCGCGTGTTCAACGCGCGATACGCCGAAATCCGGGTGGCATCCGGCGCTTTGGCCAATCTGTATGGCTTCATGGCTCTGACCCGGCCCGGCGATACGATCATCGCGCCTCCGGCAGCGATCGGCGGGCACGTGACCCACCATGAGGGTGGCTGCGCAGGGCTTTATGGTCTGCAAACGGTCAATGCACCAGTGGATGCGGACGGGTACAGTCTGGATCTGGCCGCTCTGCGCGACATGGCCAGAACGCACCGGCCCCGGTTGATTACCGTTGGTGGCTCGCTGAACCTGTTTCCGCATCCTGTGTCGGCCGTGCGCGAAATTGCCGACGAAATCGGGGCCAAGGTTCTATTCGATGCGGCCCACCAATGCGGGATCATTGCCAGCGGGGCTTGGGCGAACCCGTTGGATGAAGGCGCGCATCTGATGACGATGAGCACGTACAAAAGCCTCGGCGGCCCGGCGGGTGGGCTGATCGTCACCAACGACGCCGAAATCGCGGAACGGCTGGACGCCATCGCATTTCCTGGAATGACGGCCAATTTCGATGCTGCGAAATCCGCGGCTCTGGCAATCTCGTTGCTGGACTGGGTCGACTTCGGGCCAGCCTATGGGCAAGCGATGATCGATCTTGCGCAGGCAATGGCCAGCAAGATGGAAGATCAGGGATTGCCCGTGTTCAAAGGGGCTGGTGGAGCCACCACCTCGCACCAATTCGCGCTGAAGGCCGCCGACTATGGGGGCGGGCAGGCGGTGTCAAAACACCTGCGGCGGGCTGGGTTCCTGGCGTGTGGTATCGGTTTGCCGATCGCCTCGGTTGCGGGTGACATGAACGGATTGCGGATCGGAACGCCCGAATTGGTCCGGCGGGGCGTGACCCCCGAACATGCCGGAGAACTTGTGGCCCTGTTCGCCGAGGCGCTGTCGGCCGATGATCCCGCATCGGTCGCGCCCAAGGTGCGGGATCTGCGATCCGGGTTCCAGGGGATGCACTACGTTCGTGCGTGACCCAACGGCCCGGCCGTGTTCTAATGCCTTTGCGTGAAACAATATTCAGGAGCAAGGCATGGAATTCGGTAGCCTATTGGCAATGCTGTTTGTCGGCGCGATCGCGGGCTGGTTGTCGGGCAAGATCATGAAGGGCCGCGGCTTTGGCGTGATCGGGAACATCATCGTCGGGATCGTTGGCGCTTTTCTCGCCGGAACGATTTTTCCCGCACTCGGGTTTTCCGTCGGCGGCGGTATGATGTCGTCGATCTTCTTTGCAACGATCGGAGCCGTCATCCTTCTGTTCCTGATCGGTTTGGTCAAAAAGGTCTGACGAAAAACCGCCCCGGACGGGGCGGTTATTTTTTTGCCGTGCCCGCAGTTCAGTGGGCCAGGAAAACCGGAACCGAGGACTGTTCCAACATGTTCCGGGTCGCGCCACCCAGAATGGCCTCGCGGAACCGCGAGTGACCATAGGCGCCCATCACGATCATGTTGGCTTCGACGTCTGCGGCGTGACGATTCAGAATGTCGGATACACGCGTCATCGTCTTGCTCAGCACGTCGATTTCGCATTTCACGCCATGGCGGGACAGCATTTGCGACAGCATACCGCCCGGGTCCGAGCGATCAGGGCCGTGACGCGGCGGATCGATCACAACGATCCGGGTCAGTTCGGCCGCTCGCAGGAACGGCAGCGCACGCCGAATGGCATTCATCGCCTCGACACTCTCATTCCAGCCGATCAGCACTGTCCGAGGGCTGGCGAACGGTTTCGCGTCATCCGGGACCACCAGAACCGGGGCGTGACCCTCGAACATGGCGGCTTCGATGATCGGTTCGGCCTCGGCGCCGCGATCTTTGCCATAGGGCTGCGGCAGAACGACAAGGTCCGAGAAACGGGCCCGATGCGCGACGTGCCGACCCAGGTCGGCGATCTGCGCCACACCGTTTTCAGCGGACCAGCGTACGCCTGACTTGCCCAGGAAATCCTCGGCAAAGGCAAGCACTTCATCGGCCTCGGCATTTGCACGCTTCAAGGTCTCCTGAAGGATCAGGGCGTTTGCGCCCGCGTAGTAGTAGCCGGTCTGGCTACGGTCGACACCGAGGCACAGCGCTTCGGCATGGCCGTCCTGCGCTTCGGCCAAGGCGACCAACTGGGCCAGAGCCGGCTTGGCAAATTTGGTTTCCGTCATGACGGTGAGAAGAGATTTATAAGCCATTTCGACCTCGTGTTTCGGGTTCTGAAACCTGTGCGACCAGGTAACCCATTCATTTGCTTATGCCTGTCACAGTTTTCAGGCTATTGTCTTGATGCAGATCAAAGCAGCATTGGTTGTGCATGGATCATACAGCAACCAGTCAACGAAAGCTCTATGCGGCACAAGAATCGCCCGGAGCATGGCAAAGGGACGCAATATGTCGAATTACATCAAGCTGATCGCGCTTGGTCTGGTCGTGCTGTTCGCAGCGATCGGATCCAACTATGCGCGGGATTTGGCGTATCAGGTGCACGCGATACTGGTGATGCTCATCGCCGGTGGCCTGTTCATCTGGACGCTGCGAAACACGGATGAGCCGGATATTCTTGTCGATCGTTCGGGTGAGTACATGGATAGCGTGATCCGCTATGGCGTGATCGCAACCGCTTTTTGGGGTGTCGTAGGGTTCTTGGTGGGAACCTTCATCGCGTTCCAGCTGGCCTTTCCGGTGCTGAACTTCGAATGGGCGCAAGGGCTTCTGAACTTTGGCCGGTTGCGCCCGCTGCACACATCAGCGGTCATTTTCGCGTTCGGCGGCAACGCCCTGATCGCCACATCCTTCTATGTCGTGCAGCGCACAAGCGCCGCGCGTCTGTGGGGCGGCAACCTGGCCTGGTTCGTGTTCTGGGGCTATCAGCTGTTCATCGTTCTTGCCGCGACCGGCTATGTGCTGGGCGGGACCCAGTCCAAGGAATATGCCGAGCCTGAATGGTATGTGGACCTGTGGCTGACCATCGTCTGGGTGGCCTATCTGGCCGTTTTCCTAGGGACGATCGTCAAGCGGAAAGAGCCCCACATCTATGTGGCGAACTGGTTCTACCTGGCGTTCATCGTCACCGTCGCGATGCTGCACCTAGTCAACAACATGACCATTCCGGTCAGCATCTGGGGTTCGAAATCTGTCATCGTCTGGTCTGGTGTGCAGGATGCCATGATCCAGTGGTGGTATGGGCACAACGCCGTGGGCTTCTTCCTGACTGCGGGCTTCCTGGGCATGATGTACTACTTCATTCCCAAGCAGGCCGAACGCCCGGTCTTCAGCTACAAACTGTCGATCATCCACTTCTGGGCGCTGATCTTCCTGTATATCTGGGCCGGCCCTCACCACCTGCACTATACCGCGCTGCCTGACTGGGCCTCTACGCTGGGCATGGTGTTCTCGGTCGTGCTGTGGATGCCTTCGTGGGGCGGCATGATCAACGGCCTGATGACCCTGTCGGGCGCTTGGGACAAGCTGCGTACAGACCCGGTCATCCGCATGATGGTCATCTCGGTCGGTTTCTACGGCATGTCCACCTTCGAAGGTCCGATGATGTCGATCCGTGCTGTGAACTCGCTGTCGCACTACACCGACTGGACCATTGGTCACGTGCATTCCGGCGCGCTGGGCTGGAACGGCATGATCACATTTGGTGCGCTGTACTTCCTGGTGCCGGTTCTTTGGAAGCGCGAGCGTCTATACTCGCTGCAGATGGTCAGCTGGCACTTCTGGCTCGCCACCATCGGCATCGTGCTCTACGCCGCGTCGATGTGGGTCACCGGTATCATGGAAGGCCTGATGTGGCGCGAAGTGGATGCCAACGGCTTCCTGGTGAACTCGTTCGCCGACACCGTGGCGGCCAAGTTCCCGATGTATGTGGTGCGTGCGCTGGGCGGTGTTCTGTTCGTCGCTGGTGCGCTGATCATGTGCTACAACCTGTGGATGACTGTCCGGCGGGCCCCGGCCAAAGAGGCCAGCCTGACCGTCGCGGTCCCGGCTGAATAAGGAGGGCCGGAGCAATGGCAATTCTCGACAAACACAAGATCCTCGAGACCAACGCGACCCTCCTGCTGATCTTCAGCTTCCTGGTCGTGACCATCGGTGGCATCGTTCAGATCACCCCGCTGTTCTACCTTGAGAACACAATCGAGAAGGTGGAGGGCATGCGCCCTTACACCCCTCTCGAGATGGCGGGGCGTGAGATCTACATCCGCGAAGGCTGCTATGTCTGCCACAGTCAGATGATCCGCCCGATGCGGGACGAGGTCGAGCGCTATGGCCACTACTCGCTGGCGGCCGAGTCGATGTACGACCACCCGTTCCAGTGGGGGTCCAAACGCACCGGGCCGGATCTGGCCCGTGTGGGTGGCCGCTACTCGGATCAATGGCACGTGGACCATCTGCGTGATCCGCAATCGGTGGTGCCGGAATCCGTGATGCCGAAATACGGCTTCCTGGAAAACCGCAAGATCGACGGCCGGTATATCGGTGACATCATGGCCACCAATGCGGTTTTGGGCACGCCTTACACGGACGAGATGCTGGAAAACGCAGTTGCCGATTTCCGGGCGCAGGCCGATCCGGACAGCGACTATGACGGGCTGCTGGAGCGTTATGGCGAAAACGTCAACGTGCGCAACTTCGATGGTCAGCCGGAACTGACCGAAGCCGATGCGTTGGTTGCATATCTGCAGATGCTGGGAACGCTGGTCGACTTCTCGACCTTCACCCCGGATGCAAGCCGCTAAAGGAGGGTGTGATGGAAGAATACACGATCCTGAGGCAATTCGCGGATAGCTGGATGCTGCTTCTGTTGTTCGCCTTCTTTGTCGGCATCGTCATCTGGGTGTTCCGCCCCGGTGCCAGCAAGGAATACAAGGACACCGCAAACATCCCGTTCCGGCATCAAGACAAACCCGCCACATCCGAGGAGGCGCGGAAATGAGCAAGACACCTGAAAAACAGCCGGGTGATCCCAAGACGACCGGTCACAGCTGGGATGGCATCGAGGAATTCGACAATCCGATGCCGCGTTGGTGGTTGTGGACCTTCTACGCGACCATCTTCTGGGGTGTGATCTACACGATCATGTATCCGGCGTGGCCGCTGGTGCAATCCGCAACCGCCGGTGTGCTTGGCTGGTCCTCGCGTGAGTTGGTGCAGAAGGAGATGGTTTCGTTTGAAGAGGCCAACGCTCCGTGGAACGCCAAGCTGGTCGAGACACCGCTGGATGATATCGCCAAGGATGCCGAGCTGCAGCAATATGCGGTCAACGCCGGTGGCGCCGTGTTCCGCACCTGGTGCGCTCAGTGCCACGGTTCGGGCGCGCAGGGCGCAAAGGGTTTCCCGAACCTTCTGGACGACGCCTGGCTGTGGGGCGGTACCTTGGATGACATCGTCACAACGGTCAGCTACGGCATTCGCAACGAAGAAAGCGACGACGCGCGCTACTCCGAAATGCCGGCATTCGGCGAGATCCTCGAGCCCGAGGAAATCACCCAGGTCGTGCAATATGTGATGTCGCTGACCAACGCCCAAACCGACGATGCTGCGGCGCAGGCGGGCAAGGTTGTCTACGAGGACAACTGCGCGGCCTGTCACGGCGAAGACGGAAAGGGCGATATCGCGCAGGGCGCACCGAACCTGACGGATGCGATCTGGCTGTATGGCGGCGATGAGAAAACGCTGACCGAAACGGTGACCTACAGCCGGTTTGGCGTCATGCCCCCCTGGGACACGCGTCTGACCGAGGCGCAGATCCGCGCCGTGTCGGCCTATGTCCACCAGTTGGGTGGCGGTCAATAAGATCCGAGAACACCTTCGGGCGGCGTGCCGCCCGAAGGCCTAGGTGCCGGCTGTTCCATCTGTTCGCGCGTTTCCTGAACAGCCGGCACCGCATTTTCCGAAAATAGTGCTGACAATGGCCCCGGTCCAGCGCGGGCACGCAATCTGATCCTAAAGGTTGCGCGGATCCAACTCGCGGCTCTTGCTGACCCACCAGTGTCCGGCGGGCAGCCATCTTTTCCTTTTTGGCGCATTCGGTTTGGGCGCGTCGCGCAGCTTGGGTGCGTTCAACCGCGTGGCGGTCATGAAGGAAGCAGCGTAGATGTTCAGCATGGTCTTTCTCCTGATGCGATGAACTCGGGTTCCAGCATCGGCTCTTGACCGGATATTTGCGACTCAATTACCGTGTTCAGATGTAAGCGGAGGTTACATATGGACTGGCTGAACCTTCCGCCACTATCGGCGCTACGGGCTTTCTCTGCTTTTGCTGAGCACAGAAATATCGTCAAAGCTGGCGATGCGTTGAATGTAAGTCATGCCGCCATAAGCCAGCAGTTGCGGGCGCTTGAGGCGCATATGGGCGTGACCCTGTTGGACCGGTCGGGCAAGACTCTGGTCCTGACGTCGGATGGCGAACACCTGGCCCGCAGCGTTCAGCTGGGGTTTGGCGCCATCCATGCGGCGGTCTCGGACTTGGTGCGCGCGGGAGAGGATCGGCCGGTACACGTCTCGCTGACCTCCTCATTTGCTGCTTCATGGCTGATGCCGCGGCTGCCGATTTTCCGGTCGGATCACCCGGGGATCGATCTGACCTTGGATCCGTCACCGGAACTGGTCGATCTGCGCCCCGGCGGGGTGGATGTCGCGATTCGATACGGGGCAGGCGATTGGCCGGGCGTCCGGTCCGAGATGTTGTTGAAAACCCCGATGGTCATCGTTGCCGCGCCCAGTCTCTTAGGGTCCAGATCCGAGTGGTCGCCGGCTGATCTGGCCCGTTTGCCGTGGCTGGAAGAGGTGGGCACGACCGAAGCCAGCACATGGCTGGCACAACATGGGGCGGCCATGGACCCAGGCGCCGGACGGACCAGTCTGCCGGGCAACCTGGTCCTTGAGGGCGTTCGCGCGGGGCAGGGGGTCACGGTGACGGTGCGACATTTCGTCGAACGTGATATCGTGGCCGGAAGACTAGTTGAACTTCATGTCGCACCGGACGCCCGAGGCTACCACATCGTGATGGCGCAAACGCCGCATAGAAAGGCGGTGAAGACGTTCGTCGGGTGGCTGAAACGCCAAGCGAACCAGGTGTGAAAAAAGGTGTCTGCGCGATGCGCTTTTGACCCATGTCAAAGTTGTCCGGTGTATGATCTGGAACAAGTCGCCCGACAAACAGCAAGATCCGGAGCCATGCCGTGAGCGATCACACCCCAGCCCCCAGCCTTTACGCCGCAAGGGAACCGATCTTTCCACGGCGCGTTTCCGGCACGTTTCGGAACCTCAAATGGATCATAATGGCCGTCACGCTTGGCATCTACTATGTGACGCCGTGGATCCGGTGGGATCGGGGGCCCAGCCTTCCGGATCAGGCGGTGCTGCTGGATCTTGCGAACCGCCGCTTTTACTTCTTCTGGATCGAGATCTGGCCACACGAATTCTACTTTGTGGCCGGACTGCTGATCATGGCCGGCTTGGGCCTGTTCCTGTTTACGTCGGCCTTGGGGCGGGTGTGGTGCGGCTATGCCTGCCCACAGACGGTTTGGACCGACCTTTTCATTCTGGTCGAGCGCTGGATCGAAGGCGATCGAAACGCCCGCCTGCGCCTTCATCGTCAGAAGAAGCTGGATTTCCGCAAGGCCCGCCTGCGATTGACCAAATGGGTGGTCTGGTTCCTGATCGGTCTGGCGACCGGCGGGGCCTGGGTGTTCTATTTCGCGGATGCGCCTACCCTGGCGCGGGACCTTGTGACCGGCAACGCTCATCCGATCGCCTATACCACCATGCTGGTTCTGACCGGCACGACCTTTTTCTTCGGCGGGTTCGCGCGCGAGCAGATCTGCATCTATGCCTGTCCGTGGCCGCGAATTCAGGCGGCGATGATGGACGAGGACACGCTGGTGGTTGGCTACCGAGAATGGCGGGGCGAGCCGCGCGGCAAGGGCAAACGGACGGCCGACTCTGAACTGGGCGACTGCATCGATTGCATGGCCTGCGTCAATGTCTGCCCGGTCGGGATCGACATCCGTGATGGCCAACAGCTGGAGTGCATAACCTGCGCGCTGTGCATCGATGCCTGCGACGACATGATGGCCAAGATCGGCAAGCCGCGCGGTCTGATCGACTATATGGCGCTCAGCGACGAAACGCGTGAACGCGCGGGCCAGCCTCCCAAGAACGTGTGGAAGCACATCCTGCGGCCCCGGACGATCATGTATACCGCGCTTTGGTCGCTGGTGGGTTTTGGCCTGCTGTTTGCGTTGTTCATCCGGTCGGATATCGATCTGACGGTGGCGCCGGTGCGCAATCCGACATTCGTGACCATGTCCGACGGGTCGATCCGCAACACCTACGACGTGCGGTTGCGGAACAAGCATGGCGAAGACCGCCTGTTCAAACTGTCTCTGGTCGGTGATCCAAGCCTGCAGGTTCAGATTGAAGGAACGGATTTGGATACGGTAAACGTGACTGCGGACACGGCGCAGTTGACCCGGGTCTACATCGTCGCCGCGAAAGATTCAGCGCCCGCAACGGCGGAAATGACACCGGTCCGGATCTGGGTCGAAGACCTGCAAAGCGGCGAGCGCGCCTACAAGGACACCACGTTCAACGGGCGGGGGAACTGAACCATGGCCGAGCGCAAATTCACCGGAAAGCACGCTCTTGCGGTTTTTGTCGGGGCCTTCGGGGTCATCATCGCCGTCAATCTGGTGCTGGCCTACAAAGCAGTCGCGACATTTCCGGGGCTCGAGGTCAAGAACTCCTACGTTGCCAGTCAGGAGTTCAATGAAAAGCTGCAGGAGCAGCAGTCTCTGGGCTGGGATGCAGACGTGGAAACCAAGGGCGGCCTGTTGATCCTTCGCATCACGGATGCGCAAGGCGTGCCTGTGCGGGTGGCCGAACTGCAGGCCGTGGTCGGCCGCGCAACTCATATGCGCGAGGATTTTTCGCCGGACTTCACCTTTGACGGTGTGGCGTATTCCACCCCGGCGACACTTGGAAAAGGCAACTGGAATGTCCGTATCGTCGCGCGCGATGCGGACGGCGCGGAATTCAGTCGGCGCATTCCGTTGTACATCAAGGGTTAGGCTGATGTCGTCGCAGGTGACATCCGGGACCGCAGCCTGTCCGGGCTGCATCGCGGCTCCGGCGGAACCGGCCAGGCCGGTTCCGGTCGACGTTCAGATCGCGCTGTCACTGCCGGGCATTCATTGCTCGGCCTGTATTGCCAATGTCGAACGTGCGTTGAACGCGCACCCCGGCGTACAGGACGCGCGGGTCAACCTGACGCTCAAGCGCGCTCTGATCAAGGCAGGCCCCGAGGTTCGGGCAACGGACCTGATCCCGGTCCTCGATCGGGCCGGGTACGAGGCGCATGAGCTGGATCCGGGTGCCCTGTCAGCCACGCAATCAGACAAGGCCGGACGAGACCTTTTGATGCGGCTCGCGGTCGCCGGCTTTGCATCGATGAACGTGATGCTGCTGTCAGTGTCCGTCTGGTCCGGCGCCACTGACGCGACGCGCGACATGTTTCACTGGATATCGGCGGCCATCGCCCTCCCGGCCATTGCGTTCTCGGCCCAACCGTTTTTTGCCAACGCGTGGAGCGCGCTGCGTGTTCGCCGCCTGAACATGGACGTGCCGATCGTTCTGGCAATCCTGCTGGCCTTGGTCACTTCGCTTTGGGAAACGGCGCTGAGCGGTGAGCACGCCTATTTCGATGCGGCTTTGACGCTGACGTTCTTTCTGCTGGCGGGGCGCTATCTGGATTACCGCACCCGTGCCGCGGCCCGCTCCGCCGCCGAGGAGCTGACAGCCCTCGAGGTGCCGCGCGCCATCCGTCTTGTTGACGGGGCCGAGCGCGAGGTCGCTGTTGCCGAACTGGCCATCGGTGACCTGATCCTGGTGCGACCAGGGGGGCGGATGCCGGTGGACGGCAAGATCGTGACCGGTGAATCCGAGTTGGACCGGTCGTTGCTGACCGGTGAAACCCTGCCGGTATTTGCCCAGCCGGGAACACAGGTCAGCGCGGGTGAGGTCAACCTGACCGGGCCGCTGACCATTCAGGCAACGGCGGTGGGCGAAGAGACTTCGCTGCACCGCATGGCAGATCTTGTGGCCATCGCGGAATCCGGGCGGTCGCGCTATACGTCCTTGGCGGACAAGGCGGCCAAGCTGTATGCCCCCGGGGTTCATATCCTGTCCGCACTCAGTTTCGTTGGCTGGTACATCTATTCTGGCGATCTGCGCACAGCTCTGAACATCGCCGCCGCTGTGCTGATCATCACCTGCCCCTGTGCGTTGGGGTTGGCGGTTCCTGCGGTCACCACCGCAGCCTCGGGGCGGCTGTTCCGCAAGGGGATGCTGATCAAGGACGCCACCGCGTTGGAGCGGTTGGCCGAGGTCGACACCGTGGTGTTCGACAAGACCGGGACGCTCACGTCAGGCGCGCCTCAACTGGTGAACGGCGGCGAACACACAGGCCGTGAGATCGAGATCGCTCAGGCCTTGGCACAGGCTTCGGCGCATCCGCTGGCGGTCGCCCTGACCCGAGCCGCTCGGGCCGAGGGGTATACCCCGGCCGAGGTTGAAAACGTCACCGAAATTCCCGGTCACGGGACCGAGGGCCAGTTTCAGGGGCAACTCGTGCGGCTGGGCCGAGCCGAATGGGTGGGCGCGACGGAAGGTGATCACACCGCGGCCTGGTTGGCGGTCGGGGACGATCGCCCGGTCGAATTCCGCTTTGCAGACTCATTGCGCCCCGGCGCTTCCGATGCGGTCGCGGCATTGCGTGATGCGGGCAAGGACGTCATCCTCATGTCCGGGGACACGGCCAACGCCGTGAAAGCTCTGGCCGAGAAGCTGGGGATCGAGACCTGGATCGCGCGGGCACTGCCGCAGGACAAGGCGGGACACATTCAGAAGCTGGCAGACCAAGGCCGCCGGGTTTTGATGGTCGGTGACGGGTTGAACGACACAGCCGCGCTGGCGGCGGCCCATGCCTCGATCTCTCCGGCTTCGGCACTGGATGCGGCCCGTGTGGCTTCGGACATCGTTCTGCTAGGCAATGACCTGTCGCCGATCGCCGATGCCTGCCATACTGCTGTCCGGGCGACGCAGCGCATCCGCGAGAATTTTCAGATTGCGACGATCTACAATGTCATCGCGGTGCCTTTGGCCGTTGCCGGCCTTGCGACGCCCTTGATCGCGGCCTTGGCGATGTCCACATCGTCGATTACCGTATCCCTGAACGCTCTGCGCCTGAGGTGATCCTTATGGAAGTTCTGGCCTATCTGATACCGATTTCGCTGCTGTTGGGCGGTGTTGGGCTGGTGGCGTTCATCTACACGGTCCGCAGCAACCAATATGACGACCCCGAAGGCGATGCCCGACGGATTCTGAGCAACGAGTGGGATGATCGCCCCAAGTCCTGACCGGGTGCAATCGTGATGCCGACGGCCCTTGAAATTGCCGCAATGCCCGGCTATGTCCGGCCCATCCGCTAGCAGAGAGACCAAGCCTAATGGCCACCACAAACCCGATCCAGTTCATTCAGCAAGTCCGTGCCGAAGTTGCAAAGGTCGTCTGGCCGACGCGGCGCGAGGTTCTGCTGACCACGGTCATGGTGTTCATCATGGCGGCTCTGACTGCCGTGTTCTTTGCTCTGGTGGATCTGGGCATTCGCGGCGGTCTGCAACTGATCCTGGGTATGTTCAGCTAAAGCCGACTGCCGGGTCCCGTCGGATCGCGCCGAGGTGCGCCCGCTTCGGGCGCCCGACCGGCACTGCCCCCTTGCACAGCAGGCAATGTCAGAGTAGTTGACGCGGGACCTTTCGGGATGGGCGTGCGGCGATTCGGACTGCGCGCCGCTTTTTATTCCGGAACACGCGGCCGGACCGCGACAAAATTTCAATTCAGGTGCGTCCGCCCGACGCGGCGCGCCAAAGGCAAACAAGGACGACAGGTTCATGGCGAAACGGTGGTACTCGGTCAGCGTTCTTTCGAATTTCGAAAAGAAGATCGCAGAGCAGATCCGCACGTCGGTGGCCGAGCACGGCCTTGAGGACGAGATCGACGAGGTTCTGGTTCCCACCGAAGAGGTCATCGAGGTGCGCCGGGGCAAGAAGGTCACGACTGAACGCCGTTTCATGCCCGGCTACGTTCTGGTGCACATGGAAATGTCGGATCAGGGCTATCACCTGATCAACTCGATCAACCGGGTCACCGGTTTCCTGGGTCCGCAGGGCCGCCCGATGCCGATGCGCGACGCCGAGGTGAACCAGATTCTCAACCGTGTTCAGGAAGGTGAAGAAGCACCCAAGCTGATGATCAGCTTCGAGGTTGGCGAGAAGGTCAAAGTCAACGACGGCCCGTTCGAGGATTTCGACGGTATGGTCGAGGGCGTGGACGACGAGAACCAGAAGCTGAAGGTTACCGTCTCGATCTTCGGGCGCGAAACGCCGGTCGAGCTGGACTTTACGCAGGTCACCAAGCAGAGCTGATCTTTGCTGCAGGAACTGATCGTGCAGGAATCGAACGCGCCGCCGTAACAGGCGGCGCAACTGTTTCTGGTGGTTGCCGGTAAGGTTTCGCCACAGCCTTGGCCGCTTGCCCTAACTCCTTGCCTGATGCAAACTTATGCTTGGTACAGGTATGACCGTTGCGCAGCCGGGCTCATGGGCCAGAGGATTTGCGCGCAGTGATGCTTTGGGAGGATTCTGTCATGACATCCAAGGCTGCAGGCCCCACGCCACCCGACAAGCTGGCCCCGCCTCAGCGGACGATCCCTGTGGTCAACACGGTCACCGCCGCCGACATCACCGACTCGCTGAAGGCCGGGTTTTCCGACTTTCTGGCGCGTCCCATAATGAGCGGATTTTTCGGACTGTTCTATGCCGTTTTCGGGTTTCTGCTGGTCTGGAGCCTGGTCTGGCTTGGCAAGATTTGGATGATCATTCCCGCCGTCGTGGGATTTCCGCTGGTCGCCCCTTTCGCCGCTGCAGGCCTCTATGAGATGTCGCGTCGACTTCAGGCCGGAGAGGATTTTGGCTGGTCGGAAATACTGACGGTCATGGCCAATCAGCGTAAGCGGGAAATGGGCTGGATGGCCTTCGTTACGCTGTTCGTTTTCTGGGTATGGATCTATCAGGTTCGGCTTTGGTTGGCGATCATCCTGCAGAATGCCTCGTTTTCGGATTTCGACGGTTTCCTGAACTCCGTGTTCTTTACCCCCCAAGGCTGGGCTTTCCTGGCTGTTGGCACTTGCGTCGGTGCGTTTCTGTCCGCAGTTCTGTTTTCGGTTACTGTTGTTGCCATGCCCTTGCTGCTGGATCGCGACACCGATTTCGTAACGGCCATGCTTACATCGCTCCGTGTTGTCGCCGAAAGCCCTGTGGTCATGCTTGGCTGGGCGGCCATCATCTCGGTCACGATGCTGTTGTCGCTGGTGCCGGCGTTTCTGGGGCTTGTCTTTACGTTGCCGATCCTTGGGCATACCACTTGGCATCTCTACCAGCGCGCCGTTCAGCCGGAGGCGTCTGCCGATCGATAGCGGGGGCGGAGCCTGCATGCCGACGGACGCCGTTGGGAAGGCGGCTTCGCCAGCCATCCGGTTTTCAGTGGCATGCTCTTGCCAACCCATTCGTTCCCCTGTAAACGCCGCCCCTATCGTCTTCGGGCGAGATTCTCTCGTGGGAGATCGCAGGGATCGCGATTCCGGATCGGACCACGCAACATAAAACCGGATGGGACGCGTCCCATTCACGTTGAAAGGAAAACCAAATGGCCAAGAAGCTTGCTGGTACGATGAAGCTGCAGGTTCCTGCAGGTCAGGCGAACCCGTCGCCGCCAGTTGGTCCGGCGCTGGGTCAGCGCGGCATCAACATCATGGAATTCTGCAAGGCGTTCAACGCCAAGACCGCAGACATGGAGCCCGGCGCTCCGTGCCCGACAGTGATCACCTACTATCAGGACAAGTCCTTCACCATGGACATCAAGACGCCGCCCGCGTCTTACTACCTGAAGAAGGCGGCCGGTCTGAAGCCGGTCGGCAAGCGCAACCGCCCCCGTGGCGCGGAGAACCCCGGCCGTGAGACCGTGGCAACCGTGACCACCAAGCAAGTGCGCGAGATCGCCGAAGCCAAAATGAAGGATCTGAACGCCAACGACGTCGAAGGCGCAATGAAGATCATCCTGGGCTCGGCCCGTTCCATGGGCATCGAGGTGAAGTAAGATGGCAAAACTCGGTAAACGTACCCGCGCAGCGCGCGAAGCCGTCGCCGGCAAGGAAAACCTGTCGGTCGAAGAGGCAGTTGCACTGGTCAAGGCCAACGCAACGTCGAAGTTTGACGAAACCATCGAAATCGCCATGAACCTGGGCGTCGACACCCGTCACGCAGACCAGATGGTGCGCGGCGTCGTCGGTCTGCCGAACGGTACCGGCAAGGACATGCGCGTTGCTGTCTTCGCGCGCGGCCCCAAGGCTGAAGAGGCGAAAGAAGCCGGTGCGGACATCGTCGGCGCCGAGGACCTGATGGAAAGCATCCAGGCCGGCAACATCGACTTTGACCGTTGCATCGCAACCCCGGACATGATGCCGATCGTCGGTCGTCTGGGTAAGGTTCTGGGCCCCCGCAACCTGATGCCGAACCCCAAGGTTGGCACCGTGACCATGGACGTGAAAGCGGCCGTGGAAGCAGCCAAGGGCGGTGAAGTTCAGTTCAAGGCGGAAAAAGGTGGTGTCGTACACGCAGGCGTTGGCAAGGCGTCGTTCGACGAAGCCAAGCTGGCGGAAAACGTCCGTGCCTTCATCTCGGCCGTTGCCAAGGCGAAGCCGTCGGGCGCCAAGGGCACCTATATGAAGAAAATCGCGCTGAGCTCGACCATGGGCCCCGGCGTGACCGTGGATGTGGCGCAAGCTTCGGGCGAATAAGCCGACACGTTCTTTCGGAAATTCGAACCCCGGGCGGTCATCCTGCCCGGGGTTTTCTTTTGCTCTCAGATAGCAGGTTCGACTGTGACCTGATTGGGTATTTCGCGCACGCGTGCCTTGTCGGCCTCCAGCCTGAGGTCGCGCTCGGCAACGGTCAATGCCTGGTTCGCAGCCGCGTGGGCCGCGGTTGTCATTGCACCGTCTTGAGTCTGCGTTAGTCGGGTCAGCGCGCTGAGAATGGCCTCGTGGACTTCGACCTTGTCACCGGCATCCCGGGAAATGGCCGCATAAGCGTCACGTAGGAACGTGTCGATCGCGATCTCCGGGGCATGGATTCTCGGGAATTGCGGGTCGGCGGGCTGGGTGGGCCGCGAGCCAAGTGGGAGGAGAACCCGCAGCAACCTCTCGACCATCTGAATTGCAGTCATCGGGTCGTTGATACCCGGTGAGAGCGCGCGCTGCGCGATTTCGGACAGGGTTTGAATGCCAAAGCGGGGGTCTTGATTGAAGCTGCGCTCGGTCCCGATCACGAAGGCTTCCCGGATGGTTTCACCATCCATTTTCCGGGTCGCTCTGGCCAGGGGTTGGCCTTCGGTCACGAACTGCCCCGGCAGCGCCATGATCCAGATCTCGCAGTCGTTCTCTTCGGCGCAGGAATGCAGCATGCCGACATCCACGTGGCGCACGTTCCCTGTCGAACTGGCCCGCACGTCGTGACCGGTTTGCGGAACATCCGCGGCGGCTTGATACGGAATGGCGCCGAGGCACGGCAGTTCTATGGCTCGGGTCATGGTGTCCTTGGCGTTCTTTTCTATCTTGCGCGCCGTTTCGGAGATGCTGCCATAGCTGGGCAATTGGTCGATCCAGAGCAAGAGCGCCAGTGTCACCAAAAAGATCACCACCAAGGTGAACGCAAGCGCAACGGCGATGGACTGCTGGGTATAGACCCCGGTTTCGACAAGGATCAACGATACGAGCGCGAAGATGAATGCGCCGAGAAACGTGGCCAGCACGTTTTGCGAGACACTGTCTTCTTCGATCACCTGCTGGGCGCGCGGAGAGGACTGGTTCGAGGCCCATCGCTGTGCCGCGACCATGATCGACAGAGAAAAGGTCGTCACCGCCAGCATGGACGACGCCAGAATGCCGAGGATCTTTGCCACGGCCTCGGTGCTCAGCCGTTGTGCGAGAAAGTCGGGGACGAAGCCGCCGAGGTAGGTGCCAATCCCCGCGCTGACCACGGCGAGAGCGGCGATCAGGCTGGTACGAACCCATAATTGGCGAGAAATCTGACGAAACAGGAATTGCGGCTTGGAAATGGATTTCAACTTGATCATCCGTTGATCCTGTTCGGGTTTGCGGTCATTGTCTACCGGCTTGGGGTTCGGGCAATTTACCCCTTGGAAACCCCGGCCATCTGCCCTAAAGAGGGCTGCGGAATAAAGCGTGCGATTCGTCGTGCGCTTTATTTCGTTTCGTCCAAGACGGTGGGTGGGTCCTTCCGGCCCCTTAATTCCCTGCCTGAGACGGGTAAGACCAAAGAATTTCGAGGGTCCTGACCCTCGGGCGCATTTTGGCCAATCCCGTAACAACGGACCTGAACGCCGGGGCGCAGCCCTCGGCAAATATGAGCCGGGGTGAAATATCGCCCCTAACTTGGAGAGAACTGTGGATAGAGCCCAGAAAGAGAAAGTGGTCGAGGAACTCGGCCAAATCTTCGAAAGCTCTGGCGTCGTAGTGGTTGCTCACTACGCCGGTCTGACAGTTGCCGAGATGCAGGACCTTCGCGCACGTGCTCGTGACGCGGGCGGCTCCGTGCGTGTTGCCAAGAACAGGCTCGCCAAAATCGCCCTCGACGGTAAGCCATGTGCGAGCATTGCTGACCTGCTGACGGGTATGACTGTTCTGACCTATTCCGAGGACCCCGTGGCAGCAGCCAAGGTGGCCGAGGACTTCGCTAAGGAGAACCAGAAGTTCGAGATCCTTGGCGGTGCAATGGGCGAGAACGCTCTGGACCGGGCTGGTGTCACAGCCGTGTCGAAAATGCCGTCGCGTGAAGAGCTTATTGCTTCGATCGTGGGCTGCATCGGCGCGCCTGCTTCGAACATCGCCGGTGCAATTGGCGCACCTGCAAGCAACATCGCAAGCATCCTTTCCACCATCGAAGAGAAGGCGGAAGCTGCGTAAGCGGTTGGCACTGAATGATCTGCGTGGGGCACATGCCCTGACGTTGGAACACACACTGTAAACGGAAAGAGCTGATACAATGGCTGATCTGAAGAAACTGGCAGAAGAGATCGTTGGTCTGACCCTGCTGGAAGCACAAGAACTGAAAACCATCCTCAAGGACGAGTACGGCATCGAGCCCGCAGCTGGCGGCGCCGTCATGGTCGCAGGCGCAGCTGGCGATGCCGGCGGTGCAGCTGAGGAAGAGAAAACCGAATTCGACGTCGTTCTGAAGAACGCCGGCGCTTCGAAAATCAACGTCATCAAAGAAGTTCGCGGCATCACCGGCCTGGGCCTGAAAGAAGCCAAGGAACTGGTCGAAGCCGGCGGCAAGATCAAAGAAGGCGTGGACAAGGCAGAAGCCGAAGAGATCAAGGGCAAGCTGGAAGCAGCTGGCGCCGAGGTCGAGCTGGCCTAAGCCTGTCTTTCGGTGCATCGCGGATGCGCCGTGGAATTTGGCTGGGCCCGGAGAAATCCGGGTCCAGCCGAACCTGTCTTAGAAAGGGCCTCATGTGCTGGGGCGTTTTCTAAGACGCGGTTCGCGGATCGGGAGGCTACCATTCGGGACGGTGGCCACGAATTGATCCGGACGTGTCGTCTCGTATGTGCAAGGCGCCGGGGCCCGACGGTGTTTTTGCCCGCTGAGAACATCGAAAGGTGACATCTGACATGGCTCAATCGTTCCTTGGCCAGAAACGTCTTCGGAAATACTACGGCAAAATCCGCGAAGTCCTGGAAATGCCGAACCTCATCGAGGTCCAGAAATCCTCCTATGATCTATTCCTGCGCTCTGGCGATGCCGATCAGCCGACCGACGGCGAAGGTATCAACGGCGTGTTCCAATCGGTCTTTCCGATCAAGGATTTCAACGAAACTTCCGTGCTGGAATTCGTGAAATACGAGCTGGAAAAGCCGAAATACGACGTTGAAGAGTGCATGCAGCGTGACATGACCTACAGCGCGCCGCTGAAGGTCACCCTGCGCCTGATCGTGTTTGATGTCGACGAAGACACCGGGGCCAAATCGGTCAAGGACATCAAGGAACAGGACGTGTTCATGGGCGACATGCCCCTGATGACGCCGAACGGCACCTTCATCGTGAACGGCACCGAGCGCGTGATCGTGTCCCAGATGCACCGGTCGCCCGGTGTGTTCTTCGACCACGACAAGGGCAAGACTCACTCCTCGGGCAAGCTGCTGTTTGCCTGCCGCATTATCCCGTACCGCGGCAGCTGGCTGGACTTCGAGTTCGACGCCAAGGACATCGTCTACGCACGCATCGACCGTCGCCGCAAACTGCCGGTGACCACGCTGCTCTATGCCCTGGGCCTGGACCAGGAAGCGATCATGGACGCGTATTACGACACCGTGTCCTACAAGCTGAACAAGAAGAAGGGCTGGGTCACCCCGTTCTTCCCCGAACGTGTGCGCGGCACCCGTCCCACCTATGACCTGATCGACGCAAAAAGCGGAGAAGTGATTGCCGAAGCCGGCAAGAAGGTCACCCCGCGCGCGGTCAAGCAGCTGATCGACGAGGGCAAGGTCACCGACCTACTGGTGCCGTTCGACCACATCGTCGGCAAGTTCGTCGCCAAGGACATCATCAATGAAGAAACCGGTGCGATCTATGTCGAAGCCGGTGATGAACTGACGCTGGAATATGACAAGGATGGCGAGCTGATCGGCGGCACCGTGAAGGAGCTGATCGATGCCGGCATCACCGATATTCCGGTTCTGGACATCGACAACATCAACGTCGGTCCGTACATCCGCAACACCATGGCGCAGGACAAGAACATGGGCCGCGAAAGCGCGCTGATGGACATCTACCGCGTCATGCGTCCGGGCGAGCCGCCCACCGTCGAGGCCGCGTCGGCTCTGTTCGACACTCTGTTCTTCGACAGCGAGCGCTATGATCTGTCGGCCGTTGGCCGCGTGAAGATGAACATGCGCCTGAACCTGGATGCTCCGGACACCCTGCGGACTCTGCGCCGCGAAGACATCGTGGCCTGCATCAAGGCACTGGTCGAGCTTCGTGACGGCAAAGGCGACGTGGACGACATCGACCACCTAGGCAACCGTCGTGTGCGCTCGGTCGGCGAATTGATGGAAAACCAGTACCGCGTCGGCCTGCTGCGCATGGAACGCGCCATCAAAGAGCGCATGTCGTCGGTCGAGATCGACACCGTCATGCCGCAGGACCTGATCAACGCGAAACCGGCGGCGGCCGCCGTGCGTGAATTCTTCGGCAGCTCGCAGCTGTCGCAGTTCATGGACCAGACCAACCCGCTGTCGGAAGTCACCCACAAACGCCGCCTGTCGGCGCTTGGCCCGGGTGGTCTGACGCGCGAGCGTGCGGGTTTTGAGGTGCGCGACGTGCACCCGACCCACTATGGTCGGATGTGCCCGATTGAAACACCTGAAGGTCCGAACATCGGTCTGATCAACTCGCTGGCCACCTTTGCCCGCGTGAACAAGTACGGTTTCATCGAAACCCCCTATCGCGTCGTGAAAGGCGGGCAGGTGACCGATGAGGTTCACTACATGTCCGCGACCGAGGAAATGCGTCACACCGTGGCCCAGGCCAACGCGACGCTGGATACGGATGGCAAGTTCATCAACGATCTGGTCTCGACCCGTCAGGCCGGTGACTACACGCTTGCCCCGCGCGAGAACGTGGACCTGATCGACGTTTCGCCGAAGCAGCTGGTCTCGGTTGCGGCCTCGCTGATCCCGTTCCTTGAAAATGACGACGCCAACCGCGCTCTGATGGGCTCGAACATGCAACGTCAGGCGGTTCCGCTGCTGCGGGCCGAGGCGCCGCTGGTCGGTACCGGGATTGAGGAAAAGGTTGCGATCGACTCGGGTGCTGCGATCCAGGCGAAACGTGCCGGCATCATCGACCAGGTTGATGCCCAGCGTATCGTTATCCGCGCCACCGAAGATCTGGAGCTGGGCGATGCCGGCGTTGACATCTATCGTCTGCGCAAGTTCCAGCGTTCGAACCAGAACACCTGCATCAACCAGCGTCCGCTGATCAAGGTGGGTGACACCGTCCAGAAGGGCGAAGTCATTGCCGATGGTCCGTCGACCGATATGGGTGAACTGGCCTTGGGTAAGAACGTGGTCGTCGCGTTCATGCCGTGGAACGGTTACAACTACGAAGACTCGATCCTGATCTCGGAACGTATCGCGCGTGACGACGTCTTTACCTCGGTCCATATCGAGGAATTCGAAGTCGCCGCCCGTGACACCAAGCTGGGCCCGGAAGAGATCACCCGCGACATCCCGAACGTCGGTGAAGAAGCGCTGCGCAACCTCGACGAGGCGGGCATCGTTTACATCGGTGCGGATGTTGAACCGGGCGATATTCTGGTCGGCAAGATCACTCCGAAGGGCGAAAGCCCGATGACCCCGGAAGAAAAGCTGCTGCGCGCCATCTTCGGTGAAAAAGCATCTGACGTGCGCGATACCTCGCTGCGCGTGAAGCCGGGCGATTACGGTACGGTCGTCGAAGTCCGCGTCTTCAACCGTCACGGCGTCGAGAAAGACGAGCGTGCGCTGCAGATCGAGCGTGAGGAAGTCGAACGTCTGGCCCGTGACCGGGACGACGAACTGGCGATCCTGGACCGCAACATCTATGCGCGTCTCAAGTCGATGATCCTGGGCAAAACCGCCGTCAAGGGGCCGAAAGGCGTCAAGGCGGGCTCGGAGATCACCGAAGAGCTGCTCGAGTCGCTGACCCGCGGTCAGTGGTGGCAGCTGGCGCTGGAAGACGAGAAGGACGCCCAGATCGTCGAGGCTCTGAACGAGCAGTACGAGGTGCAGAAACGCGCCCTGGATGCCCGTTTCGAAGACAAGGTCGAGAAGGTCCGCCGTGGCGACGACCTGCCGCCGGGCGTGATGAAGATGGTCAAGGTCTTCATCGCCGTGAAGCGCAAGCTGCAGCCGGGCGACAAGATGGCCGGCCGTCACGGGAACAAGGGTGTGATCTCGAAGGTCGTGCCGATGGAGGACATGCCGTTCCTTGCGGATGGTACTCCGGTCGACTTCTGTCTGAACCCTCTGGGCGTGCCGTCGCGTATGAACGTCGGTCAGATCCTTGAAACCCACATGGGTTGGGCCGCGCGCGGTCTGGGTCTGAAGATCGACGAGGCGCTGCAGGAATACCGCCGCTCGGGCGACCTGACGCCGGTTCGTGACGCGATGAAACACGCCTATGGCGAGGATGTCTACGAAGAGGGCATCAGCGGCATGGACGAAGATCAGCTGATCGAAGCGGCCAGCAACGTGACCCGCGGTGTTCCGATCGCAACTCCGGTCTTTGACGGCGCCAAAGAGGCCGACGTCAACGACGCGCTGATCCGCGCCGGTTTCTCGGAAAGCGGTCAGTCGATCCTGTTCGACGGCCGCACCGGCGAGCAGTTCGCGCGTCCGGTGACCGTGGGCATCAAGTATCTGCTGAAACTGCACCACCTGGTGGACGACAAGATCCACGCGCGTTCGACCGGGCCGTACAGCCTGGTGACCCAGCAGCCGCTGGGCGGCAAGGCGCAGTTCGGTGGTCAGCGCTTTGGTGAGATGGAGGTCTGGGCTCTGGAAGCTTACGGCGCCGCCTACACCCTGCAGGAGATGCTCACCGTGAAATCGGATGACGTCGCCGGCCGGACCAAGGTCTATGAGTCGATCGTCAAGGGCGAGGATAACTTCGAGGCGGGCGTACCGGAATCGTTCAACGTTCTGGTTAAAGAAGTCCGTGGCCTCGGCCTGAATATGGAACTCCTGGATGCGGAGGTTGAGGAGTAAGGGCGCTGCCCTTTCTCCCGTCCCCCCTTCCGCAAGATTTGAGGTAACAAATGAACCAGGAAATCACCAACAACCCGTTCAACCCGCTGACGCCGCCCAAGGTTTTCGACGAGATCAAGGTCTCGCTGGCGTCGCCCGAGCGGATCCTGTCTTGGTCCTATGGCGAGATCAAGAAGCCCGAAACCATCAACTACCGGACGTTCAAGCCCGAGCGTGACGGCCTGTTCTGCGCGCGTATCTTTGGCCCGATCAAAGACTACGAATGCCTGTGCGGCAAATACAAGCGGATGAAGTATCGCGGCGTTGTCTGCGAGAAATGCGGTGTGGAAGTCACCCTGCAGAAGGTTCGCCGCGAGCGTATGGGCCACATCGAACTGGCCGCGCCCGTCGCTCACATCTGGTTCCTGAAATCGCTGCCTTCCCGCATCGGTCTGATGCTGGACATGACGCTGCGCGATCTGGAACGCGTTCTGTACTTTGAAAACTACGTCGTCATCGAGCCCGGTCTGACGGACCTGACCTACGGCCAGATGCTGACCGAGGAAGAGTACATGGACGCGCAGGATGCCTATGGCATGGACGCGTTCACCGCGAATATCGGTGCCGAAGCCATCCGTGAGATGCTGGCCCAGATCGATCTGGAAGCCGAAGCCGAGCAACTGCGCGCTGATCTGGCCGAAGCCACCGGCGAGCTGAAGCCCAAGAAGATCATCAAGCGTCTGAAGGTTGTTGAATCCTTCCTCGAGTCCGGCAACCGGCCCGAGTGGATGGTGATGACCGTGATTCCGGTCATTCCGCCGGAACTGCGTCCGCTGGTTCCGCTGGATGGTGGCCGTTTTGCGACTTCGGATCTGAACGATCTGTATCGCCGTGTCATCAACCGGAACAACCGTCTGAAGCGCCTGATCGAACTGCGTGCACCTGACATCATCGTCCGCAACGAAAAGCGGATGCTGCAGGAATCTGTTGATGCTCTGTTTGACAACGGCCGTCGTGGCCGCGTGATCACCGGCGCCAACAAGCGTCCGCTGAAATCGCTGTCGGACATGCTGAAAGGCAAGCAGGGCCGCTTCCGTCAGAACCTTCTGGGCAAGCGCGTCGACTTCTCGGGCCGTTCGGTCATCGTGACCGGTCCGGAACTCAAGCTGCACCAGTGTGGTCTGCCCAAGAAGATGGCGCTGGAATTGTTCAAGCCGTTCATCTACTCGCGCCTTGAAGCCAAGGGTCTGTCTTCGACCGTGAAGCAGGCGAAGAAGCTGGTCGAGAAAGAGCGTCCCGAAGTGTGGGATATCCTCGACGAGGTGATCCGCGAACACCCAGTCATGCTGAACCGTGCGCCGACACTGCACCGTCTTGGCATTCAGGCGTTCGAGCCGGTCCTGATCGAAGGTAAAGCCATCCAGCTGCACCCGCTGGTCTGTTCGGCCTTCAACGCCGACTTCGACGGTGACCAGATGGCCGTTCACGTCCCGCTGAGCCTTGAGGCGCAGCTGGAAGCGCGTGTTCTGATGATGTCGACGAACAACGTTCTGTCGCCTGCAAACGGCGCTCCGATCATCGTTCCGTCGCAGGACATGATCCTGGGTCTCTACTACGTGACCCTGGAACGCGAAGGCATGCCCGGCGAAGGCAAGGTCTTTGGTTCGATCGACGAAGTCCAGCACGCGCTGGACGCGGGCGAGGTGCACCTGCACTCGAAAATCACCGCGCGGATCACCCAGATCGACGAAGAAGGCAACGAGGTTCAGAAGCGTTTTGAAACCACGCCGGGCCGTGTTCGCTTGGGGGCTCTGCTGCCCAAGAACAACAAGGCACCGTTTGAACTGGTCAACCGCCTGTTGCGGAAGAAAGAAGTGCAACAGGTGATCGACACCGTCTACCGCTACTGCGGCCAGAAAGAGTCGGTGATCTTCTGCGACCAGATCATGTCGATGGGCTTCAAGGAAGCTTTCAAGGCCGGTATTTCGTTCGGCAAGGACGACATGGTGATCCCCGAGGACAAGTGGGGCATCGTGGACGAAACCCGCGAACAAGTGAAAGACTTCGAACAGCAGTACATGGACGGCCTGATCACTCAGGGCGAAAAGTACAACAAGGTTGTCGATGCCTGGTCGAAGTGTAACGACCGCGTAACCGAAGCCATGATGCGCACCATCTCGGCCGTGGCCAAGGATGAGGGCGGCGCCGACAAAGAGCCGAACTCGGTCTACATGATGGCGCACTCCGGTGCGCGTGGCTCGGTGACCCAGATGAAGCAGCTGGGCGGCATGCGCGGCCTGATGGCCAAGCCGAACGGCGACATCATCGAGACGCCGATCATCTCGAACTTCAAGGAAGGTCTGACCGTTCTTGAATACTTCAACTCGACCCACGGTGCCCGTAAGGGTCTGTCGGATACCGCTCTGAAGACGGCGAACTCGGGCTACCTGACCCGTCGTCTTGTTGACGTGGCGCAGGATTGCATCGTGCGCGAGGTTGATTGTGGAACCGACCGTGCGATCACGGCCGAGGCTGCGGTCAATGACGGTGAAGTCGTCGCGTCGCTGGCAGAACGCGTTCTGGGCCGTGTGGCCGCGGATGACGTTCTGCGTCCGGGGACCGACGAGGTCATCGTCGCCGCAGGACAGCTGATCGACGAACGCATGGCCGATACGATCGACGAGGCCGGTGTTGCCTCGATGCGCATCCGCTCGCCTCTGACCTGTGAGTCCGAGGAAGGCGTCTGTGCAACCTGCTACGGTCGTGACCTTGCACGCGGGACCATGGTGAACACCGGTGAGGCTGTCGGCATCATCGCCGCGCAGTCGATCGGTGAACCGGGTACGCAGCTGACGATGCGGACCTTCCACATCGGTGGTGTTGCGCAAGGTGGTCAGCAGTCGTTCCAGGAAGCGAACCAGGACGGTGTCGTTGCCTTTGAGAACCAGCAGATTCTGGTCAATGCCGCCGGCGAAAGCCTGGTCATGGGCCGGAACATGAAGCTGGTGATCAAGGATGAGCACGGCGAAGAGCGCGCCAGCTTCAAGCTGGGCTACGGTTCGAAGCTGTTCGTCAAGGAAGGCACCAAGGTCAAGCGCGGCGACAAGCTGTTCGAGTGGGACCCCTACACCCTGCCGATCATTGCCGAGAAAGCCGGTACCGCAAAATACGTCGACCTGGTTTCGGGCATTGCTGTCCGCGACGAGACCGACGATGCAACCGGTATGACCCAGAAGATCGTGATCGACTGGCGCGCGGCCCCCAAAGGCAGCGATCTGAAGCCCGAGATTATTCTGGTGGACGACAACGGCGAGCCGGTCCGCAACGATGCGGGCAACCCGGTTCACTATCCGATGTCTGTGGACGCGATCCTGTCGGTCGAAGACGGTCAGAAGATCGAAGCCGGTGACGTTGTTGCGCGTATCCCGCGTGAAGGCGCCAAGACCAAGGACATCACCGGTGGTCTGCCGCGTGTGGCCGAACTGTTCGAAGCGCGTCGTCCGAAGGATCACGCAATCATCGCGGAAGCCGATGGTTACGTGCGCTTTGGCCGCGACTACAAGAACAAGCGCCGCATCAGCATCGAGCCGGTCGACGAGTCGCTGGAGACGATCGAGTACATGGTGCCCAAGGGCAAGCACATCCCTGTGCAGGAAGGCGACTTCGTGCAGAAGGGTGACTACATCATGGACGGTAACCCGGCTCCGCATGACATCCTGTCGATCATGGGTGTCGAGGCGCTGGCTGACTACATGATCAACGAGGTGCAAGAGGTCTACCGCCTGCAGGGCGTGAAGATCAACGACAAGCACATCGAAGTCATCGTGCGCCAGATGCTGCAGAAGTGGGAGATCCTGGACTCGGGCGACACCACCTTGCTGAAGGGCGAGCATGTCGACAAACAGGAGTTCGACGCGGCCAACGAGAAGACCATTGCCCGCGGTGGTCGTCCGGCCCAGGGCGAGCCGATCCTTCTGGGGATCACCAAGGCTTCGCTGCAAACGCGTTCGTTCATCTCGGCGGCGTCGTTCCAGGAAACCACCCGTGTGCTGACCGAAGCTTCGGTTCAGGGCAAGAAGGACAAGCTGGTTGGCCTGAAAGAGAACGTCATCGTCGGCCGTCTGATCCCGGCCGGTACCGGTGGTGCAACACAGCGTGTCCGCCAGATCGCGCAGCAGCGTGACAATGTCGTCATTGAGGCACGTCGCGAAGAGGCCGAGGCCGCAGCCGCGCTGGCCGCTCCGATGATGGATGATGACATGGTCGGCGACGAGCTGGACTCGCTGGTGGAAACTCCGGAAAGCCGCGAATAATATCGGCGACGAGAAACTCAGACAGGCCCTGCGGTTCCGCGGGGCCTTTTTTTGTTTCGGCCGGTGCCGGAAGCGGCCAGGGTTAGTTCCAAACACTGTGATTTCAAACGGAACTGCTGCATACTCAAAAATCGGAATGTGGTAATGGAATTGCTCCTGTCATCACTGTTTGAAACTCAACACGGGTCTTGCTCGGATGCTCATAGTCCTCGGTTTGTATTTTGGCGTGATTTGGCTGGTCTTTTCCAAGTTCAGCCTGCTGCCCTGGAATGGCTTCTGGAAGACCGTGTCGTACGGTGGGGCCGCTGTCGTTGCATTGGTTGTCATCGGCGCACTCAACCACACGGCGCCTACGGGGCCAGTGTCGGTTCTGGGCGTTCAGACAAGCATTGTGCCCAATGTCTCCGGAACGGTCGTCGAAGTTGCCGTTGAGCCGAACCAGAGGGTCAACGAAGGCGATCTTTTGTTCAGAATCGATCCCGAATTCTACGTGCTCGAGGTAGCGCGGCTGGAGGCATCTCTGGAAGCCGCCCGGTCTGCAGCGGACCAATTGACCACGGATCTGGCGGCTGCCGAAGCCGATATCGCTTCATTGACCGCGCAGCTCGTTTTTGGGCAGCAGCGGCGGGATGACATCGTTCAACTGGAAGAGCGTGGCGCATCCACCACCTTCAAACTGCAGGAAGCGGTTGCGACGATCGAACAGCTCACCGCAAGCATTCGTGCAGCAGAAGCCCGCAAAGCGGGGCTGGAGCGCCGGATCGCAGCTCAGATCGACGGTGAGGATGTGGCGGTCGTGGAGGCCGAACAGGCGCTTGCGCAGGCCGAATGGAACCTCAAGCAGACGGAAGTCTTTGCGCCGGGCGACGGGATCGTCACTGCGGTCACGCTGCGCCCGGGCAATCGCGCGACGACCTTCCAGGGCGCATTGACCTTCATAGATCCGACGAACCACGCGTTGGTGGCCTCGCTGCCCCAATCCAGCCGATCCAATGTCGGCCTTGGCGATGAAATCCGTGTGGCGCTGCGAACCCAGCCGGGATCCGAGATCACGGGAACTATTTCAGGGTTTCCGCCGGCCCTGTCTGAGGGCGCACTGGATCTCCGCTCCGGTTTGCCCTCGATGCGCGAACTTGTCGGGATCACCAGCTTTCCGGTCCTCATCGAACTTCCTGGCGATGTACCTCTGGAAACACTTCAATTCGGCGCGTCGGGCACCGCGCTTGTGATGACCGACAAGGCCGGGCCGATTTCGCCACTTGCAGAGATACTGTTCTGGGTCACGCAGAAGCTGAACTACCTGTAGGCGGCAACGCAGAAACCCACCCCATGGCAGTGATCAGGTACAACTGCGATCGGACCAAACAAAATCGAATTGGCCGTATCACAAGTTGACAATCTGCTCAGGTGAGATGCCAATGCCGGGACCAGATTGAAACCGGGCCACGGCAATGACACCGAACGTCAAAGGCGCCCTGCTGATGATGGGCAGCATGGCCGCATTCACTGTGAACGACACGCTGGTCAAAGCGGCTGGTCAGGAGGTGCCACTGTTCCAACTGGTGGCTCTGCGTGGGTTGTTGGCGACCATCCTGGTTTTTGCGTTGGCGCGGCATCTGGGGGCATTGCATCTGCGGTTCGGGCGGCACGACCGCTGGTTGGTGGCTTTTCGTTGCGTGGCGGAATTGTCGGCGACGTTCTTCTTCCTCACGGCTTTGATGCACATGCCGCTGGCCAATGTGACCGCGGTTCTGCAGGCCCTGCCGCTGACCGTAACCCTGGGTGCGGCCCTGTTCTTTTCGGAACAGATCGGGTGGCGGCGGATCATGGCCATTGCATTGGGGTTTGCAGGCATGTTGCTGATCGTGCGACCGGGTCCGGACGGATTCAGCATCTATGCCATGTATGCCTTGATTGCCGTCATCTGCGTGACGGCTCGGGATTTGATCACCCGCCGAATGTCGCCCGAGGTGCCGTCGATGGTCGTCACTTTGGCAACCTCATTGACGATTACCACCGGTGCGGCAATTGCCTCGGTCTTCCAGGGTTGGGTGCCGATGACGGCCGGGTCGGGGATGTTGATTGCCTCGGCAGCAGTTTTCGTCCTGCTGGGGTATCTCTTCAGCGTCATGGTGATGCGCGTTGGCGAGGTCAGCTTTGTCGCGCCGTTCCGATACTCGAGCCTGATCTGGGCCTTGGGTCTGGGATGGGCGGTATTCGGAGATTGGCCTGACCGGATCACCATGCTGGGTGCCGCACTGGTGGTCACCGCGGGCCTGTTCACCCTCTTTCGCGAGCGGGCACTTCAGGCGTCCGAATAGACGCGTCGGACCACCGCCGGATCAATTGCAAACCGGGTTTCGAACTGCTTTGCCAGAGCGGGGGTCAATGGTTCCAGCTTGGCCTTGCTTGTGCGGGTGTTGGGTGAATCGTTGAACCCGTTGAGAGTGCGCACCCACATCGGCGGTTCGTTCTGGCTGATGACTGGCATGAAGTTGCCGATCTTTTGGTGGGCAAAGTTCATGATCGTCAGCTCACAACCGCCGCGCACATACATCCCAAAACCAACACCCAGCAGGGACCGGTGAACCGGCGTGGCCTGGATTCCGCTGGCGTCGAACCGGGCAAGAAAGCCGTGATTGAAATCGATGGCAACCATCTTGTTGCGCCGCACCAGCCCTTCGGCGTCCTGAACCGCGCGGCGCAGCAATTCGACGAAATCCACCGCAATCGCATCGTCGTCATCATGACGGAATTGCAGGCATGGCAGGTCAGGGTTCAAGCGTGCCCGGTTCAGGACGTCCTTCATGATAGAGCGATGCCGGCCGGGTTCCCGCGAGACGATTTGCACTTGTTTCATGCCCGAAGTCAGGTCGTTCAGACGATCGCGGGCGACCCGAGGCAGGCAGGTCCCGGTCACGATCACAAACTGAAACCGCGGATCCGTCTGGGCGCGCAGGGCGGGCAGGGCACAGGCCTCGAACAGGCGGAACCGCGCGTCCAGACGCCGGGGGTCATACAGATAGCGCCGGCGCGCTTCGACCGACTCGTGCATGGTCTGGAACCCGCCGATGGCCGGGTAGGAGAAACGGCACAGACCAATGACTTGCATCTTCACTTCCGGTAGGAATACACCAGTGCGGACTATGCCCCGAGGGATGTGACACCGCAACCGATGTCGCTTCCGCCGCGACGCACGGCTGCAAGGCGGGCGGGCATCTGCCGGGGCTGTTGACAGTCGGGCCGACTCCCCCTATACGCCCGTCATCTCGGTACCGGGGGCCGCCCCAAAACCGATTTCAGTATTGAACTGGTCAAGGCCCGGACAATTTTGCAGTTCGCGCCCTCTGATAACCAACCGCGACGTTCACCTCGGAATGGGAACGCTCGCGGGTTTTGCGCTTGTGGACGCATTGGCGCAGCGAAGTTAGCCGCACGCAACGCGCGTGCATGTCATGTGTGTTGCAAAACGGGGAAGAAACCGGAATGCCAACTATTCAACAGCTGATCCGCAAACCGCGGCAGCCCAAAGTAAAACGCTCGAAGTCCATGCACCTGGAGCAGTGCCCGCAGAAGCGCGGCGTCTGCACCCGCGTGTACACCACCACGCCGAAGAAGCCGAACTCGGCTATGCGTAAGGTTGCCAAGGTGCGCCTGACCAACGGTTACGAAGTCATTTCGTACATCCCGGGTGAAAGCCACAACCTGCAAGAACACTCGGTTGTTCTGATCCGTGGCGGCCGTGTGAAAGACCTTCCGGGTGTCCGCTACCACATCCTGCGTGGTGTTCTGGATACCCAGGGCGTCAAAGACCGTAAGCAACGTCGTTCGAAATACGGCGCGAAGCGTCCCAAGTAAGAAGGAGAGGCTGATATGTCACGTCGTCACGCCGCCGAAAAACGCGAAGTCCTGCCTGACGCCAAATTTGGCGACAAGGTCCTGACCAAATTCATGAACAACCTGATGATCGACGGCAAGAAGTCGGTCGCAGAGCGTATCGTCTACAACGCCTTCGACCGCGTTGAGAGCAAGATCAAGCGCGCTCCTGTCGAGGTGTTCCACGAAGCACTCGACAACATCAAGCCGTCGGTCGAGGTTCGCTCGCGCCGGGTTGGTGGTGCAACCTACCAGGTTCCGGTCGAAGTGCGCCCCGAGCGCCGCGAAGCTCTGGCCATCCGCTGGCTGATCACCGCCGCGCGCGGCCGCAACGAAAACACCATGGAAGAACGCCTCGCCGGCGAACTGCTGGACGCCGTACAGTCCCGCGGTACTGCCGTTAAGAAGCGCGAAGACACCCACAAGATGGCCGAGGCGAACAAAGCCTTCAGCCACTATCGTTGGTAATCCCAGAGGCTTATCCAAATGGCACGCGAATATCCGCTCGAACTATACCGTAACTTCGGTATCATGGCGCACATCGATGCAGGCAAGACCACCTGCTCGGAGCGTATCCTGTATTACACCGGCAAATCCCACAACATCGGTGAGGTGCACGATGGTGCAGCCACCATGGACTGGATGGAGCAGGAGCAGGAACGCGGCATCACCATCACTTCGGCTGCGACCACCACTTTCTGGGAGCGCACCGAGGACGGTCAGACCGCCGATACCCCCAAGCACCGCCTGAACATCATCGACACCCCCGGCCACGTTGACTTCACCATCGAAGTCGAGCGTTCGCTGGCGGTTCTCGACGGTGCCGTCTGCGTTTTGGACGCAAACGCCGGTGTCGAACCCCAGACCGAAACCGTGTGGCGTCAGGCTGACCGCTACAAAGTTCCGCGCATGGTCTTCGTCAACAAGATGGACAAGATCGGCGCCGACTTCTTCAACTGCGTTCGCATGATCGAAGACCGCACCGGCGCGCGCGCCGTCCCTGTCGGTATCCCGATCGGTGCCGAGAACGAGCTGGAAGGCCTGATCGACCTGGTCACCATGGAAGAATGGCTGTGGCAGGGCGAAGACCTGGGCGCAAGCTGGGTCAAAGCTCCGATCCGCGACAGCCTGAAGGACATGGCTGAAGAATGGCGCGGCAAGATGATCGAAGCGGCCGTCGAAGAAGACGACGACGCGATGATGGAATACCTGGAAGGCAACGAGCCCGACATTCCGACCCTGCGCAAACTGCTGCGCAAGGGCACCCTGGCGCTGCACTTCGTGCCGGTTCTGGGTGGTTCGGCGTTCAAGAACAAAGGTGTTCAGCCGCTGCTCAACGCCGTGATCGACTATCTGCCCAGCCCGCTGGACGTTGTCGACTACATGGGCTTCAAACCCGGTGACGAGGAAGAAGTCCGCAACATCGCGCGTCGCGCTGACGATGACATGGCCTTCTCGGGCCTGGCGTTCAAAATCATGAACGACCCCTTCGTTGGCTCGCTGACCTTCACCCGGATCTACTCGGGCGTTCTGAACAAGGGCGACTCGATCCTGAACTCGACCAAAGGCAAGAAAGAGCGCATCGGTCGTATGATGATGATGCACTCGAACAACCGGGAAGAGATCGAAGAAGCGTTCGCAGGCGACATCATCGCTCTGGCGGGTCTGAAAGACACCACCACCGGTGACACCCTTTGCGATCCGAAGGATCCCGTGGTTCTGGAAACCATGACCTTCCCCGATCCGGTGATCGAGATCGCGGTCGAGCCCAAAACCAAGGGCGACCAGGAAAAGATGTCTCAGGGTCTGGCCCGTCTGGCCGCCGAAGACCCGTCCTTCCGCGTGGAAACCGACCTGGAATCGGGTCAGACCATCATGAAGGGCATGGGCGAACTTCACCTGGACATCCTGGTCGACCGTCTGAAGCGCGAGTTCAAGGTCGAAGCCAACATCGGTGCGCCGCAGGTGGCCTATCGTGAGACCATCTCGATGCCGATCGAACACACCTACACCCACAAGAAACAGTCGGGTGGTTCGGGTCAGTTCGCTGAGGTCAAGCTCGAGATCACTCCGACCGAACCGGGCGAAGGTTATTCGTTCGAAAGCCGCATCGTTGGTGGTGCCGTTCCGAAGGAATACATCCCGGGTGTCGAAAAAGGCATCCAGTCCGTCATGGACAGCGGCCCGCTGGCCGGCTTCCCCGTGATCGACTTCAAGGTTGCCCTGTTGGACGGTAAATTCCACGACGTCGACTCGAGCGTTCTGGCGTTCGAAATCGCGGCGCGGATGTGCATGCGCGAAGGTCTGAAAAAGGCCGGCGCGAAACTGCTGGAACCGATCATGAAGGTCGAAGTGATCACCCCGGAAGAATATACCGGCGGTATCATCGGCGACCTGACTTCGCGTCGGGGCCAGGTGTCTGGACAAGAGCCGCGCGGCAACGCGATTGCGATCGACGCATTCGTGCCGCTGGCCAACATGTTCGGCTACATCAACACTCTGCGTTCGATGTCGTCGGGCCGCGCCCAGTTCACCATGCAGTTCGACCACTATGATCCGGTTCCGCAGAACATCGCGGAAGAGATCCAGGCAAAATACGCATAACCGAAAAATAGAGGGAGCCTGCTGCCCGGGCTCCCTTCATTTCCGAAAAAGGAGGCCATCATGGCAAAGGAAAAGTTTGAGCGTAATAAGCCGCACGTCAACATTGGCACGATTGGCCACGTTGACCACGGCAAGACGACGCTGACCGCAGCAATCACCAAGTATTTCGGC